>FR882595.1:44408-97754 GCA_000435715.1 Firmicutes bacterium CAG:145
GCCTCTTCGAGGTGCGGGCCCTTTCGGCATAAAATTCTATTGCACGAGAGCTTCCGTTAGAAGCCTCATGCAGGAAACATTATATGACAAGCTTCTCATGGTATTATCGGTTTATTGCCTTGCCCTGAGATATTAGTTCCTCGATATATTCATCTATGAGAGTTAGGCCTTTTTCCAGCTCCTCTGCGTGTGAAAGAGAAAGGCGGAAGGTATGAGGCAGGTAGAAACAGTCTCCGTGACAGATCAGCACTCCTTTTTGATCCAGCAGATCGTCGCAGAATTTTTCCGAACCCACATTTAGATCATAGTGAATGAGATAAGTAGTTCCGTAGGCGTCTGCATACTGATGTAGATACTTATGTCCGTCCAGCCATTTATCCACGATGGCTTTGTTATGCTCTACTATGTTTCTGCTGCGTTCGAATATCTTGTCGGCATGCTCGAGAGCTATGGCAAAGATCCATTCGTCAAAAACTCCTCCGCAGATAGAATCATAAGATCTCCTGTTGAACAACTCCCACCTGACTTCGGGATCACGGCAGATGATCCAGCCGCATCTGGTACCGGCCATAGAATAGATCTTTGAGGAACTGCAGGTCACTATAGCCTTGTCGTAGAGATCAGCCATCGAAGGCATATATTCTTTCTTAAGGCCTCGATACATTTCATCACATACTATCCAGGCGTCCACAGACTTGGCTATCGCTACCAGCTCCTGCATTTCTTCAAGCTCCAGGAGAGACCCCGTCGGATTGTTGGGGTTCGTCAGCATGATAGCCTTCGTATTTGAATCTACAGCCTTGCGCACCTCAGAAAGATTCAGCTTATAGCCGTCTTCAGGTTTTAAATCTATCTCTCGGACTTCGGCCCCTATAGATCTTGGGATAGAATAGTACTGCTGATAGTTGGGCATGATGGAGATGACGTTGTCCGAAGGCTCTATGAGAGTATAGACCACGGTATTGTTGGCGCCTGTTCCGCCGTGTACCAGTATTACGTCTTCAGCCGTCACGCCTTTGTATAGTTTAGCCACGGCTTCACGCAGTCTCGGCGTACCGGCAAAGAAGCCGTAACCAAGGTTCATCTTCTTTAAATCTTCAAGAAAGCTGTCCAGGTTTTCTCCTGTCAGTTCGAATAGTTCTTCTACTGTCATAGGAAGAACGCAGCTTCCTCCCAGATATACTTTGTTTTTAGGGCTGTTGGCAGCCGGATTGAGCCAGTTTTCCAGCACAAATTCATCTAACTTCATAATGTCTCCTCCTCAAAGCGGTCATTTATCTATACTTTAATTATATAATTCACGGTTAAAACATAAAATCTCAACAAATTATACGAGAACATAATTTAATTTTCATAAATTTGTGTTATAATACAAAGATAAAAAGATTGCGCAGGGAAACGCTGACATTTAAAATAGATATTTACTTGGAGGAAAAAATGAAAGTAACCGTCGAAGACATAAGCAACTTTCCGGAGTTTGCCGACCTGAAACTGATCGCAGGCAGGGGCGGCCTCAATAAAGCTGTCGAAAAATGCGGCATCCTCGATTATGAATTCGTCGAGGGAGTCAGAGAAAAATGGTACAATACTAATTTCAGAGACGAGAATATGATAGTAATGACCAGCTTCCTGTATGCCAAAGACAACGAATACCTCATAATGGACGCAGTGAAAAATCTGGCTTCAAGAAAGTGCAGCGGGCTGATAATAAAGAACATCTTTCATCTTCCCATACATGAGAATGTGATAAGATACGCCGATACCATGAATTTTCCGATATTGGTCATAGAGGGAAGCAACATTCACTTTGAGGATCTCATCGTGCTGATCTCCGAGCGGATACGACATTATGAGCTTCTTCACTACAGAGAAAGCAAAGTGGACGAGATCCTCAGGAGCGGCTCCGACTACCGTCTCCTCGAGAGTATTTCCTATGACATAAATCCTACTTTCAAGACTGATATGGTGGCTATGTTCTTTAAGGCCAAGGGGCAGTTCGGCCCGAGAGAATATCTAAAAATGGAGAAGCTCATAGAAGACAGCGCCCTCATGACGGCCTCTGATTCCATGTTCTACTACAGAGATGGTTTTTTCATAATTCATTCGAGGGAAATGTTTACATGCGTAGACGCGGAAAAACTGGCAAAACCTTTTATAGAAATGTTCGGCGAAGCCGCCGGAGGATTCAGGGTAGGTATAAGCGCCGTACATCATCTGCTCTGGCAGATAAAGAACTGCTTCGAAGAAAGCAAATATGCGGCGTCTTTGGACAGCGGCGAGGCGTCGGGATACGTTCTCTATGAAAACTTGGGTATATATAAGGTGATTCTTCCTTACTGCACGGACAGCGTAATGAAAGAGTTCTGCCGTGATTATATAAAGCCTCTCGAGGATTACGATCTTGAGACCAAGGGTAATCTGCTGGAGACGGCCATAAATTACGTACTTAACGACGCAGATATACAGAAGACTGCTCAGGCTATGCTTCAGCATAAAAATACTATCAGGTACAGGCTGAAGAATATAAGCAACATAATAGGAATGAACGTGTTCGAGACAAAGAACTATGAGATATTGTCTTTTGCCGTTAGAATATTCATCTGCAACGATGAAAGCATATGACTTAAAACTGGAGGACAAGAAAAATGAAACATCGCTTTATTTCAAAAAAATATTGGAAAGAAATAGGTACTCCTTTCGGAAGCACCAACGAAAAGGCTGCCCGTTATGATGACTGCATAAACTTAAGCATAGGCGACCCGGATCTCATCACCGACAAGATAATAATAGACGGAGCATATGAGGATACGCTTAGAGGTCATACCAGATATACCAACATGTACGGAGATCCTGAGCTGAGGCAGGAGATAAGAAACTTCTATAAAGAAGAGTATGATCTGGATATAGCTCAGGACGAGGTGATCGTCACAGCCTCGGGGCTGATCGCCATGTACAGCGTTTTGCAGGCTATCTTAGATGACGGCGACGAAGTCATAATACAGGCGCCTTTCTTTACCCCGTATACGTCTCAGGTGAAGATGGCCGGCGGAGTGCCTGTAGAGCTTGATACTTACGAAGAAGAAGATTTTCAGATCAACTCAGGCCGCCTCGAGAGCCTCATCAATGAGAGGACAAAGGCGCTTATAATTAATACGCCGTCCAATCCATCCGGAAGCTGTTTGTCCGAAAATACAATGAAAGAGCTGGCGAAGATAGTAGAAAAATATGATCTCATCGTCATAGCAGATGACATATATACTTCGTATAGCTTTGAGAAGGATTTCATTCCTTTTATGTGTATGCCGGGGATGAGAGAGAGAACCATAACTATAAATTCTTTTTCAAAAAATTTCATAATGACGGGATGGCGAGTAGGAAATATCATCGCTCCCTCCTATATAATAAGGGTTCTCAAGGATATGAGCGAAAATATAATATATTCGGCTCCTGCTCCGTCTCAGAGAGCGGCCATACATGCTCTCAGGAACAGAAAAGTTGTTCAGCCGCCTGTGATAGAAGAATATAAGAAGAGGATGAACTACGCCGCAGATAGAGTCAACAGAGTCTCCTGGATGAGCGTTAAAACGCCGCCAAAAGGAAGCTTTTATCTCTTCATAAATATAAGAGAAAGCGGCTTATCGAGCACGCAGGCCTCTGAGATGATTCTTGATAAGGCTCACGTGCTGCTACTTCCCGGAAATGCGTTCGGACGCTGCGGAGAAGGATATCTCAGACTTGCATGTACGGTAGGCATCCAAAAGCTCGGAGAAGCTTTTGACAGAATCGAAAAAATAACCCTTGACAAATAGAGTTAAAAGTCGTATTATAGTTTTAGGAATAAGAATTGTTCCTAAAAAATAAAAAAGAAGGTGTTACCGTGACGAAACAGAAAAAGTTGGTATTGACCATAATCGAACGGTCACATGGGCACCTGTCGGCTGAAGAAATTTTTTTCAGAGCGAGAGAAGAGATGCCTAACATTGCGCTTGGTACCGTGTACAGAAACCTCAATTCTCTTACGGAAGAAGGGATCGTCAGGAGGATTACTCTTCCGGGTACTTCTGACAGATTCGATACGATGATCAGACCTCACGATCATCTCATATGTCAGAAATGCGGAAGGATAAAAGACGTTCACCTTACGGGAGTAGAGGAGGCTATCCGCAGCGTTACAGGAGATGATATCTCGTTTTATGAGCTCAACGCTTATTATATATGTGACGAATGTAGAGAGAAAGAGACCGGCGAGGCTGCCGGAGAATGACCGGTGCGTATGGATTTCATTGGTCCGTCAGGAAAAACGGATCTGAAAAATTATAAAAATCACAGGAGGAAATGAACATGAAGGACTTAAAAGGAACTAAGACAGAAGCTAACTTAATGACTGCATTTGCAGGAGAATCACAGGCCAGAAACAAATATACTTATTTTGCAAGCGTTGCAAAGAAAGAAGGATACGAGCAGATTGCGGCTATCTTCCAGAAGACTGCCGACAATGAAAAGGAACACGCAAAGATGTGGTTCAAGGCTCTCGGAGAATTGGGAGATACTGCTCAGAATCTGCTTGCAGCAGCAGAAGGAGAAAATTATGAGTGGACTGACATGTACGCTCAGTTTGCAAAAGAAGCAAAAGAAGAAGGTTTCGACGTTCTTGCGGCTCAGTTCGCAATGGTAGCAGAGGTCGAAAAACACCACGAAGAAAGATACAGAGCTCTTCTGAACAACGTTGAGATGAAGGCCGTATTCGAAAAGTCCGGAGAGACTATGTGGGAGTGCAGAAACTGCGGACATCTGGTAATGGGTAAGAAGGCACCTCAGGTATGCCCAGTATGTTCTCATCCTCAGAGCTTCTTCGAAGTAAGATGCGAGAACTATTAATAAGCTTGCTACAGCATACAATATAAGAGTACATATGGATTTTAACAAAAGACGGCTGGCACCACGGGCCGTCTTTTATGTTGCAGGTTTAGGTCAGGCGAATATAAGATTAAGGCTCGTACAGAAATCGGGGGCGAAAAAATCTCCGTTTTGTTATGACATTACTGTCGGCGAGAAAAGGATGAACTGCTTTTATGATTCCCCAGCTGCATCACTTTTTTGACTTAACATAAGTGATCAGAGGATGAATATTGATAACTGCCAGAGATAAAAAACATGAGAGCTGTATACCGGTATTTAGATGGCCGCCCAATGATGAGGAAATTATCTGAACGGCGATTATCAAAACGCTCATGAAAAGCCTGCCGCCATATAGTCTGAAGGGGAGGATGTTTCTGATACTGACGATTCTGATCAAAAATGAAAGGAGATAACTGCAAAGAGTAGCTATAGCAGCTCCATATATGCCAAGGTGAGTCGGTATCAGCAGAAAATTGAGAATAATATTGAATAACGCCCCTGCGGCGGTCGTTAAAAATGACAGAGAGCTTCTCTTAGTTACAATGTAAACGCTGCCCATAAAAGAGACCAGCGATGACAAGATAGCCGCTGCTGTCAGTATCGGCAGATACTCTGCCGCCGAATAATATTCCGAAGCTGCCAGCAGCCGTATTGTCGCCGGAGAAAAGGCGATTATGATGCTGCCTCCTATGAACATGACCGTCAGAAACATACTCCAGATATTGGTGTAAAAGCTGATATAAGATCTTCTGCTGCCTCGGGATTCGCGGACAGCAGAAAACTGCCATGCTTCGAGAAACATCCCTGATATGAGTGTTATTATGGCAGGTATTTTACTCGCTACAGTATATATGCCGTTGGCGCCGGATCCTAAAAACCAGGTGATCATGTATCTGTCGGAAACAGAAGTTATCCACCAGAACAGAGCGGCGGGAACGAGAGGAAGGCTGTATCTCATCATTTTGCGCCACATGCCGGGCTTAAGGTGAATGTCCATGAGACGCCATAGTTTTTGCCCCGCCACAAGATACAGAGCGCAGATAGAATCGGCTAAGGTTATGGAAATTATATATCCGCGGGTTCCCGCCTCAAAGACTGAGAGAAAGAGTATGCTGAAAACTATGACCAATACTGTGTTGAGCACTCCCTGATATGCGAACAGACGGGTCTTGCCTTCGCCGCGTATGAACTGAGCGCACAGAGAGTGATAACATGAGGCTGAGATAAACCAGATCAACAGCCATTTGTATTCGCTCACAAAACCCGGAATAGATATAAACGACGAGAGCGCAGCAAGTATAGCTGTTCCTGCGCTTATGGTATAAAACCCTGAGGAAAAGATACTCTTTCGTTTTGCCGTATGTTCATCATCGGTCTCCAGGACAAAGCGAAATACGCCGTCGGCAATTCCGGCAGAAACTAAAGGGATAAGCAGATTAGCAGTCTGTATTATCAGGTCAGCTTCGCCGTAATCCGACGGAGTCAAAGCCTCGGTATAAAAACGGGTCATGAGAAACGTCAGAATCTTTGATCCAAAAGTTCCGACACTTATCAGAAGCGTATTATTTATCAATAATTCATATTTGCTTTTATTTGTCATTTAGAAGACTTCCGCAATTCTTACAAAATTTATCGCCGAACTCGCATGCGCAGTCACATTGCCTGCATTTTTTAACCAGATGTTCTCCACATTCTGAACAGTATTCAAAATCTAAAGGCTGCCATTTGCCGCAGGACGGACATCTCTGCCTTATGAAGCTTCGAGTAATGATGAATATGATGACTGCGGCAAGATTTAAGGTAAAGGCTGCTGCGCCACATAAAGATAAGGTAAGCGCCAACGGCATGAACGTCCTGAAAAATTTTTTAAAGTCTGTTTTCAAGATTTTCTGTTTTATCGTATTCATTTTGATACCCCCCTTTTTTCTTAGTATAGCAAGTATAAAATATATGTTTAAACTCCGGTTAATATAAATCCAAACTAAAAATAAATTAAGCTGCTATGGAGGCTGCCACTTATCGAGTAAAAAATATACCGGACGTTATACGGGAAAAACGCCATAGACCGCAAGACTAAAGAGGGGACGTATCAGCACCCTCTGAAACGGTAGCCGGCTCCCCAGACAGTCTCTATATGACGGGGATTCTGGGGATCATCCTCGAGCCTTTTGCGAAGACGGTTTATATGGACGGCAACTGTGGTATTGTCTCCCATAGCCTCCAGTCCCCATACTTTTTCGTAATGAGATTCGCGGCCGAAGACTATATCTGCGGTGGTCATCATAAAGAACAGCAGTTCATATTCTCTGTTCTTAAAAAACCTCTCTGCCACCTGAAAAGACGTACCGCGTGGAGGTATTGATGCTTATATTTCCTATCCTTATTTCATTCAGCGGCTTTTTATGCCCCGCCGCTCGTTCAAACTGAGAAAGATCAGCCTTAACTCGGGCTACCAGTACGCTGGGAGAGAAAGGTTTCTCGATGTAATCGTCTGCGATAGGCCCCCCGCCAGAGCCAGCCAGATGAAGCCTATGCAGATGAGTCCTATCACGACGGTGGCTGCTGCAAGTAGCTGTCTCTGCTGCCGCAGATTGCTGGCTTTGCTGCCGGAGAGCCGCATGCTGTATTTTCTTAACTCTTTGTACTGATTCTACAGCATTTTAGGAAGAAAAACAGCCTGAATGACGGTACGAAGGCGGGTATGCTGTAAATTTTGATTTATTATTGCGATTCTACAACCATTTTAACAAATTCTGTTGTAGAATTTACGCTTTTCTCTGTAGAATACAGCATGCGCTGTTTTTCACCGCAGCAAGCGCAGCCTCTGATATAATCGATGGGTTATGACATACGAGTATTGTAAAAAGTATAAACAGAAGTTAAATTTTGAAAGGCGGCCCGGCATAAATGGTGGAACCTCCTGCCTACATGTGATACAATGAGGGCAGAAACGCTGAGAGGTGATATATAAATGCTTACGATAAGAGACCTGATGAATCCCAACATAAAGAATAAAGAATCGAAGCTCCAGCTTGAAGAATCCCTATATCTTAAAGATATCGACATGTCCATATTCAATTCGGCGCATCACGAATATGTGAACGTAGTAGATAAAGAAGGCCATCTCGTAGGGGCAGTAAAGACTGAGCGGCTCGTATACCTGATAAGCAAACAGAAGGAAAATTCATTTATCCAGATACTGGACACCATGGACGCCGGATTAGTGGTCATAGACAGGGACAGCCGTATCTTCTATGTAAACCCCGCATATGGCAATATTCTGGGGATAAACATAAGCAAGATACTTGGACGTTATCTGAGTATAATAGAGCCGGAAGCGGCGCTTTTGGATGTGCTCAAGACGAAGAAGACGCAGAACATAAAGAACAGGCTCATAAAAAGTATAAATACGTATGTAGACATAAGCACGCATCCTCTGATAAGCGGCGGCGACATGGTAGGTGCCTATTCGGTATTTACCGACGTCACTAAAGAAAATCGGCTCAACAAAGAGATAAAGAAGATGACTGCGGTGGCCGAAGAATACAATCAGCAGATACAGGCCCGAAAATTCCTGGAAGAAAACAAGATAATAGGAGAAAGCAAGATTTACTTGGATTGTGTAAACAAAGCTCTGAAAGTAGCCAATACCGATACCATGGTACTGCTTCGGGGAGAGAACGGCACGGGAAAAGAAGTCATCGTAAACCTCATAAAGAGCCACTGCGCCAGAAAGGACAGGCCCTTCATCACCATAAACTGTTCGGCTATCCCGGACTCCCTGATAGAAAGCGAGCTGTTCGGATATGAGGAAGGAGCTTTCACGGGGGCTTCTAAAGGGGGAAGACTGGGCAAATTTCAGCTGGCCGACGGAGGAACCCTGTTTCTCGACGAGATCGGAGATATGCCCTATCAGATGCAGGCCAAGCTTTTGAGAGTCCTTCAGGAAGGCGAGATAGACAAGGTGGGCCGCCAGAGAAATATCCCCATAGATGTTAGAGTTATTGCGGCCACCAACCGAAGACTTGAGGAGATGGTTCAGAGGGGAGAGTTCCGTGAGGATCTATATTACAGGCTCAACGTCGTGTCCATCAGCATACCGCCTCTCAGAGAGAGAGGAAACGACGTGATTCTGCTGACAGATTATTTTCTGCAGAAATACTGCGAAAAATATAAGCGTAAACTGAAGATAGACAGAGGAGTATATCAGATGTTCCTGTCCTATGGATGGCCGGGCAACGTGAGAGAACTGCAGAATACTATCGAGAGCACCGTGGTTCTGTGCGAGACGGATACCATTACGATCAGGGATATACCCGAGAGCATAAGAGGAAAATACGAAGAAAATCAGGGGAGCAACGGAACTGAGTCTGTCAGCTGTACTTTCCCGGCAGGCGCTACGCTGAAGGAGGAAGTAGAGAATTTCGAAAAGAATATGATCGAAGCGGCGATCAGAGATTGTCAGGGCAACAGGACGAAGGCTATGGAAGTTCTGGGAATGAGCAAGAGAACCTTTTACAGAAAGGTTGCCAATTATGGCATAAAAGTAAAATAGTGCCGTATGTGCTACCACCAAAATTAAAAAACGTGTCGTTTTTGGCAAAATAAGAAAAGAAAAAAGGTATCAACCTCAGGTTGACACCTTTTTTCTTTTCTTTTCTTTTCTTTTCTTTTCTTTTCTTCTGTTGGAATTTCAACGATTTGACCGAATCATACAACAATAAGCTGCATTATGGCACAAATATTGCGATTGTAAAATCTAATCAAAAATGAAGCTGAACAAAGCAGATAAGAGAGGTATACAAGTGAACACGAATCTACCGAAGAAAGTGGAAATTTGGGATGTGACACTTCGAGACGGATTTCAGCACGAAGAGATGTTTGTCCCCACAGAGGCCAAGCTGTGGATAGCCGAAAGACTCATCGAGGCAGGGTTTAAAAAGATCGAAGTCGGGACTTTCAGCCACATAAAATACGTTCCTCAGTTCAAGGATATACTTGAACTGCTCAAGGGGCTGCCAAAGAACGACGAAGTAGAATATACGGTTTTAGCCCTCAATCAAAAAGCGTGCGAGAGAGTGGCCAGAGCCATGGACGCAGGCGCAAAGATAGACCGCGTTATGTGCGGACAGCTGGCCACCAGCGAAGCATACGCAAGAAAGAATATGAACAGAACCCATGAAGAGCTTTTTGAAGAAGCAAAAAAGAACGTGAAACTCCTGCACGATGCAGGAGTTAAAAAAGTATTTGCCAACATAGGAACCATCTTCGGATGCCCTATACAGGGAGAAGTTCCGATACAAAAAGCCTACGAATTTGTCGACAGATCCTTTGACATAGGATTTGACGAGATCGAACATTCGGACCCTGACGGAATAGCAGCGCCGGACGCAGTATATGAATATTTCAGCAACATACTCAAAAAATACCCCGACGTCAATATGCACTCATTCCACGCACACGATATAAGAGGAATGGGGCTGGCTTCATACTATGCCGCCATGGAAGCAGGCGTAACGGTATTTGATACTGCCGTAGGAGGCATAGGAGGTCAAGTGGCAAATATAGTGGACAGAATTCCGGTAAAAGGAACGGGAGAATACTACTATGAGTCAGGCCGAACGGGACTGGTGGAGACATGCGACTTCGTAACCATGGTGAATCACATGGGAATAGAGACAGGCATAAATGAAGAGAAATGCTACAAAATAGAAAGAATGATAGAAAAAATATTGGGACGTAAGCTTGATTCGTTCACCAGTGTGATGAGATCAAAACCGTGAGAAGGAGGAAAAGATAAAATGAGAGACAGCAACTATTCGGGATTTTTTAAATTGCCTATGGAGAAGAGGTTGGAAGAGGTGGCGGAATTTGCGTCCCTTACGGAAGAAGAAAAAGAAATTTTGACCTCTGCCGATTCTCTGGACCGGGACAAGGCAGACCATATGATAGAAAATGTCATAGGGAAATTCGCCCTGCCTATGGGTGTGGCGCTCAATTTCACTATCAATGGAAGAGATGTGATTGTTCCCATGGTATGCGAGGAACCGTCGGTAGTGGCCGCCTGCTCCAACGCAGCTAAAATGGCAAGGCCGTCAGGAGGATTCAAGGCTTCCTCGTCAGGCAACGTGATGATAGCGCAGATACAGGTGATAGGCGTTACTACTCCGGAAGCTTCCAAGAGCATGATTCTTGAAAAGAAAGAAGAGATAATCAGGATTTGCAACGAAAAGGATCCGGTGCTGGTGAAGATGGGAGGAGGAGTAAAAGATGTAGAAGTCAGGACTATAGAGACATTAGAAGGGATCATGGTGATAGTCCATCTTTTGGTGGATACGAGAGACGCTATGGGAGCCAATGCTGTGAACACAATGGCAGAGGCTGTAGCTCCTTACATAGAAGAGATCACGGGCGGAAGCGTAGAACTTCGGATTCTTTCAAACCTTGCAGACCACAGACTTGTGAGAGCAAGAGCAGTATGGAAGAAAGAAGCCATAGGAGGACAGGAAGTAGTAGATAAGATTCTAAACGCCTATGCCTTTGCAGAGGCAGATCCTTACAGAGCCGCCACCCACAATAAAGGAATTATGAACGGAATCGTGCCGGTAGTCATAGCCACGGGAAACGACACGAGAGCCATAGAATCGGGTGCCCATTCTTATGCCGCAAGAAAGGGCAGATATACTTCATTGACTACATGGGAAAAGGACGAAAACGGAGACCTTGTAGGCTCCATCGAGATGCCTATGGCAGTAGGGCTGGTAGGCGGAGCGACCAAGATTCATCCTGCGGCAAAGACGGCAGTAAAAATATTGGGGGTAAAAACTGCAGCCGAACTCGGTCAGATCATAGCATGCGCAGGCCTTGCCAACAATATGGCGGCCATGAAAGCGCTGGCTACAGAGGGAATACAGAGAGGACACATGTCGCTGCATGCCCGTAATCTTGCCAATACTGTAGGCGCAAAGGGAGAAATACTCGAGATAATAGTGAAACAGATGGTCAGAGAGAAAAAAGTCCGTATAGAATACGCGCAGGAATTGTTTGAGAAATATACTGAAGGGAAGTGAAAACATGTATTTGACTGCTGAAGAAAAAGACATACTGGCAGGGGCGAGAGGAGAAGCGGCAAAGCTGGCCATGGAGACTCTGGTGAAAATCGGAGAAATCAACGGAGCCGAAAAGTTTGTGCCTATCAAAAATGTACACCTTGTGCTTCACGCTTACAAAAGCGCTTTCGACGCAGGAGTAGAGACTGCCGAAAAGATTGCCCAAATGGGAGGACGCTTCTGCGTTCCCGTCACCATAGACCCTTACGGAATGGATGCGGAAGACTGGAGAGGAGCTAAGACTCCGGAGCATTACGCAAAACAGCAGATGAGACTTGAAAATGCAGTGATGAAGATGGGAGTCATACCAAACTGGACCTGCACCCCTTACTACGGTTTCACCGCCCCGAGAATGGGAGAACACCTGGCCTGGTCAGAAAGCTCCGCCGTGGCTTATGCCAATACGGCCTGCGGAGCGAGGACCAACAGGCAGACTGCCATAGTAGACATCTTTTGCGGCATTGTGGGAAGAGCGCCTTATACAGGACTGCATCTTGATGAAAACAGAAAAGGGCAGGTCCTGATAAACCTTCATGTTGACAGGCCTTTGGAAAATTGGGAATATCCGGCTCTCGGATACCTTCTGGGGCAGAAACTGGGAGCAAGGATAGGCGTAGTAGACGGAATGAAAGGAAGCCCTAACAGCGAAGACCTTAAGAACTTCTGCGGAGCGGCAGCAGCAGCAGGCTCTGTGGCCCTCATGCACATAGTCGGAGTTACACCGGAAGCGCCCGGCAGAGAAGCCGCTTTTGGAGGCAATAAGCCGGAGGAGATTATAGAGGTTACGGAAGAAGACATAAGAAACACGAGAAAGGCCATGTGCAGCAACACAACCGACAAAGTGGATTTTGTAGCTCTCGGCTGTCCTCATTACACCATAAACGAAATAGTCAAGGTTCATAAACTCTTGGCAGGCAGAAAGATAAATCCTAACACGGCGTTCTGGATATACGCCAATTCATACGCACTGAGACTGGCGGAGAAGATGGGTATAAGACAAGACCTCGAAAAGCTGGGAGTGGTAATCAGAGCGGAAACCTGCATGATAATATCTCCCGTAAAGGATTGGGGATTCAAGACCATGATGACCGACTCAGGCAAGTGTTCGTATTACGGCCCTGCCGAATGTGGAACAGAGATGATATTCGCCAGCGTTGAAGAATGTGTAGAATCAGCCGTATCAGGCAAGTTTCAGATTCTTAAGTAAGGAGGAGGGCAATGAAAAAGATTCAGGGAAAAGGAATCGTAGGCGGAAAGGCTAAAGGCCGGGCCATAGTATCAGAAAGGCCTTTCGGATTTTTCGGAGGAGTAAATCCGAAAACGGGAGTAGTAATAGACAAGTGGCACGAATTATACGGAGAAAGCATCAAAGGCAAGGTGTTTATATACCCTGAGGGCAGAGGCTCCACTGTAGGCGCCGCAATAATTCTGGAGCTTGCCAGAACGGGCTGCGCCCCTGCCGCCATAGTAAACTGCAATATAGAGACCATCACCGCCGGAGGCGGAGTCATGGCAAAGACCTTCTACGACGTAGATATACCGATGATAGACGGTATAAGCAAGGAAGAACTTATGGCCATACCGCAGGAGGCCGAAGTGGAAGTCGACGGAGACGCCGGTACCATAACAGTACTGTGATAAAGGGAGGAGGATATAAGCCGGATCTTTGCCGGAGTGACTTATATAGGCAAAAAAGTATATTCAAGACAATGACGTTAGTTACCGTAAACCTGTAAGGTGACGGAGCTATAAAAGAATCCTAAGTGAAAATGAGAGGAGAACACTTATGAAAAGCATGTTTAAAAAAACCGCAGCGTGCGCGTTGATACTGACACTTATATTGTCGATGGCGGCCTGTGGAAAGAAAGAGACGGCGTCTGAACATCAGGAAGGACAAGTCGTAGTAAACATCGACTGGCCGGTATACGTCGATCCCGGCGTTGCCAGCAAGGATGCTGACATGATGGCGGCAGTGAATATGTACGACAGCCTTACTTTCCCCAACAATGACGGAACCATAAGCCCGCTGGTAGCCGAGAGCTGGGAATCTGACAGCGAAGGAAGGGTATATACCTTCTATCTGAGAGATGACGTACTGTTCCACAGCGGCAACAAGCTTACCGCAGAAGACGTCAAGTTCACTATGGACAGGATGCTGGCCATGGGAGAAGGGCTTGCGTATCTGTATCACGGCGTCGTTTCGTCCACAGAAGTGTTAGATGAACATACCGTAAAATTCACTTTGAACGAACCTTCGGGAACTTTCCCTACGGCGTTGACAAGACTCTATATACTTGACAGCGCTCTGGTAAAAGAGAATATAGACCCCAGCGGCTCTTACGGCGAATTCGGCGATTATGGAAAAGCCTGGCTCACTACAAACGACGCAGGTTCTGGTCCTTATAAAATAAAAGAAATGCGCACTGAAGAATATGTACTTATGGAACAGAGCGATAACTACTGGAGAGAAATAGATGAGAACGCTCCTAAGGAGGCAAAGCTTCTTGGAGGAGTAGTAACTTCTACCATGAAGACCATGGTTTCAAGAGGCGAGCTTGACGTTACCGATACTGCACAGACTCCTGAGACTCTGGATTCAATGGTAGAAAAGGGAGGCGCTTCGCTGGTGAGAGTGCTCAATGGCGGAAACTTCAACATCTCTCTTAATACTCAGCTGGCTCCTACAGACGACGTACATTTCCGCAGAGCTATGGCATACGCTCTCGATTACGACACTGTAAACAATGACATATATGTAGGAAGCATAAAGCCTACAGGCCCTATAATCTCAGGTATGGCCTCCGCATTATCGGAAGATGAAAATCCGTACAAGTACGATATCGACAAAGCTATGGAAGAACTGAAGCAGTCACCTTATTACGATCAGCTGGTCAGCGGTGAGATGAAGGTCAACCTTTCTTACTGTACAGAGGGAGGAGAGCAGCAGGAGAAACTGGCTCTTCTGATGCAGGCCGGCATGAGCCAGCTTGGAGTTACTGTGGAGATCACAGGTAAACCTTTCGCCACCATGATGACCGACGCTTCGACGGTAGAGAGTACTCCTAACGCATCTTTCGTAAGCTTTAACCCTGCTTACGCCGACGGAGGTCCTGCATTGAAGCCGAGATACCATTCTTCCTCCTGCGGAACATGGGAGCAGATGGAATGGCTGCAAGACAGCGAGATAGATAAGCTGATAGAAGAAGCGATGGCTACGGTAGATGAAGACTCCAGAAATGAAAAATATAAAGAGATCTCAAGAAAACTGGTAGATCTGTGCCCTACCATCTGGGCGTCGGATCTGGCCGCCAGCTTCGTATATCGCTCGGATTACATAGAAAAGATGCCTGTGGCAGACGACTATGAGAGCGGAACAGATTCTATCTACCCTGCGGGCTATCAGATGTATTTCATGGATTTCAGACTATAGAAACCGAAGATGATATTCGCCAACTTTAAGAGAAGAGGAACAAAAGATGAAAACAAAAGTACTGACGGTGCTCAAGCGCATCCTGGCGTACTTCCTCGTACTGGTTGGACTGTCCATTCTGATTTTTGTTATCGTCCGGATCATGCCGGGCGATACGGCCAGAATGGCTCTGGGTCCGAGGGCGCCGGAAGAAGCGGTAGAGGCGCTGAGGGAAGAAATGCACTTAAACGATTCATACATAGTACAGTACGGGCACTGGATAGCCGGCATACTCGAGGGTGATTTCGGAGAATCCATAGTGACCAAGAGACCTGTGCTGGATGACATCAAATCTTACTTGCCGGCTACTCTGGAGTTAGCTCTTATTACAGCTGTCTTGATTATAGTTTTCGGCATAATTCTGGGAATAGTATCTACGAAATATTCCGGAAAATGGCTGGATGGCATCATCAGAACCCTGTCATATTTCGGAATATGCGCTCCGGCATTCTTATGGGCTGTATTCGCCATGCTGATGTTCGCATATATGCTGCCGATACTCCCTATATCCGGAAGAATAAGCGCCGGTATAAGCCCTCCTGTTATGGTGACAGGCATGTATACCATAGATTTTCTTTTGCAGGGCGATGTGGCCGGGGCGTTAGATGCAATCAAGCATCTCATACTGCCTGCCGTAGTCATGTCCTTTGCGGGAATCAGCCAGGCGGCCCGTATAACCAGATCCAGCATGGTAGAGAATCTGGATAAGCCGTATGCTTATGCGGAAAGAGCCTACGGCATACCTGAAAATAAGATACTTCATAAATATTTGCTGAAACCGTCTCTCAATTCTACCATATCAGTAATGGCTTTGGATATAGCCGGCATCTTCGGAAGCGCATTTCTCGTAGAGCAGATATTCGGGTATCCGGGTCTCTCCAATTACGGGCTTACGGCCATGCTTAACAAAGATGTATTTGCTGTTTCTGCCGTAGTGATGGTACTGGGAATCATAGTGATAATATTTAATCTGCTGGCAGATTTGGTAATAAGGGCCTTAGATCCACGGGTAAGGCTCCAGGAAAAGTAGAAGGGGAGGAGAAAAAATGGATAACGATAAGACTAAAATAGACATTTCCTCTGTCGACGCCGCCAAACTGCCTCACAAGGACAGACTGACGGAATTTAAAAAGACGTGGTATAAATTTTCTCTGAATAAGATGTCTGTAGTAGGACTTGTAATAATAATTCTGGTCATTCTTCTGGCCGTATTTTATAAATTCATAGTGCCGTATCCGGAAGATATAGGCGCAGTAGTCAAATTCCAGGAAGCCCTTCAGGCTCCTTCGGCAGAACATCTGCTGGGAACTGACGCTACAGGAAGAGATATGTTCAGCAGAATCATATACGCATTCAGAGGAGCCCTGACCATGGGCGTGGGATGTCTGATAATAGTTGTGCCTTTCGGAGGCATACTGGGACTTGTAGCAGGATACTGGAACGGGAAATTCATATCCAATTTCATAATGAGAGTATCAGATGTATTTTTGGCTCTGCCGGCGCTGATACTGGTAATGTGCGTTTCATCCATAATGGAACCCAGCATGACCAACGCCATGTTGGCTCTCAGTGTTTCCTGGTGGCCTTGGTATACGAGGCTGGTATACGGCATAGTGGTTTCCACACGAAACGAAACATATATACGATCTGCGGAAGTCCTCGGAGCCAGCAGAAGTCACATACTGTTCAGAGAAATACTGCCAAACACCTTGTCGCCTATTCTGACAAAAGTAACTTTGGATATGGGCTGGGCAATCATGGCCGGAGCTACCCTGAGCTACGTGGGAATGGGAGAACAGCCGCCGACTCCGTCTCTTGGGGCTATGGTCTCAAGCGGAGTAAACTTCTTGCCGGACCAGTGGTGGATGTCGGTATTCCCGGCTCTGGCGATCATGATAATAGTGCTGGGCTTTAACCTGGCGGGAGACGGAATCAAGGACATGCTGTCCAGCGAAGAGTAAGGGAGGAAGAGATGGAAAATAAACTGACGACAGAAAAAGTGGTCGATGTAAAAGACCTGCACATTTCTTTCCGTACTTTTAAAGGGTATCCTCACGTGCTGAACGGAGTCAACGTTCACGTAAACAAAAAGGAGAGAATAAGCATAGTGGGCGAGACCGGCTGCGGAAAGACCACTACAGTCAATGCTATAGCCCAGATCCTTGCCAGGCAGGCCAGAATTGATAAGGGAGAAATATACTTCAAGGGAAAAGACGTGCTGACCATGCCTCAGAAAGAGCTGAAAAGGCTTCGCGCCGAAAACGTCTCTATCATATTTCAGGATCCGATAGCTTCTTTGAACCCCGTGTTCACCATAGGCCAGCAGCTCAAAGAAGTCATAAGATACTCAGGTATAGAAGGAGCCGGCGACAAAAAGGTGCAGGAAGAGAAAGCCATAAGTGCCCTCAAAGAAACTTCCCTGCCGGACCCCGAAAGAATAATGGACAGCTATCCTTTCCAGCTTTCAGGCGGCATGAGACAGAGAATCTGTATCGCAATGTCACTGGCTACTCCGAGAGACTTGGTAATGGCCGACGAACCTACCACCAATCTGGATGTAACCATACAGGATCAGGTGCTCAAAACTCTGAGACAGAGAGTAGAAGAGAAAGAGAGTGCGTTGATACTGATTACTCACTCGCTGGGGGTCGCCAGGGAGATGGCCGACAGGATATATGTCATGTATGCGGGCAACATGGTAGAGACCGCTTCGTCGAAAGAGATATTCAAAGAATGTCTCCACCCTTATACAAAGGGCCTCATGAGCTGCATACCTAAGCTGGCCGGAGGAGGAATAGCCGAGGGAATACCGGGGCACATTCCTAATTACTTGGATCCTCCTAAAGGATGCAGATTTGCGCCTCGATGCCCTTATGCCTCAAGCCGCTGCAACGAGGCTCAGCCTCCTATGTTTGAGGCGGCGCCTGAACATTACGTAGCGTGCTATCTCTACGAAGGCAAGAGCAATTCTAAATAAGGAGAAATTCCATGGACAAGAATATAAAAGTAGGAGAGGAAATACTGAGAGTCGAGGGACTGAAAAAATACTTCCCTGTCAGGGGAACGAACGACGCTTTCGTAAAAGCCATAGACGGCATAGACTTCGATCTGGCAAGAGGAGAGACCCTTGGGCTGGTAGGAGAGTCGGGCTCGGGAAAGAGCACCACTGCCTATAATGTGGTGGGAATGGAAACCATGACCGACGGAAAGATAACTTTCTTAGGCCGTGACATCAGCGTGCCGCTGGCTAAGAGACCTTTGGATCTTAAAAAAGAAATACAGATAGTGTTTCAGGATCCCGGAACTTCTCTCAATCCTCAGAGAACCATATTCGACATATTGAAGCTGCCGCTTAAGATTCATAAGATGTGCGGCGACAAGGACTATATAAAGTACATCGCAAGGCTGATGGATATTGTGGAACTTCCTTATGACTACATGTACAAATATCCTGCCAGTCTGGGAGGCGGAGAAAAGCAGATGGTAGCCATAGCAAGAGCCTTGGCTACCGATCCGTCTCTCATCGTCCTCGACGAGCCTACCAGCGCTCTGGACGTTTCTGTACAGGCTAAGATTATAAATACTCTCATCAAATTGCAGAAAGAGATGTCTCTGTCCTACCTGTTCATAACTCACGACTTGAGCCTTATGAGAAACGTGGCTGACCGTGTGGCCATAATGTATCTGGGACGAATAGCGGAAATTGCGCCTACGGAAAGCTTTTTCAGCAACCCGCAGCACCCTTATACAAAGATGCTGCTATCGTCCATACCTGTAGTCAGCGAGGAGGAAGAAAACTACAAGCCTAAACAGGTGCCGTCGGAGGGCGAAATACCGAGCCCTGTAAACCTTCCTACCGGGTGCAGCTTTCATACACGGTGTCCTTTCGCTACGGAAAAATGCCGCTCCGAAGATCCGGGGATGATACAGTATGAAGAAAAACACATGGTCAGATGTCATATGGCAAGACCGAAAGGAGAGGCGTGATGAAAGAGCTGAGACTTAAGACTAAACAGGATATAGAAGATTTCCTTGCGGGCTGCGCTTTTTACGGCACAGGCGGCGGAGGAGACGTGGCCATCGGCAGAGATTCTTTGAACAGTTGTCTGGATCAGGGGCTTGATATAGTACTCAAAGATCCGGACGACATGAAAGACGATGAGACTTACTGCTGCGCTTTCTTCATGGGGAGCATAGCGCCCAAGACACCGGATACCTTAGCAGAGATAGAGAAAATGGGATATACCCGGAGAGTATACGAGCCGGACGATATCCTGATAGGAGCGGTAAGGAATATGGAGGAGTTCCTCGGCAGAAAGGTAGACGGCATATTTGTGGCGGAGCCGGGAGGGACCAACGGAGCCTGCTGCATAGCGGCGGCAATGAAGATGGGAGTTCCCATATTGGACGGCGACCCTGCCGGCAGGGCGATTCCCGAGGCTACCATGGGACTGCCGGAGATATATAAGATGCCGTGCCTCCCAGTGGCATACTTTGACGCATGGGGAAACAGCAGCGTGACCATTAGAACTTTTAACGATCTGGCTACCGAAAGAATAGGCAAGTTCATGAGCCAGGCTTCGTACGGAGAGATGGCGGAGGCCGGATATGTACTCAAGGGAAGCGATGTGAGAAAGATTCTCGTGCATCGTTCTCTATCTAAGGCTTATCAGGTGGGAAAAGCCATGAACGAAGTGCCGAGGGAAAAAGCCGCCGAAGCAGCTGCTGCAGCTTCCGGAGGATTTGTAGCCGCACAAGGCAGACTTACCGTCCTTGAGACATCAGACCATGACGGCTACTGGTGGGGAACTTATCAGATCTACACCGGCAGAGACATGTATAAGATATGGTTCAAAAATGAGAATCATATATTGTGGAAAAACGGAAAGCCTTACGCCACCAGCCCCGACCTCATAACAGTGATAGATACGGATACAGGACGGCCGGTGTTAAACTCACACCTCAAAGACGGACTGAACGTGAGTATAGTCGTATCGCCTATCCACGACAAGTATCTGACAGAGGAAGCTCTCGAAGTATTCAGCCCGAGATACTTTGGATTTGACTTCGACTATATTCCTTTTGATGAGGTGAGAAATAAATGAACAATATTTTAGACGCTGCGCTGCGAAACGAGAAACAGATAATAGCCGACAGGAGACATATACATAAGAATCCCGAGGTGGGATTTTATCTGCCGGATACCGCCGACTATGTGAGACAGCGCCTCGCCGATATGGGCATAGCCTCTCAGCTTTGCGGCGGCCCGGTGGACATGAAGACGAGAAAGAGCTTTCAGGCTGCAGGGTATCCGGATATGAAAGTTTCCACCGGCGTAACGGCAACCATAGGAAGCGGCAGCCCCTGTATTTTATTGAGGGCGGAGATGGACGCTCTGCCCATGACAGAGGCGGCGGGGCTGGTGGATTTTGCTTCTGAAAGACCGGGAGCAGCCCACATGTGCGGCCACGATACGCATTCGGCCATGCTTCTTGGCGCCGCGGCTATTCTTAAAGAAATGGAGCCGGGGCTCAAAGGCACCGTGAAGCTGATGTTCCAGACGGGAGAGGAGTGCGGCTGCGGAGCAAGGCTGATGACGGAAGCAGGAATAATGGACAATCCGGCAGTAGACGCGGCTTTCGCCATACATATAGACAGCCAGACAGACGTGGGCAAGGTAGTCTATACTCCCGGAGTAATGTCCGCAGCTATGGATACATTCATGGTAAAGATAGAGGGCAAAGGAGGTCACAGTTCAACGCCCCAAGACTGCATAGACCCTCTGTTCATATCCAATCAGCTCTATACGGCTCTAAACCTCCTCAGCGGAAGAGAGACCGATCCGAGACAGACAGTGGCTCTGACCGTAGGCAAGGCTGGCGGCGGCACAGCGTCCAACATCATTCCGGATACCGCCGAAATCGCCGTAGGAGTGCGGACCTTTGACAAGGAAGTACGGGCCCATCTTCTGAAGCGAGTGCCGGAGATAATAGATCATACGGTCAAAATGTGGAGAGGCGATTACGATCTGACAGATTTTCATACGCCGTCTACATATACCGATTTTGACTTATGCGAAGAAATGCTGCCGTTCATAGAAGAAATCACCGGAGATGGTACGGCGCATATTGTGCCTTGCTCCGCCGGAACAGAAGACTTTGGCTATGTGACGGAGAAAGTACCGGGAATGTTGATATATCTGGGAACCGGCGGAGATCAGGGAAAGCCCCTCCACAGCCCCGATATGGTAGTGGACGAGAGAGCCTTAAAGCTGGGAGCCGCCATATATGCAAGCTGCGCGGCAGAGTGGCTTGAAAAAAATCGGGAGATAAGATGATTAATGAGATGGCGAGAAGTGTCAAAAATGGCATATAATTGATATGTGCCTAAAATGGCACAACATCATAGCGGGAATCTTGTGCCGTTTATGGCACTTCGTGGGCCTGAACGAAGATTAGAAAAAGCGAAGATATCATATCTTCGCTTTTTTTGTGGCTTAAAACTTTGTGATTTCAATGTATCCGTAGATTCATTAAGAATAGGGATGATTTTTTGGCACAGATATTGCTGTTTATATTTACAAAATTTTAGATAGGAGAGAAATCGAAGTGAACAATACGTTGCCAAAGAAGATAGATATTCTGGATGTAACTTTGAGAGACGGATTGCAGCATGAAGAAATCTTTGTTCCCACAGACGCCAAGCTGTGGATCGCCGGTAAACTCATAGACGCCGGTTTCAGAAGATTTGAAGTAGGCACTTTCAGCCACATAAAGTACGTGCCGCAGTTCAGAGATATTCTCGAGGTTCTGAAAGGACTGCCGGACAGAGAGGACGTTGAATATACGGTATTGGCCCTCAATACCAGAGCATGCGAGAGAGTCGCCGATGCTCTTGAAGCCGGCGCAAAGATCGACAGAGTCCTGTGCGGACAGCTGGCCACCAGCGAGGCCTATGCAAAGAAAAATATGAACAGAACCCACGAAGAACTCTTTGCCGAGGCTGAAAAGAATGTGAAATTTTTACATAATATAGGAGTCAAAAAGGTCTTCGCCAACATAGGCACTATATTCGGATGTCCCATAAAGGGAGAAGTACCTATAGAGAAAGCGTATGAATTCGTGGACAGGGCTTTTGATATAGGCTTTGACGAAATAGAACATTCGGACCCGGACGGCATCGCCGCTCCAAACCAAGTGTACGAGTACTTTGAAAACGTCATGAGAAAGTATCCGGACGCCAAGATGCACTCTTTCCACGTACACGATATAAGAGGAATGGGTCTTGCCGCCTATTATGCGGCCATGGAGGCTGGCGTGGCTTCTTTCGACTGTACCATGGGAGGCATAGGCGGCCAGGTGGCAAACATAGTGGACAACATACCGGTCAAGGGTACGGGAGAATACTATTTCGAGACCGAGCGAACCGGATTGGTGGAGACATGTGATTTTGTTTCCATGGCAGAGGCCATGAAGATAGAGACAGGTATAGACGCGGAAAAATGTTACAAAATAGAGAAGATGATGGAGCGGATACTGGGCAGAAAGCTTAGCTCGTTTACCGCCTCCATAAAGTAAACCGGGAGGATACAGATATGAAAACAAGCAGTTATTCGGGATTTTTTAAACTTTCCACAGAGGAAAGGCTCAGAGAGGTAGCAGAGTTTGCGGGACTTGATGAAAAGGAGACAGCCATACTGGGCTCCGCAGATTCTTTGGATGACGACAAGGCAGATCACATGATAGAAAACGTGATAGGAAAATTCGCCCTTCCCATGGGAGTGGCTATAAATTTTGTCATAAACGGAAAAGATGTGATAATCCCCATGGTCACGGAGGAACCGTCAGTAGTGGCGGCCTGCTCCAACGCAGCAAAGATGGCAAGACCCTCGGGGGGATTCAAAGCTTCTTCGTCGGGTAATGTGATGATCGCTCAGATACAGGTTCTCGGTGTGGCCGCCCCTTTTGCCGCCAAGAGCAGCATATTAGAGAGAAAAGATGAGATAATCAGAATCTGCAACGAGAAGGATCCTGTACTGGTAAATTTCGGCGGCGGCGTAAAAGATGTGGAAGTTAGAGTGATAGACACAATGGCAGGCCCTATGGTGATCGTCCACCTGCTGGTAGATACTCTCGACGCTATGGGAGCCAACGCAGTGAACACCATGGCGGAGGCCGTAGCTCCGTATATCGAAGAGATCACAGAGGGAAGCGTGGAGCTGAGAATACTTTCCAATCTGGCAGACAGAAGACTGGTCAGAGTGAGAGCTACATGGAAGAAAGAGGACATCGGCGGAACTGAAGTAGTAGACAAGATGCTGAACGCATATGCTTTTGCCGCTGCCGATCCTTACAGAGCTGCGACCCATAACAAAGGAACGATGAACGGAATAGTCCCTGTGGTCATCGCCACCGGAAACGATACCAGAGCCATAGAATCAGGAGCCCATTCGTATGCGGCCAGAAACGGAAGATATACATCTCTGACTACTTGGGAAAAAGATGAAAACGGAGATTTGGTCGGCTCCATAGAGATTCCTATGGCGGTAGGACTGGTAGGCGGGGCTACAAAGATACACCCTGCGGCTCAGGCGGCAGTAAAGATATTGGGCGTAAAGTCTGCTGCGGAACTGGGCCAGATAATAGCGGCAGCAGGACTTGCCAATAATATGGCGGCCATGAAAGCGCTGGCTACAGAGGGAATACAGAGAGGACACATGTCTCTTCACGCCCGCAACTTAGCCAACACGGTAGGCGCAAAAGGAGAAATTCTTGAGACCATAGTAAAGCAGATGGTAAGGGAGAAAAAAGTGCGGCTCGAGTATGCGCAGGAATTGTTTGAAAAATACAGCAAATAGCAGAGAGGAGACGAATTCGTATGAAAAAGAAAGCCTTTATAAACGGCAAAATATTCACCTCTGACAGAGAAAACCTCTACGCCGAAAGCTTTATAGCCGAAGACGGATATATAACATGGATAGGCAAGAGGGAAGATATGCCGGAGGGCCAATACGAGTATGTGGATTTGGGCGGAAAGAGAGTGATTCCGGGACTCATAGACTGCCACATGCACCCCGTCATTTTAGCCGACTGCGCCAAGAAAATTTCCTGTCTGCCACCGGCAGTCAGCTCTATCGAAGAATTGGCGGAGGTTATCAGAGAGACGGCCGAAAACAAAAAAGAAGGCGAGTGGATTCAGGGCTGGGGATATGACGAGGAGAAATTCTCGGAACACAGAGCCCCTACCAGATGGGATTTGGACAAAGGAACAGAAGACTTCCCGGTGGAACTGCTGCGCTCCTGTTCTCACGTAAGGTCGGTAAACAGCAAAGCTCTGGAGCTGGCGGGAATAACCAGAGACACAAAAGATCCCTCCGGCGGAGAGATTGACAGAGACGAAAACGGAGAGCCTACCGGCATTCTCCGTGAGAACGCCCGTCACCTTGTAGGAGAGATACTGCCTGAAAAATCGAGGCAGCAGGTGGTAGACGGAATCGTGGACTTGGGAGAACTGCTGCTTTCTCAGGGAATAGTGGCAGTCTGCGACATGGGAAACATCGACTCCGTAGACTATTACGACTACTATGTTGAAGCGGCCGAAAAAGGCTTCAGACAAGAAGTCGGAATGTATTATATATGGGATTTGATAAGAAAGAATCCGGATTTCAGATGGGATGACCAAAGAGCCGACAGAGATAAACAGATACATATGAGCGGTATCAAGATTATAGCCGACGGAAGCGTAGGCGGCAGAACGGCATGGATGGACAGACCGTATAAAGGCAGCGACGACGAGTACGGAATCTCGGTATGCACCGATGAAGAGATAGACAGCGCCATGGAATTCTGCAAGAAGAACCGGTGTCAACTTTCTTTCCACGCCATGGGAAAGAGAACCATAGACAGGATTATAGAGAGAACCTGCAATGAGAAGCCGTGGATAACCGGCCTCCCTCACCTGAGGATAGAGCACGTGACCGACCCGTCAGAAGAGGCTATAAGAGAGGCGGCCGAGAAGAAGATTGCTTTCGTCACCCAGTCCATATTCATGTATTCGGAGATAGAAAGTTACGCAAACAACTTGGGAATGGACTGGATAAAGGAGATCTATCCTATTCAGCATATGATAGACTCAGGTGTAAAGATAGCCTTGTCTACAGATGCTCCCGCCACTTCGTGGGCGGTGCCGTCGGATCCGTTCCCTAACATAAAATGCGCAGTCACAAGATACGCCTATGACGGAACTGACTGCGGACGCAATAACTGCATAGATATAGAGACTGCCATACAGATGTATACCAGAGAAGCGGCAGAGATAGCCGGCTTCAAAAATATAGGAACTCTCAAGGCAGGAAACAGAGCCAGCTTTGCATTGCTCAGCGGAGATATACTGAAAGTGCCTTCGTCAGAAATAGACGATATTTTCGTAGAGGCTACTTACATGGACGGCGAGCTGGTCTATAAGAAAAGTTGATTGAAAAATATAAGGGTAGAACAATTCATAAAGATTGAGAAAGGAATAAAATCATGCAAGCTATAATAGACTTTTGCGTTACATGCGCAAACTGGTTCTGGGGAATCCCAGTGCTTCTGTTAATAGGCGTAGGAGGATTATACATGAGTATGCGCCTTGGTTTTCCTCAAATAACTAAGATAGGGTACATATGTTCACAAACTTTCGGAAAGATGTTCACGAAGGCAGAGGGGGATAAGATTTCTCCTTTTGCAGCGGCATGTTCTGCGCTGGGATCAGCCATAGGAGCTTCCAATATCGTAGGAGTCCCTGTCGCTATCGCTCTGGGCGGCCCGGGAGCCATATTCTGGATGTGGATTTTGGCTATAGTGGGCTGCTGCACCAAATATGTGGAGATAGCCTTGGCTATGAAATACAGAAAGAAGAATGAGAAGGGCGAATGGGTAGCGGGATCTTTCAGCTATGTAAAGGAATTATTCGGAGGAAAAAAACTCGGTAAAGCTATAGCCGTATTCTGTGCATTTTTCACTATGATAGCAGGTATTCCATCCATCGCTACTCAGACTCTGTCAGCTACAGCCCAAGTCGCCGTATTCGGAATAAACGGTACGGTATTCGGCATAATAGTAGCGGCTATCGTAGCAGTCATCATCTTCGGAGGAATCAAGAGAATCGCTAAGGTAATGGAAAAGGCCGTGCCTATCATGGCTACGGTATACATTCTGGGCGTCTTGGTAATTTTGGCTCTGAACGCTGACAACATTCTTCCGTCCATCGGAAGCATCTTCGTCTACGCATTTACTCCACATGCAGCTGTAGGCGGATTCGCAGGATCTACCGTAGCTCTCGCCTTGAGGTGGGGAGCCGCCCGCGGCGTTTATTCTAACGAGGCGGGATTTGGTTCTGCTCCTTCGGCCCACGCTACGGCTGAGGTGGATCACCCTATCAGACAGGCCGTCTGGGGCGTGTTCGAAGTAGGCGTAGATACTCTGCTGGTTTGTACGGCTACGGCTCTGGCAGTTTTAGTTACGGACGTATGGAAGGACCCTGCCATCGAAGCAGGCGCCCTCGGTCAGGCGGCTTTCCACCAGGTATTCGGCGTTGCCGGCGACTATTTTGTATCAATATGCGTACTGCTGTTTGTAATAACCACTATAACGGTAGTTATATTCTATGACGAAAGACAGGCGGAATTCCTGTTCAAGACTCCTAAAGCAGGCGTGGCATGGAGATTTATCGCTATAGCTACAATGGTGATAGTCACTTTCGGTATGGAACTGACAGTGATGTATCAGCTGACGGACTTCTTCACGGGACTGTTCATAATACCTAACATGGTAGCCGTCATCTGGCTGGTTCCGCAGGTAGTACAGCTTCAGAAAGAATACTTTAACACACCGGGAAAATATTATCTGGCCGATAAAGAAGAAAAACTTGCTAAAAAGGCAGCAAAACATAAATAATATAACTAAATGAGATTCTACCCGAAGATCTGCGGCGAAAGCCGGCAGAATACGTTTAAGCAGGGGCCGTCTGAACAGGCTGAGAATATTTTTGGCAGAGCGGCGGCTCCTTCCCGATTATGCGAGGAGGAGAAGAAAATGAGACCTTTAGAAGGAGTTACGGTACTTGACCTTACGCGAGTAGTGGCAGGACCTTTCGCCACCATGATCATGGCAGACCTGGGAGCGAGAGTAATAAAGATTGAAAACCCGAGGGACCCGGATTACACACGGGATTTTGAACCTTATCTCATAGATGACGATAAAAGGCAGAGCGCTTTTTTCGCTCAGTATAACAGAAATAAAGAAGCCATAACCCTCAATCTCAAAGAGGAGAAGGCGAAAGAAATATTCAGAGAATTAGCAAAAAAGGCCGATATAGTAGTAGAGAATTACAGAGCGGGAGTCATGGATAAGCTGGGAGTTGGCTATGAAGACTTGCGAAGGTATAATCCGAAGCTGGTGTATACGGCCATTTCAGGCTTCGGACAGAAAGGGCCTTATTCGTCGTGGCCGGCTTATGATAACAGCGGTCAGGCATTGAGCGGCCTGTGGTCTTTAAACGGCATGCCGGGAGAACCTACCAGAATAGGCACTATAATAGGAGATCTGGCAGCTACTTTCTTTGGGACTATCGGAACTTTGGCCGCATATATTCATGCGCAGAAGACAGGCAAGGGACAGCTGGTAGATGTAGCGCAGCTGGATTCTTCTCTGGCTCTGACAGAAAACGCCGTATCCAACTATACTGTGGGAAATCAGGTTCAGCAGCCGCTGGGCAACGATCATCCTCTTTGCAGGCCTTACGGAAAATTCAAGGCCAAAGACGGATATGTGTTTTTCGGAGGCTATACCGACAGATTCTGGAAGACTACCTGTGAATTTTTTGGGGAACCTGAACTGCTCAGCGACCCGGAGATAGACACCATGACTAAGAGGTTCAACGAAGAGATATATAACAGGAGAATACTTCCCAAGGTAAACCAGTGGTTTTCACAGTACACATGTCAGGAACTTCAGGACGCTCTGGCAGAAAAGCTTCCTCTTACGGCCATCCACTCCATGGATCAGGTTCTGGAAGACCCCCAGCTGAATTTCAGAGAGATGTTCATAGACTACAGCTACGGAAAGGCCTCCGGCAAGCTGTTTGGAAACCCCATAAAGATGAGCTTGACTCCTTGCGATACTTCCGGCGCCGCTCCTGAGATAGGGCAGGATAACGTAAGCATATACGGACAGATGCTGGGGCTCAAAAAAGACGACATAGAAAAATTGGCGAAAGAAGGTGTGCTTTGATGTCGAATATAACTTACGAAGTATCAGGCGGCATAGCCGTCATAAAATTCAACAGGCCTGAGAAGCTCAATACTCTTACTCTTAGCATGTATGATGATTTGGGGGCTGCCTTTGTGAGGGCGCAGGAGGATCCCAAGGTGGCTGTAGTGATACTGACAGGCGAGGGGGACAGAGCTTTTTGCGTAGGCGCAGACCTTACGGAATCCATACCTCACTTAAGCAGGGGTCATTATATTGACGAATGGGACGCGGCCCATTTTAAGCATATCAAGATGAACAAGCCTGTCATAGCAGCCGTCAACGGCATGTGCATGGGAGGCGGATTTGAAATAATGCTGGGAACAGATATAAGAGTGGCTTCTGAAAAAGCAGTATTTGCACTTCCCGAGGTGTCACTGGGAATAGTTCCGGCGGGAGGTACTCTTGCAAGGCTGGCCAGACAGATACCTTTTGTAAATACCATGGAGCTGATACTGACGGGAGAAAAGATAAGCGCAGAAAAAGCTCTGGATATGGGCGTCCTGAACTACGTAGTGGAACAGGATAAGGTCATGGACAAGGCGATGGAAATAGCTCGCAAATTCTTATCTCTCAGCACGACGGCTGTTCAGATTGCGAAAGAATCTGTAATAGCCCTGAGGGAAATGCCCCTGGAACAAGCCTTTAATACAGAAGCCATGCTGGGATATAAGGCATTCACCGGAGAAGACGCCAAGGAGGGGCTGGACGCTTTTTACAATAAGAGAAAACCCGAATTTCCTTCTAAAAAATGGTAGTATTATTAAGATTGCACGATTACACAGAGCCGGCAGAGGAGCTGCCGGCTTTTGGCATTGCCTCTTCAGGGGCAACACAAGAGCGGCTGGGTTTCGCCCACTCGTTCTTGCTAAAATAGCCATTTCGAGTGGGAGGCATCCCACTCGTTCTCACAAAATAAGCTGTTTCGAGTGGGCAGCGACCCACTCGTTTCGATAATAAATACCGTTCCGAGTGGGTAAAAACCCCTTGATTGGATGAAAAATCAGGTTTCGAGGGGGTAAAAAATTCTGCCAAAGGCTCGCAACCGGCCTTTTATTACATTTAATGTAATTAAATGGGATTTTTGCAAAGGGAGTATACCCACTCAAATAGCAAAAAAGAGGAGAACGAGTGGGCGGCACCCCACTCGTTCTTACAAAAAATACCGCTTCGAGTGGGCAGGACCCCACTCGTTCACACAAAAAATGCCGCTTCGAGTGGGCCAGCCCACGTACCCTCGCACCACCATCTTCGATCAACTGCTTAACTCCTCAAAAATAGGTATTTCAACGGCCGCGCTGCAGACTTCTGTAGGCGGAAATCAGAGGCCGAGTAATATCGTGAGTTTCCTTGACAACATCTTCGCTCCATTGTAAACTGATATATAGCATAATTTTGGAGGCATCATGGGTAAAGAGTACACTAAACGATCAATAAGACTCATATTTGGACTTTTTTTGTATGGAGTAGGTTCATACATGGGAATACAGGCCAATGTCGGACTGGCTCCGTGGGAAGCGTTCAGTATGGGTATTTTTTATAAGACGGGAATGCTCTATGGAGATATAGTAGTTCTGACAGGAGTAGTAATCATAGTGATAGACTTCCTGCTGAAAGAGAAGATAGGCTTCGGCACGGTACTGAATGCCATAATGATAGGAAAAGTGGTGGATCTATGCAACTGGCTTGATTTTATACCGAAGATGGAAAATTTCGCCGCCGGCGTGGCAGTGCTGCTGGCCGGACAGGTAGTAATATGTGTCGCCAGCTATTTCTATATAGGCGCCGGACTTGGCTGCGGCCCCAGAGACGCTCTCATGGTAGCCATGGGAAAGAAACTGAAAAAATTTCCTATAGGGCTGGTAAGAGGTATTCTGGAGGGAACCGTTCTTCTGATTGGATGGCTGCTGGGAGCCAAGGTGGGCATAGGCACTGTGATAGCCGTGTTTGGCATTGGCACCATAATGGAATATACTTTCAAGATTCTGCACTTTGATGTCAGGAATATAAAACACGAAGATTTCGCCGATACCGTAAAACGTATAAGAGGAGGCAAAGGGCAGGAAGAAGCCCCTGGCGGCGAGTTCTGCGATCGGAAGGATATATAAGAGAGGAGCATAACAGATGAGATACGAAAGCACCAGAGGAAGCAGGGAATATAAGAGCAGCACGGAGGCTATCATCAGAGGAATAGCCGAAGACAGAGGCCTTTACGTGCCGGTGGAAATACCTGCTCTTCCTCTAAAAATAGAAGAGATGAGGGGAAAGACTTATCAGCAGATAGCATTTGAGATAATACACGCATATTTTGACGAGTATACCGACGAGGAGATGAAATCCTGTATAGAAGGAGCTTATGACGGAAAGTTTGAGGATCCGCAGATAGTTCCTGTAAAGAAAGCGGGCGGCGCATGGTTTATGGAGCTGTATCACGGCAAGACCGCCGCATTCAAGGACATGGCTCTTTCCATACTGCCGTATCTGATGACCTCTGCCTGCCGCAAAGAAGGTGAGAAAGATAAGATCTGCATCCTTGCAGCCACTTCGGGAGATACGGGAAAGGCAGCGCTTGCAGGTTTTGCCAACGTCGAGGGGACGGAGATAATCGTATTTTACCCTCAGAAAGGCGTGAGTCAGGTCCAGGAGAGACAGATGGTATCTCAAGAAGGCGATAATACTCACGTTATAGCTATAAGAGGCAATTTTGACGACGCCCAGACAGGCGTAAAGAAGATATTTGCCGACGATGAGATGAAGAAAAGATTAGCCGCAGAAGGTATAAAGCTCTCCTCGGCCAATTCTATAAATATAGGAAGACTCGTTCCTCAGGTAGCCTACTATGTATACAGCTATGTGAAGCTGACAGAAGAAGGAGCTCTCAAAGAGGGAGATCCTATGAACGTAGTAGTGCCGACAGGCAATTTCGGAAATATACTGGCCGCCTACATGGCCAAAGAGATGGGGCTTCCGATAGGAAAGCTGATATGCGCATCCAATGAGAACAATGTCCTGACAGACTTCATCAGGACGGGCGTCTATGACGCCAGGAGGCAGTTCTATCTTACCAGTTCGCCGTCGATGGATATACTGATTTCAAGTAACCTCGAGAGATTGCTTTATCTTCTCAGCGGAAGAGACGGCAAGGCGGTATCTGATTGGATGAAGGCCCTTGAAGTCGATAAGGTATATGAGGTGTCTGAGAAGGTGAGAGAAGGCCTTGCGGACTTTTACGGAGGATTTTGTACAGAGAGAGAGGCCAGAGAAGCGATAGCAGCCCTTTGGAATGAAGAGGAATATCTTGTCGACACTCACACGGCTGTAGCTTACAAAGTCTACAGAGATTACTTAGAGGAGACCGGAGACGAGACGCCGGCGGTGATAGCTTCCACTGCCAGCGCATATAAGTTCGCAGAAAGCGTAGCGGACGCATGCGGGCTGGATGTGGGAAAAGTAAAAGTGCTGGCAAATTCTGAGGCAGAACCTACAGGATTTGACTATGTAAAAGCATTGGAAAAGGCCACCGGGGTGAGAGTACCTTCCGGACTCAGAGATCTGGAGGATAAGCCGGTACTGCATGACAGAGTCTGCGCAAAGGATGAGATGAGCGAGGTCGTCATAGGGGTCCTCGAATAATGGCACAGAAAGCGGGCACAGAAAGCGGAAGCACGGCCTATGCTTGCCGGGCTCTGCCCGAGGGGTATGATCTCTATAAAAGAATAGATTTGACCAAAGACCGCAATTCATTAGTTGCCATCAATATTTGGAATTTAGCAGTAGCATTGGCGATGATATTGCCGATGCTGTTTGTGCATCCGATAGAATATGCTTTTTATATGGAGACAGGCAAGGTCATATTCTGCTTCGCCGCCTCTATCGTGGGTATGATAGTCTACGTCTTCCTTCATGAGAGCATACATGGAATATTTATAAGACTATTTACCGGAACTTTGGCGTCTTTTGGCCTTGATATTAAACACGGCATGGCACATGCTTCTAGCAGCTGGTATTTCAGAAAATGGCCCTATATCATCATAGCCCTGTCTCCCGTAGTGATATGGGGAGCGGTTTTGGGGCTGTTGCTGAAAGATGTACAGGAGACTTATTTCTGGTATCTGTATATCATACAGATATTCAATGTAATGGGAGCAGCAGGAGATCTTTATGTTACATGCGCAGTCTGCCGGATGCCAAAGAATATCCTGATTTTTGACAACGGAACGGCTATGGATTTTTACAGGGAGATTAAATCATGATTCAGATAGAAGATTGCCTGAAACTGCTTCAGGATTCGGTCAGGCCTATAGAAGAGACTGAATATGTTTCTCTGAGGCTGTGTTTGGGAAGGATTGCCGCAGAAGATGTAAGAGCTTCGCTTGCGGTGCCGCCTTTTCCGAGATCCGCTGTGGACGGATATGCGGTGAGGGCAGAAGACACATCGTCTGCCGGGCCCGGCAGGGCCGTCCATCTCAAGGTGAATGGTAAGATTACAGCAGGAGAATTTGAAGATATCGCCTTTAGCCCCGGCAGCGCCGTCAGGGTCATGACAGGCGCCTATATACCGCAGGGGTATGACTCCGTAGTGAAACAAGAAGATACAGATATGGGGAACTCTTATGTCAACGTGACAAAAGCAGCAAGACCATGGGAAAATTACTGCAGAGTAGGCGAGGATACGGCGGCCGGCGATGTAGTGATAGAAAAAGGCGCTATGATAGACCATATCAGATGCGGACTCCTGGCCTCCGTCGGGAAAAGGGGCCTCAAAGCTTTGAGAAGACCCGTGGTATCTGTGATCTCCACCGGAAGCGAGCTCACTGAACCGGGAGAGAATCTGAGTCCGGGCAAGATATACGCCAGCGCAGGATATATGCTTTCTGCTGCCGCAGAGAGCCGGGGCATAGAAGTTAAAGGCCCTTACCTGTGCGGAGATGAGGCCGATGAAGCCCAACGGCTCATAGAAGAAGCTGCCGCCTCTTCTGATCTGATCATAACTACAGGAGCCGTTTCCGTAGGTGAAAAGGATTTTATCCCCTCATTGATGAAAGAGATGGGAGCGCAAATATTGTTCCGCGGAGCCGATATACAGCCTGGAACACCTACCATGGCCTCATGCCTCAAGGGAAAGATAATCCTCAGTTTATCGGGCAATCCTTATGCGGCTCTTGCAAACTTTGAGATCTATTTCTGGGATATGATGGCTGCCATGACAGGCTGCGGCCAACTGAGGCCTGTTATAGACAATCTGACCTTAGCAGACAGATATGATAAGGTGAACAAGAGGAGAAGACTGATAAGAGCAAGGGCAGAAGCAGGATTTGTATATCTTCCCACAGAAATACATTCATCATCGGTGATAAACAATCTGACAAGATGCAACTGCTTTATCGACCTAAAAGCCGGGAGAAAGGTAGAACCGGGAGATAAGGTGAGAATAAGATATATCAAAGGGCTTTGAAGAGTATGAAGATATCGGTAGGCATTCTGGCCGGCAGCAGGGCTCAAGGCCTTAACTGCGCCAAGGTCAAGGCCGGCAATAGAATGAACATAAGCAAGCTGATGGAGGAACTGGACGGCATGGGAGACGTCTTGATTTCTGCTGCGAAAAAAGAAGATTATGAAGATCTGTGCGGCACAGTGATGGAGGACAGCAGTCTGCTGAAAGGTTTGTATAACGTTATATCGGCGTCCGGAGAAGATCATATCTTTGTATGCGGATCGGATATGCCGGGAATATCCGGAAAGCTGGTCGAATATATGTCCGAATTTATATGTTCGGATTACGACTGCTATTGCCTGACCGACGAAAGCCGGATACAGCCCCTGTGCGCCATATACTCAAAAACCATGCTTCCTCTGATAGAAGAAGCTGTGAGGACCGGGGATCATAAGCTGATGAACCTTCTCAGAAAAGCAAGAGTGAAGTATATCAGCCTGGAGTACACTTGCTTCGGACGTGAAATCCTGACTAATACCGTGATCAGAAAGCCGAAGAAGAAGACTTTTCCTCAGGCAGTATTTTGCGTGAGCGGATTCAAGAACAGCGGAAAGACATTTCTGATAACGAGACTGATAAACGAGTTTATAGCAGAGGGGTATTCGGTCGGAGTGATCAAGCATGACGGTCATAGGTATGAGATGGATAGGAAAGGGACTGATACATATGAGTTTCTCCGGGCGGGAGCGAGACAGACCGCGATCTTTGCGGCGGAGCAATTCTCACTCAACTTCAGAGAAACGGCGTCAGACGCCCGGCTGTTGAATTTTTTCAGCGAATGTGGCGTAGTCGTCATAGAAGGACTTAAGAATTCTCCATATCCTAAGATAGAGATGACAGGATCCGGCGGAGAAAGCGTCTGTGATCCCAAGACTTTGATCTGTATAGCGGCCGAAAGAGATCCCCGACAGATAAATCAGATACCTGTATTCGACAGAGATGATATCCGGGGGATTTTTTCATGTGTAAAAAAATATTTCAGGCTTGGAGAGAAGTAAATGAAGTATATTAAGACTGAGGACGCAGTAGGCCATGTGCTGTGCCACGATATAACGAAGATAATCCCCGGAAGCTTTAAGGGGACGGGATTCAAAAAAGGGCATGTGGTCAGAAGCGAAGACGTGCCGGAACTTCTGAAACTTGGAAAAGAACATCTCTATGTGTGGGAGAAACAGGAGGGCATGCTTCATGAGGATGAAGCTGCTTATATCCTGGCCGGCATGTGTTTAAATGACGGTATGGCCATAACCGGAGAACCGAGAGAGGGGAAGATAGAAATCAAGGCGGAAGCAGACGGCCTGTTCAAAGTAGACGACCGGCGTCTGACGGCAGTCAACTCTTTAGGTGAGATGATGATAGCTACACGCCATGGGAATTTTCCTGTTAAAAAGGGAGATGTCATAGCGGCCATGAGAGTGATACCTCTAATGATCGAGGCGGAAAAGATGGACAAGGCAAAGGCCGTCTGCGGAGAAAAGCCGCTTCTGAGGATATTGCCTTTTAAAAAGGTCAAAGCGTCGGTCATCGTCACCGGTGGGGAGGTAGCCGGAGGAAAGATAGAGGACAGATTCGGCCCTGTGGCAGAGGCAAAGATGAAAGAATACGGAGCCGACGTGATCGGCAGGAAAATCGTGCCTGATGATCTTGAAATTATCGCCGGAGCCATATCGGATGCGGCCGCATCCTCCGACGTCATACTGTGTACAGGGGGAATGAGCGTGGATCCCGATGATAAGACTCCGGGAGCGGTCAGGAGAGTGGGAGCGGATATAATCTTCTACGGAGCTCCCGTGCTTCCGGGAGCGATGTTTCTGCTGGCTTATTATGAAAAAAACGGCCGCAGAATACCGGTGATGGGGCTTCCCGGATGCGTCATGTATTCTAAGAGAACTGTATTTGATCTGATACTGCCCAGAGTGCTGGCAGGCGATTTGATAGACGATATAGGATGTTACGGGCAGGGAGGACTGTGTCTGAATTGTGAGACATGTACATTTCCAAACTGCGGATTCGGAAAGTAGGCGGATAGTATGAAAAAGATATTGGCTGTGATTATGATATTAGTTTTGGTAACAGCTTTTGCAGGCTGCGGACAAAGACAGTCCAAGACGGAGATCACTGTTTTGGCTGCGGCTTCTCTGACAGATGTGTGCGATGAGCTGAAGACCGCCTTTGAAGAGGAAACAGGCGATATTACTCTCAACTTTTCCTTCGGAGGATCGGGAGCATTGCAGGCTCAGATAGAGGAAGGCGCCCCCGGGGACATCTTTATATCAGCCGCAGAGCGCCAGATGGATGAACTGAGAGAGCAGGGACTCATGAAGGAGGATTCTGTAACGGATCTTTTGGAGAACAAGGTAGTGCTTATAGTTCCAAATGGAAACCCCGCCGGAATAAAATCTTTTGAAGATGCGGTCAAAGCGGATGTGATAGGTCTCGGCGAGACTTCAAGCGTTCCCGTAGGCCAGTATTCGCAAGAGATATTCACTTCTCTGGGCGTCTGGGATCAGGTAAAGGCCAAGGCCAATTTCGGCTCTGACGTCAGGACGGTACTTTCGTGGGTGGAAACAGGAGCGGTAGACTGCGGAGTGGTCTATGAGACAGACGCCTTGACCGGCGAAAATATAGAGACGATCTGTCAGGCTCCTGCGGATACGCATAAGCCTGTGATCTATCCGGCAGGTATAACAGGGTCATCGGATAACCAGAAGGACGCTGAGAAGTTTATGGATTTTTTGAAAAGTCCTTCTGCTGCCGGCCTGTTTGAGAAATATGGGTTTACGGTGCTGTGATGAACGACCTCTCACCTCTGTGGATATCTTTTAAAGTGGCGTTTTTCGCCACTCTGATAACTTTTGTTTTAGGCATAGCCGCTGCCAGACTGGTGATCTCCATGAAAAGAGGGAAGAGTCTTGTTGACGGGCTGTTTTCGCTGCCTATGGTGCTGCCTCCCACCGTGGTGGGCTTCTTTTTGCTGATGATTTTCGGAAAAAACAGCCTTATAGGCGGCGCTTTAGCGTCGGCCGGGTTCAGCGTGCTGTTTACGTGGCAGGGAGCTGTCATTGCAGCTGCGGCAGTATCTTTTCCTATAATGTATAGAACTTGCCGCGGCGCTTTGGAACAGGTGGATCGCAATATTGCAGATGCGGCGAGAACTCTTGGCATGTCTGAGGGGAAGATCTTTTTTAAGATCATGATACCTATGGCAAGACCCGGCATTGCTGCGGCAACTATCCTCTCCTTTGCCAGGGCATTGGGAGAATTCGGAGCGACCATGATGCTGGCTGGGAATATGCCGGGAAAGACGCAGACCATGTCCATAGCCATTTATACGGCTATGCAGGGCGGAGACAGAGAAAAGGCGTACATATGGGTCGCTATAGTCATGGTCATATCTCTTGTCGTGATACTGCTGATGAATCTGTGGAATGACAGGCAGAGCAGGAGAAACGGGGCGAAGAAAAGATGAAACTTTATGTCGATATAGAAAAGCAATTAGACGATTTTAAACTGATGGCCCGCTTTGAGACCGATGGAGAGGTCTTTGCTATCCTGGGGGCTTCCGGCTGTGGAAAGACCATGACCCTCAGATGTATAGCGGGGATAGAAAGGCCTGACAGAGGAGTGATAAGGCTGGGAGACAGAGTTTTATTTGATTCTGATGCGGGTATAGATGTGCCGGCCAGAAAGAGGAGGGTAGGGTATCTCTTTCAGGACTATGCCCTCTTTCCTCATATGACTGTTTTAGAAAACATAGCCTGCGGATGTCCTTCGGAGGACGTCACGGAGTACGTCGAAAAGTTCTATCTCACCGGCAAAGAAGCACTGTACCCGCATCAGCTTTCCGGCGGAGAGAAGCAGAGGACGGCCATAGCCAGGATGCTGGCGGCCTCTCCTGATCTCATCATGTTTGACGAGCCTTTCAGCGCTCTGGACAGCCATCTGAAATCAAATCTGGAAGGGGAGATACTGGCGGCATCAGACGCTCTGGGAGGTCAGGCTCTGTTTGTATCTCACGACAGAGATGAAGTCTACAGGTTGACAGACAGGATTGCCGTAATGGATAAAGGGTATATAACCGAAATCAAGTCCAAGGGCGAACTGTTCACATGCCCGTCCTCCATGGCCGCCGCCATGCTCGTCGGATATGAGAATTTTACTGCTGTTGAGAAACTGGCAGACGGTTTGTTTTACGCCGAAGACTGGGGAATAAGAATAAGATGCGATTTTGAAGGGGAAGCGGCGATCGCATGTTTAAGGGCGGAAGACTTTAAACTGGCAGATGCTGAAAGTGACGATATCGATGGATCCCTTAAGGAAAACATGATGATCGTAAGACCAGAGAGGCTCTTAGAAGATACAAAAGGTAAAATAATACGTTTCAGAAGTCCGGCCGGCCGCGCCATGACTATGAGGATAGGGAGAGAATCCCGGGAGTCAGGCAGGATAAAGGAAGGCGAACAGATAACGGTGCGGATGCCTCATAGCAGAATTCTGATGTTTGAAAGATAAAGTTAAAAGATGCCCAAACGAGCCGGCATCTTTTAACTTATCTTATATATTTCTTCCCATATCGTACGCCTGTTTTACATATTCTGATCGGGCGGCTTCACCGGGATCTTCCAGGCCTGCACCGCGGAGAACACCTGAGAGTTTTACTCCGGGGAAGCATTCTATCCATCCTTCCATGCCTTTAACTGCGCCGTCCATGGCGCTTTCTTCATTTTCGGCAGCCGACGTCATCAAGTATACTTCTTTAAACTTGTAGTCGGAGTTGTATAACGGATTGCAGCGGTCTAAAAGGGTTTTCATCTGACCGGACATTTCGTAATAATATACCGGGGTAGCAAACACTAATACGTCCGACTCTTTGATTTCGGAGACGATTTCCTGAGAATCGTCGTTGAGAACGCATCTGTGAGTGTCCATACATGACATGCAGCCTATGCAAAATCTTATATCCTTTCCCCTTAAAGTCACAGTTTCAACTTGATTACCGGCGTCCTTTGCGCCGCGTCCGAATTCTTTCGCCAGACATTCGGAATTGCTGTCTTTTCTCAGACTGGTAGAAATAATCAGTACTTTTTTCATTTTTCACCTCGCGATAAATTTCTAATAGCTTTTCTGATTTTCTCACAGAAGACGGCCGCAGGTCAAGAGTTTGGACTATTTTCTTTTGAATCCTTCACAATTTTGGGAGGAAAATTCTTTTGATAAAAAAGATTGAGAATCATTCTCAAAAATGATATAATGATACAAAATGAAGTCTCAATTACAGGCGGAAAGGATAAGGCATCTGTGCCACAGGTAGGTATCGTGAAATATAAATGTTTGATGTGCGGATATGTATATGATGAAGAAAAGGAGGGAAAGCCGTTTTCGGAGGTAACAGAATGTCCCGCGTGTTTTTCACCGGCATCTTTGTTTGAACCTTTAGAAGAGGAGGCGGAAAAAAGAGAAGACGCCTCTGATTCAAAAGAGGAGAAAAATCCTTTGGCTTATCCCGCTGAATTTGAGAGGAGGGATTCATCCTGCCGTTATATGGATGAGATTCATGAGATGGCAGTTTCGGGAAAGAGCATTTCGGCAGCTATGGCTACTGCCATGCCTATGCCCGGCTGGGATGATATCCTTATAATGGGAGCACAGCTCGATCCCATGCCGTTGGATGAACATGCAGAAGTTGAGACAAAGACTGTCATAGGTAAAAACGCCAAGAAACCTATGGTTCTTGAAAATCCGGTATATGTGTCTCACATGTCTTTCGGCGCTCTTTCTAAGGAAGCTAAGATTACTTTAGCCAAAGGCACTTCGATGGCCAAAAGCGCAATGTGCTCCGGCGAGGGAGGAATCATCCCTGAGGAAATGGAAGCAGCCGACAAGTATATATTCGAATATGTAGCGAATCTTTACAGCGTGACTCCGGAGAACCTTCGCAATGCGGATGCGATAGAGATCAAGATAGGACAGGGCACCAAGCCCGGCATGGGAGGTCACCTTCCGGGAGATAAGGTGACAGAAGAGATCAGCAAAATAAGGAACAAGCCCATGGGACAGGACGTCATAGCGCCTTCGTGTTTTCCGGGAGTTGATTCCAAAGAGGATCTGAAAGCTCTGGTGGAGAGATTGCGTCATGAATCCGACGGACGACCTATAGGTATAAAGATCGCGGCGGGGCACATAGAAAAGGACCTCGCATTCTGTGTATATGCAGAACCTGATTTCATAACTATCGACGGAAGGGGAGGCGCCACGGGTTCGTCTCCGAAACTCCTGAGAGATTCCACCAGCGTCCCTACGGTCTATGCTCTTTACAGGGCAAGAAAATATCTTGACAGCATCAATTCTGATATAAGTCTTATAATCACAGGAGGGCTGAGAGTTTCTTCTGATTTTGCTAAGGCTATAGCCATGGGAGCCGACGCTGTGGCGGTAGCTTCTGGCGCGCTGATAGCTATGGCGTGTCAGCAGTACAAGATCTGCGGAAGCGGAAACTGTCCTGTGGGAGTAGCGACCCAGGATCTGAAATTAAGAGAGAGATTAGATCCGGGCGCAGGAGCACAGAGGGTGGCTAACTATTTGAACGTATCTCTTCAGGAACTCAAGACTTTTGCCAGGATAACGGGACACGACGATATTCACGACCTGTCTTCAGAAGACTTGTGTACTGTAAACAGAGAAATAAGCGAATATACGAATATAGCTCACGTATAGATATGCCTTAATTTATTTTATATGAAAAACCGGCTCCCCAAAACAGGGAGACGGTTTCATATAGACTATAAATTATTTTCGTGTTTTATGATTTTTGGAATACACAAGTGTTCCGCCCAGGCAGCCGGATACCAGAAGGAGTAGAGCAAACCAGAGAACCATATTGCTGCCGTCTCCGGTTTGAGGGATTTTAGTTGAGTCGCCTGATACTGACGGATTTCCTTCGGGACTGACCGGATTTGACGGTTCTGTCGTAGATTTCTTTTCTAAAGCTGAAATGGCTTCTTCGATAGCTTGAGCCATTGCGTCTACTTCTGCTTGCTCAGCGATGGTTTTACCTTCTACAACAGCCTGCAACGCTGCTTCTACCTTTGAAAAATCCTTGTAATCGTCTTTATTAAGGCTTTCTGCTTTTTTTATGGCCGCATCTACCTTGTTGTAGTCTGCAGGGTAATTATCAGACTCAGAAGAAAGAATGGGACCTTTTTCTGCAATGAATGCAACCCATGGGCTGTTCTCACGTCCTGCTATGAGAATATCCAGAACGTCTTCAGAAAAACTGCCTGAAAATGCCTTGCAACTATTTTCTTGCATGCATGTATCCGTACCTTCAAGGCAACCGTAATCGGACAATTTTATCCAACAACTATTTTTTATATTTCCGTCATTTATTGCAAAGTCAGCTGTATAGCCATTTGAAGTAATCACAGTGGTACTGTAACAGCTTTCGATCACTCCACGGCTCGCTTCTTGGGGATCTTTCTGCCCATAGACAGGCATCCAATTGATGATTGCGGCTAATCCCGCCACGTTGCTGTCTTCGCTGGAGGATTGAATTTTTCCCATACTGTAACAATCGCGGATGATCAGATCCTGCGTGCGCGACCACAGGGAACCTGTACAAAGTCCTCCGATAGTGGCCGAAGCGTTTTCATTTGCATTAATTTCGACATTTGCATAGCATCGTTCTACGGTCACAGACTCTGAATTGCTTCCGCTGTAAACCTGCCCTATCATACCGCCGATACAGTTTATGCTGCCTGTTTCTGTAATTTTTCCTGTTACGTTACAGTCTGATACATTGCAATTATTCAGCTTTCCGGCAAGAAGCCCATCTTCAAATCCACCGACTTCGTTCAGGAGAACACCGTCCTCTATACATAGATTTAAAATGTTGATGTTTTCTGCAAATCCGAAGAGACCGCAATTTGCATCCCCTGTATTTTCTAATTTAGAAGCATCGATAAATAAATTACGGATAACATGACTATTACCGTTGAAAACGGCGCCGGATAATCTGTTATAAGAATTCCCCGATTGATCTGGAAATTTATTTCCAATCGGCGTCCAAGGTATATTTTGTAAGTCTACATCTGTTTCCAGGTATATGGTTTTGTCTTTAAAGGAATACATATCCTTTTCCAAAAGTTCCGACATACCCGCAAGCTGTTCAGCTGTCCAGATATGAAATTCCGTTGCTTCCTTGTCATACCAGCTCGTATCTGCTGTTCCGTCCCACGTATCCTCCTGATTTTCCGCAGCGAACGCTGCCATCGGCACAGATGCTATAAGCGTGCATAGTACCAGAAGAATACTAAAAATTTTCGCTTTGCTTTCATGATGTCTTCTATCCTTCCCTTAATTGAATTTTGGATTTTGGTGTGGATTTACACAATACAAGGATCTTCATCCGACACCATTAAATAATTATATATACAAACAATAAATAAAAATAGTTTGTGTGTCAATATTAAATTTCCCTATTCTGTACTAAATACTTCTTACAATTACAGAAATGTGGTTATTTTTCTCAGAGCTGATGAAGCTGCAGCTATTGACTGCTCGCGGTGGCTTCGCCCTCAATATAAAGAAAATTGACAGAAAAAAAGAGAACAAGCGAATAATCACTTGTTCTCTTTCGTTTTTTTTTGTTGTACAGGCTCTACTCCTATTAATATTTTTGCTTAAAAGTAGGAAGAGATGGCCGCAGGTTTAATTCTTGCCTTTATCCCTCTATGGCGATATATTTCTTTTCCTCTACCTGAGGAGCGGATTCCTTTTTAGGAACAGTCAACATCAGGGTACCGTTTTCAAATTTAGCTTTAATATCCTCCTCTGATACATTCTCACCTACATAAAAGCTTCTGTTGAAAGAACCGCTGAAGCGTTCGCGGCGGATGTATCTGCCTTCTTCATCTTTTTCATCATTATTCTGATTTACAGTAGCGCTGATGGTGAGATAGCCGTCTTTAAGCTCGGCCTTAAGATCATCTTTCTTAACTCCCGGGAGATCTACAGAAAGTTTGTAATCTTTATCGGTTTCTTTTACGTCGGTCTTCATTAAGTCGCTTTGCTGGCGGCCATAAGATCTCGTATCAAACATATCATCGAACAAATCTCTTGAAAAAATACTAGGCATTAACATAATTCATCGCTCCTTTATATTAAAGTTTATGAGCGGAAGAGGAGCAGATTTGTCTGAATCTGCGTCCTTTCCTCGTTCAATTATATTATACCCTGTTGTTAGCACTCTAAACATATGAGTGCTAAAAATTTAAAATTAGTTTTTCTAAAATGGTAATGAATCTTCGGACAGATCTGAGAGAGTTATGGAATAGAAGAAATCGTGTATTATTTTGTTAAATTGCTTCCACATGGGGAGCGTCGTACAGTTATCTTTTCGCGGACAGAGCTCTTTTCCCTCTTCAAGACAAGCTACTACTGCCAATGTACCTTCGGTGATCTCAAGTATCTCTCCTACCGTGTATTCTTTTGGATCTCTTGTAAGTCTGTAACCTCCGCCTTTTCCTCTGACTCCTTTTAGAAGTTTTTCCGCTACGAGAGATTTGAGTATACTTTCCAAATATTTTTTGGAGATACCTTGACGTACAGCTATCTCATCCAGTGGAATATATCTATCTGTATGCTGTTGCGCCAGATCTGCCATGACTCTAAGCGCATATCTGCCTTTAGTTGAAATCATGATATTAACCTCCTTTTGAACCTATTATAGACGAGGGCAACAGGGGTTTCAACAAAAAAAGAAGAAAATACCTATAAACCTATTGGCAAAGTAGGTTAATGGGTTTAATATACGCTTAAGGAATTTGAATAAGACTATTAAAAGGAGGCAGACGTAATGATGGTGAATAATATGGGTTTTATTTTAAATATGATGTACTGCTGTCGAATGTTGATCTGTCGGGCATACGATATGGTTAGGCGTTTTTCGACTCTTGAGCAGTTGTAAAAACTGCATATGAAAATCCATTGCCCGGGAGCTTGTATAAAGCGCCCGTTTTTTGATGAAATATTGAAGAAAAATAAAAAAAGAGAGGATATTATTATGAATACATATAAATTTGAGACACTCCAGGTACACGCAGGACAAGAACAGCCGGATCCGGCTACTGACGCAAGAGCAGTGCCTATCTATCAGACCACATCGTATGTCTTTAAGAATTCAGCTCAAGCCGCAGCCCGGTTTGGCCTTAAAGATCCGGGAAACATTTACGGAAGACTTACTAATTCTACACAGGAAGTTCTGGAAAAGCGGATAGCTGCTCTAGAGGGAGGAACTGCGGCACTTGCTCTTGCATCAGGCGCTGCCGCCATCTCTTATGTAATAGAAGCATTGGCTTCAGGTGGAGGTCATATAGTGGCGCAAAAGACAATATATGGGGGAACTTACAATCTTTTGGCACACACTCTTGTGAACTATGGTATAACAACTACCTTTGTAAATATTCATGATCTTTCGGAGGTTGAAAACGCTATAAGAGATGATACGAAAGCTGTATATATTGAAACCCTCGGCAATCCCAACAGTGATATACCCGATATAGATGCGTTGTCGGAGATAGCTCATATTCACGGGGTGTCGCTTGTCATAGATAACACGTTTGCTACTCCTTATCTGATAAGACCCATCGAGCATGGAGCTGACATAGTGGTTCATTCTGCCACTAAATTTATAGGAGGACACGGTACAACTTTAGGAGGAATAATTGTGGACTCGGGGAACTTTGACTGGGGTGCGTCGATGAAATTTCCGGCTATAGCGAACGCTAACGCCAGTTATCATGGAGTCTCCTTTGTTGATGCAGCTGGATCTGCGGCTTTCGTAACATATATACGGGCGATCTTGTTGAGAGACATGGGGGCGGCTATTTCTCCGTTTAATGCATTCTTGCTGCTGCAGGGAACAGAGACGCTTTCTCTGAGGCTGGATCGTCACAGAGAAAATACCAACAGGGTTATAGATTATTTGACGAGACATCCTCTTGTTGAGAAAGTTAACCATCCGTCTATTTCGACACATCCTGATCATAAACTTTATAAAAGATATTTTCCTGAAGGAGGAGCCTCTATATTTACGTTTGATATAAAAGGGGGACAAGATGCAGCTTTTAAATTTATAGACAATCTGAGCATATTTTCACTTCTTGCTAATGTAGCGGATGTAAAAAGCTTAGTGATACATCCGGCAACCACCACTCACTCACAGTTGACGGAAGAAGAGCTTGCAGCTCAGGATATACGGCCTAATACTGTCAGGTTGTCTATAGGCACAGAACATATAGATGATATCATCACAGATCTTGAGAATGGCTTTAAGGCCATAAAACTATAGGGAAAGGAGATATGAACATGATTTATAAATCAGTTGATCAGCTCATAGGAAAAACACCACTTTTAGAACTTTCGAATTTAGAAAGGGAGCTGGGCCTTGAAGCCAAGACAGTGGCAAAGCTGGAATATTTCAATCCGGCCGGTTCGATAAAAGACCGTATAGCTAAAGCTATGATAGATGAGGCCGAAAAGTCAGGGAAATTGACTGAGGGTTCGGTCATCATAGAGCCCACCTCGGGAAATACAGGAATAGGATTAGCTTCTGCAGCAGCATCACGAGGCTATCGCACGATAATAGTTATGCCAGAGACTATGTCTGTGGAAAGACGGTAGATAATGAAAGCGTACGGGGCTCAACTTATTCTGACTGAGGGCAGCAAAGGAATGAAGGGCGCTATAGCCAAAGCCATGGAACTGGCAGAGGAGATACCAAAGAGCTTTATTCCGGGACAATTTGTCAATCCGGCCAATCCTAAGGCTCATTATCAGACTACAGGTCCGGAGATATATGAGGATACTGAAGGCAAGGTGGATCTCTTTGTGGCAGGGGTTGGCACAGGAGGTACCGTGACAGGAGCAGGAGCATATCTAAAAGAGAAAAATCCAGATATAAAGGTAGTGGCCGTAGAACCTGCTTCTTCTCCGGTACTTTCTTCGGGTACTGTCGGAGCTCACAAAATACAGGGCATAGGAGCCGGATTTGTACCGGAAGTACTGGATACGGGAGTATACGATGAGATAATTACTGTGTCGGATGAAGATGCTTTTACTTTTGGTAGGCATATCTTCCGGCGCCGCCGCATATGCCGCTGTAAAGCTGGCAGACCGACCTGAAAATAAAGGGAAGACTATTGTGGTAATCTTTCCTGATACGGGTGACAGATACTTGTCTACTCCATTGTTCGCTGAATAAAGTAAAGGAGCTGCTTGGGACGGAAGAATTAAAATCTGTATCCTAAAACAGCTCCTTTTTTAAAGATAATGGAATTTATTTTTTAAATGCTATCTGTTTCTCATACTGCCTACTGATATGACGATCATGTCAATACCAAGAAGAACGAGATAAGAACCTATAATCAGGCTCAGGGACAAGAGAGATACCATAGGATCAAAAATCAATATAAATCCCAGAATCAATCCTATCACATTCAGTATCATTGAGAAATAGAAATAGAAATTTCCGAAAGCCATACGAACCATGTTAAGGTGAGAGAGCCTTGATATACAGTGAGCTATGAACCATATCGGGAACAGGAAAGAAAGTACCCATTCTCCTGCTCTAGGATAAGCCAGAAGCATGATGCCTGCCATTACGCTCAAAATTCCTGTTATCAACGAAATTGCAGAACCTATCCCTGTATGTCTTTCTATTCGGCAGTAAAAGGTGATATCTGCGATTCCCGTCAACACGGCAAAAATACCATATATAATCACGATTCCCGTTATAGCGCCTTCCGGCCGTACAAAGGTCGCTATACCTAAGATCAGAAGAAGTATTCCTCCAATTAGTTCTATCCACAAAAGTCCTGAACGTTTAATCATATTTATTCTCCCCTTTCCTTAAGGATTTTCATGAATTCTTCTCCAGTTATAGTCTCCTTTTCGTAAAGGAATTGAGCCAGCTTATCCAGTTTTGTCCTGTTAGATTCAAGTATTTTTATAGCCTTTTCATGTTGCTTCCCGATAAGTTCGATGACTTTCCTATCTATTTCTTTTAGAGTTTCAGGAGAGCAGGTAAGTGAAGCGTCTGCTCCAAGGTATTGATTACTTACTGTCTCCATGGCTACCATTCCAAAATCATTACTCATACCATATTGAGTTATCATGGAGCGAGCCAGTTTAGTAGCCTGCTCTATATCGTTGGAAGCGCCTGTCGTGATCTGGCCGAAGGCAACCTCTTCGGCTGCTCTTCCAGCAGTCAGTGTAGCTATTTTATTTTCAATCTCTTCTTTTGTTAAAAGATATTTATCCGCCTGTTCTACTTGCATCGTATAACCCAGAGCTCCAGAAGTGCGGGGTATTATGGTTATCTTCTGCACTGGCGCCGAATTTGTCTGCATTGCAGCTACGAGAGCATGACCAATTTCATGATATGCCACGACTTTTTTTTCATGATCTGAGAGTACTGCGTTTTTCTTCTGATAACCTGCAATTACAGTTTCTATGCTCTCCTCCAGGTCAGATTGATTTACTGCCTTGCGCCCGTTTCTCACAGCTCTCAGGGCAGCCTCATTTATAATGTTCGCTAATTCTGCTCCTGACGCCCCGGAGGCCATTCTGGCTATAGTGTGAAAATTGACACCTTCTGATACTTTTATTTTTTTTGCATGAACTTTCAATATAGCTTCTCTGCCTTGAAGATCGGGCAGCTCTACAGGTATGCGTCTGTCGAAACGTCCGGGTCTTGTAAGAGCCGGATCCAGAGATTCAGGCCTGTTGGTAGCTGCAAGTATTATGACGCCTGCGTTGCCTTCAAAGCCATCCATTTCTGTCAAAAGCTGATTTAGGGTTTGTTCCCGTTCATCATTTCCGCCCATCTGGCCGTCACGCTTTTTTCCGATAGTATCTATTTCATCAATAAATACTATACAGGGAGCTTTTTCTTTGGCTTGTTGAAACAGATCGCGTACCTTTGATGCACCCATGCCTACAAACATTTCTATAAACTCGGATCCTGATATGGAGAAGAAAGGGACATCGGCTTCTCCGGCTACGGCTTTTGCCAGCATAGTCTTTCCTGTACCAGGAGGGCCTACCAGCAATAGGCCTTTAGGCATTGAGGCGCCTACTTCTGAATATTTATCGGTGTTGTGAAGATAGTCTACAATTTCTGCAAGGCTTTCTTTCGCCTCATCTTCTCCGGCTACATCGCTGAAATGGATACCCTCAGTGGACTGAACATATACTTTGGCATTGCTTTTTCCCATACCGAAGGCCATTGAATTTTTGCCGCCAGCCTGCTGAATAAGTTTTTTGCTCATATACTGACCAAGCCCTATAAATATCAGCATGGGCAAGACTATGGTAAGCAGCACACTCATGAGAGGGGACATCGTTTGATCTATATCCTTTGCGAACTCAGCGCCGGATTCATATAACTTCTGTGTAAGGGTGGGATCGTTCATAAGACCGGTCTTATAAATGTTAGCTTCCTTTTTATCAGTAAAGATTATCTGAGTATCTTCTACTTGTACACTGCCTATGTTCCCATCGTCTATCATCCTCATAAATTTGCCGTAGTCGACCTGCGTAACCTGCTTGTCCATTATCATCGGTGCTATCAGCAGATTAAATAAAAGTATTATTATAATAGCGATAGAGTAATAATAAATCAGCGGTTTTTTAGGTGATTTGACTTCTTTCATAAAAACCTCCTCTGTATCGTTATATCCTATATTATTTTTCAATTAAGCGGCCTATTATACTTAACCTTTAGATTTAGAATATTTAAAGATAAATCTATGTTTCTAAAAGTATTTGAAGGACATATATAATATAGAATTCGATTAATTTAAAAATTGATTATCATATATTATATTCCCATAATTTTTTTGTTTCAATTATCATTATCTTTATTCTGTATAGACAAACCCCTTTTCATGTAAAAGGTTTTTACATTAATGGAGTTTTGTAAAACTTTAGGTAAAATATCAGTTTGGAAGTTTATCTTCGATTTACTAACTGACCGATTGAGATTCTTGTTAATATATAAAGTATTAGTTATATAAAACTTTTAGATTTATGATATGCTGAGACAGCATGAGATAAAATATCCGGAGCTACTCCGGTTACTTACATTTTGGTATATTTACTGTTATGGTAACTGTCATGTTTTTATAGATTTCTATGCTCTTGCATTTCACGGCTAAAATAAAAACAGCGCCTATTTTGAATAAGGCACTGTTTCTTGGCGGAGGACATGGGACTCGAACCCACGGGGCGTTGCCGCCTTACTTGATTTCCAATCAAGCTCCTTAGCCACTCGGTCAATCCTCCGTATTTGATACCTTATTTAATTTACCACAAAGATAAAATATTTGCAAGGACTTTTATCGTTTTATATGAATTAGCATGGGGATAAGAACCATGTGCCGTTGCCTTGTGATGAGCAATAGGCACGGCGTGGCTCGGCTATGGGGTGCCGCATTCTGTCACCGAATCCAATGGCACATGCGAACTGCACCACTATATGTGGACACCGTTCTCTCTTTACTTCCTGCTTTTTAGGGTACAGTTCACATAGTGATTCAGTCGCGCAAATAATTATCTTACAATAACTCTGACATCGCATGTTCTGCAATTTCTGGATAATTCATATACTCTTCTTCAAGGCTCAGACGCACCACTCCGTTATTGCAGCTTATAATACTCATATCACCGGAGGCTGTTTCGTCAGAGAGAAATATTATATATTTGTTTCCTTGCATCAGGACAAAGACAGTATGCAGGTAATCATCAATATAACAGTTACAATGTAATTTTTCATGGTTGACCTCATAATATAGATATACTTGGCTTAATTTCTCCATTTATATTTTAGTTTTCCTCATCATGAGCGGCAAGTGCATATGTAGATTGAAGCCCTTATTGCATTCTGCAAGTGTGTGATGAGGTCGTACAATGAGCCATCGACAAAGCGTGTCCTATTTCATGAGTCAATATTTTTGTCTTTTTTGCTGAGGTGTTTAAATATGTGCTGTTATATCTTATACACAAAGCCTGCGTCCATGTTTGAGTTGTTGATACCTCAATGCCGTTATCGGTGAGTTTTGTTAAACCTAATGCTCCGTCATATGGTGCATTTAATCTCCCGGTGCTTAATTTTATATGTACATTGGTTATATTACTGTGTGTAATTTTAACCTTGCTTAAGACGCAATTCCACTTGGCTGTAGCTGTCGTGGCTTCCGAATTAAGTGCTCCACAGTTTTCCATTGCATATTTGAGCGACCCTTACTATAAATAAGAACCCTCCTGAAAAAATATCAGAAGAAGAAGCGGCAAATGTATAGGTGCTCGTACTTATCAAAAATAGTAGTATTATTGTAGTAATAAAATATTTCTTGAGTAATCTCATAGAAACCTCCTTTTCTAATGTATTAAAAATATTTATTTCAACGTATTTATTTAAAACATCGGTTTCACACTCTCTCCTTAACATCCGCAGTTATATATAGTTAGAATTTTTGTTTCTATATCTATACGGTAGATTTTTGGCAGTTAGAATATTAGCTGTCAAAGAAAAGCTGATGTTCTTATTATTTGCTTTTTTTATATTTCTGCGATATAGCCTTCAAGCCCCCGGGGTTTAAGGCTAAAATAATCAGCCGCAGCACATATTGTAAACATACTTGTATCATTCTCGATTTGAAACTGCATATATCTATTTTAATTATATTCTGTTAAGTGAAGAGAAATTGAGAATTCCACAGACCGTGCCATGAAGAGCAGGAAACGGTCTTTCAACACTTTTTAAGTGTACGCAAGTATGGTATAATGAATCTACGATTATATCGGCCGTCTGTGTCCGCGCTTGCTGCGGCGAAAAACAGCGCATGCTGTATTCTACAGAGAAAAGCACAAATTCTACAACAGAATTTGTTAAAATGGTCGTAGAATCACAATAATAAATCGGAATTTACAGCATATTCGCCTTTGTACCGCCATTCAAGTTGTTTTTCTTCCTAAAATGCTGTAGGATCAATACAAAGGATGAAGAAAATACAGCATGTGGCTCTGCGACAGCAGAGCCAGCGATTTGCGATGACTGCCAAGGGCTATCGCCAAAAGGAAGGATTCATTGAATCACCTTGGCGAGTTTGATTGCGATACAATGAATCCACGATTATATTGGCCGCGCCCGCTCCTGAGCCCACGCAGGCCGACCGAGGCTCCGGCCCCTATGCGGCCTCATGCGAGCCCCTTGCCGGCGTCCTCTGCGGCGCAGGACGCCGCGATCATGATATAACACCTCACGGCATTAGCGGAATCAGAGATTTCGATGCCAGAGAGAGTATTTGTATCATAATTCCTTTATTCCCGACAAGAATGAAGATGCGCCAGTTCCGGACGCAGTAGCACAGCCTCTGCAATTACGGAATGTTTAACCCGCCGTCACGGATAGCCGGGGGGGGTCATTGAAAAAGAGAGAGGTATTTGAGATTGAAAGATAAGCTGAGACTTAAAATATGCAAAATCGGTGTGGTTCTTCTTGAAATATTTTTAATATCCGTAATAATTCTCACTGCTGCCGCCGTTGTAGAGATGACTGTATTCGAATTTGACTTTCCTGATATGGTCAGAATCTGGAAAGAAATGCTCATAGGCGGAATTGCAATAGTCGTATCCGAAGCGTTGATTTTTTGGGCAGGAATAATCTGCGTTTATCTGACTTCTGTCCAGCTGGGAATCAAGATAAGAGTTATCGGAGCCTTGGTTGGCTTCATACCCGTAGCAAATATAATTGCTCTCATCGTCATAATCCGAACCGTTTCCGGCGAGATAAGATTTGAGAGTGAAAGAATACGGCGAAACGAGAACCGGAGAGATCTGCGTATATGTGATACCAGATACCCTATACTCATGGTTCACGGAGTGTTTTTCAGGGATTACAAATTCCCGAATTACTGGGGAAGAATACCTAAGGAGCTAAAGACAAACGGTGCCAGAATATATTTTGGCAATCAGCAGTCTGCTTCTTCCGTAGCGGACAGCGGCAGAGAACTGGCCGGCCGCATAAAGAAGATAGTATCAGAAACCGGCTGCGGCAAATTGAACATCATCGCTCACTCCAAAGGTGGACTGGATATAAGATATGCCATGAGTTATTGCGGTATAGGCGGGATGATCGCCTCGGTGACTACGATCAATACTCCTCACAGGGGATGTAAATTTGCAGAGTATCTGCTTGAAAATCTTCCTGAGAGTATGCAGAAGAAAATTGCCGATTCATACGATGCGACTATGAGAAAACTTGGAGATCAGTCTCCGGATTTTATGAAAGCAGTGACGGATCTGACCGCTTCTGAATGTAGTGCGAGGGACGCCGCTATGAAAGCTCCGGAAGGCGTGTTCTGCCAGAGTGTGGGATCTAAACTTAATAAAGCGTCAGGGGGAAGGTTTCCTCTGAATTTTTCATATAATCTGGTCAAATATTTTGACGGTCCCAACGACGGCCTCGTATCGGAAGACTCTTTCAGCTGGGGTGAGAAATATACATTTCTGAAAACTGACGGAAAGAGGGGAATATCCCATGGCGATATGATAGACCTGAACAGGGAGAATATACCGGGCTTTGACGTCAGAGAATTCTATGTCGGGCTGACGGCAGAACTAAAAGAAAGGGGACTTTGAAGAGATTACAAAAGTACTTGACAGTAGCAGAGAACCTTCTTCGGTCATATTATATCGAAGGAGGTTTTATAATGAGCAGAAAATGTATGACGGATTGTGCCGCCAGAGAATATGTCACAGCTTATGTAAATACGCTGGAGACTATGATCTGCGGCATGACTTGCGCCAGATTAGACGATAGTATATCGGGGAATTTTATAAGGCAGATGATACCTCATCATCAGGCGGCCATATCCATGGCCAGAAGTATCCTCGAATACACCGATAACAATCAGATAGCTTCCATAGCGCAGAATATAATATCGGAACAGACTAAGAGCATAGAAAATCTTCAGAACTCTCTGTGCTGCTGCGATAACGTAAAAAATTGCTGTAAAGACGTGTGCG
>FR882595.1:97777-111377 GCA_000435715.1 Firmicutes bacterium CAG:145
GACGTGTGCGAATACACCGGCAGGATAAACGGCATAATGAAGAGAATGTTCAAAGATATGAGCTGTGCCAGGATGGATAACAACCTGGACTGCAATTTCCTCAGAACCATGATACCTCATCACAGAGGGGCCGTAGAAATGGCCAGAACTGCCATGTGCTACTGCATATGCGAGGAACTCTGCCCTATCTTAAAGAGCATAATAGAATCTCAGGAAAAAGGAATCTGCCGTATGGAAGAGCTGATGGACTGCCTCTGCTGCTGCAGATAAAGAAGATGTTATTGGTATGGATCATATAGGAACGTTGGCCTTTATGGAGAGAATATATGAGAAATATTTTTTCTAAAGACCTTTGATCAGTTTGATATAAATATGATTTTACGGTAACAACATAAGAAATATGAGACAATGCTCACTAACAGCTTTCATAAGATGCATAGTGAGCATTGTCATGTATGTACCTGAAATTGTTTCTCAAGTTTTATGACGATAAGCTTATTTCGTTGACTTGATTCAGTTCAAATGTTATGATAAAAGAAAAATCAGTGCGAGACAAAACGAGGTGAAGACATGTTTAGAGAAATGCGCAGAAAGAAGCAGAAACTGGCAGAGGAAGAATGCCGCGCCATAATCGAAAGAGCAAACTCGGGCGTAATGGGAGTGATAGGGGACGACGGATACCCTTATACGGTGCCGGTGAATCCGTTCCTGATGGGTAATAAATTGTATTTCCACAGCGCCAAGGCGGGCCACAAGATCGACGCTATTGTTAAAGAGCCTAAGGTTTCTTTTACATTCATAGATAAGGATGACGTGGTGTCAAGAGAGTTTACCACATATTTTCGCAGCGTTCAGGTCTTCGGCAAAGCGCATATCGTGACTGATGAGGAGGAACGCCAGAGGGCTTTCAGGGCGTTCTGCGAGAGATACTGCGCCGACGATATGGACAGATATGATGAAATAATGGCTAAAGAAGCTAAAGCCGCGCTGATAGTGTGCGTGGATATAGAACATATTTCCGGCAAAGAAGCCATGGAACTGGTAAAGCAGAGAGGATAGGTAAGCACAAGATGAAGCAGTTTTCGGTAGCAATGTTAGGTTATGGCATCGCAGGTAAGGCTTTTGCGAGAATCCTGAATCAGACTCACGATGAAATAATGGAAAAGACCGGCTATGATGTCAAAGTCGTGGCCATAACTACAGGTTCCAGAGGCTCTCTGTACTGCATGGACGGCATAGACCTGAAAGAGGCCACAAGACAGCTTGAAGAAGAGGGCCGATTTGACGTGAATTCGCCTGCCTACAGCAAGATGAACTCCATGGAAGTAGTCGAAAAGGTGGATTACGATGTAGTACTTGAACTCACTCCGCTGAATATAGAGACGGGTCTTCCCGCCGCCGATCATATAAGAAAAGCCCTGAACAGAGGGAAACATGCGGTTTCCGCCAATAAGGGACCTCTGGCCTGGTATTACAGAGAATTGAGAGATCTGGCAAAAGAGAAGGGCGTATGCTTCTTTTTCGAGACTACTGTCATGGCGGGGACTCCTGTATTCAATATGGCTGACAACTGCCTGCAGTACTGCAAGATAGATAAAGTGGAGGGCATATTCAACGCCACTACCAACTATATTCTGAAAGAGATGACCAAGGGCGTTCCCATGGATGAGATCTTAAGGGCAGGAAGAGAACAGGGATTTATGGAAGCCGATGTGTCCATGGATACCAAGGGATGGGACGCCACGGCCAAACTGACCGTACTGCTCAATGTGCTGATGGACGCAGGTCTTACTCCTGATATGATAGACCGAACCGGCATCGAGGACGTTACCATGGAAGATATAAATGACGCCGCTTCAAGAGGAAACGTGATAAAGCTGATGTGCAGCGGTTCTGTGGACGAAAACGGAAAAGTGACAGGAAAAGTAGCTCCGGCTGAAGTTGCAGCCGGCGATGTATTCGCAGATGAAAATCTGGTGGCTGTAGTGTCGCTGTATACCGACCTGATGGGCAAGCTCACCATGCTTCAGTACGGCCTTGAAACTACTCAGACCGGATACGGAGTATTTATAGATATGGTCAGAGTACTTGACAATCTGAAATAAGATCACTTGTCTGCGGCGGACCCTTGGGTTCGCCGTTTTTTAATAACGGGCAGAAGAACCGCAGAGAAAGGGTGGATACGATGAATAAAAAGAATCTTAAGATAAGATCTGTCACAGGTGAAGATGTGGAGCAGTATAATGCGCTCCTCAGATATGTGTTTCAGGTGACGGATCAGCAGCTGAGATCTGTAGGGTGGAAGGAAAAAGAATTCATCCAGGCTAAATTTCCCACGCTGGAGAAGGCAGACGTCATAGGATGGTTCGACGGCGATGACCTTGTATCTCAGGTAGCAGTCTATCCCATGAAAGTAAAGATTTTCGGAAAGACCTACAAGATGGGAGGACTGACGGGAGTCGGCACATATCCCGAATATTCCAATATGGGGCTGATGCATAAGCTTCTTGAACAAGCATTAAAAAATATGAGAGAAAAAGGCCAGTATGTGACATATCTTTATCCATACTCCATCCCCTATTACCGCCGGAAGGGATGGGAGATAATATCCGATAAGATTTCATATGAAATAAAAGATTATCAGCTTCCAAAAAACCGTCAGGTATCGGGAGATGTAAGGAGAGTACAGGCGGAAAACGGCAGAGAACTGGCTGAGACTTATGATCGTTTTACAGAACATGCTCACGGCTCCGTGGTACGCGACGAACTGGCATGGAACGAGTACTGGCTTTGGGATCCGGACGATATGATGGCCGCCGTCTACTATAATTCCGATAATGAGCCGGAAGGGTATGTGATCTATCGCATAGCCGATGAGATCTTCTATATCAAGGACATGATATTTAACAACGAGGAGGCCCGCGCAGGGTTATGGAACTTTGTATCGGCGCATTTTTCAATGATAAATCAAGTGGAGGGTAGTACTTTTACGGATGAACCGCTGGCTTTTCTTTTCGAAGACGCCGGCATACAAGAGACGATCTCGCCTTATTATATGGGAAGAATAGTGGATTTTGAGGCTTTTATACGGGACTATCCTTTCAGACCTGATACTTCTGAAAGAGAATGGAGATTTACGATGACAGATCCTATAATGGACTGCAATCAGGGAACTTTTCTTCTGAAGATCTCTAAAGACGGAAAAGGCACAGCCGAGAGAATTTCCCAGCCGTGCAGAGACAAGATAAGCATACAGACCATGACGACTATGCTCATGGGTTATAAGAGGCCCGATTATCTGGCCAGGATAGGGCGCATTGAAGCCTCAGAGAAGATAATAGATATGCTAAAGGACGCAATTCAGCAGCAGACTCCTTATATCTCGGATTATTTTTAAAATGAGAAAAGCCCGCGCTTTAGACAGAGCAGCCCTTTCATATAAAATTAGAAAAACTTATATCATTGATAAGAAACATTCTCTTTTCTTATGTAAAGACCGGTGCTATATTGTAATTGAGGAGGAAGATAATATGCTTACGACTAAGAGATTATTTATCGAGAAGTTTACACCGGAGGAAATACCGGAACTGATGAAGATCGAACATGCCCCGGATAACTGCAAGTTTACATGGACCAATACGAAAGAAGAACATGAAGAAGAATTGAAGGATCAAAACGTTCTCACTCTTGCCGTTAAAAGACGAGAGGACGGATATATAGTGGGAGACGTCATCGTAAATCTTGACGTTGAATCGGAATGGTTTGAGATCAAGAGGATCGCCTTCAGAGAAAAGGGAAAAGGTTATGGCAGAGAGACCATGAACGCTCTCATCAAATACGCATTTGAAGAGATGAAGATGAATAAGGTGTGGCTGGAGGCATATACCGATAACGAAGTGGGCAGGAATCTGTACGACTCCTTGGGATTTCATATAGACGGAATTCTCAGACAGCATCACAAGACAGAAAGAGGTATTCTCGATCAGATGCAGTTTTCCATGCTCAGGGACGAATATAATAAACTCAAAGAAAAAGGAACTTTTCAGGAGGAAATGAGATGAAGACAATTCAAGATGTAATAGATAAACGCAACGAACTGTTCGAGAAGATCATGGATAACGCCTCTTTCATGATGATATATAACGGCGATCTGGCGGGAGAAGAAGACGAAGAGGAACTGCTGCGCAAGATGCAGAAACTGGACGACGCCATATACGACTTTCAGCATGACGACTGCGGCTGCGGAGAGAGGATGAGATTAGAAGTCCTGAAAACCTTAGTCCGGGATATAGAAAAGTACGTATAGAGAAGATCGAGCAGGGCAGCAGAGAGGCTGCCTGCCGCAATATACATTTGCCGGCAGGTCGAGAAAGCATTTCCCTGTCCGGGAGATTTCGTTAAAGCTCTTAAATATGACGTTTACGGGGATCTTAAAGATCCCCGTTTCTTCTTTTTTGAACAGGATTTCCGGATACTGACATGCAAAAGCTCTTCTGCCGCAAAATCAGAAAGAACGCCTGCGGCGATTCCATTGAGGATAAGAGGGAGAAGATGAGCAGCCTAAGAAAATATTTCCGCCGTTAATATTTTTTATAGATTTTGCATTATCGAACAAGTTATCGCATGCGGCGCATATATTTTTAAAGAAAGGAACAAGCCCTCTGCCCTAGGGAGTGAGAGAATATCAACTGCCTGCCTCACCGCCGGCCGGGTGTATCCCAGCCTCGATGAGGTGTAAAGATAAAAGTCTCTGTTATATGAAGAATAATTCTGCGCTTGTTCCTATTCGAGATATATTCTTTCTGCGTTGTTTACGAGATGATATATAAATTTTAACATTGCTGTATGCGATTGGCAATTAAAACGGCAGTTTAAAGGCAGCTAAACTATTTGACAATATAACCACAAAATAGTAAACTTAAGTGTAAAGGATTTCTACAAAATCGGACAGATTTGCCCTCCTTTTTAGGATTCTCAGAGGCAATGGACGTCCGCAAATAAATTATATGAGGAGAAAATCATGGAAGAAAGAATACTTGAAATCTTAAAGACATTAGTTGCCATGAAAAGCGTAAGCTGCTCTACAGCAGAAGTAGAACCTGCCGAGTGGTTTGCAGGCTTCTTTGAAACGCTTCCTTACTTTGAAAAGCATCCTGAGGATACGGGGCTTTATGAGATTCCCGGCGATCCTTACGGAAGAAAAATACCGTATGCTTTTTTAAAGGGAAAGAAGACAGATACCGTATTGCTCAGCGGCCACTTCGACGTAGTGTCCACAGAAGAATATGGAAAGGCAGAGCCTTGGGCATACGAAGTAGGTACTTCCAAGCTTGAGGAAATGCTGCGCAAGATGCCTCTGGACGATGTTGCCAAGGCTGACCTTGAATCCGGAGAATGGATCTGGGGAAGAGGCGTGGCAGACATGAAAGGTGGACTTGCGATACACGCCGCGCTGTTTGAGCAGTATGCCAAACAGGCTCTTGACGGAACACTGGAAGGAAGCATAATGTTTATGCCTGTTCCTGACGAAGAGTCTTATTCGGCAGGTATGAGAAACGGTGTTCAGATACTTAAGCAATTTAAAGAAAAGTACGGTCTCAATTATAAACTTCTCATAGATCCGGAACCGACGGCAGATAAGGGAGAACTTCAGATAATGTCCCTGGGAACAGTGGGAAAAGTCATGCCTGCCATAATAGTTCAGGGCAAGAAAGGTCATATGGGACACTGCTACGAGGGATTTTCCGCACTGGGCATACTGGCCGAGATATATCTGAAGACCAACGGATCTCTTGAATTCTCAGAAGTATACGGGGACGAGGCTTCACCTCCTCCTACCTGGGGAAACATGAGAGATATGAAGAAAGTATACGACGTGTCTATTCCTCACAGAGGATACGGATACTTCACGGCCCTCAACTTCGGAATGACTCCTGAGGAGATACTCAACAAGCTGAAGAAGATCGGCACAGAAGCTTTTGAACATCAGGTAGAGAAGCTGAACGCAGAGTATCAGCAGTTCAAGACCATGAGCAAGGCAGAGATAATGGATAAGATATATTACGAGCCTTATGTATTGTCTTTCAATGAACTGTGCGACGTGGCAAGAGCCAAGGGCGAAGAGGAGTTTGAACAGTTCTATAAGAAAGCCTACGATGAGATAATTGCCAAGGTCAACACGGGAGAGTCTAATTATCCAAGCGCGACTATAGATATGATGGAAGCCGTTCTCGATTATTCCGGAATTTCCGTACCCGTGATCGTCATCGGATTTGCACCTCCTTACTACCCGCCTACTCACAGCGATCAGGTAAAGGGCAAAGAAGGCTTCGGAACTAAGGCATTTGAGAAAGTCAGGGAACTTTCAGAGAAAGAATACGGACAGAAAGTCGACTTTGAAAACTTCTTTACGGGAATTTCGGACCTGAGCTACGGCTGTATAACTTCTCCGTTCGACTATGTCAAGTATTCTGCCAACACTCCACTTTGGGGAGACGACTACAATATGGACTTTGCGGCCATAGAAGACGTAGCTATCCCGGGAGTGATATACGGACCTATAGGAAGAAACTATCATCAGTACATAGAGAGAGTCAACAGGGAAAGCCTCCTAAAAGTAGTCCCCGGCGTGACCAAGGCTCTCATAGAATATATGTGGACGCTGTGACAAAAAATTGAGGGGAACGCGCCGCTTTAAACCCGTTCTCTCATCCTTAACGGGACTTTCCGGAGAGACAGAGGCGGCACGTTTCCTTACTATGCAACTGAAAGGCAATACTGAAAAATGGTAAATGAAATAACCAGAAGCAGTTTTGAGGAACTGCTCAGACAGCTAATCGCTGTAAAGAGCCCATATTTCCATGAGGATGAAGTCATGGATTTTGTCAATGAATGGCTCAAGGACAGAGGCGTACCGGCTCAGATACATACATTCTTTGAACCTAAGGAGACAAAGTTTCACGGCAAGAATGTGATAGGTATCATGGACAGCGGCAAGCCGGGCCCCGTTATATATCTCGGAGGACATCTGGACACTGTGCAGCTGTGCAACGGATGGACAAAACCTCCGTACGAAGGCGTGATCGAGGGAGATGATATGTACGGAGTAGGCGCTCTTGACATGAAATCGGGCTGCGCGGCCATAATGCTGACTCTTGCAAAATTTGCAGAAGAACACCTCCAAGGAGGCAGTTTCAGGGGCAAACTGATATATCATCTCGTATCGGACGAAGAGGGGCCGTACGGACTGGGTACGGTATATATCATAAATGATAAGATACACAACATACAGGAGGAAGCCGACTTTGCCATAATAGCAGAGCCTTCCGCCGGATTTACAAAAGTACCTCATCCATGTCTGTGTTTAGGAGCCAGAGGAGGGTATAACTACACTATAAAAGTCCACGGAAAGTCTGCTCATGCGGCTACGCCTGAACTGGGCATAAACGCCATGGTAGACGCTTCGGCCATAGTCTCGGAGCTGGAAAAGATACCGCCTGAAGAGGATGAGAAACTGGGCCATTCAACTCCTTGCGTGATACGCATGAACGGCGGGGGAGCGGCCTGCAGCGTCCCGGATTATGCCGAAGTGGAAATCTTCCACCATACGGTCAGAGGAGAGACTCAGGAGACGATAAGGAAGAGAGTAGATAAGGCCATAGAGACTGCAAAGGTGAGATCGAAAGTTGAAGTTGTATTCAGACAGTCGCCGGCAGAAGGCTTCGACGGCGGCTTTGACGCATATTGCATAGATGAAGACGGAGAACTTCTCAAGAAACTGGAGAACACCGTTTTCAGGGTCTGCGGCAGACCGGCCAATAAAGCCTATTTTCAGAGTATAGGCGATTTCAATCATATAGGCGGAAAGCTGAAGATTCCGACAGTATTATTAGGCGCTGAGGGTGAAAACTTCCACAGCAGCGACGAAAGGGTAGACCTTAAGTCAGCTCTGGAAGTTGCCCATATAATAAGCGAGTTTGTTTCAGATGTATTAAGTGATTAGGAGGAAAGATATGAACACTGAACTGAGCAAAAGAATCAAAGAGATCGCTTTGGAGCTGGTAGCACAAAAGAGCATCGTCGAAACCGACGACGAAGTTACCATGAGCGATAAAGTGTATGAGATCATGTCCAGAATGGATTACTATAAGAAGTATCCTGAAAAATTGTATTTCGTACCTGCCAAGAATGACAAATGGAACAGAAAGATCGTCGTAGCCGTGATGAACGGAGAGAAGAAGCCAAGCGACAAGACTGTAGTATTCATCGGACATACCGATACTGTAGGTATTTCCGACTACGGCAACCTGGCAGAATATGCTACTAAACCGGAAGAACTCATCGAAAAACTGAAAGAAGTTTCTTTAACTCAGGAAGTAAAAGACGATATGGCCTCCGGCAAGTACATGTTCGGAAGAGGTATCTTCGACATGAAGTCCGGCGACGCCAACGTCATGGGTATCATGGAAATGGTTTCCAAGGACATCGAGAACTTTGAAGGAAACATCATCTTTGCCGCAGTATGCGACGAAGAAGGAAACTCACAGGGAATGCTTGCCTTCGTACCTGAGCTCATCAGACTCAAAAAAGAATTCGGATACGACTATCAGGCCATGCTGGATCCTGACTACATCGCCCCTGCATATCCGGGAGACCCTAACGTTTACCAGTATATAGGAACTGTAGGAAAGCTGATGCCTACCTTCTTCGTAGTAGGTAAGGAGACTCACGTGGGAGAATCCTTCAGCGGACTGGATCCTAACCAGATAGCTGCGGAGATAACGAGAAGAGTTAACCTGAACCCTGAGTTTTCCGACGTGGTGGAAGGCGAAGTGACCCTGCCTCCTATCACTCTCAAACAGAGAGACCTAAAACCTGAATACTCTGTTCAGATCGCCAGCAAGTCAATCCTGTTCTTCAACTATGCTACTCATTCCAGTACTCCGGCCGACGTCATGAAAAAGATGATGGAAGCAGGACAGGAATGTTTCCAGACAGTAGTAGACACGCTGAACGAAAGATACGAGAAGTTCTGCAACATGGTTGGCAGAGAATTCGTAAAGCTTCCTTGGAAGGCAAGAACCATGAGCTACGATCAGCTCTTCGTAGAAGTTAAAAAAGAAGTGGGCGACAAGCTGGACGACATGGTTAAGGCTTATGCCGAAGAAGTTTCCAAGGACGACAGATACGACGTTCGTGACAAGGCCATGAAGATTGTTGAATACGTTCACAGCCTCTGGTCGGATAAGAACCCTGTGCTTCTGGTATACTTGACTCCTCCTTACTATCCTCATATCTATGTAGAGGGATCGAGACCTGAAGAAAAGGCTCTGATAGATGCCGTAAACTACGCAGTAACTACTACCAAGTCGGATTACAAGCTGGTACAGAAGAAGTTCCTGCCTTGCATCTCCGACCTGAGCTATGCGGCAGCTCCTAAGGAAGCCGAGGCTGTGGCAGCTTTGAAGCAGAACATGCCTGGATTCGGAACCATATACGACCTGCCGATCGAGGACATGCAGGCCCTCGACCTGCCTGTAGCAGACATCGGTTCTTACGGAAAGGACGCTCACCAGTTCACTGAGAGAGTAGAAACCGTATATACTTACGAAGTCCTTCCTGAAATACTGTACAAGACCATGATGCACATGTTGCAGAACTAAGATAACTTAGCTGTAACGGTACGTCAGATCAACGAATGACGGGTGAGGTGAGACAATGAGCGGTGATACTTTAAAAATCGAGCTTTACGGAGATATGCGCATCGAGCTTGGAGGTAGAGACCTGACCGGGGTTTTAAGCAAAAAATCGGCTGGGCTCATCGCCTACCTCATGTGCACTCCGTCTCACCAAGCCTCAAAAAATACCCTTAGAGACCTGTTATGGATAGACGCCGGCGAAAAGGCGGCATACAACCTGCGCTTCAATCTCTGGAGCATTAAGAAAAACATTCCGGAGATAGACGGACAAAATTTTATAATCACCACCGGAGGCATATGCAGAATAAACCCCGACTACCCGGTGGAGAAGACGGGTCTTGAAAGACTGGAAAACGTCAATGATTTCTCTGAAGAAGCTTTGGCGGACATCATAGCAAAGGGAAAGAGCCTCGTGTTTATGGAGCACTTCTATTTGAAGGGCTGCGACGACTTCAACGATTGGCTCGTCCTCGAGAGAAACAACAGGGAGAGAAGGGTAATAAACGCTTTTAAAAAAGTGGCGGATTCCTTTGGAGAAAAGGGAGACTATGAGCGCGCGCTTACCATACTTAACAAGCTTGTTTCTTTATCGCCCTTCGAAGACGACATCCATATAAGACTGATGAAGATTCATCAGAGAATGGGCAACGCCGGCGAGGCGGTGAGAGAATATAACGAGTACTGCGGAAGGCTTAAAAAAGAACTTTCCGTGGTTCCTTCAAAAGAATTGAAAGAAAGCTACGCAGACGTCCTGAAATGCGCTCAGCAGGAGGGCGCCGGAGTAGTTCGCATAGAAGATAAAGGCTACAACAGCGATTTCGCTGCGGCTGCGGAAATGCTGAAAGGGATTTTACCCGGCTTTGAAAGCGGCATTACCGTGGAAATAGATAATTGGAGCAGTCTTGACCGGCCCTCACAGGAGTTTTTTGAGGCGTTGGTCAGGGAAAAAATTATTACTATCGGGAGGTAAGTAAATGAAATTAACAGCAGACAAGATCTTCATTAACGCCAAGGCTTATACCCTTGAGGCAGAGGGCGTTGTTAAAGAGGCTATTGTCATCAAAGACGGAAAATTTGTATTCGTAGGAACCACAGAGGAAGCCCTCGCAAAATACGAAGCAAAAGAAGTCATCGACTTGGAAGGTAAGACAGTGCTCCCGGGCATGGGAGACTCCCACCTGCATTTCTTCGCATTCTGCCAGACTTTCACTACTGTGGATCTGGGAGGAGCCAAGAGCAAAAAAGAAGCTATCGAAAGGCTTGCTGCAAAGGCGGCGGAAACTCCTGAGGGCGAGTGGATCAAAGGTTCCAACTTTGACCAGTCCAAGTGGGAAGACTGCGAAGACCAGCTTCCTACCAAGGAAGATCTGGATAAGGCCAGCACCAAGCATCCAATCGTAATAAAGAGAGTATGCCTGCATACTGCTGTGGCTAACACCATGGCCCTCGAAAAAGCCAACATAGGCAAGGGATATGAATTCGGAGTAGGTGGAACCGTAGTCCTCGATGACGACGGAATGCCTAACGGAATCTTCAGAGAGCAGGCTTCAAAGATATACGACGAGCTGATTCCTGACCCGTTCCTGATTCCTGAAAACAAGAAAAAATACATGAAGCAGGGATTCGATTTGGCCGCTCAGTACGGATTGACCATGATGCACACGTACGCTGCCGAAATCTGGAAATATTCCGAGGACATCAATGATTACATCGAGCTCAACAGAAAGGGCGAGCTTCCTGTAAGAATGACGGTATGTCTGGATTATTTCTATGACAAGCCGTTCGTAACCAAAGCCGAGAGAGAAGACCCGTTCAGAGCCGCTCAGTTCGGTACTTTCAAGATTTTCAGCGACGGTTCCTTAGGCTCCAGATCGGCAAAGCTGTTCGAGCCTTATGACGACGATCCGACCACTGACGGAATTCTTGTAATCAGCCAGGAAGATCTGAATGAAAGGATGCTCAAAGGATACGAGATGGGTCTTCAGCCTGCCATCCACTGCATAGGAGACAAAGGTCTTGATGTAGTTCTGACTGCCATCGAGTATACTCTTGAAAAGAGCCGCGAGCACGGTATGACTGAGAGAGAACAGGATGACAGACTGCCGTTTAGAATCATTCACGCTCAGATGGCAAACCCCGAGCTGATCGAGAGAATGGCTAAACTGCCGGTAGTACTGGATATTCAGCCTTCATTCTTCCTTACAGATCTCCACTGGATAAAGGACAGAGTAGGAGAAAAGAGAGCTAACATGAGTTATACGTGGAAGACTTATCAGGAAGCGGGACTCATGATGACAGGAGGTTCAGACTGCCCTGTAGAGATGTTCTCTCCATGGAACGGAATCTATTCTCTGGTTGCGAGAAAAGACCTGGACGGCTACCCTGAGGGCGGAGTTCAGCCTGAGGAAAAACTCTCCGTATATGACGCAGTATGCATGTTCTCAAAAAATATTCCTTATGCTAACGGAGAACAGGATCTCATGGGAACTATAGAAGTAGGCAAGTTTGCAGATATGGTCGTCATAGACAGAGATATCTTCAACATTCCGGAAGACGAGCTCAAAGATGTTCAGGCTCTGAACACTTATCTGGCAGGAAACGAGACCTACAGAAGAGCGTAAGATATAAATATCATTCGGGGCGGACCTTTTTATCATAAGGCCCGCCTCTGTCTGATATAGACCTTAAAAAAGAGGAGCGGCGAGAGGACTGCCCATGATAATACGTGATATAGACAAATATAAAAGCATATATGATAAGGTAGACGCTCTTATCATCGTCAACGAGGAGAATATGATTCTGTACTCGGCAATGATAAATGACGACAGGACTTATATTTCTACTAAAGACGTCATAGGCCAAAACCTGTATGAGATGTACCCTAATCTTACGGAAGAAAACAGTACCCACGCCAGGGTGATGAAGACGGGCAAACCTGTTATAAACGAGAATCAACTTATTGTCGAGAGAAGCGGCAAGGCTTATGTGATTAACACCAGTACTTTTCCCATCGAAGATAACGGCCGAAGAATAGGGACTTTTGACTTGTCATCGAGCCTTACCCCAAAGAGCAAGAACGATGAAAAGGAAGACAGGAACAAGCTTTACGTGTTAGACAGCATAGTGACAGAAAATGAGTCGATGCTGTCCATAAAGTCCAAGATCCTTAAAGTTTCCAGAAATGATTCTCCCGTCATGGTGATAGGAGAGTCGGGAACGGGAAAAGAGCTGATCGTGGAAGCCATACATTCTATGGGGAGCAGAAGGGAAAAACCTTTTATATCCGTCAACTGCGCAGCGATACCCGACGCCCTCATGGAAAGTACGCTGTTCGGTACGGTGAAGGGAAGCTTTACGGGAGCGGAGAACCGAAAAGGCCTGTTTGAGATAGCCGACGGAGGAACTCTGTTTTTGGATGAGATAAATTCCATGAATATAGAGCTTCAGGCGAAACTCCTGAAAGTTGTCGAAGAACAGAAGTATATGAAGCTGGGCGGAGAAAGATATGTGGATGTAGACGTGAGAGTCATTTCGGCTGTCAATGTAGACCCCGAGGAGGCCATAAAGAACAATTCTCTGCGCAGCGATCTGTTTTTCAGATTAGGAGTCGTACAGTTTTTCGTGCCGCCGCTGAGAGAGAGAAAAGAGGATCTGAAGCCGCTGACAGAACATTTTATAAGTTATTATAACGGCAGGATGAACAGACAGGTCATAGGCATCGACGAAGACGTGAGAAGAGTATTCGAAAATTACCCGTGGCCGGGCAATGTCAGAGAATTCCGCAATGTTATGGAGTCAGCCTTCAACATGGCAGAAGGAGAATACATCACTTTGAACGATATTCCGGAGACGTTGGCCGTATTCAGCTTTACAAGAGGAAACACAGCTTTCCCTGCGGCGGG
>FR882595.1:111408-118965 GCA_000435715.1 Firmicutes bacterium CAG:145
AAAGAGTCTGACATCTATGACGAACGAATATGAGAAGGAAATAATTCAGCAGACGCTGAGAAACTCCAGATCTCTGTCTGAAGCCTCATCCATGCTCAAGATGACTAGGCAGGCAGTAAAATACAAGATAGAGAAATACGGCATAGATTATAAAAGATTATTGAAGAAATGATGTAAAATTTTTTGCACTTAATGTAGTAAGATTTTTTGCATCTTTTCTTAAGTTTTGAGTTCTTTAATAAAAGAACGGCCTGTTTCAGCGCAGGCAAGAAAAGAAAAACATTGGCATGATAATTGCTTTTATATTAAATAGTTGAAAAGAATAGATTCACGCGAGGAGGAATGACACGAGATGAAATTGAATTCTTTTGAAGAAGTAAAACGCCTTACTCAGGAGATGGTCGCCATACCGAGTATAAATAAAGAACCGAAAGGGGAGACTGCAGTCGCCCAGTATATCTACGACTATTACATGGGCCTGGATTACTTTAAAGAACATCCTGAAAGAGTAAAGATGTTTCAGACGAAAAATGACTTTGTAGAGAGACATTCAACATATGCTTATGTAAAAGGTACGAAAGGTGATTCGGGAAGAACCGTCATTCTGATAGGGCACCTGGACACCGTAGGAGTGGACGATTTCGGAACCATAAGGGAATACGCGTTCAAGTGCGAGGAGCTTCCCGAAAAGCTGAAAGAGACCTTCAAGCTTTCCGACGAGGTGCTTGCAGACATAGAATCCGGAGAGTACATGTTCGGAAGAGGCGCCCTCGACATGAAGTCGGGAGTGGCAGGACATATGTACCTGATAAAGTATTTCTCCGAGCATCCGGAAGAGCTGGACGGAAATATCATAGCCATAGCCGAATGTGATGAAGAAGACAACTCCAAGGGCATAATCACGGCTCTCGACGAGCTGGTAGAATTGAAGAAGACAGAGGGCTTCAACTACATGGCCTGCATAAACGCCGACTATTCCACCAACTACAGCCCGGGAGACGAAAACCGCTACATCTATTACGGAAGTATCGGAAAGCTGCTGCCGTGCTTCGTGGCCTTCGGAAAAGAAGCCCATGTAGGTCAGGCATTCAGCGCCCTCGACCCTAACCTGCTGATTGCGGAGATAACCAAGAAGATGTCTCTCAACACAAACCTGTGCGACATCGCTCAGGGCGAGGTGGCAATTCCGCCGGTATCTCTCAAGCAGATGGACACCAAGGGTCCTTACACTGTACAGACGGCTCTGACTGCATTCAGCTACTACAACTTCTTTACTCACGGCTGGGATCCGGCTCAGGTTCTGGCAAAGAGCAGAGAGGTGGCAGTAGAAGCCTTTGACGAGGTGGTGGACTATCTTCAGGGACAGTACAAGAAATTCTGTCAGCTGAGCAACGTTCCTTACGTTCCGCTTCCTTGGAAGACGAGAGTATACACATGGAAGGAATTTTACGATTATCTGGCCGAAATCCACGGCGAACCGTTTGAAAAGGCGATGAAGGAATTTACCGAGAAGCTTCACAAGGACGACCCTGAGCTGGATCTCAGACTGTTCGGACTGAGAGTGGCCGAAGAGGCTTGGAAGTGGTGCGAAGACAAGTCGCCGGCGGTTATCCTGTTCTTCGGCTCCGTATTCAGCGCCAGAATAGAGATGACGAGAAAGACCGACAAGGAGGTCGCTTTGCTCGACTCCGTCGAAGCTGCCGTAGATAAGATAAGACCTGAGGCTCAGAGACAGATAAAGACCAGAATGTTCTACCCTTACATCTCCGACTCCAGCTTCATGGCTGTATGCGACGATACTCTGGCGGTACAGGCGCTTAAGGACAACATGCCTCAGTACGGCGTCAAATATACTCACGATATAGATAAGATCATGGAGATAAATGTTCCGGTGGTGAACATCGGTACTTTTGGAAGAGACGGGCATATGCTTACAGAGCGCGTCGACATGCGCCAGACTTTCCAGAATGTTCCTAATATAACTTACGAGACTATCAAGGGGCTGCTTGACTAGTTTTTCTGACCGAAAGGCTCCAGTTAACAAAGGCGTACATTTGATAAATGTACGCCTTTGTTTTATGAATTTGTTGATTATGTGAATAATAAAACATTTTTTAAACGCTTTCAGGGTAAAATATAAACATACACATATTAAATTATTGAGAAAGGAATAATACTATGTTTATTTTGGAAGCAATTGCCGCGTTCGGTAACTGGTTTTGGGGTCTTCCAATCCTGTTTCTGATCGTAGGCGGAGGTATCTACATCACGATCCGTTTGGGATTCGTGCAGTTTAGAAAGTTCGGATATATATGTTCGCAGACTTTCGGCAAGATGTTCTCAAAAGCGGGAGAAGGCGAAGTATCTTCGTTTTCTGCAGCCTGCGGAGCTCTTGCGTCATCCATCGGAGCCTCCAACATCGTAGGCGTGCCTGCGGCCGTAGTAATGGGAGGTCCCGGAGCAGTATTCTGGATCTGGCTCATAGCCTTAATCGGCTGCGGAACCAAGTACTGCGAGATCGCTCTGGCGATCAAATACAGAGAAAAGAACGAGGCCGGCGAATGGGTAGGAGGCGCAGCTTACTATCTGAGAGCCTTAGGCGGCGGCATCGGCAAGTTCTTAGGCGGATGGTACGCTATCGGCCTGATGATCGAACTGATCCCTTCACTCTGTACTCAGGCTCTGTCCGCAACTTCTCAGTTCATAATACTGGGCGTTGATCAGAAGATATCGGGAGCTATCTTAGGCATACTGGTAGCTGTCATCATAGCAGGCGGCGTAAACAGAGTACTGAAGATTACAGACATCATGGTGCCTGTAATGGCTATTCTGTATATGGCCGGAGCATTGGTTATCATCATCATGAACGCCAGTCAGATACTTCCTGCACTGGGAAGCATCTTCGTATACGCTTTCACACCGCATGCAGCGATAGGCGGATTCGCAGGATCCACCATTGCGCTGGCTTTAAGATGGGGAGCTGCCAGAGGAGTATACTCCAACGAGGCAGGCTTTGGTACTGCGCCTACAGCGCATGCTACGGCATCGGTAGATCATCCTATCAGACAGGCATGCTGGGGTGTATTCGAAGTAACGGTAGACACTCTGATCGTATGTACGGTTACGGCTCTGCTGACACTGACCACAGGAATGTGGACTACAACGGAGTACGATACGGGAGCGATAGCTCAGGCAGCGTTCCACAATGCCTTCGGAACTTTCGGAGACTACTTCGTGGCTGTTTCAGTATTCCTGTTTGTATTCTCAACCCTGATCGCATGCTGTATGTTCGGCTGGAAACAGGCAGAATACTTATTCGGACTGAAGTTCTCCAAAATCTGGAGATATGTGTATCCTCTGTTCATGATTATCGCCGCGTCCGGACTGGATCTGACCATGATGTACATGGTGACCGACGGATTCCTGGCAGCTATCATGACGCCAAACATGATCGGACTGATCATAATGGTGCCTCAGGTAGCGAAGCTGCAGAAGGAATACTTCAATACTCCGGGCAAGTACTACTTAGCGGACAAAGAGGCCAAAAAAGCCAAAAAGGCCGCTAAATAACCAAAGCAAAGCGCATAAATAAAGAATTATTATCAAAACCATAAAACTATTACTAGATTATATTGATTCTAATTTGATATGTGTATTCAGACTCCATATCCTAATTGGATATGGAGTCTACGTTTAAAGAAAAAGGACTAATTTATGGGTAACGAAAAAAGTACAAACAACAAAAGTAGGAGAACGCCTCCTCCGCAGAGGCCTAAAAGAAAGAAATATGAAGACGATCGTACCCCTGCCGTAAAAAAGGCAGACAGGATATGCAAGATCCTTGCGATAGTGCTATCGCTTCTGTTCTTTGCAAATGTTCACGTTCTGGTCAGAGGCGGAGGCTATGACGACACTAAGATTGTCACAGTATTCGGACTTGCCTCCAGCAAGCTGGAGTCTCAGATAATGGAGCCTGAAATAAAAGCAAAGAGCGCCGTTTTCACCAAAGTTCAGTCGAGTTATAAAGAAGGAGATATCGTGCAGTACTTTGACGGTGAGTATAATCCTGTCAGAAGAGTAATAGACGTCTCAGACGACGGAAAGACATATACCGTAGTAGGCGACAATGAATCTGCTTCCGATGCGGTAAAAATCAAGGCAGAAGATATAAAGGGCAAAGTCTTCCTAAGTTCAAAGCTGCTCTATGGATTTATAAAGGTGTATGCGACTGCTCTGGGGGCTGCCATAACGGTACTTATTTCGTTTATTTTGCTGATGATGTCCGATATTCTCATGTATAGAAAGAGAAAGGCTAAGCTTCAAGCTAAACGTGAGGCTCAGGCTAAAAAAGAGGCGAGGAAACTTCAGGTCAGGCAGGGTATCGAAGGCGCTGCAGAACCTAAAGAAGAGGCCGCAAACCCTATCGAAAAGAGGCGGGCAGAAAAGCAGGCCAAACTTGAGAAAGAGCGGGCTGAGATTGCTGCCGAGATGAAGGAACTTCAGAAGAAGATGAAGGCCGAGGAAGAAGAATTGAGGAAAGGAAAGAGAGGTAAGAAATAATGATTCTTGACTTGCTTATGTACATCTGCTGTTACCTTTCGGGTTTGTTCTTTGGAGTGATGATCTTTACGATCATAGAAAACGCATCTAAAGGTTTCAGGCAGTTTGTGAGAAGACTATGCCAGAAGATCCCATTCCTGTACAGACGTATCATCATGTGGGTGATGCTGCTTCTTATGGGCTTTATAGGGTTCCAGTATCTGCCTTGGGGCATCACCCTCAACGGACTTTCATGCGGACTCATAGGCGGAATATTCATGTATTTCAAGGCCGGAGTCACCATGGGAAACAACCCGGATCCGTATAATCAGCAGCATAAGAAAAAGATGAAACAACTGAAAAAAAAGTAGAAACGCTATAGACATATAAGAGGGGTCGCTATCCTTACCTGCTGATGAAGAGGTAAGGGTAGCGGCCCCTCTTGCTTTCTCTAGGCGGCTATTAGCTGAATAAAATTCCAGAGGAGCTTGATTCCGTAGAATATGATCACTGCGCCGCACACTATATTTATTATTCGGAGGGCTTTATCCGTAAATTTTGCGCTGAACAGCGATATGACGGTAGAGACGGATAAGAACCATAAGAACGAAGCGGAAGCGAACCCTCCTACAAAGAGGAAGTCCGTACCTGCCGGCAGAGTAGCTTTAAACGCTCCCAGCATCATACTTCCGTCTATAAGAGCCTGAGGATTAAACCACGTCACCACGCAGGCGGTGGTGATGACCTTGAGTATCGGCACATTTACATCCTTGCCGGAATCGAGAGTATCGTCCTTGGAACGTATTAGACCTATTCCTATCCATATTACGATGAGACTTCCCACAAGAAGCACTATCATCTCAAGCCATATCGAAGCCTGCATGAGAGCTCCTATACCGAAGAAACAGGCCAGACCCAATGTGACGTCGAAAAAGATGACTATCAGCGCAGTGGCATATACTCTCTTCTTAGGCTGCGTAAGAGCCGTATTGATCACGAATAAATTTTGAAGACCTATAGGGGCTACATATGCAAGACCCATCGTAAGACCTTGAAGATAAATTTCCATTGACGATCCTCCTAAAAGTATATTTACTCTTTTTTTATTACCTGATATAATTATAGTACTTATAAAGGAACTAATCAATAACGTAAAAAATAATTACTAAGTAAGGAGGAACTGACCTTGATAGAGACTCATTACGATTGCCCGTGTCTTGAGAAGTGTCCTTTGAATTATGCTATGTCCATAATCGGAGGCAAGTGGAAGATGCAGATAATCTGCGCCCTGAACAACAAGGGACCGCTGAGATACAACGAGCTGCGCAAAAAGCTGGGAGGCATATCAAACACGGTGCTGGCCTCCTCACTGAGAGAACTTGAAGAAAAGGGTCTGGTCAGGAGAAAAGAATATCTCGAAGTGCCTGTCAGGGTAGAGTATTCGACTACAGACATATGCGACAGGCTCATGCCCATACTGGAGTCGCTGAGCGATTTCGGAGAAGAGATGATGGACCAGTTAGGAGGATAAAAATGATGAAGATGATATCTTGGAATGTCAACGGACTTAGAGCCGCCATGGGAAAAGGTTTCATGGATTTTTTCCGGCAGCAGGAGGCGGATATCTTCTGCCTTCAGGAGACTAAGCTTCAGGAGGGACAGATACAGCTGGATATGCCGGGCTATTACCAGTATTGGAATTATGCTGAAAAGAAGGGATATTCCGGCACTGCGGTATTTACTAAAAGAAAGCCCGTGAATGTGATGCTCGGTATAGGAATGGAAGAGCATGACAGAGAGGGCCGCGTCATAACACTGGAGTTTGACGAGTTTTATTTTATCACGGTATACACGCCTAACTCTCAGAATGAACTTGCCAGACTGCCTTACCGCATGGAGTGGGAGGATGATTTTCTGGCATACGTAAAAGGGCTGGAAAAAGATAAACCTGTCATATATGCGGGAGATCTCAATGTGGCCAGACTTGAAATAGACATCAAAAATCCCAAGACTAACAGGAGAAACGCAGGGTTTACAGATGAAGAAAGAGAAAAGATACAGAAAGCCGTGGACAGCGGTTTTATAGACACTTTCAGATTTTTCAACCCCCAGATAGAAGGGATATATTCTTGGTGGTCCTACAGATTCAAGGCCAGAGAAAGAAACGCAGGATGGCGTATAGACTATTTTATGGCGTCAGAGAGCTTAAAAGACAGGTTGAAGGACGCTAAAATCCATACTGAAGTTATGGGATCGGATCACTGTCCTGTGGAACTGGATATAGAGATATGACGGATGCATGATATGAAACCGGCAGATACGCTGGGATAGAAGATAGGAGGAAAAATGAAGAAGATAAGCTTTATAGGAATGGGCAATATGGCCCAGGCTATGGTCGCCGGGTTCACGGCGTCAGGCAAAGTCAAAGGAAGCGATATATACGCTTATGCGCCTGATCAGCAGAAGCTGGCCGGAAACTGCGGCAGACTGGGGATAAATCAGTGCAGGACTATAGAAGACGCCGCATCGATCTGCGACACTCTTATCATGGCGTGCAAGCCTTATCAGATAGACGATGTTCTCAGCAAAATAGGCGTCAGCCTTTCTGGGAAGTCTATAGTTTCCGTAGCTGCCGGATGGAACTTCGACAGATACAAAAAGGCTCTTCCGGAGGATGTAAGAGTCCAGTGTATCATGCCCAACACTCCGGTGGCAGTCTCCAGAGGCGTTCTTCTGGTGGAAGAGGAAAACGACTGGCAGGAGGAAGAAAGGCAGAAGCTCTTTGATATACTTTCATCCACAGGAAGAGTGATAGAGATTCCTGACAGACTTATGACGGCAGCGATGGCCATATCGGGATGCGGACCTGCCTTCATGGATATGATAATTGAGGCTCTGGGCGATGCGGCGGTCAAGAACGGAATACAGAGAAAACAGGCGTATGAGCTGGCGGCTCAGACCATGGCCGGCAGTGCGCAGCTCATGCTGGATACGGGACTTCATCCGGGGCAATTAAAG
>FR882595.1:119003-124998 GCA_000435715.1 Firmicutes bacterium CAG:145
CCCCAGGAGGAACTACCATAAAAGGAGTAGCCTCTTTAGAGGAATCAGGTCTGAGATATGCCTTCATAAAGGCAGTAGACGCGATAGTAAAAGGCTGACGCTTACTTTTTCTCTGCGTATAGTTTTTGTCCGGTTGGGAAAAATATCCCTGCAGAAACTTATATAAGGAGAAGGTAAAATGGAACTTAAAAATTCTAAAACGGAAGCCAATCTTATGGCAGCATATTCAGGAGAATCCCAGGCCAGAAACAAATATACCTATTATGCGGGAGTAGCTAAAAACGAGGGATATGAACAGATAGCGGCTATCTTCCGGGAAACGGCCGACAATGAAAAAGAACATGCCGAGATCTGGTTCAAACTGCTGGGAGGAATCGGAGATACTAAAGCTAATCTGCTGGCAGGAGTAGCAGGTGAAAATTATGAGTGGACTGTCATGTATGATCAGTTTGCCAAAGAGGCAGATGAGGAGGGCTTTACCGAGATCGCTGCCAAATTCAGGATGGTGGCTGCCATAGAGAAGACTCACGAGGAGAGGTACCAGGCTCTTATCAACAATGTCAATTCAGACAAAGTCTTCTCTAAAGACGGCGAGGTGCTGTGGCAGTGTCGAAACTGCGGTCATGAATACTTCGGAAAAGAAGCCCCGACTATCTGTCCTGTGTGCGAGCATCTTCAGTCATATTTCCAGGTGAAGCCTGAGAACTACTGATGAGATCAGGAACAGAAGGCTACGGCATAAGTTGATAGATCATTAGAAAATGGGCGGGAGCGATCCCCGCTCATTTTTTATCGGAGAAGCGACGAGAGCCGGATTGTTTTTTTGCTTCAGGCATCATCAAAGCGGCCAGCGCAAAGGAGCGGCGCAAACTCCCGTAAATGCTCTGTAATTGAGAGAGAGTGGGACTTGCTGAGAGAAAATTCCCGTAAAGAGGTAAAAAAACTTTAGTACCGGGAATGAGTGATGAAGTGCGGCGTTCTAAGGTTTTCATTAACCGTATCAGAGATTTGCGGCAGACCGGAGCAGGCTGCCGGATGCGTTGCGGAGACTTTCCGCCGGGGATCTTGCGCCACTCAGTCCGGCAAAGTCCCCTTGCCCCTGCTTTTCCTTTGTGCTAAAATATAGAAATAAAATGAAAAGAGACTTTTGACCCGATTCTGAGGTTTACAAAAGATATAAAGAATTTCGTACCTGATGTGGCTATGTCTGTAGTGTCAAGCGCCGTGACAAGAGAAGACGCCGAGGAATGTCGGCTTATAGCGGCAGACCTAAAGGTAAGATTCAGGGTGAAATGATTTTTTGAGAGGGGAAAGATGAACAAGATATACAGTGAAGAGAACAGTATAGGAACTTACAGCTGCGATAGAAAAAAGGTTGCTAAATTGTCAGGCATACTGCAGGCTACTCAGGAGGCGGGGCGAAAACAGATGGCTCTGCAGAAGCCTTCTTATGATGATCTTCAAGCCGAGGGAAAAGCTTTGATGCTTAGCAGACTTGATCTGAAAATTTACGATACCCTTTATTTCGACCAGCCTATAAGAGTATATTCGTGGCCCTGTGAGAGCATGCGAGCTACGTGGCCCAGAGGATATGCCATCGACAGAGACGGAGAGCGGATCATAGAAGCTTCTACTCAGTGGGCTCTGGTGGATATGGAGACGAGAAAAGTCTTGAAGGCAGATGAGGTGGACTTTTCCAATTATTATATGGGCGAATACAGAGAACTGTATAAAAATAAACTCAGGATACCTAAAGATATGGAGCTGAAAGAAGCAGGTAAACATGATGTGAGCTACTCTGATCTTGATTATAACGGACATATGAACAATACTTATTACGCCGATGTGCTGTGTGATCACATACCTGAACTGGCCGAGGGTACTCACAGAGTAGCTTCCTTCAGAGTCCATTACAGCAAAGAGGCCTCACTGGGAGAAACCCTGATCATAATGAGGAATAAGGATGAAGACGGCAAATATATTTTCAAGACCATAAAACCAAGCGGAGAGACGAATATAGAAGCGGAGATAGGCATAACAGCTCTGTAGGAGAGAATTTTAAGCCTAAAAGAAAGCCGATACCTTTATCAAGGTATCGGCTTTAAAATTACTCTATAGATTTAAGGGACTCGGTCATGCTTACTTTATCCAGTTTGCGTCTCATGACAAGATTGACTATCATGGCGAATACGAATGTGCCTGCAACAGCCAGTATATAGCTGAGCAGCGATATGTGAACGTCGAAGCTCAGCATATCTATCTGTATCCTACTCATGGCAAAACTGTGAAGCCATTTGCCCAGAGGCAGTCCTATTATGGCCGCAATGGCGGTGAGGGCTATATTTTCTCTGAATACATAGGCAGAAGTTTCCCGCGGATAGAATCCGAGGACTTTTATGGTAGCTATCTCCCTGATGCGTTCTGTGATATTTATGTTAGTCAGATTATAGAGCACTATGAAAGCTAAGGCCGCCGCCGATATGGTGATAAGGGCGATGACGTAGTCCAGGCTCTTCATCATGTTATCTATTCGGTTTCTGAAATCCTCAGTGACCGTTACAGAAGACACGTCGGCAGAGTCCATGAGGGCAGAACCTGCTTCATGAGGATCTGAAAGAAGCTGTCCGTCGCCGCCTCTTAGTCCTCTTACGTATGCGGAATTTATCTCAGGAGTCCCCAATGCCGACTGATAGGTGGCCTCGTCTATATATAAATAATTATAAACGTAATTGTCACACAGACCTGTTATCTCGACGGTGAGAGTATTCATGTCGCTGTCGTAAACAGTCAGCTCATCTCCCTCTTTAATTCCTAAAGTCTCGGCCAGATTGCTGTTGATGATGCCCTGACCGTTTCCGGGATACTGGAGGTTGCCTTCATCGTTATGAAGGCTTATGAAATCGTCTATCGGAGATGAGTCTCCGCTGACCACCAGATTGACGGACTTGATCTGTCCATCCTGGCGAACATCTACCGAACCCGTGTGGAGGAATAAAAAACTGTCAGCATACTGGCTGTTGTCCTCCATGAAAGCTTCCTGTTCGTCTTCGTTTATACCGTGGTTAAAAGTGACCTCGTAATCCACATGAAATATTTCGTCATACTGCATGGACACCACATTTTTTATAGAGTCTCTGACTCCGAAACCGGTGACTAAAAGAGCAGTACATCCGCAGATTCCTACTATCATCATAAAGAATCTCTTCTTATATCTGAAAACATTTCTTATGGAAACTTTCTGCAGGAACTTCAGTCTTTTCCAGATAAATGTGATCTTCTCTAAGAATATCCTCTTGCCTGAGGACGGAGCTTTAGGCCTTATGAGCTGGGCCGGAACTTGACTGAGTTCATGATAACATGAATAGAGAGTCGTTCCTACCGAACATATTATAGCTGCCAGGAGAGCGAAAGCTCCTGTAGCCCAGTCGATGACAAAGATAACATCAGCAAATTCGTACATCATCTTATAAGCTTCCCATATGACCCATGTGAAGATGTATGTCCCGGCAAAGAATCCGATGATTCCTCCCAGAACTGCCGAACTTCCGGAATAGAACATATACTTTGTGAGGATCTGACCGACGCTGTAACCTAAGGCCTTCAGCACACCTATCTGTGTGCGCTGTTCCTCTATCATCCTGCTCATGGTAGTCATACAGACCAGAGCGGCAACCAGAAAAAAGAACACCGGAAAGACCTTTGCAATACCCTCGACTATGCTGGTATCATTATCGAAGCATACGTAGCCTACATTAGCATCCCGGTCCAGGACATAGCTGTCGGGATATTCTATCTTGCTTATCTCCTTTTCTGCGTCGGACAGCTTCTGCTTTGCAGTTTCCAGCTTTGACCGGCCGCTTTCGATCTCGGCCCACCCTTGAGCTATTTCTTCTTTTGCGGAAGATAAGCTGATCCGTCCTTCATCGATAGCAGCCTGATTTTTATCCAGATCTGTCTTTGACGCCTGAAGACTGCTGAGAGCTTCGCTGAACTGCAAGTCCAATGCGGTTTTTTGGGCGGCATACTGCTCTTCTGTCAAAAATCCGGAATTATAGTATGTATCCAGCTCGCTATATGCCTGGGTCTTCTTCTGTTCATATTGGTTCAGACCGGACTGATATTGAGAGAGACCTTGATCAAGGAGAGCCTGGCTGTCATCCAGCTCTTTTTCACTTGCGGATATCTGCGCCTCAGATTTTTTCAGGTCGGCTTCGGAAGAATTCAGCTCCTTCTCTCCGTCTTCGACCTCAGTTCTGATATCTTCAACTTGCTGACGGGCCTGATGGATTATAGAGTCGTAACGCCTCTGGGAAGCGCTCTCGAGAGCCTGAGTAAGGGGCTCTTTGGCATCTTGCCTTATTTCGTCATATTCTTCACTGAATATAAAGGCAGAGTCTTCGAGTCTGACATATACTTCAGAAAAAACATCTGATGAAAATCCGTCCTGAGGTATCATTATAAAACAGGCAACGCTGCCGTCTCCCACAGAAGAAGAACCACGCTCGAAATTCAGGTAGAGGGGTGAGTCGGCTATTCCTGTTATGGTATAAGTATCGTAGGCCAGCATGGATAACGTATCTTCGGTATTAGATCTGCTGACGGTTATGGCCTTACCTATATCCGCCTCGGTAAAACGCTGAGGATCGGCCAGACATTCGCTGCCGTTTTCGGGAAGTCTGCCGGATTTAAGGGAAGGTGTGTTGATCTCATCTGAAATAGTAAGAAATTTGGAGACTACCTCGCCTGCATCTGAATCCTCTTCGCTGATCAGAACGTCGGCGGAAAAAGAACCTTCAGCGTATTTTACTCCCGGCACGTCTGCGATACTCGCAACGTCTTCATCCTCCAGACCGAGGCTTGAGATCAGTTGATAATCAAAGAAACCGCGCTCTTGGAGATAAGTGTTTCCCGTCTGGAGAAAAGCTGACTTGCATACCTTGAGACCGCAGAAGAAGCCCACTCCAAGGGCTATGATGGCAAATATGGCCGCCCACCTGCCAAAACTGCCCTTGATCTCGCGAAGGGTCGATTTGAACATAACATTTTTCATGACGATCCTCCCGGTCTATTACCATTCTATCTGCTCTACAGGCAGAGGCGCTTCGTTTTTTTCTACAGAGACTACAGTTCCGTTTTTAACATGTATGACTCGGTCGGCCATAGGGGTGATGGCCTGATTGTGGGTTATGATTATCACCGTCATGCCGTTCTTTTGGGCGGTATCCTGAAGGAGCTTTAATATTGCTTTTCCTGTATTATAGTCTAAAGCTCCCGTAGGCTCGTCGCACAGCAGCAATTTCGGATTCTTTGCGAGAGCCCTGGCTATGGCCACGCGCTGCTGTTCTCCTCCGGAAAGCTGGGAAGGGAAGTTGTCCATCCTGTCTGCCAGACCCACCTTCTCAAGCGCTTCGGCAGAATCCATGGGATCTTTGCAGATCTGAGTCGCCAGAGAAACGTTTTCAAGAGCGGTGAGATTCTGAACGAGATTATAAAATTGAAATACAAAGCCTATGGAGTATCTTCTGTATGTAGTAAGCTGTTTCTGACTGTATTTGGAGATCTCGTCGCCTGCCAGCCAGACTCGGCCGGAGGTGAGAGTATCCATGCCGCCTAAGATATTGAGCAGAGTCGTCTTTCCTGCTCCGGAAGGGCCGACTATCACGCATATTTCTCCCTTATCTATTTCAAAGGTGGCATCTCTCAAAGCTTCTATAGAGATCTCGCCCATCTGATATACTTTTCTGACATTTTCAAACTTAACAAATGCAGCCATGGCCATGCCTCCCATCGTATACTGATACGCCGGCGCTGTCATCTCAAAGGAGACTTGCCGGCATCTCTTTTATTACGAAAATTTTAACACATACCGCCTTATTTTAAAAGCACAAAACGATGTTTCCACGCTGAAAAAATGATGAAAAAACTTATCACCAAGATTAAGAGAATGCTAAAGATTGCAGGCGAAGATATCAGCTGCGAATCTTCCACAGTGCTG
>FR882595.1:125043-164646 GCA_000435715.1 Firmicutes bacterium CAG:145
ACATCAGTCCTAAAGGCAGAAACGGACATATTCTGCCTAAATTATTGTTATATGAGGCAGGCCCCACCATGTAATAGATCATGAGAGGACATATTACCAGAAGGGACGATAGGGAAGCTCCAAAGGCGAAATTTCCCAGGACGGACATGAAACCGCCGGAAGAATAAAAGCCTGCGGAGACGATAGCAAGTTCTGAAAGAAATATAAGCAGCACGGAGCTGCTGTAGACGCCTTTTTTTCCTGAAACTAAAGCGCTGACGATAGGACCCGCCGCCATTCCAAGGTATATAAATAATTTCTGATCACTTAACTGAAACCCCAATTGACCCATTCCCGGCCAGGCCATGTATCCGATTCGGCATGCGAAACCCAGAGAAAAGGTTATGAGAAGGAAGAACAGAGAAAGTTTAAAACGGCTTCTTTTTATATGTCCCGTTCCGTCGAGAAAATTGCCTGAATTTATGAAGACAGGCTTATCCAATAAGAATACGGATGCGAATATCATAAATAACGAGGAAACTAAGATAACGAGAGCCGGGCTTTCTCTGAGGAACGCTACAAAGGGGAAGGCTGACAGTATGGTTGCGCTGAAGATGATTCCGAGAGTCTGAAATTTATTGGTATAAAACCAGCCTGCCGTTATGTTGGGAGGCAAGATGAAAAGCAGGCCTCCCGAGCAGAATCCCAGCAGAGCGCAGGCCGCATATGCAGCGGTTGTTCCCGGGAAATACGCCTGTATAAAGATCGAATACGAACAGACGATAGTCATGAAGCACAGCCAGAAGGTGAATGAAAGGCGGCTGTAGAGGACGCGGGCTGCCGGTATTCCTAAAGTTATGGATGCCATGAGCAAAAAAGGTGAAGAAACAGAGCTTGAATAAAATAAAAAGCCTATTGAAGGTATCAATAAGAAGATAAGACCTATAATATTTTTTGTATGATAAAATAATTTAAGCAAAGCTTCCACCTCTGACAAAATTTCTATGAAATTAGTATTTTTCAGGGAGGGTGACAATATACTTTGCATTTTTTGTAAAAACATGGTATGATAAAAATAAATAAGTCAGACAAGTGAAGAAAGGCGCGCAAAAATGAAATCATTTTTTGAAAACACTCTTCATATTGCTCATGACGGAAACCTACACATAAATGAAGTGATAGGCATAGCCATTCTCGTGATAGTCACAGTCCTGGCCGTATTGTTGATAAGAGACCTGATAAAGAAGGCTGCCGACAGATTGCCCGGACGGAGAAAGACCATATTCAGCCATCACAAGAACAGGTATAAGACCCGTATCGATAAGAAGAGAAAATACTGAAGAGCATTTTTTAATATTAAGGGATGGAAGCCCCGCTTGCAAGCGGGGTTTTTTCTGAAAAAACTTTTACCATAGGGAATGACAGACAACTTGAAAAGGGAGCCGTTTTAGCTAACGACAGATTAGTTAAAACGGCTCCCTTTTACATTCGTTTTAAGCCGGCTGCACGTCAAAGCGTTCTATGATGAAAGAGAGCGACCTACACGCACGTATGCCGGAAGATCAGCTTTTAGAAGCTGTATCCGTTGGTTTCACAACACTGACATGCGATGTTGCCTATGCTGCGGGCTGCATTTGTACCGCATACATTGTCATTGCATCCGCAGCCAGAATTACACTCGCATCCCGTATTACAGCCGCAGTCGTTGGAACTGCCGCAGCCGCAGCCTGAGTTGCAGCCCGAGGTGTATCCTGTGTTACAGCCGCAGCCCGAGTTTTGCGTGTTGCCGCAGCCGCAGTTTGTTCCCTGAGCTGAATCTGAAAGCATCTGGCCGACTCTGTTTATCGTCGGTTTTCCGCAGCAGCAATCACTGTCCGCAGAGCCGAGACAACCTGCCTCCACTGGATCGCATGCATTGCACTGACCCAGGTCGTCGCAAGGCATACATACTTCTTTTGCGTCGATGTTGAACAGAGAAGGTCTGGTGACTCTCAATCTCACCTGAGGGGTTACCACCATTGAACCGGAAAGAGTTATGGTGCCATCTGCGGCTCCGGTCAGCGTAGGATTCAGTATCGAAGCGCAAGCATCGAAGTCAAACAGCAGTGAAGGCGATACTCCGGCTACCTGACAAGGGATCTCTACTCCGCAGAGAGCGAAAGAAGAGTCTCCGGTGACAGAAATAGGGGTACCATCGGCTGTGTTAAAGCATAATCTGAATTGACAGGCGTTTCCACCTTCATAGATGGTTCCTTCCAGTATTATGGTAGCGGCCAGGCTCCAAGGACCCGTTGCCGAAACTAATACGAAGTTTCCCGGACAACTGTTCATGCACGGCGAGGTGCAAGGGCATTTGGTTATTTCTCCCATTATGCTGCTGACATCACCTATATACTGTCCGCCTGATTCTGTCACGTCGGTGATAGCTGTGCCGTCGACGGTGATAGCAAGATCATCCGGAAGAGTCGGCGTCGTGAGATTGAAGGAACGAGTTATAACGTAAGCGTTGGTTATGTCAAAAGTAGTGGCGGCCGTTACGGTCAGATTGCTGCATCCGCCGGCGTCGCCGCAACAACAGCAGCATATCTTTTGACATATATCGCAGCCACATCTGCAGTTGTTTGAACCGCCGCATCCGCAGCCGGTATTATGGCATGTATTTCCGCAGCCTGAGGAACAGTTTGACGCAATATTGTTGCAGACGCTGCCTCCTACACTGAGCTGCTGTGAAAATCCTGCCGTCGTCGTGGTAAGGGCTGTCAATATAGGTGAGGCATTTTCTTCGGCATCGTAGAAGACCTTAGTCAGATAAACCAAATTGCCTCTCGGATTTGCACAAGTGCAATTATTTTGTAAACAATTCATTTTAAACAATCCTCTCTTTAAATAAACTGAGATGGTATATTATATGCTTTCCTTATTTTGGTGGTGAAATAAACTTAAAAAAACGCCAAAAAGTATTGAAAAGTGGTTAGAAATGGTGTATAGTGGTGATATTATAAATCAAAGGCCGAAGTGTCTCATTTTTTGAGAAAGGAGGAGCACATCATGTTCATGGGTACTGCATACAACTCCATAGATGAAAAGAACAGGATGATTGTTCCCTCCAAACTCAGAGCGGGGCTTGGCACCAGGTGCATACTGACGAAGGGCCTTGACAAATGCTTATATATTTATACGACGGCCGACTGGGAAGTCCAGATGGAGAAGATATCAAGGCTCCCAGAATCCGACCCAAAAGTCAGAGCTTTTATAAGGCATTTCTGCGCCAACGCTGCCGAGTGCGAATTCGACAAGCAAGGCAGAATAGTGATACCTCAGGAACTTAAAAGCTATGCCGATATAGAAAAAGAGCTGGTTACCATGGGGGCCATGTCTAAAATAGAAGTATGGAGCAAAGACGTGTGGGAGTCTCCTGAAAATGATAACAGGATGGAGACGGAGGACTTTGCCAACGCTTTATCTGAATATAACTTCTAAGGGGGATGACAATGGAATTCAGACATCGCCCCGTAATGCTGGAACAGTGCGTCAAAGGTCTTGATATACGTCCGGACGGAATATACGTGGACGGCACTTTAGGCGGCGGAGGTCACAGCGGCGCTATCTGCCGCAATCTGAACGAGAGAGGTACTCTGATAGGTATCGACCGGGACCGAGACGCCTTGGACGTTTCATCAGAAAGACTCAAAGAATACAAATGCAAAAAATATTTCGTCCAGAGCAATTACTCGGATATAAAGCAAGTGCTGAATGAGCTGAAAATTGAGAAGGTAGACGGCGCTCTTTTGGATCTGGGAGTCTCCTCTTTTCAGCTGGACAACCCCCAGAGAGGATTTTCCTATATGAACGACGCCCCCCTCGACATGAGGATGAGTCAGGACGATGATTTCACGGCATACGATATAGTAAACGACTATGACCGCAATGAACTCATCCGCGTCATAGGGAAATACGGAGAAGAAAGATGGGCCTCCAGAATAGCTGACTTCATAGTAAAAGTCAGATCGGACAAGCCCATAGAAAGCACTTATGAGCTGGTAGATGTGATAAAACAGGCGATACCGGCGTCGGCCAGGAGGACAGGCCCTCATCCGGCAAAGAGAACTTTCCAGGCCATAAGGATAGAAGTGAACGACGAACTTTCGCAGCTTGAGAGAGCAGTGGAAGAATTCTGCGACATATTAGCTCCCGGCGGGAGATTGTGTATAATAACGTTTCATTCACTGGAAGACAGAATCGTAAAGGAAATATTCAGCAGAAGGGCGAATCCCTGCACATGCCCCAGGGAATTCCCCATCTGTGTCTGCGGCAAAAAAGCCGATATAAAGAAGATCACAGGCAAGCCTTTCGTGCCTGACGCAGAAGAGACAGAAGAAAATCCCAGAGCGAGAAGCGCCAAACTGAGAATCGCAGAAAAAATTTGAGAATTGATTGTTGAGGGACAGAAAAAACATGGCAACGGCAAGAAAAGCTTACACATCTGAATTTTACGCTTATAACCATGCTCCGGAGAGACAGCCGGATAGAGTCAGGCGTACAAGACAGCGCCCTGAAGTAAATACAGAGAGCAGAGAAAAGAAGAATAAGAGAGAACAGGCATACACTGCCGCAGTTCTCAGGAGCCTCATAGTTGCCGTGGTAGCCGTAGGTATATTGTTTATAGGCATAGTGGTAGTAAACGCTCAGGCCGCAAAACTCCAGTATTCCATCAATCAGCTCAGAAGCGAGAACAGTATGATACAGACGGAAATAGATATGCTTACCATCAAACTGGACGGAAGCAAGACTATAAATCAACTGGAGTCGTATGCTACAGAGGAACTGGGGATGTACTATCCTCAGGGCAGCGAATGTGTGCATCTGTCAGCCATTGAGCCTACAGACGGCAGTTTGGCGGATATTATAAAGCAAAAGGCTTATGAATAAAGCCAAGCCTCTGGCAATATAAATAGTTTTGTGACATAACTTCATACAGAAAAAAAGCCGGATAACTTAATAAAAGAAATAGTATTCCGGCTTTGTATTATTATTTGGGAGAACAAATCATATGAAGAGAACTGCCGTAACCGTGACCAACAAGAAGAGAATAGCCATAGGTTTCATAATCATCGCAGTGCTGATGGTACTGCTGGCCTTTCGCGTTGCGTGGATACAAGTAGTAGACGCAGATGAACTGACCGAGAAAGCGATAGATCAGCAGACCAGCGATATTCCGATTGCTGCCAAAAGAGGAGTGATATACGACAGAAACGGCAAAGAACTGGCCACCAGCGTAACTTGTTATTCGGTATGGGTGAGACCGGCAGAACTGGCGGAGAACAAAACGGAGGAAGAGATAACCGCCGCGGCTTCGGATCTGGCGGCAGTATTGAATATGGAAGCCGAAGAAGTAAAAACTAAGCTTACAAAAAAACAGGCGCTGGTAAAAGTCGCTCAGTATTTGGAAAAAGATACGGCAGATCAAGTCAGAGATCTTGAAATTACCGGCATTTCCCTCTCAGAAGATACCAGAAGATATTACCCTTTAGGAAATTTTGCTTCGCAGCTTTTAGGAAGCGTTACTGTTGACAATACTGGAAGAACAGGCATAGAGCTCGAATATGATCAGTATCTGTCCGGCGTTTCGGGTAGGTGGGTCAAGAATACTGACGTAGCTGGCAACGAGCTTGTAGATGGTTCCGAAAAATATTATGAAGCAGAGGACGGACTAAATGTAGTCCTGACCATAGACGAGGCTATCCAGTATTATGTGGAGAAGGCATTAGAAGAGGGAATGGAAAAGACTGACGCTGAAAGGATAATGTGCCTGGCTATGGATCCTAAGACAGGAGAAATACTGGCAAGCGCCGTTACTCCGGGATTTGATCCTAATAATGCCACCGAACCTGCCGATGAAGAAGAGAAGGAGGCTTATGAGGCGCTTTCTGACGATGAAAAGATAGCTTATCTGAATAAGATGTGGAGAAACCCCATCGTCAGCGATACTTATGAGCCGGGATCCACCTTTAAGCTGATCACAGCCTCTTCTGCGCTGGAAGAAAAGGTCATATCAACCACCGATACTTTTACTTGCAATACTAAGATTACGATAGCGGGAGTCACCCTTCACTGCTGGAGCACCAGGGATCACGGAACTCAGAACATAAAGCAGGCTCTTGGCAATTCCTGTAACCCGGTACTTGCAGCGGTAGCAGGTAAGATGGGGGCAGAAACTTTTTATAAATACATAGATCTTTTTGGCATAACAGAGAAGACCGGCGTAGATTATCCGGGTGAAACCAGCTCCATCATGTATAATCTGGACGACGTGGGTCCTGTAGAACTTGCCACCATAGGCTACGGCCAGAGTATTTCTCTGACGCCTATACAGCTTTTGACTGCGGTCTGCGCTATAGGCAACGACGGAATCTTGTTACAGCCAAGGTATGTAAAATCTCTTACCGATTCAGACGGTAAAGTGGTAAAAGAATTCAAGAAAAAAGAAGTTAGAAGAGTGCTTTCTGAGGAGACTGCCGCCGAAATGAGAGAGGCCATGGAATACGTAGTCTCCGACGGAGGAGCCGGCGCAGCTAAGATCACCGGATACAGAATAGGAGGAAAGACAGGTACCGCAAACAAGGTAGAAGACGGAAAATACGGAAATTATTATTACAGTTCTTTCCTTGGAATGGCGCCTATGGATGACCCCAAGATAGCTATCCTGGTAGTAGTAGACAGTCCTAAGGGATCCTTTTACGGTTCTCTGACCGCCGGACCTATAGCCAAGAGCATACTTCAGGACACCTTGAGATACATGAATATAGAGCCTCAGTATACAGAAGAAGAGATGGCGGCAATAGAAGGCAATTACACCATAGTTCCGGATGTGGTAGGAAAAGAATACAGCGAGGCAGCCGGAATCATAGCGGGACAGAATCTGGGATACACTAAGAGAGACGGAGCCAATGAAGACTTTATAGTGGCGGCTCAATATCCGGCCGCAGGAACTAAGGTCAAGAGAGGTTCCAGCGTATACGTATACGATCAATAAAACGGGAATTTAATATGCCGGCTCACCCGGCGAGAGGTAGGTATGAAACTTGCGGATTTGCTGATATCCTCAGCAGGCTGTACGGTTTTCGGCAGCGCAGATAAAGACGTAAAGGATCTGATATACCACTCAGACAAGGCAGTTTCGGGCAGCGTGTTCTTCGCTATAGAAGGACAGCTGACCGACGGCAGGGAATATATAGAAAAAGCAGTTGAAAAGGGAGCTTCGGCCGTAGTGGCTTCAGGGCGTCTTCCTCAGGAGATATACGAAAAAGTTACGGTGATCGAAACCCGGGACGTAAGAAAAACTATGGCGCAGATGAGCGCAGAGTTTTACGGCCGTCCGTCTGAAAGGCTGCTTACCATAGGAGTGACGGGAACTAAAGGAAAGACCAGCACTACCTTTATGATAAGGCAGATACTTGAGGCTGCAGGTATAAAGACGGGAATCATAGGTACCGTATATAACGGCTACGATGAACACATGAAGGAAGCTTCGGCTACGACTCCTCAGTCTACAGAAATACAAAAGAATCTGGCCGAGATGGAAGCAGCAGGCTGCAAGGCCGTCGTCATGGAAGTATCGTCTCAGGGACTCATGCACAGCAGAGTGGACTGTATAGACTTTGATATAGGAGTATTTACAAATATAAGCCCCGATCATATAGGAGAGGGAGAACACGCCAGCTTTGAAGAATATCTCATGTGGAAGAGCATGTTGTTCAAAAAGTGCAGGAGGGCCGTAGTAAATTGTGACGATCAGAGATATGAAGATATAATAAAGGATGCAAATCTGGAACAGGTGGTCTGCTTCGGACAGAGCGACCGTGCTGACTTTAGGAGCATGGGTCAAAAATTGTGGTCTGAAAGAGGCGTTTTAGGAATAAAATATGAGCTCTTTGCCAAAAAACCATGCGGAGACGACACCCAAAGAGAAATAACGGTCAATATCCCCGGGCGGTTTAATGTTCAGAACACGCTTGCGGCTATAGCAGTGTGCAAATCTCTGGGAATACCCTGGAGCGTCATAGAGGAAACTATGAGGGACATAAAGATTCCGGGAAGAGTTGAAACTGTAGATATAGGCAGAGATTTCACCGTACTTCTGGATTACGCCCATAATGGCATAGCGCTGAAGAGCCTGATGGACAGCCTGAGAGAGTACGATCCCGAGAGGCTCATGCTCATGTTCGGCTGCGGAGGAAACCGGGACAGAAACAGACGGTTCGAAATGGGAAAAGCAGCCATGGAGACGGCGGATTTCATAATAGTCACATCAGATAATCCACGGCGGGAGGACCCCGGCAAAATCATAGAAGATATCACTGATGTGATGAAATTCTGCGACAAGGTGATATTGGCCATACCTGACAGGAAGAAGGCCATACAACGAGCAATAGCAGAGGGCCGCAGAGGAGACATCATTGTGATAGCGGGGAAAGGCCATGAGACCTATCAGATAATAGGAAACGAAACGAGACATTTTGACGACAGAGAAGTCATCTTGTCTTGCAGAGAGGACAGAAAATGAAAGAATTTACAGTGGCGGAGATAGGATCGGCCGTCGGCGGAAAACTTGCGGCAGGCTCCGGCGAAAGTATAGTCAGGGGTTTTTCTATAGACTCCAGAGAGATAAGACCTCAGATGATGTTTTTTGCCATAGTAGGCGAAAACAACGACGGTCATGATTTTATAGAACAGGTCATTAAAAAGGGATGCCGGACGATAGCAGTATCCGATGAAAGCAAAGTGTCTCAGGCGAAAGATCTTGGAGCAGACGTCATACTTGTGGACGATACTACTAAAGCTCTGCAGGCGCTGGCAAAATACTATCTGAACATGCTTCCCCTCAAGAAGAAGATAGGCGTTACCGGCAGCGTCGGAAAGACCAGTACCAGAGATTTTGTCTATTATGTGGCTTCGTCAAAATACAAGACGGGAAGGAATAAGAAAAATTACAACAATGCCCACGGGCTACCTCTTTCAATACTGGAATTCGACGAGGACACAGAAATCGCTGTTCTGGAGATGGGAATGGACGCGCCGGGGGAGATAGATCTTCTATCTGAAATCGTCAGGCCCGATATAGCCGTGATAACCAAGATCGCCGAGGTGAATATAGCTCTCATGAAAGATCTTGACAATATATTCAAGGCTAAGATGGAAATCACCAACTATTTCGATGAGGACTGCACGCTGATAGTAAATTCTTCATGCCCTATGCTGGCCGCTGATAAGGTTGCGGGAGATTACGGCCTTGTAACCGTAGGTGTCTGCGGCGATGAGAATTATACGGTCAAAGATATTTGTGATTTGGGCGATAAGGGTATAAAATATACTTTGATACGAGACCATAAAGAATATAAAATAACGCTTCCCGTAGCGGGGGCTCACAACGCCCTCAACTCGGCTCTGGCTATAGCCGCAGGAGGGCTGATCGGCATAGAGCCCGAGGAGGCCGCCAAAGGCCTTGCTCTGGCGGAGCTGACAGGAAAGAGGCTTAAGGTAACAGAAACAGAAAATTTAAAGGTCATCGACGATACTTACAACGCATGTGAGGATTCAATAAAATCGGCCATAGATACTCTTGCGGCCACTTCCGGCGACAGGCACTTAGCCATATTGGGGGACATAATAGGCCTGGCGGATAAGGCGGAGAAAAGCCATAGAGCTGTCGGAAGATATGCGGCAGAAAAAGGAACAGACCTTCTTATAGCTGTCGGCCGGGAGGCTGTATATTACGCAGAAGGCGCCAAAGAGCTGATGGACGAGAGCAAAGTGATGTATTTCCCTGAAAAAGAAGACTTTATAAAAGTTAAAGACCAGGTCATACAAAAGGGGGACGTCATCCTCGTCAAAGCCTCCAGAGGCATGGAGATGGAAAAGATAGTAAACGAAATTTTAGGATAAAAGTAAGGAGAGAAGACATGGAATCATTGATATTCCCAATAACAGCACTTATTGCAGCATGGGTCCTCAGCGCGCTGCTGGTAAAAATGTTGATTCCTTTTCTGGAGAAGAAACAATTCAGACAATTTGTAAGAGACGAAGGTCCAAAGTCCCATCTTCATAAGACCGGGACTCCCAGCATGGGAGGACTTGGGATAATCGCTTCAGCCGCAGTATGCACAGTGATCGTTTCGGCCGTCACAGGAAGGCTGACGGTTCAGCTCTGGGCTGTCATCGCAGCTATGATACTTTTCGGGCTGATAGGGTTTATAGATGATTATGAAAAAGCGGTAAAGAAGAACAATCTGGGGCTGAACCCAAAACAGAAGATAATCATGCAGCTCTCGTTTTCTCTTGCTTTTGCCGTGTTTGCCATGTTCTTTTCCGGCGGCGGATTCGTGGAGAGCACCTGCATATGGATACCGGTAGCCGACGTGACTTTGGACTTGGGATATTTTTATATTCCTTTTGTAATGTTTGTGATGGTAGCTTTCAGCAATGCTGTAAATCTGACAGACGGTCTGGACGGCCTTGCTTCCGGTATAACGGCTCTGGTATCATTTTTCATGGTGATAGGGGCCGTAGCTTTTGGGTATCTGGATCAGCCCATACTGTTTGGGGCTGTGGCCGGAGGATGCCTGGGCTTTCTGATGTTCAACAAATATCCGGCTAGGATATTTATGGGAGATACGGGATCTATGGCTCTTGGAGGAGTCCTTTCAGCGGGAGCCGTGATAATGAAACTGGAATTTCTTCTGGCTGTGGCCGGACTGATATATGTCATAGAAGCTCTTTCGGTAGTGCTTCAGGTTACTTATTATAAAAAGACTAAGAAGAGAATATTCAAGATGGCGCCTATACATCATCATTTTGAATTGTGCGGAATGAAGGAGACGAAAGTGGTCATAATGTTCTGGGCGTTTACAATGCTGTTTTGCCTGCTGGCGATAGTCCTAATGCATCTGTGAATTCTCTCCTTAAGATAAGAGGTGACGATATGGAAAACATCAATTTAAATAATATAAAAGGCAAGAGAGTCCTGATCGTAGGCATGGGCAAATCCGGCATCGCGGCTATTCAGGCCATGCTCAAGCTGGGGGCGGAGGTGACCGTCCAGGACTCCAAAAATGCGGAGGATATGGACGGCCAGCTTTTGAATTTTTTGGCCGGCAGGGGTGTGTCTCTCTGTTTGGGAAAGACGCCTGAGGATATGGGAGCTTTCGATATGCTCATACTGAGTCCCGGAGTAGATCCGGAGATGGACTTCATAGAAGAAGCTAAATCAAAAGGCGCCGAAATAGTCGGAGAGCTGGAGATCGCCTACAGAGTAGCCAGAGGCAGCTTTGTAGCCATAACGGGAACCAATGGAAAGACTACCACTACTACGTTAGTGGGAGAGATCTTCAAGAATGACCGCCGCAATACCTATGTTGTGGGAAACATAGGAGTAGCGGTTATCTCTAAGGCTCTTGATACAGAAGAAGGAGATTGGCTCATAACGGAGACCAGCAGTTTTCAGCTTCAGACCGTCAAGTATTTCAAACCTGTGATCTCAGCTATTCTAAACATTACGCCTGACCATCTGAACAGACATCATACCATGGAAAATTACGGCTGTGCCAAAGCCAACATCTTTGTCAACCAAGATGAAAAAGGTTATTGCATCATCAACGGGGATGATGAGATGTGCCGGACTTTAGCTAAGAAGTGCAAGGCCCGGGTGATGCAGTTTTCATCCACTAGGCAGCTTAAAGAAGGAGCCTTTGTAAAGGACGGAAGACTGGTCATCGCAGACGGACAAAAGATATACGACTTGTGCGGTGCAGACGAACTGAAAATAATAGGCAAACACAATATTGAAAACGCTCTGGCAGCTTCGGCCATATCATATTTTGCAGGTATAGACCCTGTCGTGATAGGGGATACTCTGAAGAGCTTTTCGGGAGTAGCTCACAGGATAGAGTACTGCGGAATGATAGACGGAGTAAAGTTCTATAATGATTCTAAGGGGACCAATATAGACGCCACTGTAACGGCATTAAACGCTATCAAAGAGAATATAATTCTTATTGCGGGAGGAGACGGCAAAGGACAGGACTTCAAGGCTCTGACAGATAATTTTGCAGGAAGAGTGAAACATCTGGTACTTATAGGCAGGGACGGTCCTAAGATAGCCGCTGCCGCCGAAGAAAGCGGATTCAGAGATTACAGCTACGGGGCCAACATGGAAGAATGTGTCCAAAAAGCGTTCAGTATAGCCCGGGAGGGAGATACGGTGCTCCTTTCGCCGGCCTGTGCCAGCTGGGATATGTACGATAATTTTGAACAGAGAGGCGAGCACTTCAAAGAGGTGACTGCCAGATTGGATAACTAGGGTATTTTTGCGATATGAGAAAAGCCAAAGCGACTGTAACTAAATCAGAAAGACGGGGCAGGGCCGAGAAGGAAAAGAAGCCTAAGGTAAAGAAAGAAAAAAAGCCGAGACGCCATTTCAGATTCTTGCCGGAAGGCAAGACGGGAGATCTCTGGCTTATTCTCCTTACGGTGGTATTAGTGACCTTCGGTACGGTGATGATCTTCAGCGCCAGCTATTATAAATCCATAAGCGAAGCGGGAGACCCTTATGTTTATCTGAAGCGCCAGCTCATGTGGCTGGCCGCCGGATTTGCGGCCATGTGGATATTGGCCAAGATCGACTATCACGTATGGGGAAGGCTCTATAAGATAATCCCCGTGATATGTATCGTCCTTTTGGGACTTTTATTTACTCCTCTTGGCATAGAAGTCAACGGAGCCGTCAGGTGGCTGGGAGCAGGACCGATAACTATAATGCCCGGAGAGATCGCCAAACTGGGACTCATAATTTTCGTCGCAGGATATTTCGACAGATATCCCAAGAGAGCTTACGACTTCTGGAAGGGCGTAGTTCCGGTAGTTCTTCTGGCAGGAATATATGCAGGCTTGATAATGCTTCAGCCTAATATGTCTACGGCCTTTACAGTGGTGTTTATAGCCGGAGGAATGTTGATAGTATCCGGAGTCAAGTGGCGCCATATGGGAATACTGGCGGGAGCGGCAACAGTAGCGGGAGTAGGACTGATACTGATGGATACAGAAGGGTACAGATTCGCCAGATTTACCAGTTTTCTGGATCCTTTCGCCGACGCTCTCAGAAACGGCTGGCAGGTGGTTCAGTCTCTGCTGGCTATGGGTACGGGAGGCCTCACAGGCCTGGGACTTGGAAACAGTATACAGAAGAATCTGTATCTTCCTGAACCTCAGAATGACTTTATACTGGCCATAATAGGCGAGGAACTTGGGTTTATAGGCATACTGGCCATGATGTGCGTATATATGCTTCTGATATGGAGAGGATGCCATATAGCCATAAACGCGCCTGATTACATGGGAATGATGATGGCAGCCGGAATAACTATAATGATAGGCATACAGGTGGTGATGAATGTGGCCGTAGTCACTTCGTCTTTCCCTCCTACGGGAGTCATACTTCCTTTCGTAAGTTATGGCGGAAACGCTTTGATGATATTCATGGGAGCCATGGGAGTTCTCCTGAACATCTCCAAATCATCAGATCTATAGGTGGATAAAATGAGAGTGATCGTTACAGGCGGAGGAACCGGAGGACATATATATCCGGCTCTTGCAATAGCAGATAAATTAAAAGAGATGGATCCATCCTCGGAGATCCTTTATATAGGATGCAGCGAGGGGATAGAAAAAGACGTGGTTCCAAGAAGCGGATATCCCATGAAGCTGGTAGATGCGAGATGGCTGGATCATGTCACTCTGACAGAAATAGCCAAGACCGGCGCTAAAGTCTCCAAAGGCGTGCTTCAGTCTCTTAAAATAATGAAAAAGTTCAAACCGGACGTGGTCATAGGCACGGGAGGCTATGTCTGCTTCCCTGTTCTTATAGCCGGTCACATGAAGAGAAAACTGTGCTATCTGCACGAACAGAACGCTTTTCCGGGACTGGCCAACAGGACGCTTGAAAGATATGTGAAGAATATATTTCTGGGATTTCCCGACGCCAGAAAATATTTCAAGGAACCTGAGAAGAATATAGACGCCGGCAACCCGGTGCGGAAGAATTTTTTCAGCATAAGTAAGAGACAGGCCAGAGAGAAACTGGGAATTCCTCAGGATGATTTTGTGGTCTTCACTTTTGGAGGCAGCCTCGGCTCAGTGAAGATAAACGAAGTAGCCTGCGAACTCATCGGACTTTTCAACGGCCATGAGGGAGTGAGCATGATCTCAGGAACAGGCAGATGGTACTATCAGGAAGTAGTGGATAAGCTGTCTCAAGATGGAATACGTCTTTCGAAAAATGTCAGAGTTAAAGATTATATCGAGAATATGGATCTTTATCTTTTAGCCTGCGACGTGGTAATAAGCAGAGCAGGTGCTCTCTCGGTGGCTGAGACTACAGTATGCGGCAAGGCCGCTATACTAATACCTTCTCCCAATGTCACGGGAAATCACCAGTACTACAACGCCAAGGCAGTGGCAGACAGGGGAGGGGCTATCTTGATAGAAGAAAAAGACCTGAATATAAGAGAAGTGGTCTGTGATGTCATGAAGCTGAAGAACAATCCCGATCTCCTGAGAGAAATGTCTGAAGCTTCCAGAAAATGCGCCCCGGACAAGGCCCTGGATATAATCTGCGGCAAGATAACGGTGGACTATGAGGCCTCACGCAAATAAATAGACACGAGACGATTCACCAGGCATACCTCCCGGGCATACTATGAAAATAGAATCGGGAGGTGTTTTTAGTTGGAAAATTATTACATAGACGGGGGAGTCCCCCTGCGGGGCGAATACAGGATAAGAGGCGCGAAGAATTCTGCGCTGCCGGTTCTTGCAGCCACTGTCTGCCGAGGCGCAGTATATGAGATATATGACTGTCCCCGCATAGGCGACGTCTTTGCCATGGAAGAGATACTAAAAGCGCTGGGAGCCAGAACCAGATGGGAGAGAGACTGCATAATAGTGGACAGCAGAGGGATAGATGAATTTGCAGTCCCCGAAGATCTCATGTCGGAGATGAGATCCTCGGTGTTTCTTATGGGAAGCCTTCTGGCCAGATGCGGCGAGGCTCTCATCCACAGGCCCGGCGGCTGCAATATAGGAAAACGCCCTATAGATATACATGTAGAAGGTCTTGCGCAGCTGGGGTTTGAAGTGGAAGCCGAGGAAGAACGGATACGGTGCAAGGGCTCTTGCTGCGGAGGAAAGATAACTTTAGCTTATCCCAGCGTAGGCGCGACGGAGAATCTGATGATGGCGGCTCTTTCGGGCAGCGGCGATACTATCATAGAAAACTGCGCCACAGAACCTGAGATAAATGATCTGCAAGGCTTTCTCAGGACCGCCGGCTTTCAGATTTTCGGAGCAGGTACAGATACCATATTCGTAAAAGGGGCGGGAGGAGCCAAGACCGGCCCGGAAGAGATGATGTACTTCATACTGGAGGACAGGATAGAGGCGGCCACGTATATGGCGGCAGTGCTCGGGACTGGAGGCAGAGCCGTGTTCCGCAATATAAGACCCGATATAATGAGAGAAGTGCTCTCGTGCTTTGAACGGATGGGAGCTGTAGTCAGGGCTTATGAAAACACCATTGAACTCTGGGCGGCCAAGAGGCTTAAAAGCCCGGGAATCATCGTTACTCAGCCTTACCCGGGTTTTCCTACCGACTGCCAGCCTCAGCTCATGAGTCTGTGCGCCAAGGTTAGAGGTCTTACGACGGTGAGAGAGGAAATATTTGAGAGTAGATTTACTCATAAAAACGATCTGATTAAAATGGGGGCAGATATTGAAACCTGCGGGAAAAATGCTATAATAAAAGGAGTCAAAACTCTGAAAGGAGCCGAAGTGTCGGCCATGGATCTCAGGGGAGGAGCGGCCCTGGTGATAGCGGGCCTCATGGCTGAAGGCAGAACCGTAGTGAAAAACGCATTCCATGTTCAGAGGGGATACGAAGATTTGGAAGAAGGCCTCAGGGCTTTAGGTGGATTTATTGAAACGAAAAGAGAAGAAACGTAAGAAAAAAAGAATAAGCCTCTGGGTGAAGCTTCTGCTGATAGTCGCCGTCTGCGCGGGACTTTATTTTTTCGCCTCATCGTCATATTTCAATGTGACGTCATTTCAGGTAGAGGGAAGCACTTACTACAGTGAAGACGAGATACTTACCATGGGCAACTGCAAGACCGGAGGAAATATTTTCTGGGGTTCGGGACTTGCCGACATAAAGGATCGCCTCGAAAAGGATCCCTATATGGCAAAGGTAAGGATAAAGAGGATACTTCCCGATAAGATAAAGATAGAGATCACGGAGAGAACCCAGATCGGAGCCGTAGTATATGGGGATAATTACGTAGTCATAGATAAGGATGAAAATGTGCTGAGAAAGACAGAAGTCGAGCCTCAGCTTACTCTCATAAAAGGACTGACCATAAGCAAGATAGAGGTGGGGCAGCCTATAGAAGTGGAAGAGAAAGTCCAGATGAGGCAGATAATGGATATGATAGTTTCCATGAACGAGTCGGATATGTATTTCAAGAGTATAGAGATATCGGAGGCCGGCGTCAAGGCTTACGTCCTTGATTATCTGGTCTGTGTGGGAACGCCTCAGAACATAACCCAGGCCATGGAAACAGGCAATCTGCAGAAGGTTATAAAGGGACTTTTCGACATAAATATCGAAAGAGGGACAGTAAAAGTCAGCGGTGATGATTACATTTCTTTCAGCCCGGCTTTTGACTAAAAAATCATCAAAAAAACCTTAAATTTTCGTGCAATAAACTTGCATGTATGATACAATGAAAAAGATAATGGGAACACCAAGGAGGAAGGATTACGATGCTACAGATAGAGACTGAAATGGAAAAAGCGGCAGTCATAAAAGTCATCGGCGTGGGAGGCGGCGGATGCAATGCGGTAAACCGCATGGTGGAAGCAGGCCTTCAGGGCGTCGAGTTTATTGCCGTCAATACAGATAGACAAGCTTTGAACAGATGTCTGGCAGAGACAAAGATACAGATAGGCGAAAAGCTGACCAGGGGGCTTGGCGCCGGAGCCAATCCGGAGGTCGGACAGCGTGCCGCAGAGGAGACTCTGGATGAGATATCTGCCATCATAGACGGCGCCGATATGATTTTCGTAACCGCAGGTATGGGAGGCGGAACGGGAACAGGCGCGGCTCCCATCATAGCCAAGACAGCGAGAGATATGGGTATACTCACAGTAGGCGTCGTAACAAAACCTTTCTCTTTTGAAGGCGCTAAGAGAAAAAAGCAGGCCGAACTGGGCATAGGCTTTTTGAAGAGATATGTAGATTCTCTGGTAGTAGTGCCCAATGATAAATTACTGCAAAACTGCGAAAAGAACACTTCAATGCTGGACGCCTTCCGCATGGCCGACGACGTGCTGAGACAGGGCGTGCAGGGCATCTCCGACCTGATATCCGACTTTGCCCTCATAAACGTAGACTTTGCCGACGTCAAGTCAGTAATGACAGACAGAGGTATCGCCCATATGGGAACAGGTAAGGGTCACGGTGAGAACAGGGCTAAAGACGCGGTCAAGTCAGCCATAGAGAGCCCTATGTTGGAGACTACTATAGAAGGCGCTAAAGCCATACTCCTCTATGTATCCGGCGGATATGACCTGGGGATGCTGGAGGTCAGCGAGATAGCGGGCATGGTTGAAGAACAGGCCGACAGAGACTGTATTCTGATCTTCGGAGCAGCCGTAAACGAAGAGATGGAAGATGAGATAGCCATCACGGTCATCGCTACCGGATTCGGAGAAGGCCTGGAAAAAGAAGAAGAACCTCAGCAGGCTCCTTCAAGAGGACTTTCTCAGGAAAATCCTAAAAAAGAAGAACCTAAGACGGTGGAAGAAGACGTAGTGTTCGGTCAGGTCGAGGGACTCGACGGAACGGAAAGGACGCTGCAGGACATTCTGAGCGATGAGGAAGAGGGGACTTCGAAGTTCGAGATTCCGGATTTTCTTAAATAGAAGATATGAATGAGCCGGTTGAAACCGGCTCTTGTAATAAAACACCTTCGGGCGAGTTTGTTAAGAGGCCGCAGGAGCGGGGTGAAGGGCTTCCATGAAAAGATTTTCATGGAGGGAGATATAAAATGATTGAAATAACGTCTAAGAACAATCAGGTCTATAAGCTTTTTCAAAAGCTGCAGACTAAAAAATACAGAGACAAACAGGAATTGTATCTCATCGAAGGGGAAAACCTCATCCAGGAGGCCCTTTCTGAGGGAGCGATCATACAAAAAACGGTTATAAGCCGAAGCTGCGCCCACCGTCTCAAAGACACGGCGGAGAAGCTTAACGGCGACGTTTTTGTCGCAGAAGACAGCTTGTTTAAGAATATAGCGCAGACCAAGACCAGTCAGGGCGTCATCGCCGCTGTCAGAAGGCCTGTCGTCTCCCCGGAGGATATTGTCGGAAGCGGCGGCCCGGGGAATTTTGTGGTTTTAGACAGGCTTCAGGATCCGGGCAATATAGGAACGATAATACGCACTGCCGACGCAGCCGGATATGATTTAGTGATAGCTGTCAAAGGGACTGCCGACGTGTTCTCTCCCAAGACCGTGAGAGCCGCCGCAGGTTCTTTGTTCAGGATACCCGTCCTGTTTGTGGATACAGAAGAGGAGCTGCTGCGATTTACTAGGGCTGCCGGCAAGAAGCTTACGGCCGCAAGCCCTTCCGGCAGCCGATATTACTATGAGGAAGATCTGAGCCGCGATATAGCTCTGATAGTGGGCAACGAAGGAAACGGCGTCAGCCGGAGCCTCATGGAAAAAGCAGATATGAAGATCAGGATCCCTATGAGCGGGACCATAGAATCGCTGAACGCCTCCGTGGCGGCGGCCATACTCATGTATGAGACCGTCAGGGCAAAGGGCAAAAGCAAAATAGATATGTAAATAATTCACATCGAGAGGTTTAAAAATGCAACAGAAATTGAAGACTATTCTTGAAGAGTCAAAGAGAGAACTTGAAAAAGCGACTTCGCTGCAAGAAGCAGAAGAGACCAGAATCAAGGTTCTGGGCAAAAAGGGAGCGCTTACGGAAATATTGAGATCCATGGGCGGACTGGCCCCGGAGGAGAGAAAGGAGCTGGGGCAGGCGGCCAACAAAGTAAGGGCGGAAGTCGAAAAGCTGCTGGCCGAAACCGTAAACAGCCTTAAAGAAAAGGCGAAGGAAGCCGGCTTCAAGGCTGAGACCATAGACGTTACGGAACCGGGCAAGAGATACGAGCTGGGAACCAAGCACCCTATAACCATTACCATGGAAGAAATATCAAAGATATTCAAATCCATGGGATTTTCCCTTACAGAGGGACCGGAGGTAGAGACGGTTTTCAACAACTTTGACGCCCTCAACGCAGGGCCTTACCATCCGTCGAGAGACTGGACGGACACCTTCTACATAAACGACGACGTGCTGCTGAGGACTCAGACCTCGCCTGTACAGGTGAGGACGTTGATGAAGCAGAAGCCTCCTATCAGAGTATTTGCTCCGGGAAGATGCTTCCGCTGCGATACTCCCGACGCCACCCATTCGCCGATGTTCCATCAGGTAGAAGGACTGGTGGTAGACGAGGGAATAACCATGGCGGACCTTAAGGGAGTCTTGGACAGCTTTGCAAAGCAGATGTTCGGCTCCGAGACAATAACCAAGTTCAGGCCTCACCACTTCCCGTTCACCGAACCGTCGGCAGAGATGGACGTATCCTGCTTCAAGTGCGGAGGAAAGGGCTGCAGAGTATGCAAGGGAAGCGGCTGGATAGAAATACTGGGCTGCGGCATGGTTCACCCTAACGTGCTTAAGGTAGGCGGAGTGGACACCGAAAAGTATACGGGCTTCGCTTTCGGCATGGGTGTGGAGAGAATCGCAATGCTCAAATACGGAATAGACGACATAAGACTGCTCTATGAGAACGACATGCGTTTCATCGAGCAATTCAAATAAGGAGGTGCCTGATATGATAGTTTCATTGGAATGGCTGAAAGATTATACAGATATAAAAGCAGACCCGCAGGAATTCTGCGACAGAATGATAATGTCGGGCTCAAACCTTGAGACCATGGAAAATGTCGGAAGAGACATGGAAAAAGTAGTGGTCGGTAAGATAGTTAAGATAGAAAAGCACCCCGACGCCGATAAGCTGGTGGTATGCCGCCTCGACGTAGGGCAGGAGGAACCGGTGCAGATAGTGACGGGAGCGACCAACGTCTTCGAAGGGGCTTACGTGCCGGTGGCTCTTTCCGGAAGCAGGATTCCGGGACCTCTCCACGGACAGCCGAAAAAAGAAGGCGGAGTAAAGATAGAAGCAGGCAAACTGAGAGGAGTAAAATCCGATGGAATGTTGTGCTCTTTCGGTGAACTTGGCTTTACAGATAAGGTAGTGCCGGTAAATCAGAGAGACGGCATATGGATACTGGGCGGCGAATATCCGGTGGGAGCCGACTTTGCGGAGGCGCTGGAGTTGAAGGACTCGGTAATAGACTTTGAGATTACTCCCAACAGACCGGACTGCCTTTCCATGGTGGGAATGGCCAGAGAAGCCGCTGCAACCTTCGGGGAAAAAGTAAAACATCCTGAAACCAATTGCAAGGCCGAAGAGGGCCAGGCTTCGGATTATGTCAGCGTAGAGATAAAATCGGACCTCTGCAAGCGCTATGTGGCGAGAATAGTCAAAGACGTTAAAGTCGGCGATTCTCCGTGGTGGCTCCAGAGAAGACTAATACATGCAGGCATGAGACCTATCAACAATATCGTAGACGTGACAAACTTCGTAATGCTGGAATACGGCCAGCCTATTCACGCCTTCGACATAAACAGCGTAGAGGGCAGAAGAATAGTAGTGGATACAGCCGAGGACGGAGAAAAGTTCACCACCCTCGATGGAACGGAGAGGACTCTTGACGACAAGATGCTGATGATTCACGACGCCGAAAAGTCCATCGCCGTTGCCGGCGTAATGGGAGGACTCAACTCGGAAATAGAAAACGACACCCGGACCATCATCGTAGAGTCGGCTAATTTCCTCGGAAACAGCGTGAGGACTACTGCCAAGAGGCTGGGACTGAGAACAGAGGCCTCCTCGAGATACGAAAAGGGAATCGACCCTAACCTGTGCCGGGACGCGGCAGACAGAGTTTGCTACCTGATAGAGCTGATAGGAGCGGGAACCGTGGTAGGCGGAAGAGTGGACGTATATCCGACTCCGGAAGAACCGAGAACGGTAAGAGGCAGAGTCAGCAGAATCAACAAGGTTCTCGGCATAGAGATTTCGAGAGAACAGATGGTATCCTATTTCGAGAGTCTGGAAATGCAGGTTGCCGGCAACGGAGACGACATGTATGTAACTCCTCCTACGGTGAGACAGGACATAGAGATGGAGGAAGACCTGATAGAAGAGGTGGCAAGACTCTATGGATACGACAAGCTGCCTGTAACCATACCTAAGGGTAACAACGAAGCTTCCCAGTCCTATGAGAGAGACGTAAAAGACCTTGCAAGAGACACCATGTGCGCTCTGGGGGCCAACGAGATACAGACCTATTCCTTCGTCAGCCCTAAGGGAGTGGATAACATAAGAATAGACGAGGACTCATGGGAACGAGCCTTCGTAAGGATACTCAATCCGCTGGGAGAAGACACTTCCGTAATGAGAACGGTTCTGACTCCGGCCATGCTGGAGGTGATGGGCCGCAACTACTCGAGAAACAGAGAAGCTGTGAGAGCCTTCGAGATAGGCAACACATTCATGGTAAACCTGCTGGACGAGAAAGAGCTTCCTACGGAAAGCGACGCCATGTCCATCGGCTTCTACGGACCTGAAGAAGACTTCTTCACCCTTAAGGGAGCCGTAGAAGAGCTGCTGCTGAAGCTGGGAATACGTGATCTGGAATTCATTCCGGAGAAAGAGTACGGCACTTACCACCCGGGAAGATGCGCCCGCATTGCGACAAAAGAGATGCATTACGGACCGGAGGGACCGGAGGAAGAGCTGGTAGAACTGGGAATAATGGGAGAAGTACATCCGGATGTGGCAGAAAAGTACGGTATAGGAACACGCTGTTATGCTGCGGAGCTGATGATGGGTGTCGTCACCGAGATGGCAAATCTGGAGAAGGCGTACAGCCCGCTTCCTAAATATCCGGCGACATCAAGAGACATAGCCTTGGTAGTTGACGAGTCCATGGCAGTAGGCGATATAGAGAAAGTTATAGCCTCAGCAGGAGGAAAAATTCTGAAGAACATTAAACTTTTCGACGTCTACAGAGGACCTCAGGTAGGAGAGAACAAGAAGAGCGTAGCTTTCGCCCTGACTTACAGACACGATGACAGGACTCTCACGGATGAAGAAGTGAGTAAGCTCCACGGCGAGATTCTGAACGCTCTAAAAGAAAAATTAGATGTGACTCTCAGAGACATTTAAGGAGATTGATATGGAAAGCAACAAGGTAAAGGTAAGGATCTACGGCCAGGAATACACTATAGCCGGTGAGAAGGACGAAGAATCCATAAAGAGAATCGCATCTCATGTAAATGAGAAGATGAGAGAACTGGGACGCAGTTTTTCCAGCAACGGTCAGGGGACCCTTGCCGTACTGACGGCTATAAACCTTGCCGACGAGTATTTCGATATAGAATCTGAGAATCGAAAGCTGAGAGAGGAGAATGAAAAGCTGAAGGAAGAGACCCAGCACTATCTGAAACTCTGGGAAGAAGCCAAGAAGAATTTCGTCTCGTATAAAGAAGCGGCAGCTAAAGCCGCAGAAGAAAAAAAGGCAGAAGAAGACAGATATAGCGAACTGGAGAAACGATGCAGTGAATTTGAAAGCTCTTTCTTCGATTTGCAGATGGAGAACCTGCAGCTGAAGAGAGAACTGGAGGAATATAAGAGAAACAATGAAGGCTAAGGCACTTACTACTCTTGAATACGACAAGATATTAGACTTACTCAAAGAACAGGCGGCGTCTCAGCCGGCAAAGGAACGCCTCTCAAAGCTTTCGCCCATGACAGATATGGGCGATGTGAGAGACGCTCTGGCCGAGACTGACGAAGCAGTCTCTGTTATAGTACGCAAGGGTGTCCCGCCTTTAGGACAGATCTACAATATAGAGGATCATCTTCACTTTGCGAGAAAAGGAGGAAGCCTCACCATGAGGCAGCTCCTCCAGGTTCTCTATAATTTAAAAGTGGCGGCTAATGTCATAACCTTTTTGAAGAGTGACCTGCCGCCTCTTCCCGTATTAGACGGTATAAGAGAAGTGCTGACGACTTTCCCGAGGCTGGCGGAAAACATCGACAGATGTATAATTTCCGAGGACGAGATGGCGGACAACGCCTCGCCTAAGCTGAAGGACATAAGGCGCAGCATAACGAGACAAAACGATTCGATAAAGAACAGGCTCAACAACATACTGAACTCCGCCGACAACAAGACTTATCTGCAAGACGCCATAGTGACCATAAGAGACGGCAGGTACGTGGTGCCGGTCAAGGCAGAGCACAGGGGAAGATTCCCCGGCATAGTTCACGACCAGTCTTCCACAGGAGCCACCATATTCATAGAGCCGCAGGTGATAGTCAACTTGAACAACGAGCTCAGGGAGCTGGAGCTGGCCGAGCAGGCGGAGATAGAGAGAATACTGGCCGAGCTTTCCTCGGCGGTAGCAGAGCATTTTCATCCCATCATGAACAACCAGAAACTGCTTATAACCTTGGATGTGATATTCGCCAAGGGAAAGCTTTCGGTCAGGATGAAGGGAGAAAGCCCGGAGGTGGCCGACGGGGGAGAGCTGGTTCTGAAGCAGGCCCGCCACCCGCTGATAGACGCTAAAAAGGCCGTTCCCATAGACGTGTCCGTAGGCGGCGACTATACTACCCTCGTAGTAACAGGGCCCAATACGGGAGGAAAGACCGTAACCCTCAAGACAGTCGGACTGCTGACGGTGATGGCTCAGAGCGGCCTGCACATTCCGGCCTCGGGAACCAGCAGAATACCGGTCTTTGAAGAGGTGTTCGCGGACATAGGAGACGAACAGAGCATAGAGCAGAGCCTAAGCACCTTTTCTTCTCACATGAAGAACATCGTCTCCATATTGAAAGAGGCCGACGACAAGTCGCTGGTGCTTCTGGACGAACTGGGAGCAGGCACAGACCCTACCGAGGGAGCCGCGCTGGCAATTTCGGTGTTGGAGAACCTGAAATCATGGGGAGCCTACACCATAGCGACCACCCATTACAACGAACTGAAAAAATACGCCCTTTCCACAGAGGGCGTCGAAAACGGATCCATGGAATTCGACGTGGCTACACTGAGCCCTACTTACAGACTGCTGACAGGCATCCCGGGAAAATCCAACGCCTTCGAGATAGCCAGAAAGCTGGGGCTTTCGGAGTCGCTGATAGAAAGAGCGCAGCAGCTTCTGGAGCGAGGCGACATAGAATTCGAGGACGTGATAGATACTATAGAGAGAGACAGAAAAAAGGCCGAAGAGGCCAGAGAAGAGGCAGCACGCATTTCTGCCGCCGTGCGAAAGCAGCAGGAGGAGATGAACAAGCGTGAGGAAGCCCTGAAAGCTAAGGAAGACCAAGTCCTGAGAAAAGCCAAGGAAGAAGCTCGAGACATATTGAAGGAGGCCAAGGAGATAGCCTCGGATGTCAGCAAGGAGCTGAGAGAGCTGAACAAGCTGGACAGCATGGGCGAGAGAAACAGGCAGTTCGACAGGAACAGGACGCGCCTTAGAGAAGCCGAGGGACGGGTTGCCGAAAAGCTGGTCAAGCGAGTCAACCAAAGCCCCGTCAACGCTTCAAAGCTCAGCGTAGGAGACAGGGTAAAGGTGCTGACTTTGGATCAGGTGGGAGAAATATTGACTCTGCCGGACGAAAAGGGCGACTTGCAGGTGAAGATAGGCATAATGAAAGCCAACATCAACGTAGAGGACCTGATGTTCATGGAGGAGGACCAAAATTCCAAGAACTCCGGAAAGAGCGGCAGATACGGACAGCTCTACAAATCCAAGGCCCAGTCCGTTTCCATGTCGATAAACTTGCAGGGCAAGAATCTGGAAGACGCCATAATGGATATGGACAAATATCTGGACGACGCGTACATCGCCGGTCTCAAAGAGGTGACTGTAATCCACGGCCGCGGAGAGGGGATCCTCAAAGAGGGCCTCAGAAAAGTGCTGAGAAAGCACAAGCTGGCGGCTTCATACAGAAAGGGAAAGTACGACGAGGGCGGAGACGGCGTCACCATCGTAACTTTAAAGGAGTAAGAGATGTATATAGTAAGCGGGTGCCTCCTCGGACATAATTGTAAGTATAACGGCGGAAACAACAGGAACGACGGCGTGATGGAATTCTGCAAGAGTCACAGATACATAGCCGTTTGTCCCGAGAGGGCGGCCAACCTGCCTTGCCCCAGACCGCCTGCCGAGAAGGTGGGAAACAGAATATTGAGCAAGACGGGAGAAGACGTTACGGAAGCTTTCGTAAGAGGGGCGAGAATATCCATGAGCATGTGCAATGAGATGGCAAAAATATCGGGAGAAGAGATAGAAGGAGCCATACTGAAAGCCAACAGCCCGTCCTGCGGCAGCGGAAAGATATACGATGGTACTTTTTCTGGAGTGCTGACGGAGGGAAGCGGAGTCTTTGCATCCATGCTGGCGGCACAAGGTATAGAAGTCATTACTGAGAAGGAGAAGATAAAATGGTAAATTTCAAGGAAGAAATTGCGAAAATAATCGGTCAGGTTCTTGACGGACTGACGGAAGATGAAATAAAGGATATGGTAGAAGTTCCCCAGGACGATAAGATGGGCGATTACGCATTTCCTTGCTTCAAGCTGGCTAAGACTCTGAGAAAGGCTCCGCCGCTTATCGCAGCCGACATCGCGGCCAAGATAGAAGGCAATCCTCTGTTTGAAAAGGTGGAGCAGGTCAACGCCTATGTCAACATGTTCGTCTCGAAGAAAGAATTTATCAAGGATGTTGTGGCCGAGGTTCTTGACAAAAAAGAAGATTTCGGCAAGAGCGACGTGGGCGGCCATAAGACCGTAATAGTGGAGTTTTCATCGCCTAACATAGCCAAGCCTTTCCATATAGGCCACATAAGAAGCACGGTGATAGGAAATTCCATCAACAAGATATACAAGGCCATGGGCTACGACGTGGTTCGCATTAACCATCTGGGAGACTACGGAACCCAGTTCGGAAAGATGATATGCGCCTACAGACATTGGGGCAACAAGGAAGACGTCATCAGAGAACCGATAAAGACGCTTCTGAGCTATTATACCAAGTTCCACGAAGAGGTGGAGACTCACCCTGAGCTGGACGATGAGGCGAGGGAAATCTTTGCCAAGCTGGAGCAGGGAGCAGAGGAAGAAAAGCAGCTGTGGCAGTGGTTCAGAGACGAGAGCCTTAAGGAGTTCAACAGAGTCTACAACATGCTGGGCATAGAGTTCGACTCTTACGCAGGAGAAAGCTTTTACTCGGATAAAATGCCGCGGATAGTGGAAATGCTGGAAGAAAAGGGCTTGCTGAAAGAATCCAAGGGCGCTCAGATAGTGGATCTTGAGCCATACGGCATGACTCCTGCCCTCATAAAGAAGTCGGACGGTTCTTCCCTCTATATCACAAGAGACATAGCGGCTGCCGTCTACAGAAAAGAACATTACGACTTTTACAAGAATATATATGTGGTGGCTTCTCAGCAGAACCTCCACTTCCAACAGTGGATAAAGATAATAGAGCTTCTCGGCTTCGATTGGGCCAAGGATAACATCCATGTGCCTTTCGGTCTGGTGAGCCTCGAAGACGGAACCATGTCCACCAGACACGGCAGGGTGGTATTCCTCGAGGACGTGCTGAACAGAGCGGTGGAGCAGACGAGAGAGATAATCAGAGAAAAGGGAGTCAACACCGACAACGTAGACGAGACGGCGAGACAGGTGGGAATAGGAGCAGTCATATTCCAAGAACTTTCCAACAACAGGATAAAGGACTATGTGTTCTCGTGGGATAAGGTTCTGGATTTCAACGGAGAGACCGGCCCTTATGTTCAGTACACTCACGCCAGATGCGCCAGCGTCTTGAGAAACGCCGCCTTTGACGGAGATTTATCGGCCTTCGATACTGAATATATATCGGGAGAAAGCGCTTACCAGCTGGCCAAGCTGCTATACGCTTTTCCGCAGGTCATCATCGACGCCGGAGAAAAGTATGAGCCGTCCGTGCTGACCAGACATATCGTGGATATAGCCCAGGCCTTTAACCGTTTCTACCACGACGAGCATATACTGGTAGATGACGAGAGAGAAAAGGCTTCAAAGCTGGCTTTGGTGACGGCGGCCAAGACTGCCATCAGAAACGGCCTCGCCCTGCTGGGCATGGAAGCGCCGGAGAGAATGTAATTTTACAGAGTGAAATGAAAGGAAACAAATTATGCGTTATGTAGGTGACATTTACAGACCTCCCAGCGAGGCCTACAGCTTGCTGGTGCAGGTGACCATAGGATGCTCACACAACAAGTGCACTTTCTGCAACATGTACAAGGATAAGCAGTTTAAGGTGCGCAATGCCGACGAGGTGACAGAAGATCTGGCGTGGGCCAGAAGCCACTATTCCAAAGTGGATAGGATATTCCTGTGTGACGGGGACGCCCTGTGCCTTGCCAACAGCAAGCTGGTGAGGATACTCGACTATATAAAGGAAAACTTCCCCGAATGTGGGAGAGTCACCACCTACGGAAGGGCAGCCATCGCCCTGAAAAAAACCGATGAAGAGCTAAGGGAGCTGAGAGAGCACGGCCTGACGATGGTATACGTCGGAGCGGAGTCGGGCAGCGACAAGGTTCTTGCGATGGTCAACAAGGGCGAAACGAGACAGCAGCTCATAGACGGAGTAAAGAAGCTTGAAGCGGCTGGCCTGAAGACCTCCGTAACGTTCATAAGCGGCCTTGCCGGCCCTGAACTGTGGGAAGAGCACGCCGTCGAGACGGGCACTATGATAGCGGAGATGAACGCTTCATACGTAAGCCTGCTGACGCTGATGCTCCAGCCGCCTGCGCCGATGCTTGAAGATTATAAGGCGGGACGGTTCACCCTGCTCAGCCCGGAGGAAGTGCTGGCGGAAACGTGCTTGATGCTTAAGCATGCCAGACCCTCCAAGCCGTGTGTTTTCAGGAGCAACCACGCTTCCAACTACGTTTCACTGCGAGGAAACCTTCCTGCGGATAACGAGAGGATGATAGCTTCTCTTAAACGCTGCATGGAGGACAGAGGACTTTTAAAAGACGAAAGATTCAGAATGTTATAAGATGAAGATATTGCTTACTACTTTAAATTCTCAGTACGTACATTCAAATCCCGCCGTAAAGTATCTGTATACGGTGCTGGCGGATACGACTGACGAAGTGTTCATGCGGGAGTTCACCGTCAACAACGAGTATTCTTACGTGTACGGCGAACTGGTGAGAGCAGACTGCGACATGGTCTGCTTCTCTTGCTATATATGGAACATCGAGATGATACGAAGCCTTGCCGCAGACCTTAAGAAGGCCAAGCCTCATGTCAAAATCTGCCTCGGCGGACCGGAGGTAAGCTATGAGGGGCACGTTCTGGCCATGGAAAACCCTTGGGTTGATTTTATCCTCTGCGGCGAGGGGGAATATTCTATGTATCGCCTGTGCCAAGTGCTCAGGCAGGGCGGCGGCGAAGAGCTGCTTCGTACCGTTCCTGGCCTCATATATAAGGAGGGCGGCAAGGTTTACGTCAACCGGCAGATAGAGCCTATGGACTTTAATTCCATACCGTTCATGTACTCCGTATTGGAATGTGAGACAGACAGGGTAGTATATTACGAATCTTCCAGAGGCTGCCCGTTCAGGTGCAGCTACTGCATGTCTTCCATAGAAAAATCCGTCAGGCCCATGGCAATCGACAGAGTCAAGCGTGAGCTGGGGTATTTCCTGCACAAGAGAGTCATGCAAGTGAAATTCATCGACAGGACTTTCAACTACGATGATGACAGGGCCTGCGAGATAATAGAGTACATAATCGACAACGACAACGGGGTGACCAACTTTCACTTCGAGATATGCGCCGACCTGATGAGCGACCGCATGCTGAGGCTCTTCGCCAAGGCCCGGAAAGGGCTTTTTCAGCTGGAAATAGGCATCCAGTCCACCAACCCGGAGACTCTCGAGGCCGTAAACAGAAGGGAGAACGTATATCCGGTGCTGTACAACACACAGAAGCTGATAGCCCTGAAAAACATCCACATACACGTGGATCTGATAGTAGGCCTGCCTTACGAGACTTACGAGGTGTTTGCCCGGTCCTTCAACAAGGTGTATAAGCTGAAGGCAGACGCTTTCCAGATGGGCTTTCTTAAGGTTCTCAAGGGAACGGCCATCGCTTCCATGAAGCAAGAATACAGGCTGATTTACAGCGACAGGGCGCCTTACGAGATAATATCCAACTTGTGGATAGATTCGGCTCATATGGTAAAGCTGAAATCCATCGAAAAGATGCTTAACACGTATTACAACAGGGGAGGCTTTGAGAACACTCTCGATTATATGATGGAGGCCATGAACGCCGAGCCCTTTGGCTTCTTTGAGAGACTGGCGGATTTTTACTTTAAATCGGGTTATCATCATGTCAACAGAAAGAAGGAAGATCAGTACAGGATAATGAGGAAATTTGCCCTCGGAAAGTCTCAGGATATAGAACCGGAAGCTATAGAAGAAGCGCTGCTTAAAGATCTTTCGGAAGCTTTTAATCCGGAGGAAGTCAGAAGATTTTTGAAAAAAGGATGGGAGATATAGAGCATGGATCTGATAAACGTAGAAGACAGGATCAGTAAATACCTGACGCCGTATCTGAACGACTACATATTCGATGAATTATCATCAAATTATCTGAACAAGTCGGGGCTTTCGGATATACTTGCGGGAGTCCCCGTACCTATCAGAAAGGATGAGATAGAAAGCATATCGACGCTGACTATAGCCAAGGGAATGTCTTTTGTTCTGGGATGCGACCCAAATTTCGAATATAAGGACAACTATGTCGCATATATATTAAGAGTATCGGATAAACGTTTTGCTCAGGGGCTGGTGGCCGAAGGAATAGAGAGAGCGCAGAAGAAAGAATACGTCTATGCGTGTATCCAGTTCAGAGCCGCTATGATAATAGATCCTCAGAACATAGACGCGCTCTACTGCTATGGCCGCGCTCTGAGAGATGCTTACGAGGCCGGAGAAGAAGAGGACTTTATCGCCAGATTTAAGGCCGAGTCCATAGAGGCCTTTGAGAAAGTCACTCTCCGAAGACCTGATTTTGCCGACGGATATTATTTTTTAGGATACGGATACATAAATTTAGGGCTTTATGTAAAAGCTAAGTTAACGTGGCAGGAATTTATCAGACTTTCTCAAGATGAAGAAAAAAAACAGGAGATAAGTCAGAGGCTTTCGGCGTTAGACGAACCTGTGGAAATAGAAGAAGGCTACAACCTCATACTTTCGGGACGATTCGAAGAGGGGAAAAATGTCCTGAAAAAATATAAGTCGGGAAAGTTTTCCGATTGGTGGCCGCTGTGGTACTATCTGGGAACTGCTGATTTGGCTCTCGGACTGGCTGAGGAAGCTGCAGAAGAATTCAAGAAGGTGCTGACTCTCTCGCCCAGCAACAGAGAGGCCATGGAAGAGCTGACGATGATCTACCAGTCGCTGGGAAACGAGGAGATGGCTGAGAAGTACAGGAAGAAGATTAAAATAGTAGCCGAGAACGCGGAAAAAGACCGAGAGGAAGCCGCATCGGGACGGCCTGAAAAACTGAATTAAGTTGGCGGAAAAATTTTCTTATTTATGATAATTGCACTTGACATCTTACAGATGTTAATGTATAATCGATTGTGTTGTCAGTAAATGACAACCGTTGTTCCAAGGTAGCTCAATGGTGGAGCACTCGGCTGTTAACCGATAGGCTGTGGGTTCGAGCCCCACCCTTGGAGCCATTTTTTTGCCGGAGTGGCGGAATTGGCAGACGCACAGGACTTAAAATCCTGCGATCCTTACCGATCGTACCGGTTCGACCCCGGTCTCCGGCACCAGTCGTCTTTTAATATCAGGGCTGATACCGAAGACTGAAACGAGCCTCATTCAAACTTGCATATGAAGGAGTCGGACTGAATACAATATAATATTGATGACGCGGGGTAGAGCAGTTGGTAGCTCGTCGGGCTCATAACCCGGAGGTCGAAGGTTCAAGTCCTTTCCCCGCAACCAAACGAAAGAAAGCAGCACCGAGAAGGTGCTGTTTTTTTCGTTTGAATATGAACGAGAAGGACTTGAACCTGAGAAGGCGCGAGCGGGGAGGCCAAAGTGCCTGTGGCACTTTGAACAGCGAGCGGTCCGAGCCGTCCGGAGGGAGGAAGAAAGGCAGAAAGGGCGGCGAAGGAGACAGCCGGCGAGCGGAGCGAAGCAGGCGGTCAAGTCCTTTCCCCGCAACCAAACGAAAGAAAGCAGCACCGAGAAGGTGCTGTTTTTTTCGTTTGAATATGAACGAGAAGGACTTGAACCTGAGAAGGCGCGAGCGGGGAGGCCAAAGTATTATCACACAGTCTTGTTGATATTCTAAGAATGTGTGGTATAATAGTATAATAAAAGATGGTGATGAGATATGATTATTAACAATGTAATTGAAAAAGAATCGCTGCGAAACGAAGAAATGATTAGACAGTATGAAGACCTGATTGCTTCCCTGCCGAAAGGCTCGCTGATTTGCAGAAAAAAAGAATACTATTATTTAAAATTCCGCGAAGACGGCAAACTGCGAGATCAATATATCGGTAAAGATCCCGAGGTTATTTCTTCTGTCCGCGAACAATTGGAGCAGCGCAAGCATTATGTAAAAATGCTATCTGCACTGAAGAAAGAGCAGAAAGCAATTCATAAAATATTGGAGGGCCTCGCATGATCCTTTATCACGGCAGCATTGAGCTTGTCGACAAACCGAAAATACGCACAAGAGACACTTTCCTTGATTTTGGCAGTGGCTTTTATACCACCACCTCTTATGAACAGGCAGAACGGTGGGCGCATATTAAAATGCGCAGAGAAAAATCCGCCGTCGGCTATGTGTCTGCCTATGAGTTTGACTTCGAGGCAGCGAAAGTCGAAACGATTATTAAGCGTTATGACACAGCGGATATGGAATGGCCTATGTTCGTTGTTGCAAACCGAAAAGGCGAATCGTCTGCCGAGACAGCAGATATGTATATCGGTCCGGTTGCAGACGACAATGTTTATCAGACCATTCGATTTTTCGAAACCGGCGTTTATGATGCGGAAGAAACCGTGAAGCGATTAAAAACTGAAGTTTTGCACGACCAATGGACGTTTCATACAGACAAAATGCTTTCATATTGCCGCTTTATTGAAGCGACGTAAATCCGGGAGGTGAAGTAATTATGGGGCAGGAACAGTTTAATACAATTATGCCGGGTATTTCTGCCGAGCTCATCGAAATGATTTCCGAAAAGCAGAACATTTCCGAGGGTGAGGCAATCAAGGTGCTGTACGATTCCAAGATATATGCCGCTTTGGAGCAGGAAGACACCAAAGTGTGGCAGTACAGCACGCCTATGCTGTATTCGTTGCTTGAGAGAGAACAAAATAACGGCGAGATACAATTCCCCGATGTGTAAGGAGGTAGTGCTATGAGTAAGGAAACAGAGTTTACTGTATTCTGCATGGAGAGCTATAAGGTTTATAAATCCCTCTCCGGCAAGCAGGTATTCGATTTGTTCCGCCAATACGATGTGTTCGATTATATTCGTGAGTTCTATGATGTGCTTCACACCACAAGCTATCAGTATATAAACCGCGATATCGACATTTATTTGAAATCGCGCAATGCTGTAATTCCTGTATAAAAACAGCGCAGAAGTCATTAAAACCACTGCGCTTAAAAGTTAAACTTTTGCGGAACGGCTCAGGGTCACCTCAAGCCGCCCCGCTGTTTTTTTGCCTTGCTTTCGCTCTCATCCCATCCCAATGCGATTGACAAAACCATGCAAAAGTAATACGATTGTATCACGCTAAAGGAGGAGTTTAAGATGAACATAGGAGAGATAGGAAGGACTTTCTTTCAATATCTGTACGACGGCATCCTTATCGTGGACAGGGATTCGGTGGTGCAGTACATCAACCCGGCATATACGCGGATTACGGGCATCACGGAAGATAAGATCATCGGCAAGCCCCTTAAAGAAGTAAGGCCGGGAGCCAGACTGGTGGAAGTGGTAAGCTCAGGCGAGCCCATAGTGGGAGCCTTGAGAAGAGAAAAGGGCGTAGACTATACGGTGAACATGTCCCCCATCTTAGAAGACGGCAAGGTTACGGGAGCCATCTCTGTAGTGAGCAATATAGAGGACGTACGGAAGCTTTCCAAGACCATAAATAAATACGAGAGCGAGATTCTGAGACTGGAAAACAGGATGCAGGCCATAAACAGAGCCAAATATACGCTGGATGACATAATCGCCAAAGACCCGGTTTCCGTCAAGCTGAAGGATGACGTGCTGAGAATCGCCAGAAAGGAAACCACCGTGGTGTTGATGGGAGAAAGCGGCACCGGCAAGGAATTATATGCTCAAGCCATTCATAACACATCTTCCAGGAAAAACAATTCCTTCATCGCCGTAAACTGCGCGTCTTTCCGGAAAGAGCTTCTCGAAAGCGAGCTTTTCGGGTACGAGGACGGCGCTTTCACGGGTGCGAAGAAAGGCGGCAAGATGGGCTTGTTCGAGGCCGCCGACAACGGAACCATATTTTTGGACGAAATATCCGAGATGAGCATGGAGACTCAGGGACACCTTTTGAGAACACTTCAGGAGCACACCATAAGGCGGGTGGGAAGCATAAAGGAAATTCCGGTCAACATAAGAATCGTGGCGGCTACCAATAAAAACCTGGAGAAATGCGTCGAAGAGGGCACTTTCCGCCACGACTTATATTACCGCATAGCCATATATCCGGTGAGAATACCGCCCCTATCGGAACGCAAGCAAGACATACCGGCCCTTTCGGAGGCCTTCTGCGACGAACAGCGCAACGCCTTGAAGAGAAACATCACCATTTCAGAGGAAACCAAGGAAGCGTTGATGGCATATCGGTGGCCGGGAAATGTGAGAGAGCTGAGGAATGCCATAGAATTTTCGGTCAACAGCATGGAAGGAACCGTAATAGAACCGAGGCATTTGCCTTACAGGATGCAGGCCCATGGACAGAGGCCGGAGACCGTTTCCGTCAAAAAGCTTTCCGAAGCCGTGAGAGAGGCGGAACGGGCGGAGATATTCAAGGCCCTCAAGATATGGGGAGACGATATGGAGGGCAAGAAGAGAGCCGCGGAGGCTTTGGGAATATCCCTTGCGAGCCTTTACAATAAGATTAAGTGAATTCTAAAATTATAGAAATTTAGAACAGTGATTTCTAAAATCTTGGAAAAAACCGATGAGAGAGGGTAAAAAATCATGATTTACTCTCTTTTTTTATTGGCACGGTAATTGCTCATATATAAAAGTGAAAATGATGAAAGGAGACGCTGATTTGAAAAAGATAAGAATAGGAGGCGGAGCCGGATACGGCGGCGACCGAATAGAGCCGGCGGTAGACCTGATTCGCTTCGGAAATCTGGATTATATAATCTTTGAATGTCTGGCGGAGCGAACCATAGCCCTCGCCCAGCAAAAAAAGAAGGAAGACAGCCGCAAAGGCTACAACGAACTGCTAAAGCACCGCATGTCGAAAGTTCTTCCCCTTCTCAAGGATCATAAAGTTAAGATCATAACCAACATGGGCGCGGCCAATCCAAAGGCAGCCATGGAAGTTACCGGACGGATGGCAAGAGAATACGGTCTGACAGACCTTAAGATAATGGGCGTATTGGGAGACGACATTATAGACGGAATAGACCGGTATATGGACTTCGAGATACTGGAGACCGGACAGCCCCTCAGCAGCATAGCAGACGATATAGTGTCTGCCAACGCTTACATAGGCGCCGGCGGAATAGTGGAGGCCCTGAAGCAGGGAGCCGACATAGTGATTTCCGGAAGAGTCGCAGACCCGGCCCTCACGCTGGCTCCGGCGATATACGAATTCGGCTGGTCCATGGACGACTATGAGAAGCTGGGAAAGGGAACCGTGATGGGACACCTGCTGGAGTGCGGAGCTCAGGTGTGCGGCGGATATTTCGCAGACCCGCCGTACAAAGAAGTACCGAAGCCGTGGGACATAGGCTTTCCGATAGGAGAAATCACGGAAGACGGCGACATTACCATTTCCAAGCTAAATAAGGCCGGAGGCGTCGTCAGCAGGGAGACGGTGGCGGAACAGCTCATATATGAAATTCACGACCCGTCGGCATATTACACACCGGACGTGGCTGCCGATTTTTCCGGCATACAGATAGAAGAAAGAGACGGCGCCGTAAAGGTAACCGGAGCCTCGGGAAACGAGAAGAACGGCAAATACAAGGTGAGCGTGGCCTATAAAGACGGCTTTATAGGCGAGGGTGAGATGAGCTATACAGGAAGCGGGGCCGAGACCAGAGCGCGGCTTGCTATAGAGATAGTCAAGAAGTGGATGGAGCCTTGGAAGGACAAGATAGAAGAAGAAAAATACGACATCATAGGCGTCGATTCACTCCACGGAGACATTACCGGGGCAGGCGGAGCTTCTCCGGCAGAATGTAGAATAAGAGCCGCCGTCAGGACTAAAGATAAGGAAGCGGCCGAAGTGGTGGGAAAAGAAGTGGAAGCCTTATACACCAATGGGCCTGCCGGAGGCGGCGGGGCCAGAAAGTCGGTGAAGGAAGTAATCGCCATAGCTTCCATATTCGTGCCCGAAGACGACATAAAAATCGAAACAGCTTTGTGGGAGGGAGAAGAATGAAACTGAGAGAAATCGCTCACTCCAGAACGGGAGACAAGGGAAACATATCCAACATCTCTGTGATAGCCTATAAGCAGCAGGACTACGAGACGATAAAACAGAAGGTGACTGCGGAAAAGGTGAAAGAGTACTTTTCCGGCATAGTCAAGGGAGACGTGGTTATATATGAACTTCCGAACCTGTGGGCGCTGAACATAGTCATGTATCAGGCTCTGGGCGGAGGCGTGACGAGATCGCTGTCCCTGGACACCCACGGCAAAAGCCTCAGCAGTCTCCTCATGGACATGGAGATATAGACAAAATATAGAGAGGAGGAAAAAATGCAGTTAACTGACATAGAAAAGAAGATACTCGCAGGTGAAGAAGGCGAAGCCAAGCAGATAGCCATGGAAATCCTGACCAACATCGGAGAAGCCATGGAAGCCGACTTTTTTGTACAGGTATCGTCGGTTCAGGCCATGGCCCACTTCGGCTCTCTCCACATTGCAGGCAGAGACTGGCTGGAAAAGCTGGCCTGCATGGGCGGAAAATGCTGTGTTCCGACCACTCAGGACCCGGCTTCCATACCATTCAAGCATTGGCAGGAGATGGGCTACGACAGTGAATACGCCGAGAATCAGTACAGGCTGGAAGCGGCCATCATGAAGCTGGGGGAGATGCCCAAGTGGTCATGTACCCCGTATTATCAGGGCAGCGTTCCGAGAGCCGGGCAGAATATAGCATGGGCCGAATCCTCGGCGGTAAGCTTCGCCAATTCCGTGCTCGGGGCAAGAACCAACAGGACTCCGGCGGGGCTGGCGGTGTGCGCGGCGCTGACGGGTAAGATGCCGCGGTACGGACTGTATCTTTCGGAAAACAGAAAAGCTACGATAAAGATAAATGTGGAGGCGGCCGGCCTTACATCGCTGGACTACAACACCATCGGAATCATCACCGGAAAGATAGCGGGAGCCAAGATACCTGCCATCTACGGCCTGCCTCAATTCACCACCAACGATCAGCTCAAATATCTGGGAGCCTCGGCTGCTTCCAGCGGTCAGGTGGCCCTGTACCATGCTGACGGCATAACGCCGGAAGCCTTGTTTACAGATGTGTTTGACGGCAAGGCGCCGGAGGAAGAATTCGTCATAACGAGAAAGGATCTTGACGACGAGGCCGAGAGAATGTCTGCGCCGGGAGAATGGCAGCCTCAGCTGGCAGTGGTGGGATGCCCTCACTATTCTTCTGAAGAAGTAATCAGACTGGCGGAGATATTCGGCGACAGAAAGGTTTCCGAGGGAAAGGCCTTCTGGGTCTTCACCACCGCTGAGACGGAAAGTCTGGCCGAGAGGATGGGCATAAAGCAGAAGCTTGAAGACGCCGGCGTGAGAATCATGGCTCAGACTTGTCTGGTGATAAGCCCTCTGGTGGGAGGCTACAAGAAGCTGATAACCGACTCGGGAAAATTCGCCAGCTACCTTCCGTCAGAGCACAACATAGACATCCGTTATGCCGAAACGGAAAAATGCGTAGAGGCGGTGACAGAATGAACAAGGAAGATATGATGAAAGGCAGAGGTCTTGTAAAGGGCATAGCAGAGGGCGAGGCTCTGGTAAGCAGGGAATCGCTGGTCTGGTCTCACGGAGTGGACCCGGAGACGGGTAAAATCGACGACGTCAGGGTCAGCGTCTGCGGCCAATGCGTAAAAGACAAGATACTCATCTATCCGCTGGGAAAGGGATCCACCAGCGGAGCCACATGGATGCTGGAGGCAGTCAGGTGCGGAAACGGGCCTAAGGCCATAATAAACAAAGAGACGGAGCTGATAATCGTCGCCGGGGCCGTGCTTTCCGAAAAGCTTTACGGAAAAGCCATTCCCGTGGTAGACAGGTTGGATAAGGACCCGACGGAAGTCATTTCCACAGGCGATATAGTCCGCGTCGACGGGGAAAAAGGAACGGTTGAGATTATAAAGAAGGGCTAAAAAGAAAGGAGACTTTATCATGCAAGCAATCATAGACGTAACTACGGCCATTGCCAATTGGTTTTGGGGAGTTCCCATCCTGATCCTCGTAGGAGGAGGCGGACTGTATCTTTCCATAAGATGCGGATTCGTACAGATAAGAAAATTCAGCTATATATGTTCGCAGACTTTCGGCAAGATGTTTCAGAAAGCAGAAGAGGGCAAGATTTCACCTTTTGCCGCCGCATGCTCGGCCCTTGGCTCTTCCATCGGAGCCTCAAACATCGTAGGCGTTCCCGTGGCCATCGCCCTCGGCGGACCGGGAGCTGTATTCTGGATGTGGCTCATAGCCATAGTGGGCTGCTGCACAAAATACTGTGAAATCGCCTTAGCCGTAAAGTACAAGGTCAGAGACGAGACCGGAACGTGGTTCGGCGGAGCCTTCAGCTACATAAAAGAAGCCTTCGGAATCAAGAAAATAGGAATAATAGCAGGTACTGTATTTGCTTTCTGTGGAGCCATCAACTGCCTTCCTTCATGCGCTTCTCAGATCTTGTCGGCAACTGCGCAGATTGGCGCTTTCAATGGAAATAAGACGATATTCGGAATCATAATAATAGCCTTCGTGACTCTGGTGGTGTTCGGCGGAATCAAGAGAATTGCGGCCGTAATGGAAAAGACCGTTCCTTTCATGGCTATAATATATCTCTTAGGCGTACTGGTAATATTAGTCATGAACTACGACCAGATAATTCCTTCCTTAATAGACATCGTCAAATACGCATTCACACCGCATGCGGCATTCGGAGGATTCACAGGTTCAACCATAGCTCTTGCCATGAGATGGGGTATCGCCCGCGGAGTATATTCCAACGAGGCAGGATACGGCACCGCCGCCATCGCGCACTCCGCCTCCGACGTAGACCACCCTATCAGACAGGCAGTCTGGGGAGTATTTGAAGTCGGCGTAGACACTCTGCTGGTATGTACGGCTACGGCTCTGGCAGTGCTGACTACAGGCGTATGGACTCAGGAAGGCATAGATTCAGGCGCTTTAGGCCAGGCGGCTTTCGGAACGGCATTCGGAAAGTTCGGTGAAATGTTCGTAGCGGTATGTGTTCTCTTATTCGTGCTGACCACTATCATCGTAGTAATCTACTATGGCGAAAAGAACATGCAGTTCGTTTTCAAGACGGTCAAAGCCGGAATCATCTGGAGATGCGTAATACTGGCAGCCATGGTATTCGCCCTCTTCGGAATGGAGCTTACCATAGCATATCAGTTTATCGACTTCTTCGGCGCTCTTAAGATAATACCTAACATGCTGGCCCTCATATGGCTGGCTCCTCAGGTAGTGGCGCTGAATAAGGAATACTTTAACACGCCGGGCAAATATTACATGGCCGACATGGAAGCTAAAAAGGCCAAGAAAGCAGCCAAGAGGAAATAAGTATGAAGAAAGAAAATTATTCGCTGATAGAAGACTTGAGACATGACCTTCACAAGCATCCGGAGCTTTCTTATCAGGAGGTTTGGACAAAGCGGAAGCTGATGGAATTCCTGACAGAACATACGAACCTCGAGCTTCACGACGGCGGAAGATATTTCTACGCCGTATACAGAGCCGAGGAAAAGAAGCGAGGAGCCATCGCTTTCAGGG
>FR882595.1:164694-170284 GCA_000435715.1 Firmicutes bacterium CAG:145
TAGAGGACGAGATAGATAAGCCTTACAGGTCGTGCGTACCGGGCGTAGGTCACAAGTGCGGCCATGACGGCCATGCCGCCTCCCTGTGCGGTCTGGGGCTGGAATTAGGTGAGATGAAGCCTGACAGAGACATATACATGGTGTTCCAGCATGCCGAAGAGACGGGGCAGGGAGCCGCCGAGGCGAAAGCCTTTCTTCTAAAAAATCCCGACATAGAAGAAATCTTCGCCTTTCACAATCAGGTGGCGACTCCGCTGGGAAAGATACTGGTATCCAAGGCCGTTTCCAACTGCGCCTCTAAGGGAATGTCCATCTTCATGAAAGGCGCGCCCACCCACGCCAGCATACCGGAGAAAGGAATAAACCCCGTCTTCGCCCTGACGAAGGTGGTGGATTCCATTCCAAAGTTCACCGACCCGGCTGAACACGACGGCCTGATCCTCTGCACGGTGGTGCAGTTAAACGTAGGAGATTACGCCTTCGGCACAGCGGCCAGCGAAGGCGTGCTGAGGATGACCATCCGCGCCGAAGTGGAGGCGGAGATGGACGCCTTGCAGAAAAGCATAGAAGACATGTGCCGAGAGGAAGCCGACAAAGCGGGACTTGAGCTGAGGTTTGAGTTCGAGGACGAGTTTCCGGAGACGAGAAACGACTCCTGCAGCGTAGAGAAGGTCTACGCCGCCGCAAAGAAGCTGGGCTACGAGTCCGGCGAGAAGCCTATGTCCAGAGGCTCCGAGGACTTCGGCCACTACACCAAGATAGTGCCGGGAGCAATGTTCTATGTGGGCGGCGGCACAGATGTACCGTCCTTTCACACCTCGGGATATGATTTCACCGACAGCACCATGGAAAACGCAGTGGAGATGTTCAAAGCTCTGATAGAAGAATAGACCGAAACAAGCCAGCGCTGGGGCGATCGCTCCAGCGCTGATGATGTTTTTGAGAACACTGATAGTCTTTCCATTGTTTCATATCATAACGTGTAGCGATCTCCGCCATATTCGCAGAAAGATATGAAGGGGCAGAGCCTCGGCAGACCCCTAAAAAAGGGACTGTACCGGGAATTTTTTAAAGAGGAAACTTATCTTTTCTGATCACCAAAGACTACAAAAAATAGGAAAAGTGATTCATTGAATCGCTTTGACCGGATAGACTTGTAATATGATGAATACACGATCACTGAGGAGACTTCTAAAGACATATGAAAGGGGAAACCTGTCGGTAATTTCCCTGACAAAAGAAGGCTTTCCAATGTTATTATGTACAGGATCAGAGACATATGATATCATCATGGCAAAGGCAGCGGATCCTGAGAAAGTCGTAAGGATCTTGGTACAGTAATAAGGCAGGGGGATTTTTAGATCTGATGAGAAGAAATATTATAAAAATTTCAGTTTTAATACTGATACTGATATCAATGTCTGCTTTTTTGTCCGGTTGTTCAAAAGAGTCGGACGAAATGAATGAAGCAGACATACAGAGAACAGAGATTCTTGCAGGAACAGTAGAAGGGCTGACAGAAAAAAGCATTACCGTAAAGGATGTTTTTGGCCGGACATATCTGTTTGCAAGAGATGATTCTCTGATATCATCGGAATCGGCAGAAACGCTGAGCACAGGAGAAACCATATACGTCACCTATACGGGAAACCTTATAAAGTCGAATGATCTTCAGCCCGTCAGGGTGCTGAGGTTTTACCTGGAACAGTCCATAGGATTATCATCACCTGTTCACGTTTCATCTGGCCACTCATCTGTTTCTGCCCTTCTGGGAAAAGAAACGTATAAGAAAGCTAAAGCGATACTTGATTCTATGACAGAAGAAGAGAAGGTGGCGCAGATGTTCATCGTACGCTGCCCGGATACGGCGGCTAAAGATGTAGCTTTAAAATACCAGTTCGGAGGATATATCCTCTTCGCCAGAGATTTTAAGGAACGCGATAAACAGCAGATGGTAGCCGCGATTCAAGAATACCAAGACGTTTCTAAGGTACCTATGTTCATAGGAGTAGATGAGGAAGGGGGAACAGTCAACCGTATAAGTCTGTATAAACAGTACAGAGAGGTTCCCTTCTGGTCGCCACGAGATCTCTTTGATGAGGGAGGCATGGAGCTTATAAAAAGCGATACCAAGGAAAAATGCCGCCTTTTGTCGTCTCTTGGAATAAATCTGAACTTTGCGCCTGTAGCTGACATTTCTTCAGATCCTGCGGATTATATGTATCCGCGGACTTTTGGGACAAGCGCCGAAGAGACTTGCAAATACGTGGAGAACGTAGTTTCTGTCATGAAAGAAAACGGTATAGGGAGCGTTTTGAAGCATTTCCCGGGCTATGGAAACAACTCGGATACTCATACGGGTATCGCTGTAGATGAGCGCAGCCTGAGAAGTCTGAGAGAAAATGATTTTCTGCCTTTTGAGAGCGGAATAGAAGCGGGAGCTGAAGTAGTGCTGGTCTCCCATAATATAGTCAGATCAATAGACGGCGAACATCCGGCGTCGCTGTCTTTGCAGGTTCACAATATACTCAGAGACGAGATTGGGTTCTCCGGACTTATAATCACAGACGACCTTTATATGGACGCCATAAGAGAATACACCCACGGCCAGGAGGCAGCAGTCATGGCCGTATTGGCGGGGAACGATCTGTTATGCTGCAGTGACTATCAGACTCAGTACCCGGCTGTCGTGCAGGCTCTCAAAGACGGGAAGATATCAGACAGCAGGGTAGATGAGTCGGTGATGAGGATACTTCAATATAAGATATCTATGGGTTTAATGAACTGAATCATAGAAAATAAGTGAAATACTGTCTGTCCATGCAGTATTTTCTATTTACAGATACCGCAGGGCCAGAAATGAGAAACCGCTCGCTGTTTTGACATCCTGAAACAGCGAGTACTGTGACAACCGTGGACATATCGGACATTTATATTTTTGACAAAACCACTGGGGGGGGAGGTATAGTAAAAGAACAGATTTTACTCGACGGAGGGAGAAATATGAAAAAGCTATTAGTTACATTTTTAAGTGTAATCATGGTGATGGTATTTATGCCTACGATGGCTTTTGCGGCAAATGACAATGTTGCAAAGATAGGATATAAAGAATATGCGACGTTGGCCGCCGCAGTTGAAGAGGCAGAAGACGGCGATACTATCGAACTCTTGAACGATACTACGGCAAATGATATCAGATTGACAAAGTCTCTGACCTTTAATCTGAACGGTAAAACTATCACGGGGACAAGTGACGCGACGAGAGTGTTTTTAGTGCAGAATAAAACGGTTTCCGCTACGTTTAACGGAGGCGTCATAGAAGTTACAAATGTTGCGGGAGACGGCCTCGGTATAGCTACTCAGGGCGGAAAATTGGAACTCAATGATATGGAGATAAGAGTTGCGGCTCCGGATACTACAGCTTTGTATAATTACGGAATCCGTATCTCAGCATATAATACGGCAGGGAATGGGGAAGATTACAATCGCGCTGAAGCTGTCATCAACAATACAAAAGTGATTGAAACAGGAAAGACTCAGGACAATGGCTATACTGTAGGTATAGCAGTGATCGGAGCCAATGACAAGGATGATTCGGGCGCATACATAGAAAGCGCTTCTGTAAAGTTGAATAATGTGGATGTAAAGGCGACGGCTTTTGCTCTGAGTGGCAACGGCGCAGCTCATTCTACCAATATAGAAGTCAGAAACTCTAATCTGACTTCTTTCGAAGGCGTAGCCATTTATCATCCTCAGGCGGGTACCATGAACGTGTACGGCGGAACTATAACGGGCGCTACCGGCATAGAAATCCGCGGAGGCAATGTGAACGTATCGGGAGGAACGAAGATCACTGCTACGGCAGATTCCACTTCTGTAGATCCTAACAGCAACGGAACGACCAGCACGGGAGCAGCTATAGCCGTATCTCAGCACGTCACTAAGCTTCCTATAAGCGTCACTATAGACGGAGCAGAACTTACAGGAGCATCGGCTCTTGTGGCCAATAATCCTCAAAATAACGGCGCAGAGGACATCGCTAAAGTAGAAGTGATTATAGAGGACGGACAGTTCACAGGACTTGTCAATACTAACGAAGGCGGCAAAATAGAGGCAGCCGGAGGAACATTTGACAGATTGGGCGATAAAGTTGAAGTTACTGCCGCCGATGTAGCGGAGATCACGGAAAACGACGGTTCTGTCAAGACGGTAGTAGGCCTTGCCAATATAAACGAAACTATTAAAGACGCTCCTGCAGGAACTAAGGTAAGGATTGTCAAAGCAGCCGAGGGATCCAAGATCACTGCTCCTGCGGAAGTTACTGTAGAAAATACTACGGACGTGAGCATGGAGGTGAACGAGGATACGTTAGATGCGGGTCAGACGATTACAGTAGAGAAGAAACCTGAGACTGAAAATCCGCCTGCCGGCGATGACGACGACGGAAATAAAAATGAAGAACCTGAAAAAGATACTGTACCTAAGACCAGCGATGTGAATAACATGTTCCCTTGGATCATGGCCATGGCGCTTGCAGCAGGCGCAGCTGCGATGCTGAAGAGAAAAGAAGACTAAGTATCTTTTATGAGGAACCCGCGGAGCCTATAGCCCCGGCGAGATAGGGAAGTAAAGTATTCTGGTGGCGCAGGACACGCAAAACGTGTCCTGCGCTATTGTATTGTCCCAATGTAATTAAAGTGAATATCAATCTTCTGTGTGTAAAACTTCTTCCTGTAAGCGCCGTCGCGCTCATGCACTGTGATGTGGTGGAAAAACTCCCGCAGGATTTCCGGGGTCAGCTCCGGCACCTCTACCACAAGGTCGCTTTTGTAGGACGGTTTGTGCGTCTTGCAGCTTGTCTGTATGCCGATATAGTCCGGGTTTTCCAGTATATCCGCTACACTGCTTCCCGACCACCGATAGGGAAAGTCCGGGTTGCGGCTGGAATGGCCCCGCCCAAACTTGCGGTAGGCGTATTCCGTTGGCACAAGCACCTTTTCCCGTTCCAGACGCTTTGCAATCTGTTCCGGCCCCATGCCGGAAGCACACAGGTGGAAGATATGCCGCACCTGTTCCGCCGCCTCCGGGGTCGGGAATGATTTTGAACCTGTCCGCCGGGTCTTTCTGGTAGCCGTAGGGGGAAATGGAGGCAATCCGCACGCCCTTTTCCGCCTTATGCTGAATAACGGCGTTGATCTTCCGGCTGGTCTGCCCGGGATACCACTCGTTAAACAGGTTGGAGAACATGGCTAAATCCTCGTCGCTCTCCGTGTTGGTGGCGCTGTCATAATTGTTGGTAATGGCGATAAAGCGCACACCCAGCGCGGGAAAGACGATTTCCAGCAGATTGTTGGCTTCTGACTGATTGCGGTACAGGCGGGTCAAATCGGTCACAATCAGCGTTGCGGCCTGCCTTCCCGTATTATTGCCATGACCTTCTGGAAGCCGGGGCGGTTGGTCTTTGTCCCGGAAATACCATCGTCATACAGAAACAGGACGTTTGAAAAGCCCTGTTTTGCCGCATAGTCCCGCAGCATTTCCTCCTGGTGCTGTATGCTCAGGCTGGTGCCTTCCCGGCTGTCCTCGTTGG
>FR882595.1:170311-173221 GCA_000435715.1 Firmicutes bacterium CAG:145
TTGGACAGCCTGCCATACAATAGCGTGTATTTTTCTGTTTGGTTTCCCTGCCGTTCCAAATCCTGTTCCATCAGGCGCAAGAGGCGGCTTTTCAGGCTGCCCGTCCCCGTTGTGGGGAGGTACAGGTTCACAAGAAAAGTTGCGCCGCCTTTCTGTATCTCCATCGTTTTGTAAAGATATTCCTGCGGCTCTTTCCTGTTATGCTCCATCTGGCCTCCTTTCCGCCGGATTTATCCCTTGTTTCCGCGAAAAGGTCTTTCCCATGTTACCCCGTCAGGTTTCCGGCTGTTTCTTTGGAAGAGTATCCTTCCTGTATTTAGTATGCCGGATACTGAAATGGGATAGAAAAACCGGGGGACAGATACCGAATATCCGTCCCCCGGCCTATTATGCCTTAATTATCTGCTGTGCTTTCTCTTTCTGCTGTAAACAATGGTGCCCGCCATTCCAGCGCCGGCCATGAGCATAACAGCAACCCAAACAATCATATTGCTGTTGTCTCCGGTCTGCGGAGCGTCGGTAGACGGTTTGGTAGGTTGTTCTGTTGTTCCCGTTGCAGGGATTTCTACTGCTGCCTTCGCATAACCGCAGACGGTGCACTCCTCGTGTTTGCTGCCTGCTTCGGTCGCGGTAGCTTCCTCATCGGTAATCCACTTAAAAGTATGGGCGGCTATATCCGTCTTATCTCCGCAGGAGCATTCGTACCAATGGTTTGTATCGTCAAACTTCCATTCTGTACCATAATTGTGTACGTGAGCTTCTATTTCAGCGCCATTTTGGACAGTTTCACCATTCACAGTAATTTCACTGCCGGTTTGGTTTTTTACCGTTACTTTATCCGGTACTGTAATTTTATCTCCCTGGAGAACAGTAATAGTATCCCCCTCTTTTGCTGAATCAGCCATGATTTGAGCGTCACCGCCAGCAGCGTACTGGGTAGTTCCATTGTTTGTGAGTCCTATCAGTGCTGTATTGTCAGCGACAAAAGCAGAAGGGTCTGCGGTATAGCTACCTCCGGCAATCACAACCTGATCTTGCGGCGTTACATTGCCGATCTTACCTACAACATTGGGCGCATTAAAGGTTCCGCCGTTAGCTGAGATGGTTCCGGCTGCCGTGTCGTCCCCTTGCACCACAAAAGCCATTTTTTCAGCATTAACGACAGCAGTAGATGTCTCCGGGAATATAATGTTTCCTGAGCTATTGCTCGCCTTTTTCGAGACAACCCCATAGGCGCCATTAAAAGTTCCGCTATTTACGATCACATCTCCGTATGCAATCAACGCACCTGCACCATTTCCATCAAAGACGCCGCCGTTGACCACTGTTTTGGTAGACGCTGCTGCGCTAATTGCCGCATTATAGGCTGCGCTGTTTGCACCATTGCATTCAAACGTGCCGCCTTCAATGGTCAGCGAATATCCAGCATTTTGAACAGCCGCCAGATATTTCCCGCCATCGTATACAACCTTTCCGGTCCCTTTGCTGTCCCGGATAATTAGATTTCCCATATTGCTGATAACAATAGTTTTTCCAGACACGGTAAAGCCATTTAAATCCAAAATCATGGTAGGCTGCTTTGCCCCGGCTGCATCCCAGTAATTCCCAAATGTGATCGGGGACGTTGCCCCTTGTTGCAGGGTAATATTCTTTTGCAGGGTCACAGTGTAGGTTCCGTCTGTATTATTCGTAATAATTGCTGCACTATTGGCCCACGTGTCAATGTCACTTTGTGTAGTGTCACTTGTAAAGGTCATTCCATTAGATACTTCTACTGTATCTTCTGCCGCAAATGCCATTGTCGGCATCATTGCCAGTACCATGACAACCGCCAGCAAACTTGCCAGCCATTTTCTTTTTTTCATTGTCTGCTTCTTCCTTTCGTTTTATTGATTGATGATTTGCCAAAGAACTCAAACAGGCTCGTCCCGTTCACAACTCATCTCCTTCCACTCTGCACGCATTTAAATTTTCCCGCTTTGCAATCGTCTACTTTTGCAAAGTCAGCATATGCCTAAATATACACATTGAATATACCAGAAATCATGCCGTTTTTCAAGACCCTGTAGGGAAAATTCTTCGTTCGCCATACCCCTTTTTTCCTACTTTGCAAAAGTAGGTTTTTCCAAAGTTTCAGGCAGTTTATTTAATCGGCTTTTTCAAATTTGACCGCTTTCGCATAGAATGTGCCTTCCGGCATTCCGCAGGCTTCCGCCGCCTGTCGGAGTGTCATTTTTTTACCCCTCCATGCCCTGTGTACCTCATAAAAGTTGCCCGGCAAGGGGACAGGCGGCCTGCTGAATTTAACGCCCCTTGCTTTCGCCGCCGCAATCCCTTCCGCCTGCCGTTTGCGTATGTTCTCCCGTTCGCTCTGGGCCACGAAAGATAAAATCTGCAATACCAAATCGGCAATAAATGTCCCCATCAGGTCTTTTCCCTGCCGGGTGTCCAAAAGCGGCATATCTAAAACGCAGATATCTACGCCTTTTTCCTGCGTCAATAACCGCCACTGCTCCTGTATCTCCCGGTAGTTGCGGCCCAAGCGGTCAATGCTCAGGATATACAGCAAATCGCCCTGTTTTACCCTCCGTACCAGCCGCTTGTATTTGGGCCGGTTAAAGTCTTTCCCCGATTGCTTATCCATGTAAATCCGGCTGTCCGGTATGCCTTTCCCATGCAGGGCTATGAGCTGTCTGTCCTCGTTCTGGTCTGTGCTGGAAACGCGGATATATCCATATTCCAAAAAATCACCTCCCTTCCCACTTAATATGCAGGAAAGAGAGGCAAAAAACAAATGGAAACGGCCTGCACAGGAGAAAAACGGAATTTCCAGCTTCCGGCGGTTTTATAGATAGTTATCCGGATATGACTGCCGTTTTTCTCCACACGCGGCTGTTTTTATTCCGATAG
>FR882595.1:173279-201042 GCA_000435715.1 Firmicutes bacterium CAG:145
TTATTTACTTATCCAGATAGTGTCCGGCAATAACGGAAATCCGGTTATGACCTAATTGTCGGCTGACATACAGCATGACCTTTTTGTCGTAGACCACGCCCCGCCTGTCCTTCTTGCACCGATAGTAGGAAGGTACAAGCTGCCATGTTTTGACGCGGCTCCCGTACTCTGCTTTCGCCCACTTCGCAAAGGCGCAGCTTTGCTTCATGTAGGTTTCAAAGGTGCGGTAGGAGAAAATGCCGGCGGGGGAATGGGTATGCTCCGCCTTCTTTGCTTCATGGCGTTTCTCTCCTATCCGCAGTTGAATTTGCAGGGCTTCCTGCACCTGCCGCACCATAGATTTTTGTTTCATACCGGCCTCCTTTCATATGGGCGCAGTTATCCCTTGAGAAAATATCTGTTAGTTGGGCGTTTCGGCGAGATTTTTTTGACAGCTTCCCGGTGCTGTTTTCCCGATTTCACGGGCTTTGCGGGGTTTTTCACTCTGCTGCCGCTGGCAACTCCGTTTACCCATCGATTTTTTCAAAATCGAGCGTGTAATCGTTCTGCCCGTGTCCGCTCCACAGGGTGTATTCCGTGTTCACGCTGTACGCGCCCTGCTGTGTCGCTTGTCTCCCGCACCCAGCGGGAGCCGCACAGCCTTGTCGGGTCTGCTGTGCTTTCTTTGAACCAGTTACCGCCGTTGTTCGTTCGGACAGGTCACTGCTTCTTCGAACCGTTTGCCGCCATTATCCGTCTGGACGGGGCCGCTGCTCTTCGAACCCTTTAGCCGCCTCTTTATCGTCAAGGCAGGTCACTGCTTTTCACACTCCCTTCGTCTTTTCAAGCTACATCTTTAGTATGACGAATACTGATAGCACTCAATAAATGTCAAAAAAGCGGTGCCCCCAATTTATGGGAGCGCCGCCCGCAGTGGCCCGCCCGACGAAAGGTTCGAAGTTTCGTCAGGCGGCAAGGCCGTTTGTTCTATTCTCCGCTTTCTTCTTTCTCCATGCTGAACTCATCAATTCTCCGGCCTCACTCTTAGTATGACGGATATTGGCCGCAATAAGTATGGGCAGGCGTTTTCGCCTGCCCTTTGCTTTCCCTTATGCCGGTTCCCTCTGCTCTTATATTTCCTTATCGCGCCGGAGAGATAGTTTCCGGGTTCCTTTTACTTTTGTTTGCAATTAGTCTTGAAGTAAAAAATACTATTGACAAAATTGACCGGGGGGGGGCATAATATGAGGAGAGATTATACTGATCTATCAACAAGGAGGAAAAAATGAAAAAGCTATTTGTCACATTTCTCTGCATAGCTATGGTAGCTGTATTCCTGCCTGCTATGGCGTTTGCTGCAACTACGACAGAGGTAGGGGCAGATCTTAATGAGGCTATCGCCTCTGCGCAGAACGGAGACACACTGAAACTGACTGCGGACATCACTGAAGATATCACAGTTCCGCAAGGAAAGACGGTCACTATCGATCTGAACGGCCACAAGATCACGGCTGTAAAGGATCATACGATCACCAATAACGGAGTTCTTACTGTTGTAGGTAACGGAACTGTTGAAAACTATGTAAAAGCAAAAGCCGCTCTGTATACGGCTCCGGGTGCAGAAACTGTTTTGAATAACGGAACTTTTACAGGAAACACTTGGTATGTAATCAAGAATCTCGGTACTCTGACTATTGACGGAGCCACTGTAGATCAGCAGGATGCGGGATCCAGCGGCATCGATAACGGCTATTACGGAAATCTGGGAAATGACTGCGGCGTAGCATACCCTGCCAGCGCTAACGTAAAACTCACTATAAAGAGCGGATATCTGAGCGGCGGAATGAATACCGTTAAAAATGACGATTTCGGAGTATTGGTAGTAGAAAACGGCGTATTCAGCAATACCAGCGGCCCTACCATTCTCAACTGGAACGAAACATCTATCTATGGAGGAAGCTTCACAGTAAATGATTCTTCAAAAGCGGTTATCGCCAACGGATCGTTTGCCAATGACGCCGATAAAGGTAATCTGACCATTTACGGAGGACAATTTACGGCAAGCAACGACGGAAATAACGCCATATTCGGATATGGTCAAGGTGGTAAGAAAGGCGGCGCCGTTGAAGTTAAAGGCGGAGCCTTTACAGGATATGTGGGATCTGCGGCAGATTACCCTTATACGCCTACAATAGAAGGCGGAGCCTTTACAAATTTAGATCGTGAGACTGTTGTCGTGAATAGCGACGCTTCCGCTAATTTCGTGACAGAAGGCGAAAAGATAGAAGTGGTTGGAAGCGTATATATCAACGCAGCTCTCGAAGAGCTGGAGAAAGAGCTTACACCTGAAGAACTGGCGTCAGTAAAACTGGAGATCACCGAGGCTGCAGCAGGAGTCGAATTCAAAGTGCCGTCAGGTATCACGGTGAAGAATCTCACAGAGGAAAATGTCAATGTCAATGACGAGACTCTCGGTGCAGATCAGGAACTGGTAGTCAAAGGCCCTGAGACTGACACTCCGCCTACCGGAGATAACGACGACGGAAATAAAAATGAAGAACCTAAAAAGGATACCGTACCTAAGACAAGTGATGTGAACAACATGCTCCCTTGGGTTATGGTGATGGCGCTTACAGCAGGAGCAGCCGTAGCTTTTAAGAAGAAAGAAAATTAAACCAAGACGAGTTTGAAAGCCCGGAGTTTTTCTCCGGGCCTTTTTTTCAAAAACTGCCAACATTTCTTAGATAAAAGCAGCCATGGCTCTTTTTATGGCTTTCTATGCTTTTGACCTTGACAAAATCTCATGGGAGGGGGGGTATAGTATATGTAATAAAATATTACGGCAGAGACGTTTAAGTAGTGTAAAATATGGACTTAGCGGCTCACTCATAAGTTTCGTATGAGAAGACTGTGGTTATTTTCAATCGAGGAGAAGAATAAGAAATGAAAAAGAACATTCTGAAGAGATGCTGCGCTGCAGCTATGGCTTTTGTGATGATCATATCTTTGAGTGTTCCGGTAAATGCGGCGACTATAGGCAATACTGCCGCAGAAGGAGACGATGAGATCACCACAGACGAAAGCAGAGATGTTTCTGACATTAAGGACGGAAGGAACGTCAGATCTGAGGGATTCTTGGCAACGGTACGGAAACTGAACCGTACGAAATACGCACTGCCGAAGATCTCAAATTTGTTGCTGAAAAAGTCAATGCGGGAGACGCCTCCTACAATAAAGCTTATTATAAGCTTACAGATGACATCAACCTTAACGGGTCAGAAGGCGAGCAGTGGATTCCGATAGGAACGGCGTCCAATAAGTTCATGGGTACTTTTGACGGAAACGGCCGCATCATCAGCAACCTGTATATAAATGATACAGAATTGGAGTATGCAGGATTGTTCGGCTGCATAGGCACGCCGGCAAAACTCGTTGGAATCACGATGGAGGGGGCTGAAGTTACAGGCAAGGCTCAAGTTGGCGTTATAGCAGGATCAGTCTATACCGGCACTGTAGAAAATTGTACGGTGACAGGTAAGATCACCGTCACCGGAAATTATAAAGTAGGCGGAATGTTTGGTGAAGGATACGCTAAACTCTCAGGATGCGAAGTTAAGGCCGATGAAGGCAGCGCCGTTACCGGGGTATACCTCAAGAATAATCTTGAAGAAGATAACGTAGGAGGTCTCATAGGATATAGAGGCGAGGGCGGCACTATCTCGACTACAGATTGTTCTGTTTCGGGAATAACAGTTGCCGGCACTCGTAAAGTGGGAGGACTCATAGGACTATATACTGCAAATGCTGAAAGCGACGGAACTCTTAAAAACTGTTCCGTGTCAAATATTTCCCTTAAAGTGGAAGATCAGAACCTGGCCTCTAAAGATAAAGTAGTTATGGGCTACGTATCCGGGGGACAGAGGTACAACAAAGCTCCCGCAAGTACCATAACAGTGGAGAATATCACTGTTTCCGGCAGCAATGCGGGTTCTAATGCAGAGGACAAGTATCCCGGCTCAGTAGCTGTAAACGGGGAACAGACCATATTCCGGAAAGGTTCGGGAACAGAAAAAGATCCTTATATAATCAGTTCGGTAGATGAACTGAAGATCTTTGCCGCTACTGTAAACGGTACAGGAATCACATATCAGAATCAGTATATCAAATTGAGCGACGATATAGATCAACTGGATATATCAGGTGAAAAATGGACGTCTATCGGTACCAGTACCAACAAGTTCATGGGTACCTTCGATGGCGACGGAAAAACTATAAAAGGTCTTACAGACGGCGGAAAGTCAGGTACTTACGGTCTGTTCGGCTATGTACAGGACGCCGTCATCAAGAATATAAAACTTGCTGATGTAGATATGAGCTATAAATATGGCATGAGCAGAGGAGCCTTAACAGGACCTGTGTACGGCAGCAGCGTCATAGAGAATATCGAAGTTTCGGGAAGCATAGCCGGCAGCGACTATCTGGGAGGAATCGTCGGAAGGCCGTATCTTTCAGATGATTCAGATGTACTTACTATTTCGGATTGTACTAACAATGCCGTTGTAGAAGGAAGCCAAAAAGTAGGCGGTATCATAGGATATGCTCGGGCTGACCAGGGAACTGTAGTGATAGATAATTGTATCAACAACGGAACGGTGACGGGAGAATATTCCGGCGGTATAACCGGATTTGCTCTCAAGACATCAGTTTCAGGATGTTCCAATACAGGACGTATAGACGGAGAACTGGTGGCGGGCGGAATTATTGGAACTGCCAACGCCAATACAAAGGTCAGCGATTCTGTAAATGATGGGCCGATAATATGCAGCGGAGCAGCCGGCGGAATTATCGGAAACAGTTCATCGGGCAATAATACTGTCAGCAGATCTGCCAACACCGGCGATATTACAGGTGTAACCAATGCCGGTGGAATCATAGGCGGTACTGCTTCGTCTGGAGATTACGTAGATAACTGTTATAACGGTGGAAACATTACGGCTACCGGTGAAGAGGCCATAGCGGGAGGCATATACGGATACAATAACACTTCATGCGGCGTAAAAGCATGCGTCAATGACGGAACCATCACCGCTGAAAAAGGAAAAGAATACCAGATCGGTAAGAGCGGATACTGGTACGATCAAGCCACGGGAAGCAAGAACGAAAGTTGCTATTACCTGACAGAAGATGGAATCATCTATCTGGCGTCAGGCAACGGAGACGACCCGTCTGAGGAACAAAAAGATATGACGCATACAGAGCTTTCACAGAAGCTCAATGAAGCTGGGTCTGCTGACAACTTCTGGAGACCTCAGAACAGTTCTGTACAGCCTGATCCTCTGATTCCGGGAGCCTTTGACGATGAGGAACTGCGTGTGGCAGTGGTTCTGGATAAAGACGGAAAAGAGATAGAAGGGTATATTAGCATTGAAGAAGCTGTTGCAGCGGCGAGAAGCGGCGAGACAATAAAGCTTGAAAAAGATATAGAGCTTACTGAAACCCTTAAAATAACAGGCAATAAATCTGTTTCGATAGACCTGAACGGCAATACTGTAACCGGATCAGAAAATAAGATCATGATCGAGGTGGGAGATAAGACCACGGGAGAAGATACTTCGATTCTCACCCTTACCGATTCCTCGCAGTCAAAATCCGGTAAAGTCATCAGCGATATAAAAGCCAACAAAGCCGCTATCTGTGTAAGAGCCGGAGCAGGCATGATAACTGAGAATGTCACGCTTCAGTTTATAGACGAGTCAAAAGAGAAGGTCAATACTATGATACAGACCCAAGGAGATCTTACTGTCAACTCAGGAACGAAGATAGTATCCACAGAAGCAGGCATTACAGTACTCGGAGACAAGGGAAAACTTATCGTAAACGATGGAGCAACGATCGAAGGAGAAGCCTATGCTCTTTCCGGAAACGGAACTTTTTCCGGTACAGAGATGGTGATAAACGGAGGAAAAATCATTTCTTCGAAGGGAATCGCCATATATCATCCACAGGACGGCCAGTTGATTCTCAACGGCGGAATTATCAGTGGACTTAACGGAGTCCAGATGTGCGCCGGAAAGCTCATAGCGCCAAAGGACAGCAAAGCAGAAGTGACTGCCGTAGGAGAGGATATGCGTTCCGATAGGGAACCTGGAGACGGAACTATCATAGACGGAGCAGCTATATCTGTTATCGATCGCGGTTATCCTGGCGGTGAACCTTATGTAGATATACAGGGTGGAAAATTTGTTTCGGAAAAATCAGAAGCGATTCTGGCGTACACTTGGAGTACTGACGCCGAATCCACCGACTGGCCTGATGCCGGAGACTATGTGGACATAGCAGGAGGTTCCTTCTCTCATTTCGTACCTGAGGATCTGTGCGCAGACGGATTTGGAACCAATGAAAATAAAGACGGTACCTTCGGAGTACACGAGCATGATCTCAGATATAAAAGCGACAAGGAAAATCACTGGAGCATATGCCAGATATGCGGAGTAAAAGGCGATGTGAAAGCTCACGCATATGGTGATTGGACAGTAGTAAAAGAAGCAGGTGAAAGTACTGAGGGAAGCAGAGAAAGAGCATGTACCGATTGCGGATATAAGCAGACGGAAGTCATTCCTGCTACAGGATCAGGCTCATCTACGGTCACAGGACCTTCAGATGAAGATAAGAAACCTGAAAACACGCCTAAGACGGCAGACCAAAATAACATGTTGCCTTGGCTCATGGTCATGGCTCTGGCGGCAGGCACGGCAGCAGCAGTGAAGAGAAAAGAAAACTAAAAACAGGAAATGTATAAAGAAGACCCGAAAGACTGAACTTTCGGGTCTTTCCTTGCGAAAGAGTCATCTACTACAGGAAGACTTTTTTGAAGCTGATTTTTGCGCTTTCCAGCAGCAGCTCCACCGCACCAAAGATCACATCTTTGCTTTCATCGTCCATGCCTTTCAGAGAAGAAAGAAGAACCATGACTTTTTTCAGGCCGATCCCGTTCAAGTCGTTTACAGTATGGGCGCCTGTCTTGCAGATCATTTTATAAGAAGTATCTACGAAGACTTCTCTCTCCTGCGGAGTCATCTTACGGACCCATTCTTTTAAAGTGTGATCTATGAAGGTGCTCTTGCTGTCCACATTGTCCAGGCGGGTAAAACCTTTTGGGCTCACCAGCCATGAATAGATATTGTGCTGAATGAGTCCGTTTTTCCCCCGGCTCTTGATTATGGTGTATGGTTCCTCGTGCTCTAAGAGCATACCTATGATGGAAGACTGCGGGACGAAAGTGAGCACTCTGCTGCATATATCCTTATAGCCGTCCTGCTCTATAACTTTTGAATCGAATCCTGGTCCGTCAAAATTATACACCGATGAAATGCGTCCCTTAAAATCTCCTCTGCAGAAAGACGCAGCGAATACCGCCAGGTTCCCTCCTTTGGAATGACCGCCTGCAATCAGGTCTGTGGTCAGTACTGACGCAGCCTTATTCATGTACGACACGGCAGATTCCTGAGATGGAACGGGACATTTAAAGCTCATATTGAAATCTTCTTTCCATCCTACGATGGAACTGTCAGTACCGCGGTAAGAAATATAGCTGACGCTGCCGGGGAGATCCACTGTGACAGCAGAAAACTGCTTTTCTGCATCTTCGTCCCATTCGTTTATATAGCCGCACAATGTGAGATCTGAGAATCGCCTGCTCTCAGCAGTTTTTTTGAGCAGTATGAGATCCGCGTTCTTGTCTGCTCTTTTTATGGCTTCATTGGTGTCAAAGAACCGGGCCGCGGCTTCGGCTACGGTGATCTTGCTTAAAAAGTCTTCAGATACTATTCCGTCAAAAGGAATATACGACAGCCTGGCCAAGATGAGGCTGTCCAGTTCGTTGAATCCGGCGAAATATAAGGGAATATCGCCTCTCCAATCCAGATAATCAAAAATACTGCTCAATTTAATGCCCCTTCCGATATGTTGTATAAGAATGTTATAATACCGAAAGCGCTCTCATGTCAATCCTTAACATCAAAATGCGGCGGTAACTTTGGTATGACAGGAGGATTCTCATTGTTTTTTGACCGAATATAATATATAATTGCTTAAGGGAAAGAGGTTCTCCCATGGCGTGACTTGCCTGAACTGCCGAAAGGCTGATGACTTCTGCAATCGCTTGACTGCAGAAGTTTTTTGATTTAAATGAAGACGAAGTTTGGAGGAGAAGATATGTTTTTAGAATGTTTGACTGTAGGCGCAGGAGGATTTTTCGGCTCTGCTCTGAGGTATCTCATGGGGATGATACCTGTTTTGAATAAGGTAGACTTTCCGTTTCATACTATGCTCATAAATATTCTGGGAGCGGTGATTATAGGCATGATGGTGAAATTTTCTGATTCCTGGGAGGCCATGAGCGGTTATAATCTGCTTCTGCTGAAAGCGGGATTCTGCGGAGGTTTTACGACTTTTTCAACGTTTGCTTTGGAATCGGCAGAGATGATAGAAGCCGGCAGGATAGCAGAAACCGTGGCATATGCCGCTTTAAGCGTCTTACTGTGCATCGGGGGCGTTTATATCGGAAAGTATCTGGCGGGAGCTATAGGGATCTGAGAGGCGTAACGCAGGGTATTGACAAACAAGGTGCTTAGATGATAGGATAAAAATGACAAAAAAATATTTTAAAGCGAAGCAAATCGGAAGCCGGTGTACAAGTCCGGCACTGTGTCTCAGCAACCGTGATATCAACGAAAGGGATCAGCGCTAAGCTGCGAGCCATTGGAGGAGACTCTGAGAAGGCATCTTCAGTAGGATATAAAGATTAAGTCGGTAGACATTGCGAGCTTTATTACCTAGTCCTCTGAGGTGAGACGGTAATAGCATAAAGATCCTTTTTACATAGGCTGATCTGAAGGCGGCAGAGGATCGAGGCGAAGATATATTATCATGGACACCCTTAAGACTGAGGGTGTTTTTTATGTTTTGTATTATATAGAGAAAATTCTCCGAGGACAGCAAAATAGTTATGTTCTTTGCGCCGGCAGACCGGCGTTATGGATAAAGAGGCTATTTAAGCACTTAAACAAAGAAAGGAAGAACAAAAATGAGCAAGTCTAAACCTTCATTTATCAAGCGTTTGACGGCGGGCATATTGGCAGTAGCGATCATCTTCACCATGTCGCCTGTCATAGCTATGGCCGGAGAAGCTGTAGATCTGGAATGGTATAATTTCCGAAATAATGCGGAGAATAACGGCGTCGTCGATAAAGCTACGCCAAACAGCGCCGATACGGCTGCCTTAAAGTGGTCGGGCAAGTATGGCCAGGGATGGTCAGCAGCGCCTACGCCGCCTCTGATTCTTGACGATTATATCTATGTAGGAATGAGTAACAAGATCGTCAAGATAGATAAAAAGACGGGTAATAAAGTAGCCGAGAGTGATGAGATGGTATCCAGCGTTGGATTTGCGATGAACCCCATAACTTATGCTGACGGAAAGCTATTCGTCCAAGTGGGAGATGGAATCATTCAGGCCGTAGACTACGAGACTCTGAAATGTGTATGGTCGACGGAAAAGATAGGAGGCCAGACTGTATCGCCTATCTCATACGCCAAAGTGGACGGTAAGGGATACATCTATACAGGCACATGGAAAACTCCAAGCTCAGACGGGGTGCTTCTTTGCATCTCGACAGATAACAGTAATGTAGATCAGAACGGTATAAAGAAAGCCGAGTGGAGATTTGTTCCATCCGGCAGTACAGACACTTTCCAGGACGTCGTGTATGACGATACGCCTGTAACCTGCGATGAAGAACTGAAAAAAGAGATAGAAGCAGGTACTGCAGCTGACAGAGGCTTTTACTGGGCAGGAGCATATGCCTGTGACAAATATATAGCAATAGGCAGCGATGACGGAGCAGACGATTACGGAGAACCTGCTGATAGCGCCTGCTTCTATACCATAGATCCTAAAAGCGGGCAGATAATAGACAAGATAGGCGGAATAAGAGGGGATATAAGAACCTCCACTGTATACGACGACGGGTATCTCTATTTCTGCACAAAAGGCGGAATCATATATAAAGTATCAGTAGATGCATACGGAAATCTGGGTGAAGTCAAGACTGCGGACATGGGAGGCGCCATCACTGCTACACCGGTCATATACAACGGAAGAATATATGTTGGAGTTGCGGGAGCGGGAGGTCAGTTCGATCCTGACGGAGGACATTTCTTCGCCGTAGTCGATTCAGAAAGTATGACAAAGATACGCGAGCTTCCTATCAAGGGATATCCTCAGGCTTCTGCTCTTCTGTCCACAGCCTATGAAGATGAGGATTTTAACGGTGACGGAGAAGCCGACGGAAGAGTTTACATCTACTTTACTTACAATGCGCGTCCCGGCGGTATCTATTATACATACGATGCTACAAATGAAAAAGACGCAGCCAAAGAGAGCAAAGAGCTTTTTGTTCCTGATACGCAGATGCAGAATTACTGCATAAGTACTATATGCACAGATAACGACGGCACATTATATTATAAGAATGACAGTTGCTACCTCATGGCTGTGGCCAACAATGTAGCTTATATAAGCGATATGGAAATAGAGGGGGCAAAATATTGGAGCAGGTCATTTGCTCCCGGAGTCACTGAGTATGATGTAGTGATGGCTACCGGGACTGAGAAAGTAAAGATCAACCTTACTCTGCCCGACGAGGTGACTGCGACCATAGATGACAAAGATTATGACAGCTCTGAGGGAAATTATGTGAAGCTTGATGAAAATGGCAAAGCTACCGTAAAAATCAAAGCAGATGCCGACGGCGGAAGTACTGTCTATACTCTTAACATAAGATGTCAGAGTGATGAGAGCAGCTTGAGTAATCTGATCGCCAGCAGCAGCAATACTTTCGGAGAAGAAAAACTTTCTTTATCTCCGGCTTTCAGCGCAGATAGGACTCAGTATACTGTAGATGTGGAAAACAGCGACAGGAACTTCTATAATGTATGGCCTGAACTGACCGATGAGAATTCATCAGTCAAGGTATATGCGGTAGAGAACGTGCAAAGTGATGAAATCAACGATGACGATACCATAGCCATCGCATCGAGTATTGACGGACATGATCGGTACGCAGTATATCCGGCAGACAAGAGCAAAAATACAAAGATCAGAATAGAAGTTACTTCTGAGAACGGAAATGAAACTACCGGTTATGAGCTGACATTTGTCAAGGATAAATCAGCCATAGGAGGAGACAGCAATGCTTCTGATCAGGGAGATTCGGATTCTGCGGCCGCTCCAAAAACAGGAGATGATCAGAATGCGCTTACCTGGCTTCTGATAGCCTTAGGCGCCTGCATGGGAACTGCTGCTTTGGTAAAAGTTGAAAGAAAAAAGCGGTAAAATTGAAGATGAAAATAATATGCAAATGAATAAAAGGACTTAAAGAAGAAGCAGACGGTTTATCGTCTGCTTCTTTATTGACAAATATGCCGGATTCGTAGTAAAATCAAATATAACAGCAATATAAAACGAAACATCTCGGAAGCCGGTGAGAACCCGGCGCTGTCTCTCAGCAACCGTGATATCTTCGAAAGGACTGTTGAGCGCTCAAACGGGCTAAGCTCATATCCACTCGGGACTGAAAAACCCGGGGAAGGAGTCCCGGTAGGTTAAAAGGATTAAGCCGGTAGACCTGTAGTCGTTTTTTATATCAGTCTTCTGAGGTGGGGCAAAGATTATATTTATACGGCGAGGCAGATCGCCGTGCATAGAATATAATTTCAGGCACCTTGACGGTGCTTTTTTATTTCGTATAGAAACAGCATTGAGATATCTTTGAATTAGGAGTAAAGCAGAGTGGAAAGCAGGAGAAACAAGAAAATTTTTAATACGATCATGGTAGCGGTAATAGCTGTCATAGCCATCGGCGGCGTGATATCCGTGGGCTTTATAAAGGGATGGTTTTCCGATGAGGGGGAGCAGGCCGCCCTGGCGGGAAAAGTCACCGGAGTGGTGAATATCGAGAGAAAGGGAGTTTCCTTCGAATTGGAAGAAGGAGCGGCTCTGCAGACGGGAGATAAGATATCTACCAACGAAAAAGCAGGCATAGTAATAGAATCCGGAGACAATACATATGAACTTGCCGAGAACACTTCTGTAGTCGTAGGAGAGTATAAAGATCAGAAATTCAGTATGGAGATCACGGCGGGGGAAGCTTTCGCAGTGCTCAACGACGGCCAGATGTTCGGCAGCATAACTGCTCAGGAACGCAGCATCACTGCTGACGGAACGGTATTTTCTGTAAATGTTCAGACCGGATCTATGGGCGTAAACGTCTTTGAAGGAAACGTCGATGCCGATAAAGGCGATAAAAAAGTACAGGCTGAGACGGGACAGACTATTTCCGTAGTAGGGGAAGAGATGACTGTCATGGATCTTCAGGCTTCATCTTTGAATCAGTTTAATATAGAAAAGGCTCTTCTGGCGGGAGAGAAACACGAATTATGCTTCAGCCGGGAAGAACTCAATAAAGTATTGGAGGACAGGGAGTCTGAAGGAATGCAGGCGAGAGAAGAAGCCGAGTCTTCGGAAAGTTCTCAGGGAACCGGAAATGCCGCCGGCAAGAACCCGGCTCAAAGCGGATCTTCTCAGTCCAATGGCGGAAGTTCAAGCAGCGGTAGCGGCTCGGGAGGATCGGGCTCTTCTGTTAGTTACGATTATACCTGTACCATAGAGATAAGATGCGATACGATATTGAATAACATGGGGCAGCTTAGCCCGGGAAAAGAGGGATATGTACCATCCGGAGGAATTATTCTGAGAACTACGACTGTAGGATTCAACAAAGGGGAAACAGTATTTGACGTTTTAAACAGGATATGCAAAGAGAGGGGCATACAGATAGAATACTCATACAGTCCTATGTACGGCAGCTCTTATGTGGAAGGTATAAATAACTTGTATGAATTCGACTGCGGAAATCAATCGGGGTGGATGTATAAGGTCAACGGCTGGTTCCCTAATTACGGATGTTCGTCATATAAGCTCAAAGACGGAGATTCAATCGTGTGGGCCTTCACATGTAACGGCCTCGGAGCAGATCTTGGCGCAAGCATGGGATGAGGAGCATGAGATGGAAAATAAGGATACTTTTTCCGGTTATAATCCCATAATAAATTTCGTGTTTTTCATCGGGGCAGTGGTTTTCGGAATGTTTTTCGTACATCCTGTGTTCATGATGTGTTCGCTCCTGCTGGCCTCAGTTTATTATGTCACGGTGAAAAAATCTGCTTCATGGAAATTCCTGATAGCCATGCTGCCGCTCTTTGCAGTACTGTCTTTGGTGAGCCCGCTTTTCAATACCAATGGTTCCATCGTGCTTTTTACATATTTGGGCGGCAGACCGTATACTCTTGAGTCGCTGTATTACGGGATGGTACTCGCAGTTATGTTCATCTCTGTGATAATATGGTTCGCTTCATATAACATCGTCATGACTACAGACAAGTTCTTGTATATATTCGGTAAGGCGGCGCCTTCCATATCTTTGGTGCTGTCCATGATAATGCGTCTGGTGCCGGGCTTTCAGAAAAAGATCGGGCAGATATCTTCGGCCAGAAAGTGCATAGGAAAGGCGGGGGATTCCGGGACCAGAAGAGAAAAGGCCGAAAACAGTATGACGGTGATATCCACCTTGACCAGTTGGGCTCTGGAGGGCGGTATAATAACGGCAGACAGCATGAGGAGCCGAGGATACGGATCCGGGAAGAGAACTAATTTCGCCATATACAGATTTGACGGCAGAGATGTGATATTGCTGCTGGCGATGTGCTTTCTTATAGCGGTCATATTGCTGTGCGGCATAATGGGCGGAATGAAATATACGGCCGGAGAGGCCGTAACGATGGATAATATCTATACTCGTATAGGAATCGCAGCTTATATAATATTTTTGTCGATACCGACAGTACTTAACATTACGGAGGCTATAACATGGCGCATTTTGAGATCAAAAATTTAAGTTTTTCATATCCTGCTTCTAAGAACGGACTGGCGCTGAAAGAGATAAATCTCAGCATAGACAGAGGTGAATACATAGCAGTTTGCGGCAAGAGCGGAAGCGGAAAAACTACTCTCTTAAAACATCTCAAGAGTGTTCTTTCACCTCACGGCAATATGGAAGGAGAAATATACTTTGAGGGAAAACCTCTCAAAGAATCAGACTTGAGGCAGCAGTCGTCCAAGATAGGATATGTAATGCAAAACCCCGACAATCAGATAGTTACGGACAAAGTATGGCATGAACTTGCTTTCGGCCTTGAGAGCCTGGGCATAGATCAGAAGACCATAAGGCTGAGAGTGGCTGAGATGGCCAGCTATTTCGGGATTCAGGGCTGGTTCCATAAGAATGTAACTGAACTTTCAGGCGGCCAAAAACAGCTTCTCAATCTGGCTTCTATAATGGCCATGCAGCCTACGGTGCTCATCCTGGACGAACCTACGAGCCAGCTGGATCCCATAGCCGCCGCAGATTTTCTCAATACAGTCCGAAAGATAAATCTCGAGCTGGGTACGACGGTGATAATAACAGAACACAGACTGGAGGACATCTTTCATGCCGCTGACAGAGTCGTCGTCATGGAGAAGGGTAGTATCATAGCTGCCGACGAGCCTCATAAGATCGGCGAGTTTCTGAAAGCAGAAAACAATGAAATGTTTGCGGCGATGCCTTCGCCGGTACAGATATATTACGGAGTCGAAAATGATCTGAGATGCCCTCTTACCGTAAGGGAAGGCAGAAACTGGCTCAGCAGCCTGTTAAAAGATAAGGAGATAAAGATCGCTTCCATAGAGGAGAGAGAAGAGGAAGATGAGGAGACGAAAGTCCCGGCGGTGACGTTAAAGGAAGTCTGGTTCAGATATGAGAAGGAAGCGCCGGACGTGCTCAAAGGAGTTAATCTGCAGATACCTAAAGGGAAGATATTCGCTATAGTAGGAGGAAACGGCACCGGAAAATCCACCACCCTGAAATCTATCTGCAATATATGCAAGCCTTACAGGGGGCAGGTTTTAATCGACGGGAAGAAAATAGACAAATACAAGTCGTCAGAATTGTTCAAGGGAAATCTGGCTATGCTGCCGCAGGACCCTCAGAGCTTGTTCGTAAAAAAGACGGTGAGAGAAGATCTTGAAGAGATGCTTCTTTCCGGAGAGGATAAGAAGAGAGTGGAGGAAGTAGCAGATATATGCGATATAACAGATCTGCTTGAGAGCCATCCTTATGATTTGTCAGGAGGAGAGCAGCAGAGGGCCGCTCTGGCTAAGGTACTGCTTACTGAGCCTAAGATACTGCTGCTGGACGAGCCGACCAAGGGGATAGATAACTTTTTTAAGCTTAAGTTCGCAGAAATACTGGGCAGGCTGAGGGAAAAAGGCGTAACTATACTGATGGTTTCCCATGACGTAGAGTTCTGCGCCAAATACGCCGACAGAGTGGGGATGTTCTTTGACGGAAGCGTAGTAACCACCAATACTCCCAAGCTGTTCTTTTCTCAGAACAGTTTCTATACTACTGCGGCCAACAGGATGAGCCGCCACATATTCGAGAATGCGATTACAAATGAGGATGTGATTAAATTATGCAGGGCAAACAGTTAGAAAAGAAAAAATTGGGCAGAGGTTTCTGGGTGACGCTTTTGGTCATAATAGTCCTGATACCGCTGACCGTAGGAATCTCGTGGTATATGGGAGACAGAAAGTACTACATAGCCAGTGTTCTGATAATGATATATTCCATAATTCCGTTTTTTGCCGGATTCGAAAGCCGAAGGCCTCAGGCCAGAGAGCTGGTTACGCTGGCAGTCATGTGCGCCATAGCAGTAGCCTCAAGGGCGGCTTTTATATGGGCTCCTAATTTTAAGCCCATAGGAGGCATCACTATGATAACTGCTATGGCCTTCGGCCCTCAGGCAGGGTTTATGACAGGTTCCCTCAGCCTCATAGTCAGTGATATGATTTTCGGTCAGGGACCGTGGACTCCGTGGCAGATGTTCTCTTTCGGGCTGTTGGGCTTTATATCCGGCCTGCTTGCGAGAAAAGGCATACTCACCGAAAAGAAGCCTCTTATTGACGCTGTGATCGGTTTTTTGCTGATGGTCTTAGTGGTAGGGCCTATCCTCGACACATGCGCTATATTTACTATGGCTCAGATGATAAACACAGAGTCGGTTTTAGCTGTCTATCTGGCGGGACTGCCCGTCAATATAAGTCAGGGTATCGCAGTTTTCCTGTGCGTGCTGCTTCTTACAAGACCTATGATGAATAAACTGGAGCGAATAAAGATTAAATATGGGATGATAGAACAATGAGATTTGACAGTTATCACCCGACTATAAATTTAATATATTTTACGGCAGCTATCGGTCTTGCCATATGTTTTAATCATCCGGTTTACGTGGCTATATCTTATGCCGTAGCTTTCGCCTACTCGGTGAAACTCAGCGGCAAAAGAGCCGTGATCTTTAACTTGTGTCTGGTGCCTTTTGCCCTGGTATACAGCGGCTGGTATTCGTATTACAATCACTTTGGAGTCACCAATCTGAGACAGAACTTTATCGGAAACGAGATAACCCTCGAGGCCCTTCTCTACGGCCTTCAGATAGGATTCACGGCGATTACGGTCATAATGTTCTTTTCGTGTGTGTTCGCCGTATTTTCTTCCGATAAGATAGTATACCTGTTCGGAAGGATTTCTCCTAAATTGTCGCTGTTCCTCTCCATAATACTGAGGATGGTTCCGAGGATAAAGCAATACGGCAGACGTATTAATACCGCTCAGAAGGGAATAGGAAAGAGCCCTTCTCAGGGGAATCTGTGGAGAAGGTTTGTAAATTCCATGAGGCTTATATCCATATTGATAACATGGACGCTGGAGAATTTCGTGGAGAGTTCTGACTCCATGAAGTGCAGGGGATATTCTCTCAAGGGAAGAACCTCCTTTTCGATATACAGATTTGACAACAGAGACAGGAGCTTTGTCATAGCGATATTCTTGCTCCTGATTATCACGGTATGCGGATGGGCTCTCGATCAGACGAGTATACACTATAATCCGCAGATAATAATGACGGGAATTACGTTCATGTCCTATATATTCTATGCTGCTTACGGTATACTGCTCTTGCTGCCGATGATTCTGCAGATCGCAGGAGAAAGAAAATTTGAGAGGCTTCGAGCAAGATGACGGCAAAACGTGTTTTAGATGAAGGCCTGATATACGAGATACTTTCGGTGGTGGAGGAGATACCGCGGGGATGTGTCGCTACCTATGGACAGATAGCGGGACTCATCGGAAGAGAAAAAAATTCCAGACTGGTGGGCAAAGTATTGAGCATGTCAGAGTATTACGGAGATTACCCGTGTTACCGGGTGGTGAACCATGCGGGAAGACTTGTACCCGGTTGGAGAGAGCAGGCTGAACTCCTCAGAAGAGAGGGAGTTCCCATGAAAGATGAAGATCACGTAGACTTAAAAAAATGCCGCTGGCACTTCTGATAGAAGCGCCCGGCGGCTTATTTTATATGAGATCAGAATCTTATAGGCTTGCTGTTGATGCCTATATTGAGGACTACCCCTATGGATATAAGGCTGGCTATGACAGACGTTCCGCCTCCCGACAGCAGAGGGAGGGTTATACCGGTTACCGGCATCAGTCCCATGGTCATGGCGATATTTTCAAATATCTGGAACAAGAACATGGCAGTGAATCCCACTACTATAAGGGCTCCGTACAGATCCAGAGCGTCCCTTATTATCCTGACGAATCTGAACAAAAGTCCCGAATAGAGGAGAATAACGAACAGGCCGCCTATAAAGCCCAGCTCTTCTACTACCACTGAAAATATGAAATCCGACTGCTGGACAGGTATGAAGTCCAGCTCTTTTTGCGTTCCGTTGAAAAGTCCTTTTCCGCTGAATCCGCCTGAGCCTATGGCGATCTTAGACTGCCAGACCTGATAGTTTCCCGGAAGATTCACATTGTCAGGATGGAGGAAAGCTTCGATACGCTGCTTCTGATAGTCCCCGAGAAAATTATATATTACCGGCAGCGCTGCCAATGCGGCGACTATAGATTTAATCAGTATCTTATAGTCTATGCCGGCGAAAAAGACCATGAAGAGCCAGATTATCATATATACGAGAGCGCTTCCCAAGTCTTCTTTAAGTACTATGGCGATGATAGGAAGCGCATACAGGCCTGAAAGCAGTACTCCGCGGAATTTCTTGATGTCTTCTCTGTGATTGGACAAATAGTTTGCCATCAGCAGAATGAAAAGTATCTTGACGAATTCTGACGGCTGCAGAGTAGTTACCCCTAAGTTTATCCATGCCCTTGAGCCGTACTGCTCCTGGCCAAGACCCGGTATATAAACCAGGAGAAGAATCAATATAGATGCGATGTACAGAGGCTTGCTGAATCCGATGAACATGGTGTAATCGAGGTGGAGTACCGTCATCATGGCCGCAAATCCAAGCATGTATGCCAAGGCTTGCACCCAGACCACACGATCGAGGACGAATCCCCCGTCGTATACTGTACTTTCCAGCATCAAAAGGCTCATACACCCCAGAAGAAATACAAAGATCAATATAAATTTGTCCGCCAGTCTGAGCGGGGCAAAAAAATTCTTCATTCCAAAATTATCCTTTTTAAATTAGTTACTTTGATATTATACCCGCATTTTTATCAGATATCAAGACTTACAAGGTGAAGATACTGCGAATTAGAGAAGAAGTGAACATGCTCAAAAACATTTTTAAGCGTGATTTTTCGTCTCGGCCGTCTTTACAAGCGTCAGACGTCATGCTGAGATCGGCGGTAATTGATCTTAATCTCAGAATTTACATCTTACAGGGGGCTTTTATAAAGTTGTTTACATTTTCTTTATTTTGAGCTATAATAAATCTGTATGAATATAAACTGAATAGATTAAGGAGGTGTTGTAATGGCTCCAATCGTTGTGACAATTATTGCCAGCGCTTGTACATTGATTGTCGGCGCGTTGATCGGATATATTTACAGGAAAAATGTCGGCGAAAAAGCTATAGGTAGTGCTGAACAAAAAGCAAAAAATCTCGTACTTGACGCCGAGAATAAGTCCGAGACATTGAGAAAAGAGGCTATCCTCGAGGCTAAAGAAGAAGCCCACAGGCTGAGAAGCGACGCAGAGAAAGACGCAAGAGAAAGACGAGCAGAAATACAACGTTCAGAAAGAAGACTCATCCAGAAAGAAGAGTCCATAGACAGAAAATTAGAGAATATCGAAAGAAAAGAAGAGAGCATCACCCAAAAAGAACAGAATATCATAAACAAACAGAAGGATCTGGACAAGATCATCTCAAGACAGCTCGAAGAGCTGGAGAGGATCTCCGGATACACCATCGACGAGGCCAAGGCGTTGCTGCTTTCCAATATCGAAAAGGAAGTGAGACACGACGCTTCCATCATGATAAAGGATATAGAGTCTAAGGCCAAAGAAGAAGCGGACAAGAAGGCTAAATATATAATCACCGGAGCTATCCAAAGATGTGCGGCCGACCACGTCGCCGAGAGTACGGTATCGGTAGTGGCGCTTCCAAACGACGAGATGAAGGGAAGAATCATAGGCCGCGAAGGAAGAAACATCAGAGCGATAGAGACTCTGACCGGAGTGGATCTGATAATAGACGATACTCCTGAGGCTGTCATATTGTCAGGATTCGATCCTGTAAGGAGAGAGATAGCCAGAGTAGCCCTTGAAAAACTCATAGTAGACGGAAGAATACATCCGGCCAGGATAGAAGAGATGGTGGAAAAGGCTGAACGAGAAGTAAATGCCATCATAAAAGAAGAGGGCGAGCAGGCTGCCTTTGAAGTCGGAATACACAATCTTCATCCTGAACTGATAAAGCTTTTGGGAAGACTCAAATACAGGACTTCTTACGGACAGAACGTACTGAAACATTCCGTAGAAGTGGCTCATCTGGCCGGACTAATGGCCGGAGAACTGGGTCTGGATATTAAGTTGGCCAAGAGAGCCGGTCTTCTTCACGACATAGGCAAGGCTCTCGACCACGAAGTGGAAGGAACCCATGTGGATATAGGTATAGATGTGCTGAGAAGGTACAAAGAATCCGAAGCTGTCATCAATGGAATGGCTGCTCACCATGGAGACTATGAACCTAAGAGCATGGAAGCAGTGCTGATAGCAGCTGCTGACGCGCTTTCGGCTGCAAGACCGGGGGCGAGACGAGAGACTCTCGACGCCTATATCAAACGTCTCGAAAAATTGGAAGAGATAGCCAACACTACGCCGGGAGTAGAAAAGTCTTTCGCTATTCAGGCGGGACGTGAAATCAGGATAATAGCCAAACCTGACGACGTCAACGACGAGGAGATCGTTTTCCTCGCCAGAGAAATCTCCAAGAAGATCGAGTCTGAACTGGAATATCCGGGACAGATCAAAGTGAACGTGGTCAGAGAGACGAGAGCAGTAGACTACGCTAAATAGAGCGGTCTAACGCAAGACCCGGCACAAGACGCCTGAGCAAAAACAAATTTGCGGGTAAGGGGCTCCTTTTTAAAGGAGTTCCTTTTTTCAAGCTTAATTTATAAGAATCTTATCGTGATCTGGCAAGTGGAGGAAATATGACGACTATTTTAACTGAACAAGAGAATAAGACTTTTTACAGGCAGTTGATCACCGTAGGAATACCGGTGCTCATACAGCAGCTCATAGTGGTGGGGCTGAATCTTGTGGATACCATAATGGTAGGAAAGCTATCGGAGAATGCCCTGGCGGCTGTAGGCGCTGCCAATCAGGTGTATTTTATGTACAGTGTTGTTATGTTCGGCATCTTTAGCGGGGCGGCTGTATATACCGTCCAGTATTGGGGAGTGAGAGATCTCAAGAGCCTGAGAAAGATATTGGGCATAGACTATGTCATGTGCCTGGCCATAACTATACCTGTAGTCATACTGGCATTCTTTGCTTCACCTGTGCTCATGAGTTTTTTCACAGATGATACAGAAGTAATATCTCTCGGAAGAGACTATATGAGAATAGCCTGTTTTTCTTATATCTTCAGCGGGCTGACCTTCTCCATATCGTATAATTCAAGGGCTCTGATAATGCTCAAGGTGCCGACGACTATCAACGGTATCGCTATACTCATAAATGTATTCTTGAATTACTGCCTGATCTACGGCAATCTTGGTTTTCCGGAACTGGGAGTAAAGGGAGCAGCAATAGCTACTCTGATAGCCAGGATAATAGAATGTATCGCCATGTTTTCATACGTATATTTGTCCAAGGATCATCCACTGGGAGCGAAATTCAAGGAATTCATGTCTTTTGGAAAAGATATGTATAAGAACGTGATGAAGACCGCCGTACCTGTCATATTCAATGAGGGGCTGTGGGCGCTTTCGGTGAGCATGGTATTTGCGGCCTATGGAAGGATAGGCCCGTCGGCTCTGGCTATAGTGCAGGTGGCAAACACTATAACCGAAGTGCTTCAGACGGCGTATGCGGGAGTCAGCAACGCGTCTTCTGTAATCGTCGGTCAGGCTCTGGGACAGGGAAAAGTGCAACATGCGTATATCTACAGCAAGCGAATACTTAATGTCACCTGGATATTGAATATACTCATGACCTTATTGCTGATATTGATAAGAAAGCCTATAGCGGAGATATATGATTTTAATGCGGACACTACGCAGATGCTGCTTTCTTCCATGTTCGTCTTTGCCATAGCTATCACGCCTAAGATGCTGAATTATGTGATAGTCTGCGGAATACTCAGGGCTGGAGGAGATACGCTTTACTGCATGTTCCTGGATGTAGCGTTCAACATGCTGTTGCAGGTGCCTCTGGCGTATCTGTCTGTTCTAGTATTCGGGCTTCCGCTTCCTGTTGTCATAGCAGTGGTGGCGGTATCAGACGTATTGAAGGCGTTCTTCTGTTACAGGAGATATTTCAGCAGAAAATGGATAAATATATTTACCGATGTAGAAGCGGAGGAATAAGAGAGGAAAGATATGTTTGTTTACCTTGATAACAGCTCTACCACAAGGCCATATGACCGGACGTTAAAGATAATGATGAAAGTATTGGGAGAAGATTTCGGAAATCCTTCGTCTCTCCATTCTCTGGGCGTGGCGGCTGAAAAGTATGTCAAAGACGCCAGAAGATCTCTGGCAAGAGTTCTCAGCGTATCTGAAGAGGAGATATATTTCACTTCCTGCGGCACTGAATCAGACAATGCGGCGATCCTAGGAGGCGCGCTGTCAAGAAAACGCCGCGGAAAAAAGATCATAACTACACAGGTAGAACATCCTGCCGTTCTGGAGCCGGTAAAAAGGCTTGAGGCCATGGGATTTGAAATAGAATATATAGGTGTGGACAAGAAATGCAGGCTTGATATGGGCCGGCTTGAACAAGCTCTGACAGAAGATACTGTACTCATTTCGGTGATGTCTGTCAACAATGAGACGGGTACGGTGATGCCCATAGAGCAGATAGCCCGGATCAAGGACAGATTCAATGAAGAGCATGGATGCGACATATTGCTCCATACTGACGCGGTGCAGGCTCTGGGAAAGATACCTGTAGCCGTAAAGGGAGTGGACATGATCTCTGTCAGCGGACACAAGATACACGGTCCCAAGGGAACGGGGGCTCTCTACATCAGAAAAGGCCTTTCAATTCCGGCGTTTATGGTCGGGGGAGGACAGGAGCGCAATATGCGTTCAGGAACGGAGAATACGGCGGGCATAGCAGGCTTCGGCAAGGCTGCGGATATCTCAGCGGAGAATTTTTCAGATAGGACATCTGCCATGATATCTGCCCGCGACCGACTTCTCTGCGGTCTCAGGGCCGAGATAAAAGATATAGTGGTAAATAGTCCGGAAGATTCGTCAGCAGGGCCTTCGGTACTGAGCGTGTCCTTTCTCGGCACCAGAGGAGAGGTGCTGCTCCATTCTCTCGAACAGGACAGCATATTTGTTTCCACAGGTTCAGCCTGCTCTTCAAACAAGAAGGGGCAGAGCCACGTCTTGTCGGCCATGGGGCTTTCGCAGAAAGAGATAGAGAGCGCTGTAAGATTCAGCTTCAGCGAATTCAATACTTCTCAGGAGATGGATTACGTTACAGACAAGGTGAAGCAGGCTGTCGCCAGATTCAGAAAGCTGGGCAGCTTCAGATAAGGGAGAGAGATCATGAATGAACAGAACATTCTCATAGTCAGATGCGGAGAGGTAGCTCTCAAAGGCATGAACAAACCGTACTTCGAGCGTATGCTGGCAGATAGGATACGCACCAACCTCAGAGGCTTTGAAGGAGTAGACGTGAAGAGGCATGAGGGACTTATCTTTGTGAGAGCTGATAAACGGCTGTCTATGGACGCCATAATAAAGGAAACCACCAAAGTCTTCGGCGTGGCTTCCGTCAGCAAAGCCATAGAGGCGGAGCCTGAGCTTGACAAAATAGGCGAAGCCGCCGTCGGCTACATGACGGAGCTCATCAACACACGGGGAGTAAAGACCTTCAAAGTTGAGGCCAAGAGAGCCGACAAGAATTTTCCTGTTAAATCACCGGAGATCGGAAGGATAATAGGAGCCAAGATACTGATCGGCTGTAAAGTTCTAAAAGTAGATGTACACGACCCCGATGTGCTTCTCCATGTGGACGTGAGACACGACAGGACGTATATATACGAGGGGAAAGTGAGCGGCTTCGGAGGCCTGCCTCTTGGCACTAACGGCAAGGGCATGGTGCTTCTCTCGGGAGGCATAGACAGCCCTGTGGCCGCCTGGATGATGGCCAAGAGAGGTATGCTGATAGAGGCGGTTCACTTCCATTCTTATCCGTACACCAGCCCGAGAGCGCAGCAGAAGGTAGAAGAGCTGGCGGGCATCTTGGCGTCTTACTGCGGCCGCTTTAAGATGCATGTGATAAATCTGCTGCCGATACAGGAGCAGATAGTCATGAACTGTCCGGAGGAGGAGACGACCATTCTGGTGCGCAGGTTCATGATGAAAATAGCTGAAAGGATAGCCGAAAAGAGAGACTGCATGATGCTCATCACGGGAGAGAATCTGGGGCAGGTGGCCAGCCAGACTGCCGAGGCTCTGGTGGTGACGGACGCGTCTGTGACCAAACCGGTCATGAGACCTCTCATAGCCATGGATAAAGTGGATATAATGGAGAAAGCAAAAGAGATAGGCACTTACGAGAAATCCATAGAGCCTTACGAGGACTGCTGCACGGTGTTTTTGCCTAAGCACCCGACGACCAAGCCTCGCCTTGAGAGAATACTGGCCTCCGAAAGCAAGCTGGACGCCGAGGGGCTGATAGAAGCGGCGGTAAACTCTGCCGAAGTGATAAATATAGATGTGAAATAAGAAGATATGCTATTCAATTTAAATCCCCTGAGCCTAAGCGTTTTGAATCTTATGGTTCAGGGGATTGTTTTTATCACAGAATAGTTTTTATGATCTTCTGAAATATTGCCGTCAGACTGCGCTGGCCTGATCTCTTACCGAGTCGATGCCTTTGCCTGCCAGCCCGTCTACTACGTTGTTCATCTTCGTTATATATATAAAATCCTCGTAAGAAAAGCTGCTGCCGTTCCAGCATAGGAACTTTTCGTACATGGCCGTCAGGGCAGCGCTTTCCGGCAGCTCTCCTTCTGCCGCCTTGGGAAGCTTCACATGGCCCTTGACTCGATAAAAAGTTACGTCATGCTTCCTGACAAGAGAAAGAAGTTCTCTCCAGAGTTCTTGGTTTTCTACCGATTTGCGGGCTGCGTTCTTCCACTTATTCTTTTCCCATGACTCGTACCACTTTTCTCTGAAGCAGTTTGCCACATAGGCGCTGTCAGAAAAGACGTGTATAGTCAGTCCGTCTTTTTTGAGAGCTTTGAAGGCTTCTATTACGGCGGTCAGCTCCATCCTGTTGTTAGTGGTGTTAGTTTCTCCTCCAAAGAGTTCTTTCTGATGATCGCCCATCTGAAGGACGGCTCCCCAGCCTCCGAAGTTTATGCGTTGCTGATTGCCGGAACACCCGCCGTCTGTATATATTCTTATAATGCTCATGAAATTTCCCCCTGTATCCTTGTTCTGATTATATTATGGCTTATTTCAGGTGATTTTACAACGAAAAAGTGGTATAATTCCAAAGAGAAGAAAAAATATGGAGAAATAATATATGAATTTAGGCATTTGTCCCATGGCCTCCAGCAGCAGCGGAAACTGTTTTCTCGTAAGAAGCAACAGGACTTACATACTTTTAGACGCAGGCATCAGCAGCGCAAGGGTCAAAAAAAATCTGGAGATGATGGATGTGCAGTTCTGGGAGATGAACGGAGTGGTCCTCACTCACGAACATATAGATCACGTAAGAAGCGTCAGCGCATATTGTCACCGTTCTACGAGGCAGCACTTCTTCGCCACCGAAGGTACAGTCGCCGCCCTTGAAGAAAAGGGAAAGGGGATACCCAAGGATAGAGTGGAGTTAATAGCTCCGGGGAGCACTTTTTCCATAGGCGATATAGAAGTGAAGTCCTTTTCGTTGTCTCACGACGCAAGGGAACCGGTAGGATATTCTTTTCACAGGAACGGAAAAAAGATTTCCGTGGTTACTGATACGGGAAAGGTAACGGAGGCCATAGAGGAGGCTATATGCGATTCGGATATACTTATAATAGAAGCTAACCATGAGGAAAATATACTTCTGTACGGACGGTATCCATACAATATAAAACGCAGAATACTTGGCGATAAAGGTCATCTGTCTAATATGGCAGCTGGAGAATGTATAGCAAGATTCCTGAGAAACATGACTTCGCCTAAGATACCTTATGTGATGCTGGCTCATCTAAGCCAAGAAAATAACACCCCTCAGCAGGCGATGCTTACGGTCAGCAACGTATTGGAAGAAGAAGGCTTCTATGTGGGAAGGCATCTTAAGCTGTCGGTGGCACAGCCTAAGGAGATGGGAGACTTAATGACGATCTGAGATGAAGATACAGATAATTTGTATAGGAAAACTAAAAGAAAAATATTGGTCTGAGGCCTTGGCCGAATACATGAAGAGATTATCAAAATACTGCGATCCGCAGATAACAGAACTCAGGGAGTCCAAGCTGCCCGATAAGGCTTCTGCTGCCGATGAAGAGATAGTCATAGACGAAGAAGGCAAAAATATCTTAAAGCATATAAAAGAGGGCAGCTATGTAGTCAGTCTGGAGATAGGAGGGAAGGCTCTTTCTTCTGAAGAACTGGCTGAAAAGATAGATGATCTGGCGCTGAGCGGAAGAAGCCATATAACTTTTATCATAGGCGGAAGCTTGGGGCTGAGCAGGGATGTTAGCAGACGGTCAGATTTTAAGCTGTCCTTTTCACGTATGACATTTCCTCATCAGATGATGAGAGTTATACTGCTGGAGCAGATATACAGGAGTTTTAAGATAAATAAAAACGAGACTTATCACAAATAAAGACTGTATAACAGAGAATTGATAAAAGGAATATGAGACGCTTATAGAGGTCTCAATTCCTTTTTTGTTTTAATAGTTTAGGATTGGAATAAAAAAGACTCTTTTTTAGCTAAAAAAGTCAAAAAACTATTGCAATTATAAACAAAAAGTAGTATTGTTTATGTGTTCACAAACGAAAAATGATTTTGTTTAAAAAAGGTGAGATATGGAACTAAAAGAACTGACGGTTGAAGAACTTTCGAGAGGATATGTGAGATCTAAAAAAGAGGGTGCTCTCATCTGCATCTTCTGCGGAGAGACATTTATGGAGGAGAACATATATAATTATGCGGGCAGAATGGTCACCGCCGAGAGGGCTATGATCGAACACATCTTTGATGCTCACGGAGGAGCCTTTCACGGCCTGATAAATTTAGACAAGCAGATAAACGGACTGTCCGACATTCAGAAGCAGATACTTATCGGCATGTATGAAGAAAAAGAAAACAGAGAACTGGGCGAGGCCATGGGCATAAGCGCGGCTACGGTGAGGACTCATAAATTCAACATACAGAAGATGAAGAGAGAAGCCAGGATACTGCTGGCAGTCTTAAATCAGATAGAGGATGAGGATGCCGTAAATCTGAGAAAACAGCTGGAAAAGCTCAGAGACGAAGAAAGAGCCGGCGGGCAGGGGGCAGACCTTTCGGATGGTCTCGAGAGATCCCTTACGGGCAACAGCCTGCATCCGTTTTTTACTCAGTTTAATTTGAAGTAAAAGAGGAGGTTGAGGGATGAGAGGACTTTCCACATATGACAACAGGCTGAGAGAATTCAAGGAGATGATAAGCGAGGTAGAATACCTCAAATATACTCTGAACTCTCTCATCTATTGGGACAAGATTACGTATATGCCTGAGGATGGCATAGAATACAGGACAAAAGTCATGTCTTATCTGGCCGATAAGCAGTACAAGCTGATGTCGGGCCAGAAATTCGCGGCGTATGTTAAATTTTTTAAAAACAATAAGCGAAACGACCGGATAACCGATGCCATGGTCAAGAGAATATGCCGCAATTCGGAATTCGTGAGCAAGGTTCCCGAAGAAGAATACGGTCGATATATAGAGCTGGTGGCCGTTTCCGAGCAGGTTTGGGCGGAGGCTAAAAATAAAAACGATTTTCAGATATTTAGGCCTTATTTGGAGGAAATATTCGATACGTTCAGGAAATTCGCCTCTTATTGGTCAGATGGAGGCAATCCGTACGACG
>FR882595.1:201102-212005 GCA_000435715.1 Firmicutes bacterium CAG:145
GGGACTTACCACAAAAAAAGTAGACGAGACGGTAAAGAAGATCAAGCCGTTCCTCATAGAAATGGCAGCCGAGGCAAAAGAAACCGGTGTCTACGGCAGAAAAAGGCTGAAGATAGGACCGGTGGACGGCACCAGACAGCAGCAGCTGTGGAGAGAGGTGCTGGCCGACATGGGGTTTGGTTTTTCCGCCGGAAGAGTGGACATAGGCTCCCATCCCACCATTCTCGCCAACTCCCCACAGGACGTGAGAGTGGTGAGCTCCTATGCAGAGGATGATATGCGTTTCGGGCTGTTCAACGCCCTTCATTCCGGAGGCAAAGGAATATATCAGCAGTCCATAGACAAAAACCTTTTGGGTACATTTCTGGCTGAGCCTCCTTCATTTTCCATGGAAGAGGCCATAGGCAGGTTTTACGAAAACGTGGTAGGCCGCAGCCGCGGCTTCTGGACATATTTTTATGATAAGATGTGCACAATAGTGGGAGAACTGAAGGGTTTTAAGCCTGAGGAGCTCTATGCGGACGTCAATAAAATAGGCCCGTCCCTCATAAGGATAGACGCGGACCAGTTTACATATCTGCTGCACATAATAATAAGATACGAACTGGAGAGACAGATCATAGAAGGGCAGCTGAAGGTAGAAGATCTTCCGAAAGCGTGGAATGATAAGTACAGGGATTACCTGGGAGTGACGCCGTCCTGCGACAGAGAAGGAGTACTGCAGGATATTCACTGGGCGGCAGGTTATGTAGGATACTTTCCGTCGTATTTCATCTCCAATCTGTCGGCGGCTCAGATAGCCGCAGCCATAGAAAAAGAAGAGGGAAGCCTTGACAGCGTCATATCAAAGGGAAGATTCGATGTGATAAAGGACTGGCTTCACGAAAAGGTCTTTCGCTACGGAGCGGTATATACTACGGAAGAGCTGGTGGAATACGCCACAGGCAAGCCTCTGGCCGCAGAAGATTACATGGATTACTTGAGGAAAAGATTTTCCGAAGTACATAAATTTTAATTAACTATTATAAAGGAGAGACAACGATGAACAAGATTGCTCAAAAAATCGGACTTAATGAAAAATTATCGAAGAACTTTTTTGCAATAATAGTTGTAGCCTTCGGAGGAGCCATCATATATGGCCTCCCGTATTTCAGATACGACTATTATGACGCATACTTAGAGGTTTACAACCTCACCGACAGTCAGGCCGGAGTATTCGGAAGCATACTCGGAGTATTCGGAATGATTTCTTATCTGTTCGGAGGTATAGTCGCCGACAGATTTTCCACGAGGACCATACTGACGGTATCTCTGATAGGAACCGGACTGGGAGGCTTTGTACACCTTCTGCCTCTCAGCTATCCGGCTCTGATAGCTTTGTACGCTTTCTGGGGAATAAGTTCCCTGTTCGCGTTCTGGCCTTGCTGCGTAAAGGCTGTTCGTATCCTCTCAGGTTCCGGAGAGCAGGGTAAAGCTTTTGGTTTCTTTGAAGGCGGAAGAGGCGTAGGAGCCGCTCTCATGGCTTCAGGCGCAGTGCTGGCATTCAAGATAGGCGCAGGAAGCGCAAGTGATTCCGTTGCGGGAATGAAAGCGGCTATAATCTTCTACTCCGTACTCACTATATTGATGGGAATACTGGCGTTCATATTTGTCAAGGACGAGAAGATGGAAAAGAGCGACAGAATCACTTTCAAGGGCATAGGAGAACTCCTGAAAATGCCTGCCGTATGGATCATAGGTATGGTTACCTTCTGTAACTATGTATTTACACAGATGTACTACTATTTCACTCCTTATATGACAGAACTCATGGGAGTTTCGGTTGCGGCCGGAGCGCTTCTGGCTTCTTCGAGAAGATGGTTCTCCCTGTTCGGCAATGTAGGAGGCGGATTCATCACAGATAAAGTGGGAACCGGCAGAATGCTTCTCATTTCGTTCCTGGCTATGTCCATAGGAATCGCGGCTATGTTGTTCCTGCCTCTTGACCCTAAGAGTACGATACCTTTCATAGTGCTTTATATCATCATCTACATCTTCTACAATGTAAACTATGCTATGACTTGGGCGATGATGGATGAGGGCGCTATCCCTGAGAGACTGTCAGGAAGCGCGGCAGGAGTCATTTCCACCATCGGATACCTTCCAGAGATTTTCTGTTCGCTTCTGGCAGGTAACTGGCTGGGAAGCCACGAAGGAGTGGAAGGATACCGTATAATATTCATATTCCTGATAGCTATGCTTCTCATAGGAGCTGTGTTCGTAGTCATCTGGATGAAATATCTTAAGAAGAAAAATAACCAGAGAGTTATAGAATCGAAAGAAGAATAGGAACGATGAAGACTGAAAAAAAAGTTGAATGTATCTTTGAACGCGTGTTCATAGAGACTCCTGTAGATACAGATAAAGACGGAAAAGCAGATCTCATAGCGGCTTATATAACGCGGCCTGCATATACTCTTCATGGAGAGAAGGTTCCGGCCGTCCTGGTGGCAAACCCCTATCTGATGACCTGTAACGAGGAGTGGTATGTGCCTCACGATGTGAACAGAGAGGTAAAAGTATATCCTCAGCAGAACATCAGCAGAGAGGACGTTGAATTCGATTTCTCGGCTCCTGTCGGCAGCCAGCCCAAGGAGAGGCGCCAGACCGCCGGAGAAGCCAAGACCTCTATCATAGATGAAGACGTGGAGTTCGAGTGCATTTCCGGCCTGTATGAGCATCTCAACCAGAGAGGTTACGCCTCCGTATTCTGCGGCGGTCTCGGTACGAGAGGCTCTGAGGGCTATACTCTGTCGGGATCCCGCGAGGAGATAATAGCCTTTAAGGCGGTCATAGATTGGCTGTGCGGCCGCTGCCGCGCCTTCACCAACAAGACCGACAACATAGAGATAAAGGCTGACTGGTGTACCGGCAGCGTCGCCATGTCGGCAAAATCCTATCTGGGGACCATGTGTATAGGAGTTGCGGCTACAGGAGTAGAAGGCCTTAAGGCTATAATACCTGAGGCCGGCATAAGCAACTGGTATGACTATTACAGGTCCGGCGGCCTTAACGTGCCTGCTCTCCAGTGGCAGGGCGACGATCTTGACATCTTGGCTAAATACTGTTTCAGCAGGGCTAAGGATGCTGACGACTATAAGACCGTGGAAGAAGGCTACAAGGCCGCCCACGCCAAGCTGGTCGAAGGCGAAGATCGAGATTCGGGAAACTACAGTAAATTCTGGGATGAGAGAAACTATCTCAACCAGATAGATAATTTTAAGGCTGCGGTATTCATAATACACGGTATCAATGACTGGAACGTTAAGACAAATCAGTGCCTGCCCCTCTTCAAAGCTTTGGAGGAAAAGGGCCTCGACAGAAAGATACTGCTCCACCAGGGAGAGCATATATATGTCTATGATCTTGAAAATTCCGGAACTCTTGGCATGGTGGACCGCTGGCTGGATCATTATCTCAAGGACGAGGACAACGGTGTAGAGACAGAACCTAAAGTTCTGGTCGAAAGCAACATAGATCAGAGCAGGTGGTTTACCTCAGACACGTGGCCTCCTGAAGGATGGGCATACGAAGAGTTCCCTGTAGACGCAGATTCTGACAGACTGACTATAAAGGATGATCTGTCGGCTACAGTCTACGACAAGGCTGAAGACAATCAGAAGGAGTGGCTTGACGAACTGATATTGAATGGCAGCGAGGATTATATCAACCGCATCAAATTCGTATGGGATCCTTTTGATACGGATGCTACAGCCGAGACTTTGAGAATCGCAGGCGAAGTCAAAGTGAGCTTTGATGCAGCTATAGACAAGAAGACGGCCATACTCAGCGCCATGCTGGTAGATCTGGGAGAAGACCGAAGGATTACGGCAGAGCAGATAGAGGTAGAGGGAAAGGACGATGGAACTTTCCGTTTCGGGCTGGAAAAAGAGCCGTCTCAGTATAAGGTGATAAGCAGATGCTGGCTCAACGCTCAGAACAGAACTTGTCTGTGGAGCAAAGAGGATATAGAACCGGGAGAATTTTATCATTACGATATGAAGATGGTTCCTACGGATCATACCCTTAAGAGAGGCCATAAACTGGCTCTTATCCTTTATGGTATAGACGCTCAGCAGACTCAGCGTCCCGATACGGTCACTGAGATAACTTTCATCGCCGATTCGATAGACGTCAGAGTGCCTGTCATAAGATAATAATCACACAGCGATAAGAGGGCGCCCTTAAAGTATGAAAATACTTTGATAGGGGCGCTTTTTCTTATTATTTAAAAAGGGATAAGATCAGCACTGGCGCTCTGCGCTGGAATATTCTAACTCTACATGACCTTAAGGCGGCAGCGATATTCGACAAAAGTAGTGGGACTGCGACATATTCTGTCAGAGACAAGTATGAACTGAAAGTAGTATAATGGACTTGCCGAAAGTATCACAGACGTGATTCCGGTATATAAAGTCAGACGAGACGACATGAGAGACGGGAGGCAGCTTGCAGTGGAAATTATTTTTAGCGTAACGGACAACACTTTGATCGCAGAACTTTTCGGAGAACTGGATCATCACGCGGCAGAAGGTGCAAGGGAGAAGATAGACGAAGCTCTTGACAACTACCGCGTTGATAATCTTGTATTTGATTTTGCGAAGATAAGTTTTATGGACAGCTCCGGTATAGGTATGATTTTGGGACGTTACAGAAAGATGGGAGAACAAGAAGGCAGAATAGCTATCTGCGGATGCTCAAAACCGGTGAGAAACATCTTGAATATGGCGGGAGTATTTTCAATAATAGATTATTTTGACACAAAAGAAGAAGCCGTTTGCAGCTTCAGCAGAAAGGAAGTTTCGTAATGGACAGAGAATTAAAAGTGCAGATGGACGCAAACCTTGAGAACCAAGGACTTGCCAGAGCGGTGGCGGCGGCTTACGTATCTCAGGCCGACCCTACCGTAGAAGAGCTTACAGAGGTAAAGACCGCGGTTTCCGAGGCTTTCAGCAACGCGGCGATTCACGGGTACGAAAACCGGGGCGGCATAGTTAAAATGGAGTTTTCTTTCATATCTAAAGATACGATAATGATAAAGGTCATGGACAGCGGAATAGGAATAGAGAATATAGCCAAAGCCATGGAACCTCTGTATACTACCGATACGGACCAGAACAGATCAGGTATGGGATTCACCGTTATGGAAAGCTTCATGGACAAGATAAAGGTAGATTCCAGACCCGGAGAGGGAACGGTAGTGACCATGGTGAAGAAGCTGGATACATATTATGGAATATAAGAACGGACAGACGGCAGATATGACGCCGCCGGGACTTGAACAAATAGTCGCAGAACACACCGGACTTGTAAAGTCTGTTGCGCTGCGGCTTTCCTACGTCTATGGAGAAGATCCGGAAGACCTGATACAGATAGGATATATAGGCCTCATCAAAGCCGCCAGAAGATTTGAACCTGAAAGGGGACTGAAATTCTCAACCTACGCCGTCCCTCTGATCGCCGGTGAGATAAAATCCCAGCTCAGAGATCAGGGAGCCATCAAAGTCAGCAGAAACCTCAAGTCGGACGCCGCCGCCGTAAGGCGGGCTGAAAATCAGTTCATGGCAGAGACCGGAAGGTCTCCCCGGATAAGCGACCTTTCAAAGCTTACGGGGTTTGCGCCGGAGAGGGTGACTCAGGCGCTTCAGGCGTCAGACGCCATGAAAAACCTTGAAGATTTCGATAAGCCGGATGTGATGGCCGACCCCGGCATGATGACCAGCGAAGAAGAGAAGAACGTGACGAAGATGGATATAACGGCGGTCTTAAACACTTTGGAGCCAAAAGCAAGACAGGTGATGGTACTCAGATATTATAAGGATATGACGCAGACGCAGGTCGCCCAGATGCTGGGTATATCTCAGGTACAGGTCTGCAGGATAGAAAAGAAAACTCTTAAAATAATGTCAGAAAAAATCACTTTTTGACATTTAAAGGAATGTACAGAATTTGGAACAACAAAAAATCGACTTTTTTCGCGTTTTAATGCAAAATTTTGTTGCTATTTTAACAAAAAAGTGGTTTAATAGATATGTATGTATGTTATCTTTTCGGATGAGAAAATAACAGGTTAAAAATACGGATACTGTCCACATCGGACCCCGTTATTAATAATTTAAGGAGGCATTTAAATGAACTTTCAACTGACGAAGGAACAGGAATTCGTAAGAAAAATGGTAAGAGAGTTTGCTACTAACGAAGTTGAACCGTTGGCTGCGGACATCGACAAGGAACACAGATTCCCTGTAGAGACTGTTGAAAAAATGGCTAAGTATGGAATGTTAGGCGTACCGTTCCCGACTGAATACGGCGGAGCAGGCGGAGACCACATCTCATACGCTATCACAGTAGAAGAATTATCAAGAGTTTGCGCTTCAACAGGCGTAATCTGTTCAGCACATACTTCCCTTTGCTGCTGGCCTATCTTCAACTGGGGAAACGAAGAGCAGAAGAAAAAATATCTGCCTGACCTGCTTTCCGGCAAGAAGTTGGGCGCTTTCGGCCTTACAGAGCCAAACGCAGGTACCGACGCATCCGGCCAGCAGACGAGAGCTGAGTTGGTAGGAGATAAATGGATTCTCAACGGAGCTAAGGTATTTATCACCAACGGCGGATATGCTGATGTTTTCGTAGTAATGGCTATGACAGACAAGTCAAAGGGCAACCACGGAATCTCCGCATTTATCGTAGAAAAGAACGATCCTGGATTCTCCATCGGTAAGACAGAAGATAAGATGGGTATCTGCGCATCTTCCACTACAGAACTTATTTTCCAGAACTGCGAGATCCCTGCCGACAGACTTTTAGGTCAGGTTGGCGACGGATTCAAAGTTGCAATGTCTACTCTGGATGGCGGCCGTATCGGTATCGCTTCCCAGGCTCTGGGTATCGCTCAGGGTGCGTTCGACGTAACTGTTGAATACATGAACGCAAGAAAGCAGTTCGGCAAGAAGCTTTCACAGATGCAGGCTCTCCAGTTTGCAATGGCTGACCTGAAGACTAAGATTGAAGCTTCAAGACTTCTGATCTACAAGGCTGCCGACATGAAAGACAAGCACATGAACTACGGCGAAGCAGCAGCTATGGCTAAGCTGTTCGCAGCAGAGACTGCTATGGAAGTTACCACCAAGTGCGTACAGTACCACGGCGGTTACGGATACACTAAGGACTATCCGGTAGAAAGAATGATGAGAGACGCTAAGATTACCGAAATCTACGAAGGAACTTCAGAAGTTCAGAGAATGGTAATCGCAGGCAAAACTTTCAAGAAATAAGAATGCAGGAGGAAATAGAAATGGCATTTAAGATTATCGTATGCGCAAAGCAGGTTCCTGATACAAATGTTATCAAAATTAACCCTAAAACAGGAACATTGATCAGAGACGGCGTTCCATCGATCCTTAACCACGACGACGCCAACGCTCTGGAAGAAGCGTTAAAAATTAAAGACAAATATGAAGATGTGACCATCACGGTCGTATCCATGGGACCTCCTCAGGCTTCAGACCTTCTTTTTGAATGTATAGCAAAGGGCGCTGACGAAGGTATCCTGGTTTCCGACAGAGCCGTAGGCGGTTCTGACACATGGGCTACTTCCAACACTCTGGAAGCTGCCATCAAGAAATGGGAAAAAGAAAACGGCCCTGCTGACCTGATTTTCGCAGGTCGTCAGGCTATCGACGGAGATACCGCTCAGGTTGGACCTCAGATTGCTGAGAAACTGGATCTCCCACAGGTTACATACGTTGAAGAATTCAGCATAGATGATAACTTGAAAGACATCACCGTAAAGAGACAGCTGGAAGACGGTTATGAACTGATCGGCATCAAGACTCCTTGCATGCTGACTGCTATCAAAGAGCTGAACGAGCCAAGATACATGAACATGGCCGGAATCTTTGCACAGAAGGACATCAAGGTCTGGAACGCTAAGGATATCGAAGTAGACCTGACTAAGGTTGGTCTGGAAGCTTCCCCTACAAACGTATACAGATCGTTCACACCGGCTCCTAAGGCTCCCGGCCAGATCGTTGCCGGAGATTCCGAAAAAGACCAGGCTAAGAACCTCTTGATTCAGCTCAAGGGCAAGCACATCATCTAATTTGAAGGAGGAATAAAAATGGCTGTTGAAATTTTAAAAGAAAAATGTATAGGCTGTGGACAGTGCTTTAAGTCATGTCCTTATGACGCCTTTGAATTTGAAGCTTATGATGGCAATAAGCTTGGCAAGGTTGCTAAGATCAACGCAAAATGTTCATCATGTAACCAGTGCCTGACTGCTTGTAAGTTCGGCGCTATCAAAGAAGTACAGCAGGAAGCCAAGGTTGACCTTTCGGCTTACAAGCACATCTGGGTATTTGCTGAGCAGAGACAGGGCAAGATTCAGAACGTAGCTTTGGAACTTCTGGGAGAAGGTAAGAGACTGGCTAAGGACATCAGCGAAGACACTCAGATCTGCGCAGTTCTTATCGGTAACAACATCGATCACTTGGCTCAGGAATGTTTCGAATACGGAGCTGAAAAGGTTTACATGGTTCAGGATCCGCTGCTGGAAAACTTCACTACCGACGGATACACCAAGGTAATGAAGCAGCTGATTGACGAATACAAGCCTGAAATCGTCCTCTACGGTGCTACTCACATCGGCCGTGACTTCGCGCCTCGTATTGCTGCAAGATGCAACACAGGTCTGACTGCCGACTGTACTCACCTGGACGTAAAGGTTTCCAAGTACATCGACTTTGCTAAGGCTAACACTACTTTAGATACCTCCACTTTAGACCCTAACGATCCTTCCACAGGCATCAAGCAGACTCGTCCTGCATTCGGCGGTAACCTGATGGCTACTATCGTTTGTCCTAAGACAAGACCTCAGATGTCAACCGTTCGTCCCGGCGTTATGCAGAAACAGGAAAGAGCAGTAGGAGCTAAGGGCGAAGTTGTAAACGTTAAGCCTGTAATTGCTAAAGAAGACATCAGAATCGAAATCAAGGACATCGTTAAGTCCATGAAGGAAATGGTATCCCTGACTGACGCTAAGATCATCTGCTCCGGCGGACGTGGTCTGGGCGACGCTTCCGGATTTGAACTGATCAAGCAGTTCGCTGACAAGGTTGGCGGAGTAGTAGGTTCTTCCCGTGCTGCTGTAGACGCAGGCTGGATTGATCACTCCCACCAGGTGGGTCAGACAGGTACTACAGTTAAGCCTGAGATCTACTTCGCTTGCGGAATTTCCGGAGCTATTCAGCATCTGGCAGGTATGCAGACTTCAAACTGCATCGTTGCCATCAACAAGGATCCTGACGCTCCTATCATGGAAGTTGCAGACTACGCTATCGTAGGCGACCTCTACAAGGTTATCCCTGAAATCATCGCTGAGTGGGATAACGCAGAAGCTCTCTACGACGCTACTACAAAATAAGATGGTTTAAAAGAGACTTGAAAGCCGCTCCTTTGTGGGCGGCTTTTTGCGTGAGCCGGAGGCGAAATAAAAGTTTTTTCTGCCTTAAACTTTAAAAAACGACAAATTTCGAGTCGATGTTAAGAAAAGAATAATTTTATCAGGCAACGGTTGAAAAAGACCGACAAAAGGTCTATAATTATGTCTGTTTGAGAAGCAAAAAATATTTATAAAATATAGGATATAGATTGAAGGGAGATAGTTTTTATGGGAGATTACGGGTTTTTGGTAAGTGTCGCAATAATAATGCTGTCTACGAAGATATTGGGCGATCTGACTAAGAAAGTCAGCATGCCGCAGGTCGTAGGCGCCTTATTGGCGGGAGTTCTCATAGGACCCACAGGTTTGGGAATAATCGCAGAGACGGACTTTATAGCGTATACTGCCGAAATCGGCGTAATCATGCTCATGTTTTTAGCGGGTCTGGATACGGATATAAACGAGATAAAGAGAAACAGCGTTGCGTGTATAGTGGTGGCCTGCGTAGGCGTAGCGGTGCCCCTAATCGGAGGAACGGCATGCTATTATTTCTTCTTTGAGGCCGGGGCTCATGACTACATGAGCATACTGAAAGCCGTATTCGTAGGCGTGGTACTGACGGCGACTTCCGTAAGCATAACGGTTGAAGCACTGCGCGAAATGGGCAAGCTGGAAGGCAAGGTGGGAAATGCCATCCTCGGAGCCGCAGTAATAGACGATATAATAGGAATCATAGTCTTGACGGTGGTTTCAAGCCTCAAGGACAGCAGCGTTTCTATAGGGGCGGTTCTGCTGAAAATAGTACTGTATGTCGTATTCATGGTTCTCATGGGACTCATCATAAATAAAAACAAACAATTCATAGACAGAAACCTTAAAAAACAGAGGATAACGACATATGTATTGGCGGCCTGCCTGCTGGTTTCCTTCGCCTCGGAGCACTTTTTCGGAGTGGCCGACATCACCGGAGCGTACTTGCTGGGCCTGTTCTTGTCCACTCATGCAATCAAGAAGGAAGTGGCCAGAAAGGTGAACGTTCCGTCATATCTGTTCTTTGCACCTATATTTTTCGCCAGCGTCGGCCTTAAGGTAGAGCTGGAAGGAATGACGGAAAAGATAATAATCTTTTCACTGGTGCTTCTGGCGGTGGCCATCATCACCAAGATTATAGGCTGCGGCTTGGGTGCCAAGATATGCGGATTTACCAACAAGGAGGCCTTTCAGGTGGGCGTAGGAATGGTGTCCAGAGGAGAGGTCGCATTGATCGTAGCGCAGAAAGGCTACGCGATGGGTCTGCTGGACTCCGAGCTTATGCCGGCCGTAGTCATCGTGGTAATAGCTACGACCATCATAACTCCTATAATATTGAAGAAGATAATGTAGGACAGCAACGACCGTTGACAAAAATCGGCGCACCTGCTTATG
>FR882595.1:212038-216550 GCA_000435715.1 Firmicutes bacterium CAG:145
GCGCCGATTTTGCAGTATTTGATTTCGATGAGCCTCCGCTGTAGCAATTTGTCGAGCGATATATGTAGCTTCGGGCTTCAAAAATATGGTATAATTTAACAGTCAAGAGGACAAGCTCATAAAAGCGGTTGACCTTTCAAAATTCAAAAGGGACTTTTGGATTTAAAGGAAGGTGGTAAATATGCTTAGGATTACTATTACCTTTAAGAAAATCCGAATCACTGTTTACATAAAAAAATAGCCGCTACTTTTTTGCTTGGACCTGTAGCGGCTAACGCACGGGTCAACCGTTTTTAACGGCTTCCTCTTGACACCAATATATCACAACGATCCAACAAATTCAACAGAAAGTTGAACTTTTCATGTAAATCCGTTTTATACGGATTTTCTTTGCGTTTTTACGGTAAAAGTCTTCGACTTAACTGATGCTTTGCCAAAAAGAATGAGCGAAACCCACTCGAAATGTGAGCTTTTACTAAAACGAGTGGGTGAAAACCCACTCGAATGGGACATTTTCCTCCGAACGAGTGGGGGTATGCCCTTTGTAAAATTACATTTAATGTAATAATGAACCATAAAATTATATTTATTTACATTTTTGCCGATTATCTACCCACTCGATTCATGACTTTTATAAAAAACGAGTGGGTTCGGCCCCACTCGAAACGCTCATTTTTTCGAAAACGAGTGGGTCACAGGTTCATGTATCAATATTAACAAAAAAACAAGAAAAAATATGTTTATATGAACAAAATATATTGATTTTGTCATGAAAATGTGATAATATTGATTGTAAATTTTTTTAAGAGGTGAAACCGTGAAAAATGTAGAATTACTGCAGGCAGTAGAAGAGATGATGCCTGAGATAATAGAGATAAGAAGAGATATACACAAGCATCCCGAGATAGGCAGAAAAGAGTTCCGTACTACAGCTCTCATCAAGGAGAAACTGAAAGAATACGGCGTGGATGAGATAAAGTCGCTAATGCCTACGGGAGCCGTCGCATTGATAAAGGGAGAAACGGCTGCCGACGTATGTATTGCCCTTAGAACGGATATAGACGCACTGCCGGTGCAGGAAGAGACAGGCCTGCCTTACAGCAGCAAGGTGCCGGGAATGATGCACGCCTGCGGTCACGATATGCACGCATCCATGATGCTGGGCGTGGCAAAGTACCTGTGTGCCAACAGAGATAAATTTGCGGGAACCATAAAGCTGATATTCCAGCCGAGCGAAGATACTCTTCCGGGAGGCGCAAAAGAGCTGGTTGAAAAGGGAGTAATGGAGAATCCACATGTAGACGCCATATTCGGTATGCATTTGATTCCTGACGAAAACGAAGTCGGCACGGTGGAGTTCTGCGAGGGCCCGCTGACCACTTCCGTAGATTTGTTTGATGTGACAGTTATAGGAAAGGGCGGGCATGGCTCGACTCCTCATCTGACGAAGGACCCTATTCTTGCTGCCTGCCAGATGGTGACTCTGCTGCAGCAGATACCTGCAAGATACATAGATCCTCTGGAGACTGTAATATTCCCTGTATGCAGTTTCCACAGCGGAGAAGCTCCCAACGTCATACCGGGGGAAGCCAAGTTCGGCGGCATAGCCCGTTCTTATCTGCCTTCAGTTAGGAAACAAGTCGCAGAACAAGTATTTCAGATAGCTAAAGGGGTGGAAGCCCTGTCGGGAACAAAGATTGATATAAACCACTACGAAGGTTATCCGGCATGCTATAACGATCCGGCGCTTACGAGGGAGGCTATGGAAGCTGTATCTGAGGCGCTGGGAGAAGAACATGCAGAAGAGATAAGCAAGCCTTATTCTTTCAGCGAAGACTTCAGCTATTATACTGAAATGACAGGAACCCCGGGGCTGTTTATGATGGTGAAGGCTGGTCACATAGGCGAGATGGTAGCTCTTCACAATGCAAAGTGCGCCATGAGCGAGGAGGCGATGCCTCTTGGGATGGCGGCCATGATAACTGTCGCATTGAACTACTTGGATAAAAGGACTTCCCTCCCCTTATAGATGAGAGGGAGAGAAACTTTTAAATAAATTTTGCACAGAAAGGATGACTCAAAATGTACAATTTTGCACTTGCGTTCGTAATATGTGCCGTAGTATACATAATCGGCGAATACGTCGCAAAAATAACCAAGGCTTGGATACCCTCCGTATTCGTTACTGCAGTAGTGCTGTTGATCGGATACTGGACAGTCATCCCGAAAGAAGTAGTGAGTGACTCCATGCTCATACCTTTCGGAAGTACCATAGGTATTTATCTTTTGATTACTCACATGGGTACTGTTATAAGCCTTAAACAGCTGATGCAGCAGTGGAGGACCATCGTAGTGTGCTTGTCGGGACTTGCAGGCATGATGGTGCTGGGATATTTCATAGCGCCGCTTATAATCGACAAGACTCTGGTAATAGCAGGTCTGCCGCCTCTCACGGGAGGAATCGTAGCGGCTACCATGATGCAGGACGCAGCTAAAGCAGCAGGACTTGAGGTAGCGGCGGTATTTGCCATAGCTATGTACTGCGTACAGGGCTTCGCAGGATATCCTATCACGGCTGTCTGCCTTCAGAAAGAAGGAAGAAGGCTCCTCAAGGATTTCCGTTCGGGAAAAGTAGTCCTCACTGAACAGGATAGAAGAGAGATGGCCAGCGTAGGCATGACAGTAATAGCAGATGACAGTGACAGAAAGACTCTCATTCCTAAGATTCCCGATAAATGGAATTCCCCTATACTGATGCTGGGAAAACTGGGGCTCGTAGGATGGCTTGCTACTCAGCTTGGAAATATCACCGGAATCAGCGGGGCTATATGGGCGCTGGTATTAGGTGTGTTCTTCACAACTATAGGTTTTCTGGAGACAAATCTTCTCAACAGAGCTAATTCATATCAGATTATCATGTTCGCTCTGATGATGTACGTGTTTGACGGACTCAAGGACTGCACTCCGGCTATGCTTAAATCCATAATAGTTCCTATGGTGGTGTTGATAGTTATCGGCGTCTTAGGTATGGCGATATTCTCCTTTATAATCGCCAAGATTTTGAAAATGTCCTTCCCTCTTGCCTTTGCCAACGGACTGACGGCTCTTTACGGATTCCCTTGCGATGCAATAATCACCGAGTCCACATGCAATGCGCTGGGAGAAACAGAAGAAGAAAGACAGTACCTGATGAGCAAGATGTTCCCGTCGATGATAGTGGGAGGATTCATTACTGTAACTATCACATCCGTATTCATCGCAGGATGGTTCGAAGGTTTGTTATAAAATATCTTTAAAATAAGAAGGTGTTAAAAATGAAAATTCAGGAAGTCGCTTCAAAGTACGAAAAATATCAGGTGGAAATGCGTCGTTATTTCCATCAGTATCCGGAAGTAAGCGAAAAGGAGTACGAAACCAGCAAAGCGATCAAAGCAGAGCTGGATAAGATGGGGATCCCTTGGGTACCATGCGGACTGGAAACAGGAGTTCTGGGAACGATAAAGGGAAGTAAGCCGGGTAAGACTATTCTGCTTAGAGCAGACATCGATGCCTTATCTGTAGAAGAGACTACGGGTGCTGAATATGCAAGCAAGAATCCGGGCGTCATGCATGCCTGCGGTCACGATTGCCATATTTCGATGCTTCTTACAGCTGCTCATATTTTAAACGATATGAAAGATGAGCTTTGCGGAACCGTCAAACTGGCGTTTCAGCCTGCAGAAGAGGTTGCGATGGGGGCTAAGTCAATGATTGAACATGGGGCACTTGAGGGTGTGGATGCTGCCTTTGGAATACACATTTGGTCTGATGTGCCGGCAGGTCATATTTCCTGCTCTGATGGCCCGAGGATGGCATCGACAGATCAGTTTAAGATAGATATTAAGGGAAAAGGCTGCCACGGAGCTGCGCCTCATCAAGGCATAGATGCCGTAGTAGTAGCTACAGCAGTAATAAATAACTTACAGGCTATGGTAAGCCGCCAGACAGCTCCGCTGGAGCCTATCGTAGTTACGGTAGGAAAGGTAGAAGCAGGGACACGATGGAATGTGGTGGCAGAAAATGCTCATTTAGAAGGCACTACCAGATGTTTCAGCCAAGAAGTGTGGGATGCTATACCCGAGATGATGGAAAAAATAGTTAAGAATACTTCGGCTGCTTTTGGAGCCGAGGTCTCTGTGTCTTTTGACAGACTCACACCGCCTACTATAAACGATGTAGGTATGGCAGCATTGACCAGAGCGGCGGCTGATAAGATTATGGGAGAAGGCGCTGCTATAGACAGCCCGGCTACCATGGGAGGCGAAGACTTCGCTTTCTATGGACAGAGAGTACCTGCCGCTATAGCTCTTTTAGGCGGAGGAAACGAGGTTTGTGGGGCAGTGTGGCCGCAGCATTCAGGTAACTTTTGCATAGACGAAAGCGTGCTTATTAAAGGCGCTATGCTCTACGCACAGGTAGCAATGGATCACAACGCAAAATAAGAGAAACGTAAAAACAGCGGCCGTCCGGCCG
>FR882595.1:216574-218573 GCA_000435715.1 Firmicutes bacterium CAG:145
CCGGCCGCTGTTTTTGGTATGGGCGATGATAGGGCAGCGCCTACCGAAATTACCCCTTTAACATCGGCTGATATTTTGGTATAATAACCTAGTGGCATTGATGAAGGCGAGAACCACTCGAGTCGCCCATTGTGCCTGAAATAACGAAAGGGAGCGATGATACATATGAAAGCTAAAAAAATCGTTCATGTAAAAGAAGAAGGGGCGAAAGTCCTGCTGGTAGGAGACATGGCCGGGTACGGAAAAATTTCCATCGGAGCCATGATACCGATAATGTCTCACATGGGCTTTAACTTATATAATTTGCCGACTGCGCTGGTTTCAAATACGCTGGACTACGGGCTGTTTGAGATACTGGATACGACGGAATACATGAAGAACACACTGAAAGTCTGGAAGGAGCTGGGGTTTTCCTTCGACGCCATTTGCACGGGGCTCATAGTGTCCGAGGAGCAAGTCAAGGTTGTGGCGGAGTATTGCCGGGAACAGCAGAAAGAGGGCAAGAACATCTACGTGGATCCTATAATGGGCGATGACGGCGTTCTTTACAACGGAGTCTCTGAAAGCACGGTGGGCTACATGCGCCAGCTGTGCTCCGTGGCAGACATAATAATGCCGAATTTTACCGAGGCCGTATTTCTTTCGGGAAAATATAGAGATGCGGAAGAGGTGACGGAGGCGCAGGCCCGTGAAATAGTGGACGAGCTTAGAGCGCTGGGAGCAAAATCCGTAATAGTTACCAGTATAGTGGTAGACGGCCAATCGTGCGTTTACGGATATGATTCGGGGGAAGAAGAATACTTCAGCATACCTTTTGAATACGTGCCGGTTCAGTTTCCTGGAACGGGAGACATCTTTTCGGCTCTCCTCGTGGGAAGCATTCTCGGCGGACATAAGCTACAGGAATCTACGGCTTTTGCAATGAAGACCGTCAGAAGCCTTATACTGAGAAACACTGAAAACGCCGATAAATATAAGGGGATCCCGATAGAAAAATACTTAGAAGAGATGACAGAATTCAAATAGAGGTGACAAATCATGCAACTGACCGAAAGGATAAAAAACTGCAACGGCTGCGGCGCCTGCGTGGTGGCCTGCAAGTACGCTTGCGTAAAGATGGAAGACGCGGATGGCCAACGCCGCCCTAATGTAAATGAAAACGGCTGCAACAAGTGCAACGCCTGCATGCTTTTCTGCCCTCTTTACAACGAGGTCCTGCTTCCTGAATTTGAAGAATTTTTTGAAGCGGCAGAGGACGTCAGAAAGCGGGATATGGCGCCTATATACAGGGCAACCATGCGCAGCGTCAAGGAAGGAAAGCACACCGAGTTTGTGGGTACGTTGTGCCAGATAGCGGCGCTCAAATCACTCAGGGGAGATAAGCTGGCTCATAATCTGGCCCTCTTTCCGGTTTACTGCGACGAAGAGCAGAGAAAATCAAATCCGGCCTGCGCAGCCTGCATATTCTATAAATAAAAGCGGAGTATAAAGATGGAACAGTCTATTTTGCAAAAAGTAAAAGAAACGGAAAGGCTTTTTGAGGGCTATGAGATAATAGGCAGCGAACTGGCTCGAGTTACGGCTTTGAGAAAGAAGCTGGAGGAGCAGCATATGACCGTATCTGTGATAGGCCAGTTTAAGCGCGGGAAGAGCGCATTGGTAAACGGCATATTGGGATGCGACATTTTGCCGGTCGGCATAGTTCCCGTGACCGCCGTAGTGACGACGGTGGATTACGGAGAAGAGGAAGCGGCCGTATACTTCGGCAACGGAAGAGTCGAGCAGGTGACCTTCGGAGAAATTCCCGCCTTTGTAAACGAGCAAGAAAATCAGGACAATCACTTGGATGTTACCAAGGTGGCCATAAAATGCCCATCGGAATTCCTGCGACACAACTTGACCTTTGTGGATACGCCGGGGGTAGGCTCGCTGCACGAAAAGAACTCAGAGGAGGCCTATGCCTTTGTAAAGGAGAGCGACGCCGTAATCTTCACTCTTT
>FR882595.1:218609-219360 GCA_000435715.1 Firmicutes bacterium CAG:145
CCCATAAATCAAATAGAGATTGATTTCCTCAAAAATGCCAGAGAGCACGCCGCCAAGTTTTACTTTGCGGTGAACAAGATAGATGTGATTGCTCAGGAGGATCTTAAGGCATATCTGGACTACTGCGGAAAGTTCATAGCAGAGATTATGGAAGTGGACAAGGTGATGCTGTTTCCTGTCAGCGCCAAGACAGGACAGGGAATAGATAAGCTTAAAGAATCTGTGCTGGCAGAGCTCAGCGCAGAGACCGGCAATATCCTGCGGGAATCTGCCGAGCTGAAGCTGCAAGACATAGTGAAAAGCGCTTTGGCGGAAGTTACGCTCTACAGAAAAGCTCTTTCCATGACGGGGGCGGAATTCGACAAAAAATTTGCGGAAATCAAGGATTTCTTCAAGCAGATACACGAGGAGACGGAAGCTCTCCCTCCGGCTCTCAGGGAAAACAAAGAGGTGGCGAGGCTTCATGCCAACGATGTGAAGAACAGGCTGACGGCTAAGGTCAAAGAGTTGTTTGGAATCGACTACCGATACGACATAGATTACAGCACCTCCGACGAGCCGAGAGGCACGGAAGATTTGACGGCAACCGTAGACGGCATATGCAATTCCCTCGACAAAACCCTGAACACGATTTTCATGCACAGAGAAGAAAACACATATATAGTGTCAAAACGCATATACAAGCTGAACGAACTCGTACGCAGACTGGTGCGGATGAGAGACTCGAAGTGATAAAACGGCCTGCCCCTAA
>FR882595.1:219389-227563 GCA_000435715.1 Firmicutes bacterium CAG:145
CCCTAAGGGGCAGGCCGAATTCGTCTTGCATGGATTTATTGTCGTGACTCCGCCGTCACCTTATCCATGTACATGCTCCACTTTATGACGGTCCTAGGATCAGGCATGAGCCTGAAATTGTACATCTTTTTCTTGTGATATAGATCGAAGTGATCTCCTACACTGACAGGCAGAGCCTTGATATCCGAGACATTCTCAGAAAAACTGAAAGGCTGGCCGAAACAGGTCCCTTCGTAGGAAATCGTCCCACGATCCATCCGGATGACACCGGAGCCGGCGTCTCTGTCGAGATTGCCGTCCTCATCTGCCGCCGCCAGCACGGTTTGACTTTCGAGAGGCCGGGTTACATCTATTTCCGACTGCTGCCAGAAGTACCAGTCATTGATCTTTTCGAAGGGTCCCCCGTGAAGTCTGTAATAATTGTCCAGCTCAGATTTGAAGCCGCAGGCGCTGCAAGTTATGTCCCATGAGCCTGAATTCATGGTGAACTCGGCCCTGCATACGGGACACTTGTACAAGATTCCGTCAAGGCCGAGAGCCGGAGACTTACATTTGTAATATACGTCTTCAAATAAGACGTCCTCATCGTGAAAAAGAGCTTTTTCTATGGCGCTTTCTATCTCCTCTGACGTCATGGACGAAATGCTGTGGGCGTCAAAGAGCTTTGAAGTAGTCACCTCTATACGTCCCGGCCGAAAGCCCGATTTTCCCCACTTGGGAAAAGTTTTGTAGGCGCCGTTTTCCGTGACTGTATAGACATCGACACCCATTCTCTTAACTAAGTCGGCTGTACCGTCTGTTATCTGCAGAGAGTGACCCATGGCCGGAAGACGGCCTTCCGGAAAGAGAACCGTCACATTGCCGCTGTCCTTGGCCCGAAGTATATTCATGATAGTCTTTATATCGGGGCAGAACATCTTCTTTGGTATCACATGCATCTTTGTCAGTATTCGGCGGAGCTTCGGTCTGGCTAAAAAATGTTCGCTTATTACAAAAGTGGGACGGACAGGGTATAAAGCTACAGCCACCAGCAAAAAATCTATATTGGAGACATGAGGACACAGTACAAGAGCCGGGCCTTTTAAACCTTCAAGACCACTCTTATCATAAGATGCCTTGCATTTTATCCTGAGAAAAGGCTTTACCAGATGATATGCGATGAAATATATGAATCCGTCAGGCTTTTTGATGATCTTTTTGCTATCTTTCATGGTTTACCCCCTTAAACTTCGTATGATCTTATTATATGACAAATATCAGGATTAACGCAAGAAAAAGGTTGTCTTAAAACTTGACAGAGGTGGTATAATATTCTTGTACTCTCAGAAGGAGGAAAAGAAATGAACAAAAAATCCAATGTAAAAAAGGTAATAGGAGTAATTTCCGGAAAAGGCGGAGTAGGCAAATCTTCCATAACTTCAATGCTGGCAGTGACGACCCATAGAATGGGGTGTAAGACAGCCATATTGGACGGCGATATAACGGGGCCGTCCATACCAAAGGCATTCGGTGCCGTACAGAAGGCAATGGGAAGCGAGACGGAGATATTCCCTGTAGTAAGCGATACCGGAATCGAGCTCATATCGATAAATTCTCTTCTCGAAAACGATACCGACCCTGTAGTATGGAGAGGGCCGGTGCTTTCGGGAGTCATAGAACAGTTCTGGAACGACGTAGTCTGGGGCGATGTAGACGTAATGTTTGTAGACATGCCTCCGGGAACGGGAGATGTGGCGCTGACGGTATTCCAGTCTCTCCCGATAGACGGACTGGTGATAGTGACATCGCCTCAGGAGCTGGTTTCCATGATAGTGGAAAAGGCCGTAAAGATGGCGGATCTGATGAACGTTCCTATCGTAGGAATAGTTGAAAACATGTCATATTTCAAGTGCCCTGACTGCGGAAAGGAGCACAAGATATTCGGCGAGAGCCACATCGACGACATAGCCTCAAAGTATGGCATAAAGCAAGTGGCTAAGCTTGCCATGGACCCTGAGATTGCAAGGGCCTGCGACAGGGGAATGGCCGAATGTCTGGACACGTCGGCCCTGAGCGGCATGGCCGAGGCTTGCCTGAAGGCAGACAACCCTAATAAGCAGGACGGTATGCCTAAGCCGGAGGGTTGCAGCGGCAGCTGCGAGAGCTGCGGCGTCGAAGGCTGCGGAAGCCGTCAATAGCAGACAAATAGGGGAAAGCATTACCAACAATTCACAGAAAGCACACATTTGCTGTGCTTTTTCTGATACAATGTGAGTTGAATAAACGAAAAAGGGGAACAAAACTGCAATGTTTGGGTATGTGCTTGTAAATAAGCCTGAATTGAAGATAAGGGAATTTGAGAATTACAGAAGCTATTACTGCGGCTTGTGCCATCAGCTTAAAGAAGACTACGGAACCTTCGGCAGAATGACGCTGAACTATGACATGACCTTCTTGGTGATGCTGCTCAGCGACCTGTATGACGCAGAAGACAAGGAAGAATGCAGCAGATGCGTAGTGCACCCTACCAGAAAGCACTGCCACCGCCGAAACCGGATAACGGAGTATTGCAGCGACATGTGCATACTGTTGTCTTACTACAAATGCGCAGACGACTGGAACGATGAAAAGAAGCTTTCCAAGTGGTTCCTTTCCAAAATACTGAAGCGAAAGTGCGCCAAGGTAAAAAAGAAGTATCCGCAAAAGGCAGAGTTCATAGAAAGCCGGCTCAACATGCTTTCCATAGTCGAAAGCTCCAAGGTCATTCACATCGACAGGGCCGCCAGAGTATTCGGCGAAATAATGGGTGAGGTCTTCGTATATGAAGACGACATGTGGAAAGAAGACCTGTACAAGATAGGCTTCTATCTGGGCAAATACATATATTTGCTGGACGCATACGAGGACATAGAAAAGGATATCAAGAGCGGCGCTTACAATCCGTTCAAGGAGATATATCAGAACGAAGATTTTGAAAAGCAAGTGCTCAAGCTGCTGCTTTTAATGATAGGCGAATGCACGGACGCCTTCGAGAGGCTTCCTCTGGTAGAGCACGTGGAGATATTGAGAAACATTCTATATTCGGGAGTCTGGGTAAGGTTCGGAAAGGCCAAGGTGGCCGCCGGAGGAGGAGACCCTGAGCCCATGGAAAAAGAAATAGAAGAGGAGATTTAAAGATATAAATGGATCCATATAAAGTGCTGGGCGTAAGCTACAACGCTACGGATGATGAAATTAAAAAAGCATACAGAAAACTGAGCCGTAAGTACCATCCCGACGCCAACGTGGGAAGCCCGAATCAGGCAGCCTATGAAGAAAAGTTCAAAGAAGTTCAGCAGGCCTACCGGATTATAATGGACCAGCGTCAAGGCAAGGTTCAGCAGGGACAGATGGGCGCAGAGGACTTCTGGGGCTTCGGAAGCGGATTTGGGGGCTACGGAGGCCAGAGGCAGGGACAAGCAGGTCAAGGTGAAAGTCAGGACGAGCAGTATATGCGCTCCGCCTTGAACTATATCCAGAACGGGTACTTCAGAGAAGGGCTCAATGTGCTGGAGCAGGTCAAAGACAGAAAGGGCCCGTGGTATTACTACAGCGCTCTTGCCAATTACAAGGTGGGAAACAACGCCGTTGCCCTCGAGCACGCCAAGGCGGCCTGCGCTTTTGAACCGAACAATTTTTACTACGCAAGCCTGCTTAACCAATTGCAGGGAGGCGAGTCCAGATATCAGCAGAGAAGCGCCGGCTACGGAGGAAATCCGTCCATGGGGCGCCAGAATTATGCGGGGCAGATATGCTCCACCATATTGTGCCTCAATCTCTGTTGCGGAGGCGGAGCCTACATGGGAGGCATACCGTTGTTCTGCTGCTTGTAAAGAGCTCACGGGCTGTCTGCGGATTAACTCCGCAGGCAGCTTTTTTGCGGTGTGATAAAAGGCTCGGCAGGCAAAGCTTGCAAAATTTATGAGACTATGTAAAATTTTCTTGTAAAATACCTTTTTCCATGATAATATATCTTCATTAGTTTGTTTGAGCCCTCGGTCACATTATGGGCGAAAAAAGCTATGATTCTCTGGAGAGTCCCTCATAAAGGGCGCCGAAGGTGTACGCATACGGATTCAGAACGCACTGACCGAAAATCTCGTATGTAATCTCTCAGGCAAAAGGACAGAGCAGATAGTTTTTATATTATTTGCACGAACCTCTCCGGAAAGTCGATTTTATCGGCTTTTTATTTTTATTAAGGATGCGGGCGCCGCCTCGGCAACTCGCGTCATACGGAGGAGAAAAAATGGAAAAATTTACAGAGTTTTTAGTGGCGGTTGACGATCTGGTTTGGGGTATTCCGCTGATCGTACTCATAATGGGTACGGGAATCTATTTGACCGTCAGGCTTGGTCTTCTTCAGTTCAGAAAGCTGGGGAAAGCGCTCAAGTACATGGTGAAAAATGAAGAAGACGGCATAGGAGAGGTGAGCAGCTTCGGAGCTCTCTGCACTGCAATGGCAGCCACCATAGGTACCGGAAACATCGTAGGAGTGGCAACGGCGGTAGTTGCCGGCGGCCCGGGAGCCTTGTTTTGGATGATAGTGGCAGCCTGTCTCGGAATGGCTACCAAGTATGCCGAAGGCGTATTGGCAGTTAAGTTCAGAGAGGACAAAGGCGGCGGAAGATTTCTCGGCGGCCCTTTCTACTACATAGAAAGAGGAATGGGAAAGAAGTGGTCATGGCTGGCAAAGACTTTCGCAGTATTTGCAGTAGGTGCAGGATTGCTGGGTATCGGAACCATCACTCAGGTAAACGGAATAGCCTCGGCTACGAAGGGCTTTTTCGACCCCAACTCGGAGCACATGGTAAGCCTGTTCGGCAATGAGTATTCCATCGCCACCGTGGCGACGGCAGTAGTAGTTGCTCTGGTTACGGCGCTGGTGGTAATAGGCGGACTCAAAAGAATCGCAAGCGTTACAACCATAATAGTGCCGTTTATGGCCATAATGTACGTCATAGTGTGCGTAAGCATACTTATATACAATATAGAAGCTGTACCGGCAGCCGTGTCTGCCGTATTCCGCGGGGCTTTCGGCCTTGAAGCGGTGGCAGGAGGAGCCCTCGGAGCCATGATGATGGCCATGCAAAAAGGCGTTGCCCGTGGAATCTTTTCCAACGAAGCAGGTCTGGGAAGCGCTCCTATAGCGGCGGCGGCAGCCCAGACTAAGGAGCCTGTAAGACAGGGCCTTGTATCCATGACCGGAACTTTCATAGATACAGTAATAATCTGCGCAATGACAGGAACCACCATCATGGTCACCGGTTCTTATGATGTCGCCATAGAAAAAGGACTGGATGGCGTCGACGTTACTTCCGTTGCATTTGCCAACGGCCTGCCGTGGTCTGGCGGAGTAGGCTCGGCAATACTGATGGTAAGTCTGGCCTTCTTCGCATTCACCACCATATTGGGATGGGACTATTACAGCGAAAGATGTCTCGAATATCTGTGCAACGGCAACATGACTACGGTAAAGGTATACAGGTGGCTCTACATATTGGCAGTGCTCATAGGACCGTTCCTCACGGTTTCTGCCGTATGGACCATAGCGGATATCTTCAACGGACTCATGGCCATACCGAACCTTATAGCATTGCTTGCTTTGAGCGGAATCGTCGTAGCGGAGACCAAGAGCTACTTCGACAGGCTGAACTCAGGACAGATACAGGGATAGGATAATATCAAGGCGCCGGAAGGCGCCTTGTCGCGTTTTGCCCCTGCAATGTTCTTGAATACAGGCTGATTTGCAGGGGCGGCCCCCGCAAAGCCGTAGGAAACCACGATTGAGCGGCCGGCATAAGTTAATCTTTTTTCTTGACAATCACCCGCCTATGTGGTAACCTTATTAAGATAAATCTTTAAAAACGATACAGAGAGATCGGCAAGATTTAGTAAATATGTTCTGGGTGCAGTCTTAGGCTGTATCTGATGCTGTGCGTATTTGTCTTGCCGCTTGAGCAGGACTTTTTTGTTGGAAAGGAACATTCATGAGAGAGTTTGACAAAACGAAGAAAATACTTCCGAAGAACTTTTCGGGCGACGGAGTTTTTTGCTTAGAAGACGACGCCTTTGAGACCGTCAGACAATTTAATCATCAGAAATATTATATTTTTCCCGGTTTTTGCGATGTACACGTGCATTTCAGAGAACCGGGATTTTCTTATAAAGAAACTATAGCTACCGGCAGCCGGGCAGCGGCGGCAGGCGGATTTACGGCAGTGTGCGCCATGCCAAACCTGAATCCCGTGCCGGACAGTCCTAAAACCCTGAAAATACAGCAGGATATTATAGACAGGGACGCAGTCGTACCGGTGTATCCGTACGCTTCCATCACTGCCGGAGAAATGGGACGGGAGCTGGTGCCCATGGCTGCCATGAGAGACGATGCCATCGCATTTTCCGATGACGGCAGAGGAATACAGGATTCGGACATGATGAGGAAAGCCATGACAGAGGCGGCGCGGCTGGGTAAGCTGATAGTAGCCCACTGCGAGGACAACAGCCTCCTCAGGGGCGGCTACATACATGACGGAGAGTACGCCGCCGCCCACGGACACAGAGGCATTTGCTCAGAAAGCGAGTTCGGACAGATAGCCCGCGACTTGAAGCTGGCCAAGGAGACGGGCTGCGCCTATCATGTGTGCCATGTATCCGCCAAAGAAAGCGTGGAAATCATAAGAGCGGCCAAGAGGGACGGAGTAGACGTGACCTGCGAAACCGCGCCTCACTATCTGGTGCTGGACGACAGCGATCTCAGAGAAGACGGCAGGTTTAAGATGAATCCGCCGCTGAGAGGCAGGGAGGACAGAGAAGCCCTCATAGAAGGCATAAAGGACGGAACCATAGATATTATAGCGACCGACCACGCGCCCCATTCCAAGGAAGAAAAAGCCAAAGGCCTCAAGGACAGCGCCTTCGGCATAGTGGGCCTCGAAACCGCCTTTCCGCTGCTGTGGACCCACTTGGTGGAAAAAGAAATAATAACGGCCGAAAAGCTGATGGAGCTGATGGTGACGAACCCGAGAAAGCGGTTCGGAATACCCCTTGGGAACGACTTTTCCATATGGAGCATGGAGGAGACGGTCATAGAACCTGATAAATTTGTTTCCATGGGAAGAGCAACTCCTTTCGAGGGAGCAAAAGTACGCGGAAAATGTATGCTGACAGTATGCGACGGCAAAATCGTTTATAAATAAAAGGAGATGAGCGGTATGGCAAAGAGAACTGATATTAAAAAAATATTGATAATAGGCTCAGGGCCTATAGTCATAGGGCAGGCGGCCGAATTCGACTATGCCGGAACTCAGGCATGTCTGGCGCTGAAGGAAGAAGGCTACGAGGTGGTGCTGGTAAATTCCAACCCGGCAACCATAATGACCGACACTTCCATAGCCGACAAAGTCTACATGGAGCCTCTGACCTTAGAGTACATAGCCAAGATTCTCAGATACGAGAGGCCGGACGCCATAGTGCCGGGAATAGGAGGCCAAACAGGCCTCAATCTGGTCATGCAGTTGGAGAAAAAGGGAGTGCTCAAGGAGTGCGGCACAAAGCTTTTGGGAACCGGCAGCGCCAGCATAGAGAGAGCGGAGGACAGAGAGCTGTTCAAGGAGATGTGTCAGGAGATAGGGGAGCCTACCATTCCGTCTGAGATAACCTACGACATGGAACAGGCGGAGCAGGCTGCCGAAAGGATAGGATACCCGGTAGTCCTGAGACCGGCCTTTACACTCGGCGGAACGGGAGGCGGATTCGCCGAAAACAGAGAAGAACTGAAAGAAATAGCCGTAAACGCCTTTAAGCTGTCGCCTGTTCATCAGGTGCTGGTGGAAAAGAGCGTAAAAGGCTTCAAAGAAATAGAATTCGAGGTGATGAGAGACTCCTCGGACAGAGCCATCACCATATGCGGAATGGAAAATATAGACCCGGTGGGGGTGCATACGGGAGACTCCATAGTCGTAGCACCCATAATGACTCTAACCGACGAAGAACACAAGAGACTCAACGACAGCGCCATAAAGATAATCAGGGAGCTTAAGATAGAGGGCGGCTGCAACGTCCAGTTTGCGCTGGAGCCAGTAACCGGAAAATACTACCTTATAGAGGTAAACCCGAGAGTTTCCCGCTCGTCGGCGCTGGCGTCCAAAGCCAGC
>FR882595.1:227571-291436 GCA_000435715.1 Firmicutes bacterium CAG:145
GGCGCTGGCGTCCAAAGCCAGCGGCTACCCTATAGCCAGAGTTACGGCAAAGATTGCCGTGGGAATGACTTTAGACGAGATAGAGATTGCCGAGACTACGGCTGCCTGCGAACCTGTATTGGACTACGTGGTAGCCAAGGTGCCGAGATTCCCGTTTGATAAGTTCACTCAGGCGCCTAACCTGCTGGGAACCCAGATGAAAGCCACCGGAGAGGCCATGAGCATAGGCTCAAATCTGGAAGAATGTCTGCTTAAGGCCGTCCGCTCCCTCGAGACAGGGGCATGTCACCTTCACCTTGAGAAATTCGATGACAAGACGGACCAAGAGCTTTTCGGATACATAGAAGAGTTCAGAGACGACAACATATTCGCCGTTGCAGAGCTGCTGCGCAGAGGCGTCGAAGTGGAAAAGATACACGAGGTGACCAAGATAACGGAATTTTTCTTAAACTCTGTCAAAAAGATAGTTGAAAAAGAAAGAGAGCTTGCCGAAAAAGTCGGAGATGAAAAGGCGCTGGCAGAGGCCAAGGCCATGGGCTTTTCCGACGAGTACATAGCGGGGCTGTGGGGAAAGAAAGAAGAAGAGATTTATAAAATAAGAAAAGAAAAGGCGATAACGCCGGTCTACAGGATGGCGGACACTTTCCATACGGGAGCCTATATACCTTACTTCTATTCGTCGTATCAGGGCAAAAACGCTTCCGTAAAGACCGAAAAGAAGAAGATAATAGTTCTTGGGGCAGGACCCATAAGAATAGGTCAGGGAGTGGAATTCGACTACTCCACGGTTCACGCCGTAACGACCATCAAAAAAGCCGGCTATGAAGCCATAATCATAAACAACAACCCGGAGACCGTTTCCACCGACTACACCACAGGCGATAAGCTCTACTTCGAGCCGCTGACGGTGGAAGATGTTATGAACGTCATAGACTTTGAGCAGCCGGAGGGAGTCATCGCTTCCCTCGGAGGCCAGACGGCCATAAATCTGGCTCAGCCTCTGATGGACAGGGGTGTCAAGATTATAGGAACCGACTGCCGGGCCATAGAAAGAGCCGAAAACAGAGACAGCTTCGAGAAGATACTTAAAGACTTGAACATTCCTCAGCCGGAGGGCGCCGCCGTCACCAACATCGAAGACGGAGTCAGGACTGCGGCTCGCATAGGTTATCCCGTTCTGGTAAGGCCGAGCTTCGTCCTCGGCGGAAGAGCCATGCAGATAGTGGCCGACGAAAAACAGCTGAGACAGTATCTCAAGACTGCGGTGGAGATAGACGAAGATAAGCCTGTGCTGGTAGACAAGTACATAATAGGCAAAGAGGTGGAAGTGGACGCCATATGCGACGGCAGAGACGTATTCGTGCCGGGCATCATGGAGCTGGTAGAGAGAACCGGTATTCACAGCGGCGACTCCATAAGCGTGTATCCGGCTTTCAGCATTTCAGACAAGGTCAAGGGCACCATACTGGGTTACGCCAAGAAGCTGGGATTGGGCATAGGAATAATAGGGCTGTACAATATACAGTTCATAGTAGACAAGGACGAAAACGTCTTCATCATAGAGGTGAACCCGAGATCATCAAGAACTGTTCCGTTCCTGTCCAAGGCCACAGGTTACAGCCTTGCCGACATTGCTACGGAGGTCATACTGGGAAAGAGCCTCAAGGAGCAGGGGCTGTTCGACCTGTATCCGGAAGAAAAGAAGAGGTGGTACGTCAAGGTTCCGGTATTTTCCTTCAACAAGATAAGAGGGCTGGACGCTTACCTGTCGCCGGAGATGAAGTCCACGGGAGAGGCCATCGGCTACGACGACAAGCTCAACAGGGCTCTGTTCAAAGCGTTGCAGGCTTCCGGCATGAAGCTACAGAACTACGGAACCGTCTTCGCCACCATAGCCGACAAGGATAAGAAAGAAGCCTTGCCGCTGATACGCCGCTTCTACGACTTGGGATTCAACATAGAGGCCACGGAAGGCACGGCAAGATTCCTCAAGGACAACGGCATCAGGACGAGAATACTCAGAAAGATAAGCGAAGGCTCTGAGGAGATACACAGCTCCATAAGTCAGGGACACATAGCTTACGTGATAAACACCAGCGACATAGGGTCGGCGGGCTCTATGAACGACGGCTACGAGATAAGAAAGTACGCCACGGAGAACAACGTAAACATATTTACGGCGCTGGACACGGTGAAGGTTCTGCTGGACGTGCTGGAAGAGACCACACTTAAGATTTCAACGATTGACGCGTAAAGGAGAAGAAATGAAGCAGGGAATATTTACTGTAACAGCCAATGAAAAGCTGACAGAAGGCGTCATGAGAATGGTGCTGACAGGAGATACGGCGGACATCGCCGGGCCGGGACAGTTTGTCAACATCAAGCTAAACGGCTTGTTCCTGAGACGGCCCATATCCGTATGCGACCTTACAGGAGACAGGCTTACCATAATTTATAAGATAGTGGGCAAGGGCACGGAGGAAATGGCCCTGATGGAGCCGGGCCAGGAGCTGGATGTTTTGACGGGCTTAGGCAACGGCTACAGCCTCGAAGAATCGGGGGAAGCGCCGCTGCTCATCGGAGGAGGAGCCGGCGTGCCACCCATGTATCTTCTGGCCAAGAAGCTGATAGAAGCGGGAAAGAAGCCGACGGTCATATTAGGCTTCAATACTGCCTCCGAGATGTTTTATGAAGAGGAATTCAAGGCTCTGGGAGCCGAGGTAAAGGTGACTACGGCAGACGGCTCCTATGGCATTAAGGGCTTCGTAACGGCGGCCATGGGCGATGATTATTCTTATTTCTACGCCTGCGGATCTGAGGCCATGCTAAGGGCTGTGGCGGACGCGTCGGTAACCGGCGGGCAGCTGAGCTTTGAGGAGAGAATGGGCTGCGGGTTCGGAGCCTGCATGGGATGCTCCTGCGAGACTTTATACGGCAGCAAGAGAATATGCAAGGACGGCCCGGTGCTGAGAAAGGAAGAAGTGATATGGCAGAAATGAAGGTAAACTTATGCGGCATAACTCTCGACAACCCGGTGATGGCCGCCAGCGGAACATTCGGGTACGGATACGAGTTTGCACAGCTGTATGATATAAACCGGCTGGGAACCTTTTCGTTCAAGGGAACTACCGCCAAGCCCAGGTTCGGCAACCCTACGCCGAGGATAGCCGAATGTACGGCCGGCATGATAAACTCGGTGGGACTCCAGAACCCGGGAGTGGATAAGGTCATAGAAGAAGAGCTGCCTAAGTTGGCCAAGTGCTTCGACAAAAAGGTCATGGCCAACGTCAGCGGCTTTTCCACAGACGAGTATGTAGAAATCTGCCGCAAGCTGGACCCTTGCGACCAGATAGGCTGGCTGGAAGTAAACATAAGCTGCCCCAACGTCCACGGAGGGGGAATGGCTTTCGGAACCTGCCCTGAAGCGGCGGCAGAGGTGACAAGAGAAGTCAGAAAGGTCACGAAAAAGCCGGTCATCATAAAGCTGTCCCCAAATGTTACGGATATAGTTTCCATAGCAAAGGCCTGCGAGGCGGAGGGGGCAGACGGAGTAAGCCTTATAAACACCCTTCTTGGAATGAGGATAGACCTTAAAACAAAGAAGCCTGTGGTGGCCAACACCATGGGAGGATTTTCAGGCAGCGCAGTCTTTCCGGTAGCCCTGAGAATGGTCTATCAGGTGGCTTCGGCAGTAAATATACCGGTGGTGGGAATGGGAGGCGTTTCCACGGCAGAAGACGTGATAGAGATGATGCTGGCCGGAGCTACGGCGGTGCAGGTAGGCGCCGCAAACCTTGTCAATCCTTATGCGTGCAGAGACATAGTGGATTCTCTGCCTGAGGCGATGAAGAAATATAAAATAGAATCACTTGAAGAAATAATCGGAGGTGCCATCTGATGGGAAAAGATGTTATAGTGGCGTGCGACTTTGACAGCGCGGAAAAGACATTTGAGTTTCTGGACAAATTCACGGAGAAAAAGCCTTTCATAAAGATAGGAATGGAGCTGTTTTTTTCGGAGACTCCCGAAATAGTCAGAGATATAAAGAAGAGAGGCCATAAGATATTCTTGGACCTCAAGCTTCACGACATACCAAACACCGTAAAGAAGGCCATGGCGGCTCTTTCTAAGCTGGATATAGACATGTGCAACGTTCATTCGGCGGGAACCACCGCCATGATGAAGGCGGCTCTCGAAGGCCTGACGAGAGAAGACGGCACCAGGCCGATACTGATAGCGGTGACACAGCTCACCTCCACCGATCAGACGGCCATGGAAAAGGACCTGCTGATAAAAGAAGACATGAAAGACGTGGTAATGCACTACGCCAAGACGGCGGAGCAGGCAGGGCTGGACGGAGTAGTGTGCTCGCCTATGGAAGCGGAAAAAGTACATGAAGTATGCGGCAAGAACTTCCTGACCGTCACTCCCGGAGTCCGCTTCGCAGGCAGCGTGGCCGACGACCAGAAGCGTGTAATGACTCCGGAGGAAGCCAAGAAGATAGGAGCCGACTACATAGTGGTGGGAAGACCCATAACGCTGGCTGACGACCCGGTGGAAGCTTACGAAAGATGTCTCAGAGAGTTTTTGGATTAGGAGGAAGAGATGGCAAACAACATAGAAAAGACCATAGCAAAGGATTTGCTGGCTATAAAAGCGGTGTTTTTCCGCCCGGAGGAGCCGTTTACATGGGCCAGCGGAATCAAGAGCCCTGTATATTGCGATAACAGACTGACCCTGACCTCGACGGAGGCCAGAAACGATGTGGAAGAAGGTCTGGCGCAGGTGATAAGAGAAAACTACCCTGAGGCAGAGGTGCTGATGGGAACTGCTACGGCAGGCATAGCCCATGCAGCCATAACGGCTCATATTTTAGGCATACCTATGGGATACGTCCGCTCCGGAGCCAAGGATCACGGCAGGCAGAACAGGATAGAAGGCCGTCTGGAAAAAGGCCAGAAGGTGGTAGTGGTGGAAGACTTGATCTCCACCGCCGGAAGCGTCATCGACGCGGTAAACGCCCTGAGAGAAGAGGGGGCGGAAGTGCTGGGAGTAGTGAGCATATTTACTTACGGCATGGCTAAGGGCTTAGAAAGGCTCAAGGAAGCGGGAGTCAAGAACGTCTCCCTCACCAACTTCGACGTCATCGCGCAGGTGGCGGCCGACGAGGGCTATATCAAGCAGGAGGACATAAAGCGGCTGATCAAGTTCAGAGACAACCCGTCCGACGAAAGCTGGATAAAATAAAAGGAGAAGCAAATGAGAAGTCTCATAAGCATATTGGATTTCACTGCCGAGGAACTGGATAGACTCATAGATACGGCGATGGACATAATAGAAAATCCCGAAGAATACTCACAGAAGTGCAGAGGCAAGAAGCTTGCCACCCTGTTCTTCGAGCCGTCCACCAGAACAAGACTCAGCTTCGAGGCCGCCATGTACGAGCTTGGCGGCAACGTCATAGGCTTTTCGGAGGCGGCCAGCTCGTCTTCTTCAAAGGGAGAAAGCGTTGCAGATACGGCCAAGATAATCAGCTGCTACGCCGACATCATAGCCATGCGCCACCCTATGGAGGGGGCGCCTCTGGTAGCTTCGAGAAACGCCTCCATACCCGTAATAAACGCAGGAGACGGCGGCCACAACCACCCGACTCAGACTCTGGCAGACATACTTACCATTTACAGAGAGAAGGGAAGGCTGAACGATCTTACCATAGGCATGTGCGGCGACCTTAAATACGGCAGAACCGTTCACTCGCTGATAGAGGCCATGTCGGAGAGAAAGGGCATCAAGATAGTCCTCATCTCACCTGACGAGCTGAGGCTGCCGGGCTATATCAAAAAAGACGTGATGGACAAGAAGGGCATGGAATATGAGGAGATAGGCTCTCTCGAGCAGGCGTTGCCGGGACTTGACGTATTATACATGACTCGCGTCCAGAGAGAGAGGTTTGACAGTCTCGAAGAGTACGAAAGACTCAAGGACAGCTATATCCTCACGCCCGAAAAGCTGGCTCACGCCGACGAGAAGATGGCCATACTCCATCCGCTGCCGAGGGTGAACGAAATATCGGTGGCCGTGGACGATGACCCAAGGGCCTGCTATTTCAGACAAGCTCTCAACGGCAAGTACATGAGGATGGCGCTGATACTCAAGCTTCTGTCCGAAGCAGAGAAGAATCCCCGCCCGGCCAAGGCTGCGGAAGAGGTGGTAATTGCCGGAGGCGACATGTGCTGCAAGAACTCCAAGTGCATAACCCGCACGGAACAGGAGCTGAAGCAGATGTTCAAGGCTGCCGGAGGCGGAGCCTACAGGTGCGTCTACTGCGAGCAGAAGGTAGACAGAGGATAATTTCCCGGACAGATAGAGAAATATGGGAAAGAAAATATATGAAAACCCCCTCGAATTACTTAAAATAAGCTGATCGAGGGGGATAAAGCCCACTCGCTATGACATAAACATGCATTTCGAGTGGGTTTTCATATACTCATTTCATTCAAAATATACTTTTCGAGTGGGATTTCAATCACTGATTTTTATTTTTAGGCCTGTAGACGATTATCACCATCGCTACGAAAAACCATGCAGGTAATACGGCCAGCCAAAGCGGCGTTTCTTTCATATCAGAAAACGATATCCATCTGTATATGATAATGCCGACAAGAGCAATTACAGATATTAACGCAATCATCTTTTCTAATTTGCTGCCGAGATTCTTTCTGAAAAACGAAGTCTCTTTGCACCAGAAAAAGATACATAAGACGCTTGTCGTATCAACCGCTACGACAGGAGGCAGCGTCTTCGAATTATCCGCGAAATTCACCAGAGCTATCGTATATATTGCAGCTATGGCTATACACGCCAATATGCCCAAATATTTTTTTAATTCTTTCAGTATATTTTTCATACTGGCTGCTCCTCCCATAGTTCCTCTGTGATTAAGCGGTAGAGTCATTCTTCTTAATGTATATTTTACACAATGCTATCACGACAAGAAATATTTGTCAATAATTTATCGATATCTGCTTTCACAGCCGACGATCTTCTTTCATAAGTTAACAATAGCAGAATTTATGAAAGGAACTGTTTTTCCATGATAGGTTTGAATAGATTGAATATAGACGAGGAGGCCGTTGTAGCTAAGATAGGTGAAAAAAGCAGGCGGCTCAAGGATCTGGGACTCGTCGAGGGAACGAAAGTAAAATGTGTGCTGAGGAGTCCGCTGGGAGATCCTTACGCATATAAGATACGTGGGGCAGTGGTAGCCATAAGAAAAGAGGACGCATCGCAGATCATGGTGGAGGCGCCTATGCCATGAGAGAAGAAAAAATGATAGAAATAGTGCTGGCAGGCAATCCTAATGTAGGGAAGAGCACCATATTCAACTGTCTGACAGGGATGAAGCAGCATACAGGCAACTGGGCGGGCAAGACTGTAGCCAATGCAGAAGGCATATGGAAGACCGAGGATACTGCCGGGGCAAAAGCCTTCATGAAAGATATAGGAATATCGCAGCGCGGAGCTGTAAACATAAAACTGATAGATGCTCCGGGATGTTATTCTCTTGCCGCTTCATCTATGGAAGAAGAAGTCGCCAGAGATCAGATCTGCGATCCGCAGGCAGACGGTGTCATCGTAGTGTGCGACGGCACTTGCCTTGAGAGAAATCTGATTTTAGTTCTGCAGATACTCAAGCACAGGAACGACGTAGTAATCTGCGTAAATCTTATGGATCAGGTCAGAAAAAGAGGCCTTTCAATAGATACGAAGAAACTCTCCCAAATACTCGGAGTACAGGTGGTGAGTACAGAATCTTCCGAAAAGAAACTGATAAAGAAAAATCTGAGTGACGCTGTCATAAAGCTTACAGAAAGAGAAGGAACATATGAGAGAACTTCCGGTTATGATCCTGATCTTCTGAAAGATCCGGATGAAATAGCCGCGCAGGCTCAGGAGATCGCAGCCGGCGTAGTCATAAGGGATAATGAGAAGGAAGATACCAGCATAAAGATAGACAGGGCGCTGACCAATCCGGTAGTGGGATTTCCCATAATGGCGATGATGTTTCTGATTATCTTCTGGCTGACGGTGCAGGGCGCCAATTATCCGTCCGATATTCTGAGCAGAGCTCTGTTTTCTTTAGAAGAACCGTTTCACAGCGGTCTTATAGATCTGGGCATACCGATCGGCATTTGCGATATGCTGGCGTATGGAATGTACAGAGTACTTGCATGGGTAGTATCTGTGATGCTGCCTCCTATGGCTATCTTCTTTCCGCTCTTTACGCTGCTGGAGGATTGGGGATTTCTGCCGAGAATAGCCTTTAACCTGGACCGATGCTTTAAATGCTGCAAAGCATGCGGAAAGCAGGCGCTGACCATGTGCATGGGACTGGGATGCAATGCGTCGGCAGTAGTAGGATGCAGAATAATAGATTCTAAGAGAGAAAGGCTCCTGGCTATGATAACCAATTCTCTGATACCGTGCAACGGCAGATTTCCTCTCCTGATAGCAGTCATCACCATGTTCTTCGCAGCAGAATCAGGGTGGAAAGGAGCAGCAATCCTGACCTTAGCCATCATGCTTGGTATAGGAGCCACCTTTCTGGCTACGAGAGTATTGTCTCAGACGCTTTTAAAGGGCATGCCGTCGTCGTTTACGCTGGAATTGCCTCCTTACCGAAAACCGGAGATAGGAAAGGTCATAGTCAGATCTATAATGGACAGAACTCTTTTCGTGCTGGCAAGAGCAGTGGCCGTGGCCGCTCCCGCCGGCCTGATCATATGGATCTTAGCCAATGTAACAGTGGGAGATATGAGTCTTATAGCTCACCTGTCTTCATTCCTCGATCCCGTAGGCAGATTTATGGGTCTTGACGGCGTGATACTGGCCGCTTTTATATTAGGTATACCGGCCAACGAGATAGTCCTTCCCATAGCGATGATGATCTATATGAGCACAGGAACTTTAGGGGAGGTCAGCGACCTGAACTTTTTCCATCAGTTGCTTATAGATAACGGATGGACCATGCTGACAGCCGTAAATATGATAATCTTTTCTCTGATGCACTGGCCTTGCGCTACGACGCTTCTGTCTATAAAAAAAGAGTCGGGAAGCTATGGCTGGACGGCGGTTTCCTTCTTGGTTCCTATGATAATGGGGACGGTGATTTGTTCCTTCACTGCCTGCATATATAGATTTTTCTTGTAAAGAACGTAAAAAGATTGTAAAATATTATCGAATAAATTACGAATGTTTTTGGCGTGCAGGCATGGGGATTCCTCTGCGGGCTGAAGACGAGGGGGAAAACATGAAGAGAAACCTGATCATCCTTAACCCGTGTTCGGGAAAGAAGAGAGCCAACAGATATCTGACGGATATAGTAGATCTCTTTACTAAGGAAGGATACATGTCTACTGTATTGACTACTACGGCCAGGGGGGACGGAACTTTATACGCGGCTCAATATGCCGGGGACTTCGATCTGATAACGTGTATAGGAGGAGACGGAACTTTTAACGAAGTGGTTTCGGGACTTCTCGAAAATGATAAAAAGGTGCCTATAGGATATATTCCCGCAGGAAGCACCAATGATTTTGCCAGCAGTCTGGGGCTGTCGAGCGATATAATGAAGGCGGCGCAGGATATAGTAAAGGGAGAGGCCATATCTTTGGATATAGGAAGTTTTAACGGGAGAAAATTTTCTTACGTGGCCTCTTTCGGAGCTTTTACTCAGACTTCTTACAGTACTCCGCAGAGCGTTAAGAATATGCTGGGGCATCTGGCATATATACTGGAGGGAGTTACCAGCCTCACATCCATAAAGCCTCAGCATCTTAAGATAGAGGCAGGGGGAGCAGTATATGAGGGCGACTATATATTTGGGGCTGTCAGCAATTCCACATCTCTTGCCGGCATACTTACGCTGAATCCAAGATATGTGGATATGGGAGACGGGTTGTTTGAACTTCTGCTGGTAAATATGCCAAAGAATCTTATAGAACTTACGGAGACCATATATGTGCTCTCCACTCAGAAATATGAATCCGATAAGCTGACTTTCATAAATTCCGGGGAATTCAAAGTCTGGGCCAGCGAAGATATGGCCTGGTCCCTTGATGGTGAATATCAGCAGGGGTGCGGAGAGATCGTCATATCCAACCTTCATCACGCTATAGATCTGATAGCCGATAACGGAAAAGAATAGCAGGTGAACCTCGTGAACAATTTTTTGATGATCGCTTTTCTGTTCTTCATCGGTTCGCTGCTTGGATGGGGACTGGAAGTGATGTACAGACGGTTTTCTCCTGCCAATAAGGAGAGAAGATGGATCAACCCCGGATTCATGATAGGACCTTACCTGCCTCTCTACGGCTTTGGACTCACTGCCTTATATCTGCTTGCGGGACTTGAAGATACGGCTCTGATGTCTGAGGTGACAGCGGGCAGCAAGATCGCTCTGTTCATAGTCATGGCTCTCGTGATGACGGCCATGGAATATGTGGCCGGACTCATATTCATAAAAGGCATGAAGATAAAGCTGTGGGATTATTCAAAAGAAAAATATAATTTTCAGGGGATAATATGCCTGAGATTTTCCATATACTGGGCGCTCCTGGGAGCAGTATACTATTTTCTGATACATCCATATGTGGCTGATGCTCTCGAATGGTTTTCTCATAATATAGCGTTCTCTTTTATAGTAGGCATGTTTTACGGCATAATGTCGGTGGATTTAGTATACTCGCTGGGCGTGGTTTCTAAGATACGCAAGTTTGCGGTCGACAACAAGATCATGGTGAGATATGAGGAACTCAAGCTTCAGATAAGGAAGAACGCAATAGAGGCTGCCGGAAAGAATCACTGGTTCCTTCAGTTTAAATCCGACGTTCCTCTCATTGAACATCTGAAACAATATATAGAGTTCAACAAGCTGTTCAGAAACAGGGATGAAAAATAGAGAAATTTCCGATTATTACAGATAAAAATAAAAACACCGATCCTCATAAATGAGATCGGTGTTTTGATCTTTTTATATAATTACTATTTATCCTCGTCGATAGAATCACAGGCCAGAATCTTGCAGATACCGGTGGTATTCTTATTATATTCTGTGAGCAGTTTTTCCAGATGTTCTTTGCCTGTCTCTTCGAGATGATAATATACTCTCGTACGTCTCTTGCCGACCTGTACTTCTCTGTCTGAGATGTATTTGTTTCCCAGAAGCTTGTACAATGTAGGATAAAGCGTACTTTCGGTGATACCGATATTGCCTTCGGATAATTTTTCCACCAGCGAAGTAATTTCATAACCATAGAGATCTTTTTTGTTCAAGAGGAACAGGATTATCATCTCCACGGTACCCATTTTAAAGTTACTGCGATTTTTTGTCATTGTCTTGTCACTCCCTTTGCTGTCTTATTTACCTCAATTATAACAAATATATTATAAAATGCAATATAATATTAGCAATTATCCAAAAAATTCACAGTATCTTCTTATTTTTACGGCAAATGACGGATGCCTCTGGACCTGATGATGTCGGGACCATAGAACAATGTTGATGAAATACGGTCGGCCTCCGTTTCCAGCAGAACATAGCCGTACGTGCCTTTGACGCCGCCTGCGCTTCTGAGTATTTTTATTCCACTGAATTCCTCAGCCGCAAGAAGCCGTTCTACGGCCTGTGCCTTTACGAAGAGAGCGATGCGGCCTTTATCTTCTATAGGACCCATGTCTACCGCCGGGAAGTTGACGGAATTTCTGATGTTTCCGTTTTCAAAGAAGTCCATCATCTGCTCTACAGCCATGGAAGCGCAGTTGTCTTCTGCTTCTGCCGTAGATGCGCCGAGATGAGGGAGCAGTATGACCTTATCTTTTCCCACCAGAGAGTCGTTTGGAAAATCGGTGACATAGCCGGCCAGACGGCCGTCTTCCAATGCTTTCAAGAGATCGGATTCATTTACAAGCTTATCTCTGGAAAAGTTGAGGAGCACAGATGAATCCTTCATCAGGGAAAACAGCTGGTCGTTAAACATTCCTTTAGTCGAATCGGAAGCCGGAACGTGGATGGTGACGTAATCGCACAGAGGAAGCAGATCTTTAAGATCGCTATATATGGCGACTCCTTCCATATCTCCTTTGAAATAAGGATCGTAGCCGGCGATGTTCATTCCCAGGGCATGGGCTGAGCTTGCTACTTTTCTGCCTATGGCTCCAAGGCCTACTACTCCGAGGGTCTTGCCTGAAATCTCTCTGCCGGCAAACTGAGACTTGCCTTTTTCTACGGCGGCGCTGACGTTCTCAGTCAGGGAAGAGGCCCATGACAAAGCTCTTGGGATATTTCTCGCCGAGAGAAGAAGGCCGGCCAATACCAGCTCTTTTACAGCGTTAGCATTGGCTCCCGGGGTATTGAATACCACGATGCCTTTCTCGGCGCACCGATCCAGCGGAATGTTGTTTACTCCTGCGCCGGCTCTGGCTATAGCTTCCAGATTTTCTGATAATTCCATGGAATTCATGTCCTGGCTCCTCACCAGTATGCCTTTAGCTTCTTCTATGGTATCGGTGAGAGCATACCGGTCGCTCAACAGGGAAAGGCCTGTTTTGGAAATCTTGTTCAGTGTTGCGATGTTTATGTACATGGCGCCTCCTATTTTTAAGTGGATTTTTTTATGTTATATATGAAGTATATCACTTTACTCGAGTGAGGTAAAGTGGTACAATATATGTAAATTTTTTTAATCGGAGGTTCATATGACAGATTACAACAGAGTATATAATTTTTCCGCAGGCCCATCGGTATTGCCGCTGCCGGTCTTAGAGAAAGTGAGAGACGACTTGCTCAATTATCAGGGGAGCGGTCAGTCTGTGATGGAAATGAGCCACCGTTCGGCTGAATTTAAAAAGATAATACAAGAGGCAGAAGCAGATCTGAGAGACCTGATGAACATACCGGATAATTACAAGGTGTTGTTTTTACAGGGCGGAGGAACTCTCCAGTTTTCTATGATCCCTCTGAATCTCCTGAGAAAAAGCGGTAAAGCCGATTACGCTATAACGGGATCGTGGGCTAAAAAAGCCTATAAAGAGGCCTGCCGTTTCGGCGATATAAATGTGATAGCCTCCTCCGAGAAGGACACCTTCACATGGGTGCCTAAGTTCGGCAGAGACGACATCAGAAGCGATGCGGACTATGTCTACATAACTACCAATAACACCATCTACGGAACGGCATATAACTATGTTCCCGAGACAGGAGATATTCCTCTGATAGCCGATATGTCCTCCAACATATTGTCTCAGCAGATAGATGTGAGCAAGTTCGGGATCATCTGGGCAGGAGCGCAGAAGAACATAGGCCCTGCGGGAGTCACCATAGCCATAGTGAGAGAGGATCTGATCGGATATGCCGGAGAAAAATGCCCGGGCTACCTCGACTATAAGATACATGCCGACAATGATTCGATGTATAATACTCCTCCTTGCTTCGCTATATACGTAGCGGGAGAAGTGTTCAAACATATCAAGGCCACAGGCGGACTTGAGGCCATGGAAAGACGCAACAGAGAAAAGGCGAAGATGCTCTATGATTATATAGACGCCAGCAGCCTGTACAAAAACCCTGTGGCTCTCGAAGACCGTTCTATCATGAACGTTGTATTCGTAACAGGAGACGCAGATCTGGATAAAAAGTTTGTGGCAGAGGCAAAGGCGGCCGGACTGGTCAACCTGGGAGGACATCGCTCCATAGGCGGCATGAGAGCCAGCATATACAACGCCATGCCGAAAGAGGGCATAGAGGCTCTCATAGCGTTCATGAAGAAGTTTGAAGAAGAAAATAAATAGTTGATGAGATAATAGGAGACGAGTTTATGAAGTATTTGATAGTAGTGCCGGACGGCGCGGGGGATGATCCTGTAAAAGAACTTGACGGAAAGACTCCGCTTGAGGTGGCGGATATTCCGTGCATAGACGCTCTTGCGGCCAGGGGAGAAGTAGGCACTTGCCGCACGGTGCCCGAGGGCATAAGCCCCGGAAGCGATTCTGCAAATCTTTCGGTGATGGGATATGATCCGAGAGTTTACCTGACGGGCAGATCATCGCTGGAGGCGGCGTCCATAGGAATAGACATGAAAGATACGGATGTTTCTTTTCGTGTAAACCTGATAACGCTGGAACCTTCCGCTTCGGGAGAATACGATGATTTTATAATAAAAGATCACTCTGCCGGCGATATCACCACTGAGGAGGCAGATCAGCTTATAGAGTGTATAAGAGAGGCTTTTTCGAAAGAGAACATCAGCTTCTATACGGGGACTCAGTATCGCCACTGCATGATCATAGGCGAGGGTGATATAGAGTGCAGTTTCACTCCTCCTCACGACGTCCTCGAGAGGCGGGCCGGAGATTATCTTCCCAAGGGCAGAGACGAGAAGTTCTTTACGGACATGATGAGAAAGAGTTACGAGATTCTCAAAGATCATCCTGTAAATAAGTCGCGCCGGGAGAGGGGTCTGAATCCCGCCAACAGCATATGGATATGGGGACAGGGAACGAGACCTGCGCTTCCGAACTTCAACAAAAAATACGGGGTGGAAGGAAGCGTGATATCTGCAGTAGACCTGATAAAAGGAATAGGTATATTCGCCGGTCTCGAAGTGATAGAAGTACAAGGAGCCACCGGAAACATAGACACTAATTTTGAGGGCAAGGCGGAAGCCGCCATAGACGCTTATAAAAGAGGCAAGAACTTCGTATACATACATATGGAGGGCACCGACGAGTGTTCCCATCAGGGAGATCTGCAGGGCAAGATAAGATGCGCAGAATATATAGACAGCCGAGCGGTAAGACCGATAGTAGATTATCTGAGAGGAACAGGAGAGAGATTCAAGGTGCTGGTGGTTCCCGATCACAGGACTCCTCTTTCTATACGTACTCACAGCTCAGACCCGGTATCCTATGTAATATACGACAGCGGAGACGAAAAGCCTTTAGATGAAAGCAGACAGTTCAACGAAAGATCCGCTTATGCGGCCGGCAACCATTTTGAAGACGGCTATAAGATGACAGATTATTTTTTCGGTAAATGAGCATGAGGAACAGATTTTTTGCAAGAGTGATGGCGGCCGTTTTGATATGCGCCTCCTTTGTTCCTTTAAATATTGCGCTGGCTGAAGAGAAGGAACAGTCCGGACCGGATATAACTGCTGAAGCAGCTGTAATATATGCGGGAGATACGGGAGAGATAATCTGGAGCAAAAATGCGGATCAGCAGATGGAGCCTGCCAGCATAACTAAACTGATGACTTGCCTCTTAGCTGCCGAGAGGCTGGATCTCGGCCAGGAGATAGAGATAACCAAAGAGGCTACAGACGTCATACCAACCAAGATGTATCTGCAGGTAGGGGAAAAGATAACAGTAGAGGAACTGCTCTATGCGGCGCTCCTTCAGTCCGCCAACGATGCGGCCAATGCCCTGGCTATAGCGGTAGCGGGGTCGATAGAAGACTTCGCAGTTTTGATGAATGAGAGAGCGGCATCTCTTGGATGTTCTTCTACTAATTTTGTCACCCCCAGCGGCCTACCTGCCGAGGGGCACGTTTCTACTGCGACTGATCTGGCAGTGATCTCTAAGGCGGCTTTGGATAACGAGACGGTCAGAAAGATCGCCGGCACGACAGAACACACCATTCCTGCCACTAACATGTATCAGGAGCGACAACTGAAGAATTTCAATATGTTTTTGGACGGAGGCGAAAGAGAAGTCGACGGACAGGTCATGACAGTAGAAAAATATGAAGGAGTATTCGGGGGAAAGACTGGAAGCCTCAGCAAAGAGTACTGCACTATGGCCACAGGTTTGGACTGCGACGGAATAGAAGTCTATACGGTGATAATGGGGACAGATATGGATTCCAGATTCGCAGATATGAAGACTCTGATGGATTATGCCAAGGCTAATATTTCAAAGTATACCGCCTTTGAAAAGGGAGACGCCTTCGGGAAAGTCAAGCTTAAGGGAGGGGCGGTGAACAAAGTCAGAGCCATAGCCTCTGAAGCAGGCCTTGTAAATCTTCCGGATGGAGCCTCGGCGTCACTGGTAACTACTGAATGTGTATACACGGATAACCTGACGGCGCCCATCGAGAAAGGTCAAAAAGTAGGAGTAGTAGAGATCTATATAGCGGGAGACCTCTACAGGACTGTAGATTTAGTCGCAGCATCGGATATATCTGAAGGCTGGTTCTTATCGGACTTTGGCATCTCTAACCTTCAGACGGTGATAATAGGGGCGGTTCTGTTCATCGTGATAGTATTTGCCATCACGATTCTCGTTTTAAGAGCGCATAATAAGCGCAGGAGATCTGCGCGCCGAAAGGCCAAGCTGGCGGAGGAGGCCAGACTGCGCCTTGAAAGGGAAGAAGATCTCAGAAAGAGAAATTGGAATTTCTAAATGTTTGATATCAAAGAAAACTTAAAAAAACTCCCGGATTCTCCGGGAGTTTATATGCATAAGGACAGGCTGGGACAGGTCATCTATGTGGGGAAAGCCATATCTCTGAGAAACAGAGTACGTCAGTATTTTCAGAGCGCAGCCGGTCAGAATCCCAAAGTCAGAGCCATGGTGAGCCATATAGCCGAGTTTGAGTATATAACTTGCCAGACCGAGATGGAGGCTCTCATCTTAGAGTGCAATCTCATAAAAAAATATGCGCCTAAGTATAACGTTCTTCTCAGAGACGATAAGACTTACCCGTATATAAAAGTGACTCTGCAGGAGGAATTTCCCCGCGTGGTAAAGACGCGCATCATAAAAAAAGACGGAAGCAAATATTTTGGGCCTTACAGCGACGCCGGGGCTGTCAGCGATATAATAGATCTTCTCAACAGAATATACAGACTGAAACGATGCGCAGCTGTAAAATTTCCACAGGGACACAGACCATGTCTCAATTATCACATACAGGACTGCCGCGGTGTATGCGCCGGAAAAACAGGCAGAGATGAGTATATGCAATGTATAGAAAGCGTCATAGATTTTCTTTCTGGTAAGCAGAAAAAGATTCTGGACTATCTGGAGGGCAAGATGAGAGAGGCATCTGAGAAGATGGACTACGAAGAGGCCGCCTCATACAGAGATTATATATCGGCAGTTAAGACTCTCAACGAAACTCAGAGAGTAACTATGACCGACGGAAAAGATATGGATGTGATAATACCTGTAGGCAAGGGTGAAAATACATCTATAGCAGTCTTTCCGGTCAGAGACGGAAAGCTCAGCGGAAGGGAGACTTTCGCCATGCGCGCTGAGGGAGAAGACGATTACGACAGCCTGGTGGGGCAGTTCATAAAACAGTATTACAGTCAGTGGTCGTCTATTCCGCCTGAGCTCATACTGGCAAGACCTTTAAAGGAAGCTCAGCTCATCGAGGAATATCTGAGGAGCCTCAAAGAAGGCCGGAGAGTCCATATATATGTCCCTAAAAGAGGTCCTAAGAAAGCTCTTCTGGATATGGTCGTAAGAGATACGGAAGAGATGAATAAGAATATAGAAGACAGGCTTAAAAACGCAAGAGAAAAGGAGAATAACCTGCTGGGCAAATTATCAGCTATACTGGGAGAAAAAAGAGAACGCTACAGAGTTGAATCCTATGATATCTCGAATACCAACGGCGTAGACACCGTAGGAGCTATGGTGGTATTTGAAAATCTCAAGCCTGTGAAGAAAGCTTACAGAAGATTCAAGATAAAGACGGTGGAGGGTCCCAACGATTATGCCGCCCTGCAGGAAATGCTCTACAGGAGGTTTAAGCGCGCGCAGTCGGGCGATCCGGGATTTGCGGTATTGCCTGATCTGATATTGATGGACGGAGGCATAGGGCAGGTTACTTCTGCTGAAAAAGTCCTGAAAGCCATGGGAGTACAGATCCCTGTCTTGGGAATGGCTAAAGATGACAGCCACAGGACGAGAGCTCTCGTAAACGGAAGAGGGGACGAGTTCGACTTGTCGAGAGATCCTGTACTGTTTCGATACTGCGGAAGGATTCAGGAGGAAGTTCACAGGTTTGCGATAGAGTATCACAGAAACCTGCGGGGCAAAAATTCCATAGGATCGGCTCTGGACAATATACAGGGCATCGGGCCTGCCAAACGCAACGCTCTGCTGGCTCACTTCGATTCCATAGAAGAGATAAAGAAAGCTTCAGAAGAAGAACTTACCGAGGTGCGGGGCATCACACTGCAAAACGCAGAATCGATAAAGGAATACTTTGCCAGTCAGACGCCTCATTAGATGAAGTGTCTGGCTTTATCTGCGCCAGCCGCGCCCATTTCTCATTCAGGTAAATTTTAGTTGCTTCAATATGCTTACATGTGATATAGTAAGCGTAGGAGATAATTCACTTAGCGGAGGAACAAAAATGACAGACGAAAAAAAGACTCCTGAAATCGAAGAGGCTGATTTTATCACTCTTGAGTTTGATGACGGAGTAGAAGTTGAATGTGAGATTATGGGAGTGTTTGAATATGACGGCAAAGAGTATATCGCTCTTATACCTGACGATGACACCGACGATGTTTATATCTACGGCTATAAAGAAGTCGGCGAAGACGAATTTGAACTTGTGGACATCGACGACGACGCAGAATTTGAAAAGGTAGTCGCCGAATTCGATAAGATCATGGAAGCATAAACTCATAAAAACACCCCGCCTGAAGCGGGGTTTTTAACTGTATACCCCGAGTGAGCAGGATCCGGGGCGATTGGAGGAACGTATGGAAAAATATGATATAATCATAGCCGGAGCCGGAGCCGGTGGAGTGTTCATGGCATATGAACTTACCAAGCTGGGTTTTGGCGGAAAAATACTCATGATAGATAAGGGAGCGCCTCTTGAAAAGAGACAGTGCCCTATAAAGAAGGGACTCACCCCTGCCTGCATCAAATGCAGTCCCTGTCACATAATGAACGGTTATGGGGGAGCGGGCACTCTTTCTGACGGAAAGTATAATATAACTACCGAATTCGGAGGCAATCTTCACAATTATGTGGGAAGGGAGACGGCTATAGAGCTGATGGAGTATGTGGACAGCGTACTTTGCAGCATGGGAGGCTCTGAGGCGAAACTCTATGATACCGACTCGGCTCTCAAGACAAAAGCTCTCCAATACGATCTTCATCTTTTAGGGGCCAAAGTAAGGCATCTTGGAACCGACAGAAATGTAGAGATATTGGGAAGAATATTCGACTATATCTCGGGAACCATAGAAACAAAGTTCTTTACAGCTCTCACTAAAGTGGAAAAGATGGAGGATGGTTTCAGAGTTTCAACTTCTAAGGGAGAAGAATTCTTTTGCAGAGATCTCGTCTTGGCCGCAGGCCGGTCCGGATCCAAATGGATAAGCTCCGTATGCGATGATCTTGGTATAAAACAGAAGAAAAACAGAGTGGATATCGGCGTTCGGGTAGAACTTCCGGCTGAGATATTTAAGCATATAACCGATGTGGTATACGAAAGCAAATTTGTGTATCAGACCGATAAATACAACGACCTGGTGAGAACTTTCTGCATGAATCCCTATGGCGAGGTGGTAGCCGAAAATACCAACGGTATAGTTACCGTAAACGGACACAGCTATGCTGACCCGTCTCTCAGGACGGAAAACACCAATTTTGCCCTTTTGGTGTCCAACACCTTTACGGAGCCTTTTGAAGACAGCAATGAGTACGGAGAGTCTATAGCCAGACTGTCCAACATGCTGGGAGGAGGAGTCCTTCTCCAGAGATTTGGCGATCTTGTAAAGGGAAGACGCAGTAGCGAAAGAAGAATGGAAAAGTGCTTTACGAGGCCTACGCTGAAAGCTACTCCTGGCGATCTTAGCCTAGTTATTCCAAAGAGACAGCTGGACGATATAATAGAAATGATCTACGCTCTGGACAAGATTGCTCCCGGTACAGCCAACGAAGATACTCTGCTTTATGGAGTAGAAGTGAAATTCTACAATATGAAAGTGGACGTAGATAGAGATCTGGGTACCGGCATCAGCGGATTATATGCCATAGGCGACGGATCGGGAGTAACACATTCTCTGTCTCAGGCTTCTGCCAGCGGAGTGTATGTAGCGCGGAAGCTCAATGAAAAATATTCGAGATTTTAAAGGATTTTATCAGATACATGAGGAGGAAACAGATATGAGTGAACATTATAAATTTTTTCAGAACAAAGAATGTGAGTATTTTCCTTGCCACAAGGTCAAAAATACAGAAAACTTTAACTGCCTGTTCTGTTACTGCCCGCTGTACGCGCTGGGCGATAAGTGCGGAGGCAATTTTAAATATATAGAGGGCGGTATAAAAGACTGTTCGGGCTGTCTCTTGCCTCACAGCCCTAAGGGATACGACTATATAATATCCAAATACGGAGAAATACTGGAACTGGCAAAAAAGAAGTAGCATCTCTGTCATCATTTGAGCCTTCATTTCATATCCTAATCAGATAGGCATTGAAAGGAGGCTCTTTAATTTGTTTTTGATAATAGTCGGAACAGGCGCCATGGGAAATATTCTAAGAGAATGTGCAGAAAGGGACGGCGCTTTTGACAGGATAGAGATGGTAGAACCCACTGATAAAAACTGGCCGGAAGAAAAGGCCGATCTGATAATAGATTTCAGCCACCCTAAGGCTATAAAAGATATATATGAATACTGCAGAGACGCCGGCGGCAACATACCGGTAGTCATAGGAACTACGGGCCAGAGCAGCGAGGAAGAAGAACTCATCAAAATGCTCACTAAGATCTGCCCCGTCGACAGGCGCACTAATTTTTCAAGAGGCATCGGCGCTTTAAACGAGATCGCTCCGTTTGCGATGAATATGCTTGAAGGGTGCGATATAGGTATAGAAGAGATACATCATAACAAAAAGATAGATTCCCCCAGCGGCACGGCTAAGACGCTCTGCAATATACTGGATATTCCATATGAAAAGGCTACGAGCCACCGTCTTGGCAGTATGTTCGGACAGCATAAGATATATTTTGCTTTAGAAGACGAGGTGCTGGAAATCACTCATACTGCATATTCAAAAAAGATATTTGCCATGGGAGCCATAGAGGCAGGCAAAAAGATGGCCGGCATTTAAGCATATAAGATTTGCTTCTTTGACATGAGCTTTAAGGATGTCTTGAATATCCGGGACATATAATCCGAGGTATGAAAGACGTCTTTTTTATTGCAGATAGGTCTTTGCAGCTAAAGTACTTGCTTATTCGTCCAAATATGCTAAAATAGATTAAAACATACCAGAATATAACAAATAATGTATAAATGTTGTACGGAGAGAAGACGATGGAAGTAGAACTGAAATTCCTCATAGAAGATAAACTGGCGCAGGAAAGGATATTGAAGGACAGACATCTTGCGAAAATAAAAGATGAAGGGTCAGAAGAGGAGATTGAGCTTAAAGCTACTTATCTCGATACGGAAGATATGGATCTGTGCAAAAGAAAGATGGCTTTCAGAGTCAGGCTTGAGAACGGAAGCCCCATAGCTACTTTAAAATGGGGCGGGGAAGCCACAGACGGTCTCCACGTTAGAGGAGAACTCAACGTCCCCGTAGACGAATCATATATGCGACATCCGAAGACGGACATATTCAGAGGAAGCGAAATGTACGGCGATATAGAAGCTGCCGTAGGGGACAAGCTTCTGAAACCGATAATGAATATAGATTGCCTGAGAAGGCAGGTTTCCGTAGATACAGGCAAGAGCATAAGCGTGGTGTCTTTAGATATAGGAACCATTCTTACAGACACGGCAACGGCGCCGATAACAGAACTCGAGATAGAGCTGTATTCGGGAGACGAGGACGATATGATATCTCTGGGAAGAGAACTGGCGTCCAAATATAATCTGATACCTGAAAATAAGAGTAAATTCCAGCGTGGGCTGGAACTATTAGGCGTTATAGAATAAATCCGCAGCCCATGAGATGCTCAGACATTCAGCAGTCTCATGAGGTCTTCTGCGGAAACATCCATCCTTGCTGCTGTCTGCTCAATGGTCATGCTCTTTCGTATCAGCAGAGGACGCCGGCGGCCTGAAGATCTTTGCGGGAAAGAGAAGCGAAGGGAATCACAGGCGATGGATTTGGTATGTGGCGGGAGAGGATTTTCTCCATCCATATCATGTTGTACCAGCGGCCGAATTTATACCCGCACTGATGAAATTCTCCTACCCATGAAAATCCCATATGCTGGTGGAACAAAAAACTGTCCTTGTTAAGATATTCATCTTCGAACTGGGGATATCCTATACACGCGTTGAGGTTTATTATATTCTGTATTTGCGATATTTTCTCCAAAGCCTGATATAATAATCTGCCGGCGCCCAGCCTCCTTTTACTCTTTTCCAGATAGATGGCAGTTTCACAGGACCACTGATAAGCAGCCCTTCCGACAAAAGGGCCGGTATAGGCGTACCCGATGATTTCTCTGTCTTTAACTGCCGCTATATAAGGATATCTTAAGGATGTGTTTCTTATTTTGCTTTTGAATTCCTGCATGCAGGGCAGGTCATACTCGAAAGTTATAGCGGTGTTTTTTACGTAATATTCATACATTGCGAGAATCTCTTTGTCCTCATCTTCTGCAACTATTCTCAGATAAGTATCGCTCATAGATCTAAGCCTCCCGTCTATAATACGTCGTCAAAAATTCTCGGAAAGGCTTCGAATTTTGAGAAAGCCGAGACTTGCAAGCGCTGCAAACTCTTCAAACTCTTTAAACTGCCACCCCTTAACGGTGGATTTTTCAGCAATTTTTACAGCGTATCCAACTGTCATATCAAGAGAAAGGGTGAGTTTCAACAAAAAATATGAAAAATTTTGTTGGCTAAAGGACTATTTTAATAAATGAAGCCTGTTTTTTAAAAAAAACAACTAAAAATCACCTAAATAACCGTAAATAAACAAAAATTGCCCGGCAATATACTTTACTTTAAGGCGATTTAGAGGTATAATATTAATAATTGTCCGTTGTTTGTACGGAATTTAGGAGGATGGAATTTAATGAAAGCAACATTTATCTCAAGAGAAAAGAACGATGTTAAATTTACAATGGAATTTACTGCAGAAGAATTTGAAAACGCACAGATAAAAGCGTATCAGAGGACTAAAGATCAGTTCCAGATCGACGGATTCAGAAAGGGAAAAGCGCCCAGAAGCATTATCGAAAAGCGTTACGGCGAGGGAGTCTTCTTCGAAGAGGCGATAGACGAGCTTTTCAACGAGCATTACGGAAAAGCCTTAGCAGAACTTGAACTTGAAGTCATAGACAGCCCTGCTGCTGAGTTCAGCAAGATAGCTAAGGGAGAAGGTTTTACGGCTACTATTACAGTCCCTTGCTATCCTATAGTTGAAGTCAAAGATTATAAGGGCGTAGAAATAAAGAAAGTTACAAACAGAGTCAAAAAAGAAGACGTAGACAAGGAGATCGAAGCTCTCCAGAAGAGAAACGCCAGAATGATATTGGTAGAAAGACCTGCACAGGAAGGCGACACTGTTCTCCTGGATTACTCGGGCTTTGTGGGAGATGAGCAATTCGAGGGCGGCACCGCAGAACGCCAGGAGCTGAAGCTGGGTTCGGGCATGTTTATTCCGGGATTCGAGGAACAGCTGATAGGCGCAACTCCGGGAGAGAAGAAAGACGTAATCGTTGTCTTCCCTGAAGAATATCACGCTAAAGATCTGGCTGGAAAAGAAGCCGTGTTCCACTGTCTCGTACATGAGATAAAAGAAGAACAGCTGCCTGAACTGGATGATGAATTTGCTAAAGATGTAAGCGAATATGATACTTTAGAGGAATTAAAAAAGGCAACTAAGGAAAGACTACAGAAGTACGCAAAGGCAGGGGCGGAGACTCAGATGCAGGACGCAGCCTTAGCCAAGGTAGTCGAAGCCAACGAAATCGACATACCGCAGGTGATGATTCAGGACGAGATGGACAGAATGACTCAGGAACTGGATCAGCAGCTTCGCTATCAGGGCATGTCCGTAAATCAGTATCTCGAATTCGTAGGTAAGGATCTGGCTTCTTTCAGAGAAGAATTAAAGCCTGATGCACAGAGACAGGTCAAGACCAGAATGATCCTCACCGGAATTGCCGAAGCGGAAAAGATAGAAGTTTCCAAGGACGAGATGGAAGAAGAACTGAAAGTTATGGCTATTCAGTATCAGACTACAGCCGATAAGCTCAAAGAGATGATCGGCGTAGAGAACCTTACGTTCCTTGAAAAGGACTTAAAAGTTAAGAAGGCAATACAGCTGATCTACGACAACGCGCAGATCAAATAATCGCCTGTAAAGAGAAAGGGGTATAACGATGGCTTTAGTACCGTATGTAATTGAACAGACTTCAAGAGGAGAGCGCTCTTACGATATCTATTCGAGACTTCTCAAGGACAGGATAATCTTTTTGGGAGAGGAGATAGACGACCATGTGGCCAGCGTGGTAGTGGCTCAGCTCTTGTTCCTGGAGGCAGAAGATCCGGAAAAGGATATATGCATCTATATCAACAGCCCGGGAGGTTCCGTCACTGCAGGAATGGCCATTTACGATACGATGCAGTACATTAAACCTGATGTATCCACCATCTGCGTAGGACTTGCGGCAAGTATGGGCGCTTTTCTTCTGTCATCGGGAACCAAGGGAAAGAGAATGGCTCTTCCCAATGCCGAAATAATGATTCATCAGCCCTTAGGAGGGGTAAAAGGTCAAGCAGAGGATATAAAAATCCATGCTGACTGGATCCTCAAGACCAGAGAAAAACTCAACAGGATAATGGCTGAAAACTCTGGCCAGCCTTTAGAGAAGGTTCAGGTGGATACTGACAGAGACAACTTTATGAGCGCCGATGAAGCAGCGAGCTACGGACTCATAGATAAAGTGATAACATCCAGATAATAGGGGGAAATTATTTAATGAGCAAATATGACGAGAACAAGCAGCTCAGATGTTCCTTCTGCGGAAAACCTCAGAGCCAGGTCACTCGCTTAGTGGCCGGTCCGGGAGTATACATCTGCGACGAATGTATACAGGTTTGCCTCGACATCATAAACGACGGGATGCAGAGTGAACAGATGCCTGACAGCGGAGAAAAGGTATACAAACTTCCTAAACCTAAGGAAATCTCCGAGATCTTGTCTGAATATGTGATAGAACAGGATAGGGCAAAGAAGGCTTTAGCCGTAGCTGTGTATAATCATTACAAGAGAATAAACGGCAAGAAAACAGCTGAAGAAGACGGCGTAGAACTGCAGAAGAGCAATATCGTGATGATAGGACCGACGGGTTCGGGAAAGACTCTTCTGGCCCAGACGCTGGCTAAGATACTCGATGTTCCGTTTGCCATCGCAGACGCCACTGCGCTGACAGAGGCCGGATATGTGGGAGAAGACGTGGAAAACATCCTTCTCAAGCTTCTTCAGGCTGCGGATTATGACGTGGAAAAGGCTCAGAAGGGAATAATCTACGTCGACGAAATAGATAAGATCGCCAGAAAATCAGAAAATCCGTCTATCACCAGAGACGTGAGCGGAGAAGGCGTTCAGCAGGCGCTTCTGAAGATCCTCGAAGGAACAGTAGCTAACGTTCCTCCGCAGGGAGGAAGAAAGCACCCTCATCAGGAATTTATACAGTTTGATACTACTAACGTACTGTTTATATGCGGAGGAGCTTTCGACGGACTCGACAAGATAATAAAACGTCGTATGGGAGATAAGGTCATAGGTTTCAATTCCGATATCAGAATAGAGAAAGAAGACAGCAGTCAGCTTTTGGCAAAGATACAGCCTGAAGATCTCCTCAGATTCGGCTTGATACCTGAATTTATAGGCCGTCTGCCGGTGATAGTCACTCTTGAGGAACTCTCGGAAGAGGCTTTAGTAAGAATAATAAAGGAGCCTAAAAACGCTCTGCTCAAACAGTATAAAAAACTTCTGTCCATCGACGGCGTAGAACTGGAGATGGATGATGAAGCCATAAGGGCAGTAGCCAGACAGGCGCTGGAGAGAAAGACAGGAGCCAGAGGACTCCGTGGCATCCTTGAATCTACCATGACGGAGATCATGTATGAGATACCTTCCCGCGATGATGTGGAAAAGTGCATCATCACCAAGGAGACTATAGAGATGAAAGGAAGACCTAAACTGGTTCTCAAAGCCAGCAGTCAATTAAAAGACCAAGAAGCAAACGCTTCATAATACAGGCGACTTCGGTCGCCTTAATTTTTATCGCCGCCGGGATAAAAAAGACGTCCGAGGCGGGATGACGATACAGACAAAAAGGGGGAAAAACAGTGAATACAGAAGAACGCATAACGATGCCTTGTATACCTTTGAGAGGTCTCTTGGTTTTTCCGAATACGATCCTTCACTTTGATGTAGGCAGAGAAAAATCTATAAAAGCCTTAGAAGCAGCTATGAATAAGGATAAGATCCTTTTTGTATCTTCTCAGAAAGACGAAAACATATTGATACCTACAAAAGATGACTATTATAATGTCGGAACGGTGATAAAGATCAAGCAGATGCTGAAGATACAGGGAGATACGGTCAGAGTGCTGGTCGAAGGACTCTACCGCGCATCCATCAGAGAAGTAGTGTCAGAAGAACCGTATATAACGGTAGATATAGATAAGATAGAGAGCGTGAATTATCCGGCCGACGATCCTCAGACTCAGGCCCGGATAAGAGTTATGCTTAATAATTTTGAAGAATATAAAGGTCTTAAGCCTAACTTGAAGACAGACCTCTATGACTTGTCCATGATCATAGATGACGCTGATATTCTGACGGACACCATAGCTATTCAGCTGGACATAGACGTGGAGAAGAAGCAGAAAATCCTCGAATCTGCCGACGTCAGGGAGAGAATGACTATATTGAGCGGTTTTCTGTTCGAAGAAAACCAGATTCTGGATCTTGAACATAAACTGAGCCGCCAGGTAGAAGAGAACGTAAAACAGAATCAAAAAGAATACTATCTGAGAGAACAGATGAAGGCCATCCAGAGTGAACTGGGATTCGGAGAAGATGCGGCCGGCGAAGCCGATGAATGGCTTCAGAAGCTTAAAGAACTAAAGCTGGACGCTAAGATAGAAGAGAAGGTCAGCAAAGAAATAGATAAATTTACCAAGATGGCGCCTTCCTCGGCAGAGAGCGGAGTCATAAGAAACTATGTGGAGACTATAGTCTCACTTCCGTGGAATAAATCGTCAAAGACCATATCAGATATAAATAAGGCAGAGAGGATCCTGAACGAGGACCACTACGGCCTGGGCAAGGTCAAGGACAGGATACTCGAATATCTGGCGGTGATACATCTTTCAAAAGCGATAAAGGGCCCTATAATCTGTCTTGTAGGACCTCCGGGAGTAGGCAAGACCTCTATAGCCAAGTCCATAGCCAGAGCTACGGGAAGGGAATTCGTAAGAATGGCCCTTGGCGGAGTTCGCGACGAGGCCGAGATACGGGGTCACCGCAGAACATATATAGGAGCTATACCGGGCCGAGTTATAAACGCTATCAAGGACGCGGGAACCAATAACCCTGTGTTCCTGTTCGATGAAGTGGATAAGATAGGCTCGGATTTTAAGGGAGATCCGGCGTCCGCACTGCTGGAGGTGCTCGATCCGGAACAGAATAAGGAATTTACCGATCATTTCTTGGAAGTTCCTTTCGATCTCTCTAAAGTCATGTTCATAACCACGGCCAATACCACCGAGTCCATCCCGAGACCTCTGCTTGACAGGATGGAAGTGATAGAGATCTCCGGATATACGGAAGAAGAAAAGGTCAAGATAGCTCAGAAGTATCTCGTACCTAAGCAGATGAAATCTCACGGCCTTAAAAAGAAAAACTTCGCTATAAGCGAAAAGGCTCTGAGAGATTTGATAAATTATTATACCAGAGAATCAGGCGTGAGGAATCTCGAGAGAGAGATAGGAAGCCTCTGCCGAAAGGTCGCCCGAAAGATAGTGGCTAAAAAAGCTCAATCATACAGGATAACGCCGGCCTCTCTCGAAAATTATCTGGGTAAACACAGGTTCAGATACGACGTCGTGGAAAATGAGAGCGAAGTAGGAGTTACTACCGGCATGGCGTGGACGCAGGTAGGCGGAGACACCTTGTTCATCGAGACGGCTCTTGTTCCGGGAACAGGCAAGATAGAGCTTACCGGCCAGCTGGGCGATGTGATGCAGGAATCTGCCAGGACGGCTATAACATATATACGTTCCATAGCCTCCGAATACGATATAGAAGAAGATTTCTACAAAAAATATGACCTTCACGTCCATGTGCCTGAGGGAGCTGTACCTAAAGACGGACCGTCTGCCGGAGTCACAATGTTTACTTCTGTGATGTCGGCTCTTACGGGCATACCGGTAAAAAAAGACGTTGCCATGACGGGCGAGATAACTCTCCGCGGCAAAGTACTGCCGGTAGGAGGAATAAAAGAAAAGGTTCTTGCGGCTCACAGAGCAGGTATAAAGACTATTCTTCTGCCTGCCGACAACAAGGCAGATATAGACGATATTCCTCAGACTGTGAGAAAACAGCTGAATTTCATCCTTCTTGAAAAAGCTAAAGAAGCATTGAAATATGCTCTGGCGGAAAGCAAGGGTTTGTAGTATGATAATAAGAGACGCTAAAATTGAGGCGGTGGCAGTCAGAGCTTCTCAATATCCCCAGGACAATATGGCGGAGATAGCCTTTGCGGGGCGTTCCAACGTCGGCAAGTCGTCTTTGCTTAACTTGCTCACCGGAAGAAAAAGTCTGGCAAGAGTTTCAGGAAGCCCGGGAAAGACAAGAACCATCAATTTTTATAATATAAATGATGAATTCAGGATAGTGGATCTTCCCGGCTATGGCTACGCCAAGGTGTCAAAATCTATGAGCAAAGACTGGGGGCCGATGATGGAAGAGTATTTTCAGAAGAGAAGCGGCCTGAAAAGAGTCGTACAGCTCGTGGATATACGCCATGCTCCATCGGCTCAGGATGTGCAGATGTACCAATATCTCAGGCATTACGGTCTTGACGGAACTGTCGTAGCCACCAAGGCGGACAAGATTTCGAGAAATGAGATGTCAAAATGTATAGCAGTCATACGCCGCAGCCTCGATCTTTCACCTGAAGATACGGTTATACCGGTATCGGTTCTAAAGCGTACAGGACAGGGAGAACTGCTTGACCATATGGAAAGTATTCTGGAGGAGTAGATGCAATTCATAAGTTTCAGGGTTTTGTCCAGGAGGATAAAAGCCATTTTATCTATGATGAAAGATAAGACGGTTCCAAAGCGAAAAAAACTTTTGATAGTACTGGGCATAATCTATCTGTTTCTGCCGATAGATCTCATACCTCCCGTGCTGTTTCCGTTTGGATTCCTCGATGATCTGGTTCTGTGGATATGGATAATATGGCATTTGAAGGATACCCTGGATCAATACTGGGTAGGCGAGAAGGAAGTAGATCTATCGAGAGACTTTAAAAATAAGGATATAGTAGAAGGCGTAGAATTCACCGTTGATCAGGAGGACGAAGAGGATGAGTAACGCAGTCGGCACGGTTCTGCTTACCAGAGAGCAGATCGAAGAGAGAGCAAGAGAAATAGGAGAGGAAATAGCGAGAGATTACGAGGGCGAAGAAGTCTATCTCATAGGTACCCTCAGAGGAGCAGTAGTCTGGATGGCAGATATGATGAAGAATATCAAAAATGATATGGAGATAGACTTCGTAATGGCTTCCAGCTACGGATCCAGCACTACCAGCAGCGGAGTCGTCAAGATAAAAAAAGACCTCGAAGGAGATATTTACGGCAAGAACGTCATCATAGTCGAGGACATAGTTGACACCGGTACTACTCTTAAGTTTCTCAAAGAACATCTGGCGGACCGCAATCCCAAGAGCATAAAAATCTGTACTCTTTTGGACAAGCCGGAAAGACGTGTAGTAGATGTCAGCGCCGATTATGTGGGCTTTTCCATCGACAATCTTTTCGTCGTGGGTTACGGATTGGATTACGATCAGAAATACAGAAATCTACCGTACATAAGCTATCTGGAGGGCTGAAGTCCGGGCGGCCGAAGGAAGTACTTCCCAAAGCGCATGGCGGAGTTTTCTACAGCTGCGCTGCTCTGTGACAAGACAGCTTGACGGGATCTATCTGTGATTTAAACAGTTAATTATTTTATAAAAAGGAGATACATATAAAATGGCTTACGAAGTAAAAATAGGTTTATCAAACAAACATCTTCATCTCAGTGAAGAACATATCGAGATCCTTTTCGGAAAAGGACATAAGCTGACGCCTACTAAGGATCTCGTTCAGCCGGGTCAGTTCGCCTGCGAAGAAAAGGTGGATATAGTGGGACCTAAGAAGACGCTGAGCGGCATCAGAGTTTTAGGACCTGCAAGAAAAGAGACTCAGGTAGAACTGGCTATGACCGACGCGAGAGCAATCGGAATCAAGGCTCCTGTCAGAGAGTCCGGAAAGCTGGAAGGAACTCCGGGATGCAAATTGGTCGGCCCTTGCGGAGAAGTAGATCTGGATCACGGCGTAATCGTAGCGCTGAGACACGTACATCTCAATGACGCTCAGGCTCAGGAAGCGGGAGTCAAGGACGGAGATGTAGTCAGCATCAAGATCGAAGGCGAAAGAGGTCTGACTTTTGACAATGTTTTAGTCAGAGCCGGCGCAAAGCATGAAAAGGAAGTCCACCTGGACACTGATGAGGGTAACGCAGCAGGCTGCGGACCTGATTCAGTCTGCACCATCATCAAATAGTTTTTAGCAGCAGCCTTGCGGGACAGAGCTTTTATGCTTTGTCCCTTTTCTGTTTATGTCTTAAGGGCTGGCTCTTAGCGTGAAGCTAACCGCTGTTCGAGTTGCGGCGATTGCCGCTTTATCTGCTTTCGAAAGATAGCTTTTCAGGGCAAAAATCGGAAAAGAGCAAAAAAACTATATACCGGGAATAACGGCGCTCTTGAAAGCTTTCCACCAGCGTGATCGCTTCCCTAAAGGCATTAATAAAAAGGTCGATATAGCATCAGACTGATTTAGTAACGAGATTGGCGGTATTTCCAATGCGTCTTAAGCCGCCTGTCAGTAACGAATCCTTATAGGGCTGAATCGTATTTGACCTTTACAAAGTCGGATGCAAGAGGAGAAAAAATGGATAATATCATCTTTATTGGCATGCCTGCCTCCGGAAAAAGCACTATCGGAGTAGTGACGGCAAAGAGACTGGGATACGGCTTTATCGATCCTGACATCCTGATACAGGAACAGGAAGGCAGACTGCTCCATCAGATCATAGAGCAGGACGGCATAGATAAATTCAGGAATATTGAAGATCGGGTCAATGCAGAGATAGATGCCGACCGCTGCGTGATTTCACCGGGCGGGAGCATAATATACTGCGAGAATGCTATGGCTCATTATAAAGAGATAGGAAGGATCGTTTATCTTGAGGTTTCCTATGAAACTATAGAGGAGCGAATAGGCGATCCTCGTAAGCGGGGAGTCACTCTCAGAAAGGGGCAGTCTCTGAAACAGCTGTATGATGAAAGAAGAATATATTTTGAACGTTATGCCGACGTCACGGTCAGTGAAGACGGACTGACGCTGGCCGAGACTATAGATAAAGTTCTCGAGTCTATAGAGTGAGAGCCAAAGCAGCATTGTCACTATTCTGCCCTGACGTGAATATTATAGTCTATGAGTTACTACGACAGGCAGATAGAAAAGGCCATAAAAAAGGCTGCAGTCATAGATGGATCTGCATACCCTGGAATCGCTTTTTTCAGCGATTGTCATAGAGGCAGCGGCACCTGGAACGACAGCTTTTTATACAATAAGATATTATATCAGGCCGCTTTAGATTATTACTGGCAGATAGGATTTGCCTATGTTGAAGTAGGAGACGGAGATGAACTGTGGGAGAACAGGTGCTTTGGACAGATATATGAGATTCATAAGGACGTGTTTGAAACTCTGTCTCGATTTCAGGCGGCGGATAGGCTCTTCATGATACTTGGAAATCACGACAAGGCAAAAGAGAAAAAAACTTCCTGCACTTCTGACCGCCGGTTCGCGCCTTCGTATTATCAGTCTCTCATAATTAAGCTGCCCAAAGAGGCGAGAGACTTATGTCTGATCCATGGGCACCAGGCAGATATATTGAACGACCGGCTCTGGCCTTTGGCCCGCTGGATGGTGCGCTATCTGTGGAAACCTCTTGAACTTGCGGGGTTTAAAGATCCCACCAGCGCTGCCCGAAATTATAAAAAGGGCACTACCGTGGAGAATCGCCTGATAGAATGGGCTAAAAAAAACGATAAGAATGTCATGATGGGCCATACTCACAGGCCGGCTATGGCTGAAATAGGAGATATAAAGTATTTGAATACCGGTTCTTGCATACACCCTAACGGCGTAACCTGCATTGAACTGGCAGATGAGAGACTCAGACTCATAAGATGGACTCAATGCGTCGATGAAAGGCGGCATATATATGTGTGCAGACAGGTACTCAAAGAAATGAACTTATAAAAAGCAAGAGGCGGATAATCACCGCCTCTTTTTGATTACTTCCAATATTCTGTATTTTCCACTCCTATATCTGAAGCCTTGAAATTTAAAGGTTTACCAGCTTTGCGCTTTTGCGTGTAATCTTTCAGAGCTCTGAAGGCGGTATTCCCTAAAATGATACAGACGGGAACGTTTATCAGAGCCATAAAGCCCATCAAGACGTCTGCCGTATCCCAGGCAAGTCCTGCGCTGAATTGAGCTCCAAGGAAGATTACCAGAACCGCCAGCAGCCTGTACATAACCATGAACGGCTTATTATCCAGAGCATTCTTATAGAGATAGCTGATGTTCATTTCTGCGTAAAAATAATTTCCTACGAGAGTAGTAAATGCGAAAAGTGCAAGAGCCGCAGTGATGAAATACCCTCCGAAGACCCCGAAATTAGAATCCAGCGAAGCCTGAATGTATGCTCCGTTCATTGTGTTTCCGGCCTCATCTATGAACGCGGAAGAGTCTATTCCGCTGCACAATATCATGAAGGCTGTGGCCGAGCATATGAGAAGAGTATCTATAAATACAGAAAGCATCTGAACAAGTCCCTGCTTGACAGGATGAGATACGTTGGCAGAGGCCGCGGCATTAGGCGCAGAACCTATACCGGCCTCATTGGAATACAGGCCTCTTTTTATACCGTTCATTATGGTAGCGCCAAACAGCCCTCCGGCTACGGAAGAAAAGTTGAACGCTCCTTTGAATATAGCGCCTATGACGGAAGGCAGCGAAGTTATATTAAGTATCATGACTATCAGGGCTACTCCTATATAAGCGATAGCCATGATAGGTACCATGATCTGAGTCGCCTTGGAAATTCGTTTTCCGCCGCCGAATATGACTATGCCGGAAAGAACGGCTACTACTGCGCCTATGATCAGAGAAGCATTTTCGGAAGGGATATACGCTTTGACGAAGTCCGTAAGGTTGAATGAAGCAAGGGCATTGAATCCTCCCATATATGTGAGTATCAGAAATACTGCGAATACTCCGCCCAAAGCCGGAGCTCTGAGAGCTTGTTTTATGTAATAAGCGGGTCCTCCGTAAGAGCCTTCGGCGCCTTTCTTTTTATATATCTGGGCCAGGGTAGATTCCACAAAAGCCGAAGCGCCTCCCAAAAGAGCGATGAGCCACATCCAGAAAACCGCGCCCGGGCCTCCTGCGATGATGGCGCCGGTAACTCCCACTATATTTCCGGTACCTACTCTGGAGGCAGTAGATACCATTAAGGCCTGAAAAGACGATATGGAATCCTTGTCCTTTTTAGGCTCAGCGATAACTCTTATAGATTCTCCCAGCAGACGTATCTGTACGAATCTTGTCCTGAATGAAAAATAAAGTCCTGCGGCGATCAATAGAGCTATCAATATATAGCTGTACATATAGCCGCTGATGCTGCTTATAATACCTGCAATGAAATCCATTAAAATTTCTCCTTACTGTTTTAATCTTAACAAATATTTTATTATGAAACAGATTAAAAAGCAAGGAATTCTTTAGCAGAAAAAAGCGGCATTTGACTGGATCATTTTCCAATGAACCAAGCTGCGGCTTGATGATGCCGGCTTTGCAAATCATGTAATGTGATAAGACATATGTGACAAAAAAATAAAAAAAGAGAGGAATACTCTGATACAATAAGTTTCGACGAAAAAACAAAAGTATCAAAAGGAGTATCCTCTCATGAGTATTGTAACAGAAGAAATGAGATATCGCCAGCGTTTATGTGAATATGCGATAAAATATGTCTTGACAATTAAGATAAGATGATGCCGGCTTTGCAAATCCGCTCTTGACTTTCGACCGGCCGCAGAGTAAAATAGTAAAGTACAATTTTATATGCGCAGGCGTTGAAGGAACCAGTAGCCGGGCGTAAAAACCTTACAGAGAGCCGCTTCACAGGCTGAGAGGGCGGTGGTGAAACCCTTAGCGAATATCACTCCGGAGCCTGGTCACTTAATGAGAGGTCATATCCTGCGGGGGCGTCCGTCACTGCTGCATGTCTGAGAACAACGGCGGCAGACAGGACAGTACCGAAAGGCGTTGGCAACTAGGGTGGTACCGCGGTTATGAGATAATCGTCCCTAAATCGATATTTTTATCGGCTTAGGGCATTTTTTATGACCTAACCCGATTCTCCGGTTTACCGGAGAATCGCTGGTAGGTCAAACGCCAAGGATTCCCGAGAGTGCGATAGCACGATCGGAAAGAAAAAGGCGGCGAGGTAAGAACCCGATTCTCCGGTTTACCGGAGAATCGTAAGAAAAACAGATTCCCAAAGCCATATACGGCGCTTACAGAACAGATATGTATATGCATAATAGGCGCTTATAAAGACAAGAGTTAAAGATAGGAGATAAGACAAATGTTTAAGAGACTTTCAGACAGACCTGTGGCAGAAGTACAGAATCAGCAGGTCGAAAAATGGAAAGAAGAAGATCTGCTCAAAAAATGTGTAGACGCCAGAGAAGGTAAAACTCCTTTCATCTTTTATGAAGGACCTCCTACGGCCAACGGAAAGCCGGGAATACACCATGTAATGGCCAGAACGCTTAAAGATTCAGTTTGCCGCTACAAGACCATGCAGGGCTATCAGGTCAACAGAAAAGCCGGATGGGATACCCACGGTCTTCCTGTAGAGATAGAAGTGGAAAAGCAGCTTAACATGTCCGGCAAGCAGGACATCGAAAAATACGGAATAAAAGAATTTAATCAAAAGTGCAGAGAGTCGGTATTCACCTATACAGGTATGTGGAGAGAGATGTCCGAGAGAATGGGCTATCTGGTGGATTTGGATAATCCTTACGTCACTCTCGAAAATGATTATATCGAGACGGGATGGTGGATATTAAAGAAATTCTTTGATGAAGGACTCATATACGAAGGACACAAGATACTTCCGTACTGCCCTCGCTGCGGAACGGGTCTGGCTTCCCACGAAGTAGCCCAGGGCTACAAGATGGTAAAGACCAATACCCTAACAGTAAAATTCAGGAGAGTGGGAACAGAAAACGAATACTTCCTGGCATGGACCACCACGCCTTGGACTCTCGCCTCCAATACGGCTCTGACGGTAGGTCCCGACATAGATTATATAAAAGCGAGAATGACAGAAGGCGATGAAGAAGGAAATATCTTCTACGTTGCGGAACATCTGGCTGATAAAGTCCTTGGAGAAGGCAAGTACCAAGTCCTCGATACGATGAAGGGAGCGGCTCTCGAATACATCGAATATGAGCAGCTTATGCCTTTTGTTAAGGCTGACAAAAAGGCTTTCTTTGTCACCTGCATGGATTACGTGTCCATCGAAGACGGTACGGGAATCGTTCATACGGCTCCTGCTTTCGGTGAAGATGACTACCAGTGCGGACGCAAATATGGTCTTCCTGTGCTTCAGCCTGTCGACGAGAGGGGCTGTTACACCGCCACTCCTTGGGCGGGACGTTTCGTAATGGAAGAAGGACTTGATGTGGATATAATCAAGTATCTGGCGGCAGAGAACAAGATTTTCTCCAAAGAAAAGATAGAACACAACTATCCTCACTGCTGGAGATGCGGCACTCCGCTGGTATACTATGCGAAGCCTTCCTGGTATATAGAGATGAGCAAGCTGAAAGATCAGCTGGTGGCAAACAACGATACCGTCAACTGGTTCCCTGCCTATGTAGGCGAAAAGCGTTTCGGCAACTGGCTCGAAGAAGTAAAGGACTGGGCTATTTCCAGATCAAGATACTGGGGCACGCCTATTCCTATCTGGAGATGCGAGTGCGGTCATCTGGAATGTGTAGGCTCAAGAGCCGAACTGGTGGAAAAGGCCATAGAACCGATAGACGAGAGCATAGAGCTTCACAGACCGTATGTGGACGACGTTCACATAAAATGTCCTCACTGCGGAAAACCTATGACGAGAATCACCGAAGTAATGGATTGCTGGTTCGACTCCGGCGCAATGCCGTTCGCTCAGTGGCATTACCCGTTTGAACATAAAGAAGAATTTGAAGAAAAGCTTTTCCCGGCAGACTTCATCTGCGAGGGAATCGACCAGACCAGAGGCTGGTTCTATTCGCTGATGGCCATTTCAACCTTTATCATGGGAAAATCGCCGTATAAGAACGTTCTGGTAAACGACCTCATCCTGGACAAAGAGGGAAAGAAGATGTCCAAGTCCAGAGGCAACACCGTATCGCCGTTTGAACTCTTCGACAAATACGGAGCAGACGCCACCAGATGGTATCTCCTGAGCGTTTCCCCGGCATGGACTCCTACCAGATTCGACGAAGACGGCCTGATAGACGTAGTCAGCAAGTTCTTCGGAACGCTGAGAAACGTATACAACTTCTTCGTGCTGTATTCCAATCAGGACGAGATAGACCCTGCCGGATTGAACGTACCTTACGGCGAAAGACCTGAGCTGGACAGATGGATTCTGAGCAAATACAACAAGCTGATAGGCGACGTTACGGAATACATGGATCAGTACGACCACATGAAGACCGTCAGAGCCATCAACGACTTTGTCAACGAAGACCTTTCCAACTGGTATATCCGCCGCGCCAGAAGGAGATTCTATGCGGAAGAACTTACAGAAGATAAGAAGAGCGTATACGCCACCACTTATGAGGTGCTGGTGGGCGTAGCAAGACTCATCGCACCTATAGCTCCGTTCATATCGGACGAGATATACGTAAATCTCACGGGAGAGGATACCGTTCACATAGCCGACTTCCCTAAGGCTGACAGAAGCCTGATAGATGAAAATGTGGAAGAGAGAATGGACCTTGTCAGAGCCTTGGTCACTCTGGGAAGAGGAACCAGAGAAAAAGAGAAGATAAAGGTCAGACAGCCTCTCAGCGAAGTGCTGGTGGACGGCAAATATGAAAAGATCATAGACGATCTCACTCCGCTGATTCTCGAAGAACTCAACGTCAAGAAAGTAGTGTTTGAGAATGATCTGGAAAAATACATGAACTTTGCTCTCAAACCCAACTTTAAAACTGCCGGACCTGTCCTCGGCGGAAAGATAAAGGCCTTTGGAGCCGCTCTGGCGGCTGCCGACGCCGCAAAGCTGGTAGCGGAGCTCGAAGCAGACGGCAAGACTTCCCTCGAGATAGAAGGTCAGGCCACAGAGATAACCAAAGACTTCGTCGATGTGAGAATCAATGCAAAAGAGGGCTTTGCAGTCGCTATGGAAAACAATATTTTCACCATATTGGACACGACCCTGACGGACGAACTGATAGACGAGGGGCTGGCAAGAGAGCTGATTTCAAAAGTACAGCAGCTGCGTAAGCAAAAAGCCTTCGAGATGATGGATAACATAGACATTACCGTTGAAGCCGATGATGCTGTAAAGGCTGCGGCTGAAAAGCACAGAAACTATATCATGAAAGAGACTCTGGCTCTGAGCCTTAATTTTGCCGAGGCGACAGACAAATACGATCTTAACGGACATAAGACAGGCATTTCTGTGGAGAAAAGATAGAAAAAACCTGAGGGCGGCCGCTTTTCAAAAGGACCGCCCTTTTGAACTTTAAAAGGAGATACGGGATGACGGGATTGAGCAGCAGAGAAGTAGAAGACCGAATACAGCGGGGACTCGACAATGTTCAGGTCAATTCTTCTACCAGAACTGTCAAAGAAATAGTCAAAGAAAATGTTTTTACATACTTCAACTTAATATTTACGGTACTGGGCATTTTACTGGTGATAGTAGGATCCTTTAAAGACCTGTCCTTTATGCTGATAGTCCTTGCAAATACGGTAATAGGAATTGCCCAGGAAATCAGATCCAAGCAGACTTTGGACAAACTTAAGCTGCTTAAAATGCCTAAGAGTCATGTAGTCAGGGATGGGCGTGAGAAGGAAGTAGCTGTCGAGAAACTGGTACTGGACGATATAATAATTCTGAGGGCCGGAAGCCAGATACCGGCCGACGCACAGGTAGTCGAAGGAAGCGTACAGGTAAACGAAGCTCTCATAACGGGAGAATCGGATGAGATAACAAAGCCGGCGGGAGCAGGGCTTCTGTCTGGAAGCTTTGTGGTTTCGGGAGAGTGTCTGGCAAGGCTCACAGCTGTAGGCAGAGATTCTTATATATCGAAACTTACTTTAGAGGCCACCAAAGATAAGAAGACCGAAGAGTCAGAGATGATAAAATCTCTCGATAAGATGGTCAGAGTCATAGGCATAATCATAATTCCCGTAGGGGCAGTACTCCTGGTACAGGAATGGTTCGTCCTGGAGGGAGGATTCAGAGACAGCGTCATATCCATGGTAGCCGCCGTTCTCGGAATGATACCCGAGGGCCTCTACATGACCGCCAGCATAGCCATGGTGATAAGCGCCATGAGACTTGCCCGCCGCGACGTGCTTGTGCAGAACATGAAATGTATAGAAACTCTTGCGCGTGTAGACGTTCTCTGCGTGGACAAGACCGGCACCATAACGGAGAACGAAATGAAAGTGGACGGTTTTCAGATCATGGATGAAAGCGGCGATGAGGACAGGATTGTCAGGATGATAGGGGATCTTGTCGGGCAGCAGAATAAGGATAATATAACCATGGCCGCCATGCAGAATTTCTTCACGGAGAAGTCAGGGAGAATGGCCGAAATGATCTGTCCTTTTTCTTCTAAATATAAATACTGCGGAGTGAGCTACGGCCAGAATAATTTTGTTCTTGGGGCGCCTGAATTCGTATTGAGAGAAAGCTTCGACCGATATGGAGATTACGTCAATCAGATGAGCGAGAAGGGGTACAGAGTCTTGGCTTTCGCTCAAGTGGGGGAGGCGCCTAAGGGACAGCCTCTGTCTACCAGAGCGCATTTGCTTGCTCTCATTTTCCTGACGAACCCAATAAGAAAAGCCGCCAAAGAAACCTTTGGATTTTTTGCCGACAACGGCGTAGATATAAAGGTGATATCCGGAGATAATCCTGTTACTGTCTCCAATGTAGCGCTGGAAGCCGGTATTCTGGGAGCAGAGAATTATATCGACGCCAGACAGCTGGTAAACGAGAGAGCCATATATGAAGCCGTAGACAGGTATACCGTCTTTGGCAGAGTCACTCCGGAGCAGAAGAGGATGTTCGTGAAAGCTCTCAAAAGAAGGGGAAAGACGGTAGGAATGACCGGAGACGGCGTAAATGATATATTGGCCTTAAGAGACGCGGACTGCTCTGTGGCCATGGCCTCCGGAAGCGAGGCGGCCTCCAATGCGGCTCAGCTGGTCCTGATGGACTCTGACTTTGCCAAGATGCCTTCGGTAGTGGCCGAGGGCCGCAGGGTAGTAAATAATATACAGAAGGCGGCCACCCTTTACCTCACCAAGAATATATTTTCGCTGTTTCTGGCGTTGTTTTCGGTCATAAACGTACTTTCATATCCGCTGACTCCGTCGCAGATAACACTGATAAGCATGTTTACCATAGGCATACCTTCCTTTGTAGTATCCCTGGAGCCTAACAAGAGCCTGATAAAAGGGAAATTCCTCACCAATGTATTTAAAACTGCAGCTCCCGCCGGAATCACCACGTTTATAAGCGTCAGTTCCCTGGTGATATTCGGCGAAGTCTTTGAAATAAATAAGGAGTGTATCTCTACATCCAGCACTATGCTTGTAGCGTTGGTGGGGTTCATGATACTGGCGAAGGTTCTTTCGCCTGCGAGTAAGCTTCATGTGGCATTGATCGCTGCGATGGTAATAGGAATGGGTTACTGTGTGCTTTTCATGCCGGAGATGTTCGGCATAAGCAGTATTTCAATGCAGGCGGCCATGCTGCTTGTGGTCTTCCTGATAGCTACAGAGGCCGTGTTCAGATATATCTATAAGTTTGTGGGTCTGTTTGCAAATATAGGCAGCAAGAAGAGACGGCGCAGAAAGCATTGATAAAAACTGCGCAGGGAGAGAAAGGCCAAGGCGGATGCAGACCAAAAGAATACAAAAAAGACATATTTATTGATACAACATAAGTATTAGACATAATTAAAATGCAGATATAAAATATAGGCGGCTTTAAAAGAGCCGCCTGTTTTTTTTGCGAAGCAGCAAAAATAGAGAAGAACCTCGGCGTATAACTGGGACAGGACTTCAGCAGGCCTTAAAAGTCAGCACAGAAGAAAGGAAAGTACGTTTGTTTACTGATAAAGAATTGAAAGATCTGATTTTGCCGCTTTTTGTGGAACAATTTCTCATCATGCTCGTAGGTATAGCCGATATTTTTACAGTCAGTTTTGTCAGTGAAGAGGCTGTTTCGGGAGTTTCACTGGTGAATTCTTTCAATACAGTTTTTATAAATCTTTTTTCGGCTCTTTCGGCGGGAGGAGTCGTTATCATAAGTCAGTATATGGGAAGAGGAGATGTTAAAGAGGCGGGACGCTCGTCAAGTCAGCTTCTCACTTCTTCTGCCATATTTTCTATTGTGTCAGCTTTAATAGTGCTGATAAGCGGCGAGAGGCTGATGAAATTGATGTTTGACAGGGTGGAAGATGAGGTGATGAAAGCGTGTGTGACATATCTTGGCATATCTGCCTGCTCTTACCCGGCTCTTGCCGTCTATAATGCGGGAGCGGCTCTGTACAGGAGTATGGGAAAAACCGACGCTACTATGTATATATCTGCCGTTTCTAATTTGATAAACGTGGCGGGAAACTGCGTCGGCGTATTTGTATTTCACGCCGGAGTGGCCGGAGTTGCATGGCCATCTCTGATTTCGAGAACATTTTCCGCAATACTGATTACGTCTTTGTGCTTTTCAGAGAGAAATGATGTGAGATATACCATAGATCAGATCTTCAGAATAGATAAATCTCTTCAGAAAAAGATTCTATGCATAGCTGTCTCTAACGGTATAGAAAGCGGGATTTTTCAGCTTGTGAAGGTTGCCCTCAGCAGCGTGGCTGCGCTTGTCTGCGTAGCCATTGGGCCGGCGTTCATAACGGTGATAGGCCGCTGTATGGGCGCAGGAGACCTTCGGGCTGCGGAATTTTATTTTAAAAAGTTGATCAGGATCACTGTAACATTCTCTGCAATATGGAACGCATTGATCTTCGCAGCAACTCCCGTAATTATGCACTTTTATTCTCTGAATGTTGAAACTAAGGAGCTTATAGTTTCTCTGGTGCTCATCCATAATATCTTCAGCTCATCAGCTTTCCCCTTCGCAGATCCCGTCGGAAAAGGACTCAGAGCCGCGGGAGATGTAAAGTTTACGACGATGGTGTCTCCCTTTACTACCATCGGTATCAGACTTGTTTTTTCGATGATCTTTGGCATAAAGCTTGGTCTTGGCGTTATGGGGATAGCATATGCGATGTGTCTCGACTGGATAATCAGAGGAATCATTTTTGGCGCAAGGGTGAAAGGGGGCAGATGGAAGGAGTTTAAAGTTATCTGAGGATAGATAAAGATTTCGCTCAAAAGATGAGAACTCTATCGTTTGGCTGATTTACGCCTAAAGGAGATGTAAGGTGGCGGCGAGTGCTCTATTTACACTTTTATATTTGAATCGATATAGGAAAATTCTTGCAAATTCAGGTATATCAAAGAGAAAAGACGGGAAAAATAGGCAAAGATCAGGGCGGCGGAATAAAAACAGATAGTCGGCATATGATTGCCTCAGGAGAAACTGCCGGCGAAGGAAGCCGGCAAGAAAGCAATAAGTCATTGTAATTATGTATGAATTGATGTAAAATACATATGTATGACTCTAATTTAAGGAGGAAAGAGAGTGCGAAAGTTTAACTTCTTTTGTTCACTTATACTTGTTCTGTCGACAACTATAATGATCGTCACACTGGGACAGAACCTCGTCCTGAGAACGACGGCAGGATATACATTCTATTTTAATGACACGAGAGTCGTAAGCAAGATCTCCGGAAATTATACCAATTCGGAGATGTCCCAGGAGATAGTCTCATTTATGAACTCCTGGAGGCCTGATGAGTTTCAGGTCTATGAGGATACGGGATATGATCTCGAGGGAATATTCGATGATAAGGACAGTGACAACATGCTGGCGGTGAAAAAAACTGCGGATATAAGTTTCGTATTGTTTTTAGTCAGCGCTGTGATCACTGTGGCGATATATGTATATTTTTTGAAGAATGATTTTAAGTTGGTGCTGAGAAAGCGGCTGATTTTTACCAGCATTTTTACTGCGCTGTTGTTTGCGGCAGAGATCATAATGCTTAAGACTAAGGCCGGCCTCTCTTTTTTGATGAGCTTTGCAGGGCTTTCCTCCCTCGCCTCTGATTCCGCCCTTAAAACTATACTGGGCGGAGGCTTTATGGATACAGCGGGGAATTTCCTGCTTATATATACTGCGGTCGCATATGTGGCAGTGCTCTATGCGACGCTGGCGCTGACTAAACCGCCGAGAATATTTTACTAGAAGGAAGAAGACATGATACTCATACATTTAGCCAGAGGATTTGAAGAGACAGAAGCGATAACGGTAATCGACGTGCTGAGAAGAGCGGATTTGGACGCCCACTTTGTGTCGCTGGGTGTGTTCAGACAAGTGATAGGCGCTCACGGGATAATGATAGAAGCAGATTACAGATATGAGGAAGTAGATTACGGCTGCTGCGATATGATCGTGCTGCCGGGAGGACTGGAGGGGGCTAAGGCTCTCAGCGTCCATAAGGGAGTGAGAAAACAACTGCTGACTTTTGCCAGAGAGGGCAAGGGATTAGCAGCTATCTGCGCGGCGCCCATGATTCTGGGAGAACTGGGTATACTGGAAGGCAAAAGAGCTACCATATATCCAGGTATGGAAGAACATCTCATAGGAGCCGTACATATAGAAGAAGATGTTGTAAGAGATATAAATATAATCACATCGCAGGGACCGGCGACAGCTATGGAGTTCGCCCTGTCCATAGTAGAGTTTTTTAAGGGAAAGGAAGCGGCAGAAGAGATCGCAGAGGATCTTCTGATGAGAAGATGAGTTATAAGACTGATTTACATATACATTCATGGTATTCGGACGGGACGATGAGTCCTCTGGACATAGTGGAAAGATATTCACAGGAAAAGTATGATCTGATATCCATAACCGACCATGAAGTCACGGATGGCATAGCAGAGGCCATAGAAGCGGGAAAAGACAAGAACCTCAGGGTTATACCGGGGATAGAGATAGCTACAGTCTGCAGAGGTATAGAACTGCACATATTGGGATATTACTTTGACGCAGATGATCAGAAGCTGAAAGACCAGCTCAGATTACTGGCTCGGCAACGCAGCCGGAGAAACAAAAGGCTTTTGGCTGTCCTGCAGGATATGGGAATAGATATAGACGAGGCGGATCTGATAAAGGGAGACGGCCGGCAATATATCGGTAAGCCCGATTTTGCCAGAGTTCTGGTCAAAAAAGGATATATAAAAAATATTTCTCAAGCCTTTGAACCGGGAAAATATCTGCAGTCCGATGAGGCTGTCAGGGCCGACAGGGATAAACCCGGTACGCAAGATATGATAGAACTGATAACTTCGGCCAAGGGAATGGCTGTCCTGGCTCATCCATGCAAGATAAAAGGACTGGGAGTGCGGGGCAGCAGCGAATTTAAGTCTTCTTTCGACGGCTTGCTCAGGGAGCTTAAGGCCATGGGACTTAAGGGATTAGAATGTATCTATCCTGAACACACCGATGAAGAGAAATTCTTTTTTATAGATGAAGCGGCAAAATATCATCTTCACATAACAGAAGGATCTGACTTCCACGGGGACAGATAAAGGCGGCCTTTTGGGGCCTATCGATAGATAAACAGGTGAATAACACGAGGCAGAGGAGATTGAGACGCGTTGAAAACAGAGGGATGCCCCTTGTTTTTAGCGTGTTTTTGTCTGCGCTTATTTAAGGAGGACATATATGTATAAGACAGCAATCATCGGGGCGGGAGTAGTCGGAGCTATGACGGCGAGAAGACTCTCATCTTATGATATGGATCTGGTGATCTTAGAAAAAGAAGAGGATGTGGCCATGGGACAGTCTAAAGCCAACAGCGGAATAGTCCACGCGGGATTCGACCCGCTTCCCGGCAGCCTCAAAGCGAAGATGAACGTGCAGGGCAACGCCATGATGGAGAAGACAGCAGAAGAACTGGGAGTGAGTTTCAGAAGAAACGGCTCGCTTATCTTAGCTTTTACCGACAAAGACTGCAAGGCTCTCAGAAAGCTATACGAAAGAGGTCTTGCCAATGGTGTTCCGAAGCTGAAGCTGGTTGACGGAGAGGAAGCGCGGCGGATAGAGAAGAACTTGCCGGAAACTGTGAAAATGGCCTTGTACGCCGGTACTGGGGGAGTGATATGCCCCTATGAGCTTACCATAGAAGCGGTAGGAAACGCCATGGATAACGGGGCCCGGCTGATCAGAAATTTTGAAGTGGTATCTATCTCAAGAGACGGCGGAGCCTTTATCATAGAAGACAGAAGAGGACGTAAGATAGAAGCCGAGTATGTCATAAACTGCGCAGGACTTTATTCAGATGAAATAGCCGCTATGATAGGAGACGACTCTTTTAAGATAACGCCTCGGGCCGGGGAATATATGCTCCTGGACAAAGAAGCCGGCTGGCTGACGGACGCTACTATATTTAAAGTGCCTGACCATATGGGAAAGGGAGTGCTGGCTACCAGGACTGTAGACGGAAACATACTTTTAGGGCCTACTTCCGTGGACAGGGATGATAAGAAGGATGACAAGGTGACTGTATCTGGCCTTGAGACTGTAAAAGAAAAGGAAAAGCTTTTTTTCGGCGACATTCCTTATGACAAGGTGATAACTCAGTTTGCAGGACTAAGGGCTCATGGAGATAAGGGCGATTTCATAATAAACAGTCCGACCCACGGATTTATAAATGCCGCAGGAATAGAATCACCGGGATTGACCAGCGCCCCGGCCATAGCTCTCGAGATAGAGAGGCTCCTTATAGAGTCGGGATTTGAAGCTCCAAAGAAAAAGAATTATGAACCAAGACGCTCAAAAGAACCGGTTTTCAGAGAGGCAAGCCCGGAAGAAAAGGATCGCCTGATAAAGAAAGACCCCGATTACGGACACGTGGTGTGCAGATGCGAAGAAGTCACAAAAGCAGAGATCATACGAGCCATAAGGCGTAATCCTAAGGCGACAGATGTGGACGGCATAAAGAGACGGACCAGAAGCGGTATGGGAAGATGCCAGGGTGGATTCTGCATGCCGCAGGTACTTGAGATCATAGCTCAGGAGACAGGTAAAGATCCTTGTGATATAACTAAGAAAGGCGGAAGCTCCCGCATATTGTATGATAGAGTAAAGGGAGGGCAAGAGAGATGATTTATGCCGACGTAGCGGTGATAGGAGGAGGACCGGCCGGAATGAGCGCCGCCATATCTGCAAAAAAGGCAGGTGCCCAAAAGGTGGTTCTCATAGAGAGAGACGAGAGAGCGGGAGGTATTTTGCAGCAGTGCATCCATAACGGATTCGGGCTGCATAAGTTTAAAGAAGAACTTACAGGCCCGGAATACGGCGAGAGATACGAACAGATGACTTTTGAAGAAGGGGTGCAGCTGTTTACCGATACTACGGTCACAGATTTGTCGAGAGACAGGATTGTGACATGTATAAACGAGACCGGATGTTTTAAAATAAAAGCTGAGGCAGTAGTACTGGCTATGGGATGCAGAGAGAGACCAAGAGGCGCTCTCAACCTGGCGGGGGACAGGCCGTCCGGAGTGATGACTGCCGGTACAGCACAGAAATTCGTGAACATAAAGGGATATATGCCCGGGAGAAAGATAGTCATCTTAGGATCAGGAGATATAGGTCTGATCATGGCAAGGAGAATGACATTGGAGGGAGCAGAGGTAAAGGCTGTCTGTGAGATCATGGAAGACTCAGGAGGACTGACACGCAATATAGTCCAGTGCCTCAGAGATTTCGATATTCCGCTGAGACTCAGGCACACCGTGACCAAGGTCCACGGAAGAGAAAGAGTCGAGGGAGTGACCATAGCCCTGGTAGATGAGATGCTAAGACCTGTAGAAGGGACAGAAGAATATATAGAGTGCGATACTCTGATGCTTTCCGTAGGTCTTATACCGGAGAATGAGCTGAGCAAAAAGGCGGGGGTAGAGATAGATCCTAAAACTAAAGGTCCTGTGGTAGATGAGAACAGGCAGACTACATGCGAAGGTATCTTTGCGTGCGGAAATGTGGTCAAAGTACACGAACTGGTGGACTTTGTATCTGAAGAAGGAGAAACAGCCGGATATGCTGCAGCCTGCTATGCCGCAGGACGCCCTTTGGAGACGACACATCATTCTGAAAAAAGGATTTCAGAAAAGAAAGGTGTAAAGAACCTGGCAGATGAGGCTGATCCTGCAGTGATATGCACCGTGTGTCCTATAGGATGCAGAATAAAGGTGGAACGGGTACAGGACGGATACATGACAGAGGGAAACAACTGCAAGAGAGGAGAGGCTTATGCTATAAAAGAAGTGACTTCCCCGGAAAGGACTCTGACTACTATCATGGCCTCAGACTGTAAAAAGATGATTCCAGTCAAAACTGACAGACCTGTGCCAAAGGAAAAAATAGAAGAGCTGATGAAAATAATCAATGAGAAAACCTTGCTGTTGCCAATCTCTCTCGGAGATATTATAATAGAAAATATAGGGGGAACAGGAGCTAACGTAGTTTGCACCAGATCCTTCAATATATGATAGACAGGAGATGAAGGAGAGATGTCTGTATTCAGCAGCAGAAAAGTTGCGGCGGCAGTTAGAACAAGAGAGGATTTTGAAATCGCTTTAAAATCCAGAGTGGATGTTATCTTTCTGCTGTATTCCAGCATAATGAACATTAAAGGTTATATAGACAAATGTCATAAGGCGGGAAAAAAAATATTTATTCATATGGATTTTGTCGAAGGTATAGGCAAGGATAGAGCTGGTCTCGAGTTCCTGAAATATCAGGGGGTGGACGGTATACTTACCACGAAAACCAATATGATACGTCCTGCAAAAGATTTGGGTCTTGTTACAGTACAGCGGTTTTTTATAGTCGATTCACACTCGGTGGATACCGCTGTGGAGTCCATAAGGATAGCCAAGCCTGATGTGGTGGAGATCATGCCCGGAGTGGTAAGCAAGAAAATAAGAGAATTTTCCGAAAAGGTTTCCAACGACATACTGGCCGGAGGTCTGGTAGAGTTTAAAGAAGACGTGGACGAGGCTATAGCCGCAGGAGCTACGGCAGTATCGACTGCGGACAGAGAATTATGGAACTATAGATAAGATATAAAGGCAGGTAGAAATATGAAGATCAAATTTTGTGGAGCATCCACGGGCGTCACGGGATCGTGCCATATGATAACTACAGATAAGCACAAGATTCTGCTTGACTGCGGACAGTTTCAGGGCGGAAAAGCGATGGAGGTCATGAACAGAGAGCCTTTTCCCTTCGAGCCTTCGGAGATAGAATGTGTGGTGCTCAGCCATGCCCATATCGACCACTGCGGACGACTTCCTCTTCTCGTAAAGAGAGGGTTTAGAGGAAACATATATTGTACCGACGCTACAGCGGATCTTCTTGCGGTGATGTTAAAGGACAGCGCATATATTCACGAAAAGGACGCAGAATGGCAGAGCAAGAGGAACGCCAGAAGCGGCAGGGGACCCGTTGAGCCTCTCTACACTATAGATGATGCAGAAGACGCTCTTAAACTCGTCAAGCCCGTACTTTACGATCAGCTGATAGAGCTGAACCCGGAGATAAATATAGTTTTCAACGATGCCGGACACATATTAGGGTCAGCTATAACAGAGCTGTGGATAACTGAAGGCGAGAATACTTCAAAGATAGTATTTTCAGGTGACCTGGGAGTTACTGACAGACCTATACTCAGAGATCCGGTAAAGATAAAAAAAGCCGATTACGTCATAATGGAGACTACTTACGGAAACAGGCTCCATCCGGCCAATGCCACCAGCATAGACGAGCTGATAGAAATAACGCTGGCTACTATAAAGAGAGGCGGCAGTGTCATAATTCCGTCTTTTGCCGTAGGAAGAACACAAGAACTAATATATCAGTTCAATATGTTCTATGAACAGCACCCGGAATATCAGAAACAGCTGGAGAATGTAAATGTGTATATCGACAGTCCCATGGCGACTACAGCAACCGAAGTGTTTAAGAGAAATGCCCAGGTATTCGACGAGGAGACTAAGCAGTATATACTCAGCGGAGATAATCCGCTGGATTTCAAGAATCTGAAATTTACCAGGAATACTCAGGATTCGCAGATGCTCAATTCGGACAGATCACCTAAGATAATCATATCCGCCAGCGGAATGTGCGAAGCAGGCAGGATTCGTCACCATCTGAAACACAATCTCTGGGACAGCCGCAACAGCATAGTCTTTGTCGGATATCAGGCTGAAGGTACTTTGGGAAGGCTGCTGGTGGAAGGCGCCAAAGAAGTGAGACTCTTCGGCGAGACTATAGTAGTCGGAGCACAGATCCACAATCTGGAGGGATTTTCCGGTCACGCCGATCAAAACGGACTTTTAGATTGGTTGGGCGGATTTAAGATCAAGCCTAAACAGATCTTTTTGGTACACGGAGAACTTGAATCCAAGATGGATTTTGCCAAGATTATCGGAGAAAAATTCGGATACCATCCTGTGGTTATAACCGAAAACTCGGAGTTTGAGCTGGAGACGGGACAGCTTTTGAGCAAAGAAGAGGTCATCCTCGACGCCATGGATGAAGAAGGCGTAGAAGAGCTCAAAGACAAGATCGCAGATATAAAATCAGAACTTGACAGCGTGCTGTCCAGTACCCAGGGAGTCATAGAAAACAGAATCTCTGCCGAAAAACTGCAGCAGATAAACAATATCGTGCTGGAACTGGAGAAAGCGTCCGCCAACTTGGGTTCGTCCATTACGGCGGAAGACAGAGACAGCGCTCCCCTGAGCGGCCAAAAGTAGAAGGAGCAAGAAAGTATGGACAAGGTAATCGTAATAGGTATAGCAGGCGGAACCGGCTCAGGAAAAAGCACTATGATCAGAAAGATCAAGGAAGAGTTCAGCGACGAGATAACTATACTCAGTCATGATTTTTATTACAAGGAACACAGCGACATACCTTTTGAGGAGAGAAAAAAACTCAATTACGATCATCCCAACGCCTTTGATACTGATCTGATGATAAAGCACATCAAAGAACTGACCAGGTGGAGACCGGTAGAAAGGCCGGTATATGATTTCACTATTCATAACAGAGTGGATGAAACTATGACGGTAAGTCCGGCTAAAGTCATAATAGTAGAAGGAATACTGATATTTGAGAATAAAGAACTTCTTGACTTGTTCGATATCAAAGTATTTATAGATACCGACGCAGATGTGAGGATAATAAGAAGAATTCTCAGAGATGTAAGAGAGAGGGGACGTACTCTGGATTCGGTAGTGAACCAATATCTCACAACAGTTAAACTGATGCACGAGCAGTTCGTGGAACCCAGCAAGAAGAACGCCGATATAATAATTCCCGAAGGCGGCTATAATGTGGTGGCTCTGGAAATGCTCAACGAGAGGATACATTCGCTTTTGAAGACGCAAAAACGCCGATAGGAGTAAATAAGAGATGTAAAGATCGGGAGACTCGTCTCAAGCTGCACTTAAAGTTTGAATTTCTTTGAGATCAAATTCTTTTACTATCAGGAAGTGTCCTATATTTAAAATTATATTGGGAGTTGCTTTCCTTTTCGCTGACTACTGACGATTATATTCGTCGTTAGAGGTGTCGATGAAAATAATTAAAAATGACTAAAACAACGCTATTCCCGTAAAGGAGCCTATTTCGCTTCTTTACGGGAATTTTTTCTTTGCAAGTTTCGGCCGCTCTAAATTACAGAGCGTTTGTGGGAGTTTTTGATCGCCTTGCAAAGGGGGGTGAAGCATTTTTTGCGCCATCTTTACCGATTTTTTCGACAAATAGTCCCGCAAACGGCTTTAAATTTCGCTTTACTGAGAATTCACACTCAAGAATTCTCGCAAACGCTGTGATTTCTAAAAAAACCGGGACTTTCCTTTAATATCCTCAGGCAAAAGTCACCGGTCGGCAGTGGCACTGTGATCTTTCAATCTAAAGCGAAGCCGCCTTTCTGCATTTGCTGTCATTTAAAGAGAACAATAATTGTTCGAGGAGTCCAGCACTGAGATCAAAGCTTACTGCCGACCTGTGCCGTCGCAATATATGGCGCCGGATGCTTTTTCATAAACGACTTCTGCTGTCAACTGAGACGGACCTTGTTATCCGTCGATCAGCAGATTACCAAAAAACACCATTTTTCTATCAAATTTTGCATTGGGCATACTAATTGCATTGTACTTTTGCGGCAATTATGATAAACAGAAGAGAGGGGTGAAAAAATGAAAGAATATCAACAGAAGAGAATGAAAGAATTTGTAATGCCGGAGACTGTCTACAGACAGGCTCTATGGGCCGCAAAGGATCTGCCAAGGATGAAAAAGAGAATAGAAGAGATGACCGAAAAAATCAACGCTATCTCTATACAGACGGTGAGAGAAAGCAGAGCCACAGGCGCTTACAGTGACAGGACGGGCAACATGGCCTCGGAGCTTGCCGGCCTGACTGTCAGAAAGGAGGCTATAGAGTCGGCCCTTGATTCTGTACCGGAGCAGTACAGGGACGGGCTTTGCAGGAAATTGTTTGAGGGACTTGATTTCGGCGATGAATTCCATCCCAATACATGGAAAAAATGGCAGCAGGTATATCTATATAATGTAGCCGTCAAGTTAGGTCTTTACTGATGTACATGAGAATGATGTCGATTACTGACGAAAGAAAACCGGCCTGAAATCGAAACTTTTTTCGGATTGTGCTGAAAGCAACGACTTGAAATGATATTATGTTATTGTAAAAAATTTACATAAAGGAGGCGAAGGTTGAACAGAAGGATAATAGGACTGGCCATGATAACGGTAACGCTGGCAGCTATAGGGATATGGGAATTCTGGGGAAGGGAAAATATTTCTTACAGGCAGGTCATAGTGCTGAGGGAGGATACGAAAGCGCATACTGTCATCAGCGAGGATGACATCCAGACTAAAAAATTGGAATCTCCTTCCGGGGAGGCTCTGACTGAGGCAGATGCAGAAAATCTGATAGGAATGGAGACTTCTCAATATGTGGCGGCAGATACGGAGCTGAGAAGAGAATATTTTCAGACTTCTCAGTTCGCTGTAGGCCAAGACAGCGGTAAGGCTCTCATGTCTCTGCCCTCAGACTGGCTGCTCTCTTTTCCGCAAACTTTGAGAAGGGGTGATAAAGTAAATATTTATAATGGAACCGTGAAGCTGATGGAAGCGGTGACTGCTCATGTAAAGGACAGCGGAGGACAGGAAGTACTCTCCCAGGATAGTCAAAGGATGGAAGCTTCCTCGGCATTGAGCCATATAGAGATAATCGGAAGCGAAGAAGACCTCGTGGAATTATCGAAGCTGGCCTCAGAAGGAGCCAAATTTACCCTTACCACGACTAGATAGGAGGAGATAATGGATCAACATCAGACTTTTTCCCGGTTCTTTTCCCTGTGCCGCACAGTAGAAGAGATAATGGAGAGGGAATGGAATGATTCGGAGGAATGGGAAAGACAAAAAAGGCTGGAGATGGAGAAAGGGGCGATAATGGGGCATGAGAAAGAGACGTGTTTTTATAAGACTAAAATACAGAATATCCTAAAAGGACGATACCAGGAGTCTGATATGATTTATCCTCCCTGGTACCGCAGTCTGACCGAAGGGATATTTGCTGAGCTTTACGGGCTTTCAGGTCTGACGCCCTGGGCATATGATGAAACTGAAGAATATAAAAATTCATCTTCGGCAAAACTTATAGGAGACAGGATGTATTGTCTCATAGACGGGAGATCAGTTCTTCAGCCTCAGAGGATTTCCGAGAACAGGAGGCAGCAGCTGAAAAGAGCGTTTCTGCTTACTGCGCCGAAAGAGAGAATAGAGAAAGGATTTCATGAGGTCTATCTCCACAACGGTATAAGGATAACCATATATTCGGGAGACAGGACGAAACCGGGACAGGATGTCATGGTGTTCAGGAAGTATATTCTCAGAGAACTGACTTTTGAGAAGCTTGCAGAGCTGGGCACGATTCCGGCCGACAGTGTGGAATTATTCAAGATCATGGTCAGATTGGGCTTCAATGTTCTCTTCAGCGGACAGGTAAGAGCAGGAAAGACGGCATTTATGCAGGTATGGCAGAGACATGAAGATACATCTTTGGAAGGGCTGGCTGTTTCTACAGATCCGGAAACTCCCTGGCACCAAATAATGCCGGATGCGCCTCTGATGCAGATAGTGGCCGACGGAAAGGACCTCGAAGATATTACCAAGTCCCTGCTGAGGGGAGACAACGACTATATCATATTGGAGGAAATGAGAGATGCGGCAGCATTTAAACTGGCTGTAGATGTGACCTCCATAGGAACTGTAAGGAGCAAAGCCACTATCCACGCCGGAGATGCCCATGACATTCCATACAAGATGGCTTCAGCCATATCGGCCAAATACGGCGGCGACTTAAAACCTCTGATAGCTCGTATATTCAGGAGTTTTAATTATGTAATAGAGCTCTATCAGGTACCTTCGGACAGGAGCAGAAAAAGACTTAAAGGCATCAGTGAGTACAGATATGATCCGATTTCGGCGACAGTATCCATACATACTATCTGCAGATACGATGAAATTTCTAAAAGGTGGCGTTGGAAGTACGATATAGGGGAGGATAAGAAAAACATGGGAAAACTTCAGCCGGATGAATTTAAAAGGATGGAAGAGATGCTCAAGATGCTGGAAAGCAAAAATCCTATAATGGAGAATACGGTCATATATCCCAGATATTACGGCGATGGAGGAGGAAATAAAGATGATCGTTGAAATCATACTGATAACCTCTCTGGCAGTCGGTGTTATGTCATTCTACTGGCCTGAGATACGCAATATGGTTGCCGGCATCAAAACGAATATTTTTCTTCGCAGAGAGAGACAAAAGACCTTGAGTTCTGAAAGATATACTGCCGTTCAGTCCGGAAAAGAAGGACTACCCGGGCTGAACGAAAGCCTTGGGAGGCTTATCAATATAACTTTCGGAATAAGAAGCGGCAAAGCCGCCGTTGCCTTTTGGATCATGAGCGCTGCACTGCCGTTGATTATTTTTTCTACGCTGGAAGGAAAGGTCTCGTCCTTACTTATGCTGCTGACTGCGGCATTTTCCGCAGGTATTCCCTCGCTGGTACTGATGATGAGGCTTCAGGGTCTGAGAGTAGCCAGTTCCAGAGAAGGCGAGATATTGCTGACTGAGCTGTTAGACAACTATAAGATAAATTATTTCAATATGCAGCAGGCCATAGAGGTCACCGCTGTGACGATAGAGGAAGCTCCTAATTGCAGGAGGCTTCTTTTTGATTTATCCAGAGGAGTAAACAGGGCAGGCGGGCCGGATGAACTGAAAAAGCTCCTGAATGATTTTAAGTTTGCCGTGGATACCTCGTGGGCCGGAGTGCTGGCAGATAATATGTATCTGGCTCTCACGTCAGGGATAAGGGTGACGGAGGCCATGGAAGATCTGGTGAACACTGTATCAAAGGCAAGGGAGGTGGACGAGCTGACTAACAGAGAAAATAATGAGGCCGGCCTTATACTGAAATATCTTGCTCCTTTATGTTACATAATGACGGTGGTGGGAGCGGTGAAATACTTCGGGCTGACTTTCAGAGAATTTATAAACTATCAGTTTTGTACTGAGGCAGGACTGCAGTGGTTCATAGCCATAGCAGTATCATATGGGGCGGCCGTATGTGCAAAGAGGTTTCTTACCATAAGAAAACTCGATCTCTGAGACATGGGAACATGAGGAGGTGACAGTTGTGAATACCATCATATATTTATTCTTATTCTCGTTATATGTATGGGGAGCCGTATTGTCTTATGAAGATGAGATAAAAGAGATATTTCCCCGGGAAAAAATGAGAGAGATTTCTGAAAAAGGAACAGAAGAAATCAAAAAATGGGTCGTTAAAAAGAAACGTACGGTTCCCGACAGAGAACTTTTTAAAAGTAGCGTCATTCTCAAGAATTTGTCTTTGGTAAGAAAAGAAGCGCCTATGTCAGCAGACTATATTTATGAGAAATTGACAGAAAACAGCGGTTATTTAAAACCTATGTACAGCCAGATGCTGGCTCTGTACAGAAGCGGCAGAGATAAGGAAGCATTCAAATTACCGGCTAAGATCATAGGCACAAAGGCGGCTGGCAATTTTGCCCTGATACTTTCCAAGCTGGATAAACTTAATCCGGCGGAGTTGGTAGAGCAGATGAACATATTTCAGTCGTCGATGATAGAAAAGCAAGTGACCTATGCTGTGAAGAGAACGCAGAAAAACAGCGTCATTATAACTGCGCTCTCAGCCTTGTCAGTATTTGCTCTTTTAATCAATTTTGTCGTCGTAGTAGTGTTTATGGATAGCCTTAAAATGCTATCTTCCATATTTGTATAGACAGGAGGATAAATGAAAAATTTGATAATAATAATAGGCACCATACTTTTAGGTGTGATAATAGTCAATACCATGGTGCTGGGGGATGAAGGTTCCCTGAAAGACGCTGCGGGAGAAATAGTAGAAAAGGGAACGAGCTCCATAATCTCTTCCTTGGATTTTGGCAGTATGACAGGAGGCTGACTCATGAAAAACCTCATAGTCATAATAGGAACGGTGATGCTGGGCGTAGCTATATTCAACATGATGGTCGGCAGCAGCGACGATAGCCTGCGCAGCGTCTCACGAAATATAATGATAAAAAATATAGAAAGTTATCAGGAAGAAGGTGGATAGATATGAAAGACCTGATCACAACTGTTGCAGCCATAACGATATTGATGGTATTTGTAATGCAATTCTCAGCTAATCAGGTTATAATGGGGCGCATTTTGTCAGCTGATAAAGCAGTGGATAAATATGTTTCTATACTGGAAAGCCAGGGATATACAGACGAACAGCAAAAGGATCATCTGATGATGAAATTGTCTGAGACGATGAACTGCCGAAAAAGCGAGGTCATCATACGAGAAGAAGGAGGAGAATACAGGATAAGTGCACCTCTGAAAAATATAGTGGCATGTAGCAAGTTTTTGGGAATATCGGAAGGAGAGAACAGAGCGACCTATTCGGTGGGAGGAAATTATCTGTGAAGAACCTCATTATAACTATAGCTATCGTAATATTGATGAGTATGCTCAATGCTTTCCAGCTCCGGTGCTTTGAAATAATGCGCTAAATCTTTATATAGTATTGGTAACAAGGTTGACAAGGAATTTCATATATTGTAAAATAAATCAATATAAAAGGGAGTAACTGACATCATCAGATGTGATATTTACGACATGACGATTAAAATTTTTTTAATCCGGAAATATCTTAAATAGTGAGACTTTTAACGTATATACTAAGATTTATATGGTAGAAGTCTTTTTTTTGTTGAATTTGACCGGAAAGGAAGAAAGAAGATGAAACATTATCTCAAAACTGTGGAAGAGACCCTCTCAGAATTTAAAACTTCTGCTGAAGGGCTCACTGCTGCCGAAGCTGCAGAAAGGCTCCAACGAGACGGAAGAAATAAGCTGGCTGAACCTCCGAAAGATTCGCTGTTCAAAAAGCTTATGATGCAATTTGCAGACCCTATGATAATAATACTTATCGTTGCAGCTATTATATCAGGAATAACATCTTTTTATGCCAAAGAGAGCTTTGCCGATGTAATAATAATTTTGGCGGTAGTTATAATAAATGCTGTTCTGGGCGTATATCAGGAAAGCAAGGCGGAGAAAGCAATAGAAGCTCTGCAGGAGATGGCTGCGGCCACCAGTAAAGTCTATAGGGACGGAAAGCTGATCACGATAAAGAGTGAAGAATTGGTTCCGGGAGATATAGTGGTGCTGGAAGCAGGAGACGCAGTTCCTGCTGACGGAAGAATAATACAGTGTGCCAGCATGAAGATAGAAGAGGCCGCCCTTACAGGTGAAAGTGTTCCTGTGGATAAGACCGAAGACGCGCTCGATCTGGGAAATCAAAAAGAGATACCCCTGGGAGACCGCAGAAATATGGTCTACATGGGAAGTACTGTAGTGTACGGACGAGGAATGGCGGTGGTGTGTGAGACAGGAATGAACACCGAGATGGGAAAGATCGCCGACGCTCTTGCTCAGGCCAAAGAAGGCAAGACGCCTCTCCAGATAAAACTGAGTCAGCTGAGCAAGGTATTGACGGTACTGGTCCTTGTGATCTGCGCTATAATATTTGCCGTAAGTCTGCTGAGAGCCGACGACATAAACGGCGGAGTGATACTCGATGTATTTATGGTAGCTGTGAGCTTGGCTGTCGCTGCGATACCTGAAGGACTGGCAGCAGTAGTGACGATAGTTCTTTCTATAGGCGTTACCAACATGAGTAAGAGAAATGCCATCATTCGTAAACTGACTGCGGTGGAAACATTGGGATGTGCTCAGATCATCTGCTCCGACAAGACTGGAACTCTGACTCAGAACAAGATGACTGTAGTAGATTACTATGGAGATGATCAGAATCTATTGGCAAAAGCTATGGCTCTGTGCTGCGATGCTGTGATAGAGCCGGGAGATGATACTGCTACGGGAGAACCTACCGAATGTGCATTGGTAAATTATGCGGCTAAGCTTGGAATCAATAAAAAAGACGCCGAGGCAGAGACTCCGAGAGAGGAAGAAGTTCCTTTTGACAGCGGAAGAAAGATGATGAGTACGCTCCATGTGGATAAAAAGACGGGAAGAGTCATTCAATATACGAAAGGCGCTCCTGATGAAGTGTTAAAAAAGTGTACCCATATACTTTCCGGCGGTCAGAAGAGGCCTATAACCGATGAAGATAAGAAAAATATCCTTTCGGCTAATAAGGAAATGGCAGATAAAGCGCTCAGAGTTCTCATGGCCTCTTATGCTGAATACGATCAGATGCCTGAGAAAATCTCTTCTGAGAATGTGGAGAGAGATCTCTGTTTCATAGGCCTGGTAGGGATGATAGATCCTGTAAGGCCTGAGGTAAAAGCAGCTATAGAGGAGTGCGACAGCGCCGGAATAACGCCGGTCATGATAACAGGTGACCACGTGGATACTGCCGCGGCTATAGGTAAGGAACTCGGCATCCTGAGTGAAGGAAGAAGAGCGATCACCGGAGCCATGCTCAATGAGATGGACGATGAAACATTTGAAAAAGAAATAGAGGAGATCGGAGTATACGCCAGAGTGCAGCCCGAACATAAAGTACGCATAGTAAATATGTGGAAAAAGAAGGGCTATGTCACGGCGATGACAGGGGACGGCGTAAACGATGCGCCTAGTATAAAGTCTGCGGATATCGGCGTAGGAATGGGAATAACCGGAACGGACGTGACCAAGAACGTAGCTGATATGGTGCTGGCAGATGACAACTTCGCCACTATAGTGGGAGCCGTTGCCGAAGGAAGGAGAATCTACGACAATATAAGAAAAGCTATCCAGTTCCTTCTGGCATCCAATATGAGTGAGGTAATAAGTATATTCGCGGCTACGATGCTGGGCTTTACTATACTTCAGCCGGTACATCTGCTGTGGATAAATCTGGTAACAGACTGCTTCCCTGCCTTGGCTTTGGGCGTTGAAAAACCGGAAGCTGACATAATGAAGAGAAGCCCAAGAAAGACCACAGACGGCGTGTTTGCGGGAGGAATGGGAGTAGACATGGTATACCAGGGATTTATCTTGGCAGGTCTCACTCTGGCCGCTTACTTTATAGGACACTATATCGAGTCCGGAGTTTGGGAGATAGCTACGAGCCCTGACGGAACCACCATGGCCTTTATGACGCTATCTTTAGCGGAGATTTTCCACAGCTTCAATATGCGTTCTCAGAGGGGAAGCCTTTTCAGTATAAAGAATTTGAATCCTGCTCTGACATTGGCAGCTGTGGCCAGCCTAGTTTGTACCACGCTGGTCATCTATGTTCCTTTCCTCAGTGACGCTTTTGACTTCGAGCACATCAGCTTATTGGAATATGCCGTCGCTCTGGGACTTGCGTTTATGATCATACCTATCGTAGAGATAGTAAAGTTTTTCCAGAGAAAGAGCATGAAGAAAAAAGAATCTTAATGAAGCCTATTCCACTGTCTACACAGGGAATTACGAAATCTAAAACGATCGGCCCGGCGGTATCTGTCCGCCGGGCTTTTCTTTGAAAAATTATGACATAGGCTGCTCAGGCAGCCTTTTATATTTGGGAGAAAAAGATGAAAAAAATTAGGAGATTGGGATTATTGATCTTAATGATGGCGACAGCCGCCACATCCGTGTCTTGGGCCGGCAGTATAGTGGCCATGAAATCTGTAGTCACGGAGTACAGCGTCTATCAGGACGTGATGAATTGGAACGCGGGAGTAAGCAAGATGAATTATTATACTCTGAACGGAGAGACTGCTTTCTGCGTTCAGGCAGGTCGGGCGATAAGAGGAGCCGGAGGTGAAATTTTCTTTGTAGGTAAAGAGAATGCTTTTGATATAGATTTTTCCGTGGCGGAGGCCTCAAAGGAAGATTCTCTGCAGTCAAAGATAGCCTATTTAGGCTATTGCTCCAAGGAGTCGCCGTCCATGGAAGACTATGCTTTTACCCAGATGATGATATGGCAGACTTTGCCTGAATGCGATAAGACTGCTAACGGCACAGATGCATCAGGAAGATACAGATCATATTTTGCTGATGAGTCTGTGAGAGAAAAATATGAGAAATGGAAGGAACAGATTGAACTTTCCATAGAAAGATGGGATGTAAGGCCATCGTTTGGCGAAGAGCATCCCGAAATAGAAGGAGGAAAGAAAGCAGTAGTGGAGGATGAAAATCATGTGTTGAAGTATTATGAGAATTTTTCTTATGAGAAAGATGGCGTCAAGGTGAGTCACTATAAAGGCGATAATTTTATCACAGCAGAAGTATCATATGACTGCTGTGGAGAACTGGTGATAATGAATGAGAGAGAACTTAGAAGTGCCGGGGCAGAGAAGTATAAATCATATGCAGCAGTTAATTATCTTTATCAGACAGAGATGAGTCAAAATATGTCCGTATACGGGCATAGCAATCCCATAGGTATGGAGATGGGATTCAGGATAAAACCCATAGGTGAACTTGAAATAATGAAGGAAGCGGAAGGAGGCTTCATAGAGGGAATAAGTTTTGTGATAAAATCAAAAGACGGTTCGTATGAAAAAACGGTCATGACGGATGAGGAAGGAAAGTTCAATCTTCAGAATATTCCTGCGGGTAAATATACAGTCACAGAAACAGTGCCTGACGGATTTGTCGCTAACCAGCCGCAGACTGTGATTATAGAAGCGGGAAAAAAGAACGTCATTAAATTTGAAAACAGGTTTCAGCGGGGAATCATAAATTTAGAAAAACGAGGAGATATATTTACAGGCAATGCCAGCGATGAAGAAGAATATGAGCCGGTAGCTACGGAGAAAGGATTAGAAGGGGCAGTATATGAAGTGATAGCTTGTGAGGACTTTACGGCATATGACGGTACTTTTCTTCAAAAATCAGGAGATGTAGCAGATATTTTGACCACAGATCAAACCGGGAAGGCCAGATCAAAAGAGCTTTATCTTGGAAGATATACATTGAGGGAGATAAAGGCTCCGGAAGGTTATCAGACAGATAATACAGTATATGACGTAGAGCTGACTTATGACAGAGATTCGTTAACGGTAGAGACTTCCGTAAAAGTAAGAGATGATATGAAATATGGGAAGATGATGATGGCGTATGATTTCAGCCCTTCGGTCTTAGAGATGAGCAGAGACAGAATCTTTCCGTCTGTACCAAAGACGGGAGATGAAAGGTATCTTCTGTTGAGCGTATCAGGTGGGCTGGCTGCTTTTGCGGCAATAGGGGTAATCTTGATGAGGAGGAGATACATAAAATGATTAAGAAAAAGACAGTGCTTTTATCGTTGATGATACTGATTCTCTCAGCAGTACCTGCACAGGCACAGGGCAGCAAAAACTGGTATGGCTGCCTGAAGATGCCGGAGATATCGGAAAGTATGATACTCAGATTAACTGATGAAGCAGGTATTGAGAGAGAAGTGGAGGGAAAGCTGAAAAGAATAGATGAGACGGAATCTGAAGTCGTCTATCCATTCAGCGTCAAATGCCGCTTCTCAGGAGATAGGGATTCACAGTACTATTATTTAAATGACACAAAGATAATGTTGGAGGATGATAAACCGGATTTTTCAGGATATAAAAAAATAATACTGGACCATTTGGAATTACCACCGGAGCATTTTGAGATAGAAGAAGGTCATTGGACGGGTCCTTATATCGAAGAGAACGGGCAGACCGTCAGATATGCCGAATTCACGGGAACTGTAAAAAATTTAAAAGACTATACTGCTTATTACGGAGCTGAGGATGATTTACTTATCACAAGAGGACAGGATCGCAGCCCAGCTTTAGAAAGCGCAGAGGAAACACGTCATAATACGGGACAGGAAAAAGACGAGGTTGATGAAAAGAAGCCGGAGCAGAATAAAGCGCCAGAGGAGAATATTTCAGAAATTGTAAAGAGCAGCGAGGGGGGACGCATCTTGCGTCAGGGTACAGCATATGTATATCTGGCGATCCTGCCGATTGCAGTTATTTTTTTAGTGGCCGCCATCTTTGTGAATTTAAGAAGAAAAAGATTAAATAGGGGTTAACAACAAAGCGCAGCTGTGTTATAATAATCCGGTCAATTGTTAAAAAAACGGCAATAGTTTCAGCATAGACTTAAGATCTCACAGAAAGGAACGGAGCAATGAGTATTGTTGTAGGGATAGATATCGGCGGAAGCACGACTAAGATCGCAGGTTTTAGAGAAGACAGGATGCTTATACCTGTACAGATTTCTGCCGACAGTGCGGTAGCATCTCTGTTTGGGGCTTTCGGCAAATTTTTATATGATAATGATCTGCAGCTTACAGATATAGGACAAGTCAATCTAACCGGAGTAGGAAGCAGCGAGATAAGGCAGGACATATATGGAGTCCCTACTTTCAGGGTGGACGAGTTTTCTGCCAACGGAGTAGGCGGAGGTTACTTTGCGGGAAATAAGACTGAGTTCATGGTCGTCAGCATGGGAACGGGAACTTCTTTCGTAGAGGTCAGAAACAATGTTCCACGTCATTTGGGAGGCATAGGCATAGGAGGCGGAACTATTACGGGCCTCTCCAAGCTCATGATCAACACCAATGATGTAGGAAAGATACAGGAATTAGCTTCAGGGGGCAAAGTAGGCAATATAGACTTGAGGATAGGAGATATATCGAAGAATCCTCTGCCTGGACTTGATCTTGAGATCACTGCGTCTAATTTCGGAAAAGCTTCATCGAGAGCCAACTGTGAGGATAAGGCTGCCGGTATTGTTCATATGGTCATAGAGACCATATGCCAGACAGCAGTATTGATCTCCAACGGAACTGATATAAAAGATTTTGTACTCATCGGAAATCTGATAAACTTTCCTGAATGTTGGAACGTGTGCGAGATGATAAAGACTATGTATCCGCATGTGAACTTTATGATCCCCGAAGATGGAGAATATGGAACGGCTATAGGAACGGCGCTGGCCAACAAATGTTGCCTTAAGCCGGTGAAATAAACGACGGATGAAGAGGCAGATGAAATATAAAGTCTTTAATATTGCGGCAGCTCTCATAGCTGCCGTTTGCGTCATATGTATATCTGTGACGGCAGTTGTACTTGCCAGACCTCTATACTATTGGGACACAGATAATCTTCAGATACCGGAGACCTCCGGATATTCTAAGGAAATTTGTATAGAAAATTATGATGCGCTCATAGATTATAATTTGATAGGGGGCAGTGAAAAACTCGTCTTCCCATCTTTTAGCATGTCGGAACAAGGGGAAATACATTTTGCTGAAGTGAAAGAGATCTTTATAACCATGCAGGTGATTTCTATAGCCGGTATAATACTTTTTGCCGGCTTTATGCTTTACCGCAAGCTACACAGAGTACCTCGAGAAGGAACTCTCTGGATGCGTTTTACCGGCATCGTGCTGCTATCCGCAGTTATTCTGATCGGTTTGGCCATGGCTATAGACTGGCAATGGTCTTTCGAGTTTATGCACAAAGTCTTTTTTGATAATAATTATTGGTTGTTCGATCTTAAATACGATCCTGTGATAACGATTTTACCTGACCGGTTCTTTCTGCACTGCGGTATATTGATAGTATTGATATCTGTGACGCAGTCTGCGCTTCTCGAATGGGGATACAGGAGGATGAATAGATGAGAGACATTACTTTTAAAAATTTATTTTTCAGATATTATGACAGAAAAATAGCAGATGGAACTATAACCTTTTCAAAGCTTGGAATAACCAAGACTGACTTTACCAGGCTGTGCGTAGAAGAAGATTTTTTGTTCGATGAAGATACACTTATAAAGATATGCAATCTGATGAGGCTTACAGAAGAAGAGGAGACAGAACTTTTTGACGCCGCAGAAAGGCTCAGAAAGGAAAAAAGAGACAGAGAATACTATATATAAAAATACGGCGCTGTTTCCACTCAAACAGCACCTCTTTAACGAAAAAGTAAGGAATATAATGAGAGCCTATTTATACTTTTCAAGCATGCGGTAGAAGTTTTTTCGGGAGACGTTGAGAAGCTTTGCAGCCTTGCTTTTGTTGCCTCCGGAAAGCCGTATGGCTTCTTCAAGAAGCAGATGATAAAAAGGCTGATCGGCGGGGTGCTGCCGGACGGCAGTGATGTCTGCAACGATCTGATAAGACTGATACTTCACCGTATGGAAGATCTTCGGACGAAGGAATCATGTGTTTCTTTCTGTTACCACGACAAAGTAGACGATGAGACTTTGATTGCGGCTCAGAAGGAGCTGCAGAAATATCGCAATACCCTCGTAAGGGTAGCGGGGTATTCCGCATACTTCGTAGATCTTGAAAAAGATATTCAGGACAATATTATCGCAAGAACTCTTCAAAAAACTATGTAAATGAAAAGGGTATCTTTATAGAGGCAAAAAAATGACTGCCGGCCTCAAGG
>FR882595.1:291465-297104 GCA_000435715.1 Firmicutes bacterium CAG:145
AGGCCGGCAGTCATTTTTTTCGGATGCGGCTTGGCGCATTTGTAATCATACGTTGAACAGGAAGTGCATTACATCGCCGTCTTTGACGACGTACTCTTTGCCTTCAGACCTTATGAGGCCTTTTTCTTTAGCGGTAGCAAGATTTCCTCCGCACTCTATAAGCTTATCATAGGCGATGGTTTCTGCTCGTATGAAACCTTTTTCAAAATCTGAATGGATCTTGCCTGCGGCTCCGGGCGCTTTGGTTCCTCTCTTTATTGTCCAGGCTCTGACTTCCGGCTCTCCTGCGGTGAGAAAAGATATGAGATCCAGAAGAGAATAGGAGGCCTTTATCAGTTTATCGAGGCCGGACTCGCTGATACCGAGCTCCTCTAAGAACATTGCACGCTCATCATCTTCAAGTTCCGCCACCTCAGCTTCGATTTCCGCGCAGATGACTGTAACCCGGGCATTCTCCTCCGCTGCAATCTGACGAACCTGTTTTACATAGTTGTTATCTTCTGAGGCTACGTCGCTGTCGGAAACATTTGCTACATATATTATAGGCTTATAAGAAAGCAGATCTAAAGTCTTTACAAAGGCTGCCTCGTCATCATCGAGATCCATCGCTCTGGCGTTTTTCCCTTCGCTCAGCCATTCACTGACTCTGAGCAGCAGATCGAGTTCGCTCTGAAGAGACTTGTCTGCCTTCGCTGCCTTGGACGTGCGCTGAATCTTGCGTTCCAGCATTTCCATGTCTGATAATATGAGCTCTGTATTGATGGTGTCTATGTCAGAGGCCGGATCGATATGTCCGTCCACGTGTACTATGTTGGCGTTTTCAAAGCATCTTACCACATGTACTATAGCGTCTACTTCACGTATGTGTCCGAGAAATTTATTGCCGAGGCCTTCTCCTTTGGCTGCGCCCCTTACGAGGCCTGCTATGTCACAGAACTCGATAGTGGTGTAAATGGTTTTCTTTGAGTTATACATTTCATGGAGAACTTTTAGTCTCTCGTCCGGAACCGTCACCACTCCTACGTTGGGCTCGATGGTGCAAAACGGATAATTGGCGGCTTCTGCTCCGGCCTTTGTAATAGCGTTGAATAAAGTACTTTTGCCTACGTTAGGCAGACCTACGATACCTAATCTCATTGAAGATCTCCTTTATCTTAAAGATTTGTTTTGTTTTTTTAATATGAAATAGATCGCGGCGCACACGGCTATTATGGCCAGACTTATCACCTGAGCCTGTCTCAGAGGCCCTATCATTAAGCTGTCTGTCCTGAGTCCTTCCACGAAGAACCGTTCTGCCGAGTAGAGGATGCCGTAGAGGCATATTATCTGGCCGTTGAATTTTCTCCTGTGATTTGACCAGTACATCAAAAATATGAAGAGAAGCAGGCACCAGACAGACTCATAGAGAAAGGTGGGGTGGTAACCGGTACCGTCTATGATCTGCGCCCAAGGAAGATCAGCAGGACCTCCGTGAGCTTCTTCATTGAAAAAGTTTCCCCATCTGCCGATGGACTGAGCCAGGGCAATGACGGGAGCGATGAGATCAGCCGTGTTTAGGAAACTTTCCCTGTACTTTTTGCAGAGAAAGTATCCGACGATGAAGGACAGGATGAGCCCCCCGTGTATAGCCAGGCCGCCGTTTCTGACATCTAATATCTTTGAAAGGTCGTCTGAATAATTGTCCCAGCTGAAAACCACATAATACAGCCTTGCTCCTATCAAAGCGGAAGGGATTATCCATATGGTCAGCGTCAGGATGAAGTCTCTGTCTATGCCGAATTTGGGCGCTCTGTAATAAGATATGGCTATGGCCAGCAGGAAACCGGTCCCTATCAGCGCCCCATACCACATTATGTCGATACCGAATACTGTAAAAAGCACGGGATCCGGTGCAATCATACTAAGCCCTCCTTAAATTTAAAAAAATTGACGTCGGTCAAACGCACTTTAAATATTATACAAAAAAAACTACCAAATGTCATCAAAGTTTGGTACTATTTTTATATGAAATATGAAAATATAGTCAGAGGAAAATTCAAGGAAAGACCCAACCGTTTTATCGCATCGGTATGTGTGGAAGGAAATGAAGAAAGAGCGCACGTAAAAAATACCGGAAGATGCAGAGAACTGCTCGAGAAAGACGCCGATATATATCTTGAAGACCATATCGGTAAAATGGGAAAGAGAAAATTGAGATACAGCCTCATAGCAGTTGAGAAAAAGACTGAGAGGGGAACTTTTCTGGTAAATATGGATTCTCAGGCTCCCAACAAGGTGGTGAAAGAGGCCATAGAAAACGGCGATATACGTCTGCCGGGGATGTCGTCCATAGCAAAGATTAAGGGAGAAGCCATGTACGGAGAGTCCCGCTTGGATTTTTATGCAGAGGATGACAGAGGAAGGGAAGCTTACATCGAAGTCAAAGGCGTTACTCTGGAAGAAGACGGCTTGGCCCGCTTTCCCGACGCCCCGACGGAGAGGGGCGTAAGGCATTTGGAGGAACTCATTAAGGCAGCCGGCGAAGGGAAGAAGGCTTTCGTCATCTTTGTCATACAGATGAAGGGCGTAAATGCTTTTACGCCCAACGACCGTACCCATAAGGCGTTTGCAGACGCTCTGAGAAAAGCTTCCTCCGAGGGAGTGAACGTTATGGCATATGATTGTATCGTAACTCGAAGCTCGATCGTATGCGCAGACAGCGTACCGGTGATCTTATGATATCTTAGACAGATATCTTTGACGGGTACGTCTAATCTTTTAATTCGCGACGAATCCGGATATCAGAAAGAATATTGCCGATATGGCTGCCGCAAGCAGACCGTACGGAGCCTGAGTGAAGGCGTGATCGAAATTATTGCAGCCTGTGGCCGAAGAAGTTATCACCGTGGCGTCGGAGTAAAAGCATATATGAGATCCGAAGACTCCTGCGCTGAGCACTGCGGAAACTGCCAGTGTCACATCTGCTCCCAGGTTCTGAGCCAGAGGTATTACTATGGGAAGAGCGATTATGTACATTCCCCAGTTAGTACCTGTTATGAACTCTGTTATAGCGAGAGCTATGAACACTATGAGGGGAAGCAGAGCCGGAGTTATCACCTTGGTGGCGGAGGTTATGACGAAATAGGTGAAGTGTATCTGTTCGTTGACTTCCGCAAACAGAAAGGCCAGTATCATCAGCAGAATGGGCATCATCATGTTTTTAAGGCCTTCGAGGGATACATCCCAGAATTCTTCCGCCGTCATGACTCCCTGCCACATGTACGAGATGAACATGTAGACGAGAGTTACCAAAACGCCCATCTGCATATCGAAATTCATGATGACGGTGGAGATGATGAGTACGGCGATGGGAACGAACAAGTTGAACATCTTCGGATTGGTGGGAACAACATTGTTCTTACCCGCTCTTATGTCTATCTTCTCACTTCCGGCGGGAGCTAAAGGCCCTCCCTGAGCGACTCTGTGAAATGCCTGTTTCATAGGGCCGAAGACAGGGATAATGCCGAAGATGACCAGAGGAACCATCAGAGCGGCTATCCAGCCGTAAAAATTGTAAGGTATAGTCTTTATAAAATATAACATTCCTTCTCCCTGGGGCGCCCATCCGTTGCTTTCCAATATGCGGGAGCAGAACACGGCCCAAGTGGATATGGGAATCACGACGCATAAGGGAGCCGCCGTAGAATCTACGACGTAAGAAAGAAATTCACGAGGCACTTTGTGTTTATCCGTCAGAGTAGTCATACATGATCCTACGGTGAGGGAATTGAGGTAGTCGTCGATAAAGACCACTACGCCGAGAAACCATGTACACATCAGCGATGATTTTCTCGTCTTTGCTTTTGCCGCTATCCACTCTCCGAAGGCATATGAACCGCCGGCTTTTTCTATGAGTGATATTATGCTTCCCATCAGGCCGCATACTATGATGAGCCATGCTATGTCCTCGCTCATCATGACGTTGAGAAGTCCGTCGCTGAAGTTGGAAAAGGTATTTGCTATCCAGCTTTCTCCACTTTGGACGGCAGGTCTTGAAACCATTATGAATCCTATCAGCGAAGATAAGATCAGGGCCTCTAATATACGCTGGGTGGCGAATATATATATGATTAAGAATATTGCCGGAACCAGCGAGAAGATACCCGGTTCCGCATTATCTGAAGGCAGCATGCTTGTAAGAAAGACTGTGGCCAGCATTACGGCTCCTATTACCAATAGAGTTCGCTTTCCATTGAAATCAGCCTTTTCTTGCGAAAATATCTTTAACAACTATCATCTCTCCTTTCGGTCTATATCGTATGGGTCAATAGACAAGCAAGGACAATTATAACAAAAAAATTGCTGAATTCAACATATTTTTCACCTGCCTGTACAATTTTTACTGAGACGTTCAAAAACACTTTTAAATATACGGCGAAGAAGGTATAATGTAACTATCGGCCGTCAGGGGGCAGGCAGTGCGAAATTTTTTTTTAAGAAACCTGAGCATTGCGTTTTGTCTAAAACAGAGCAGGCCCCGACAGAATAAGCGCCGAAATATAAATTTGTACATAGAATAAGAGGTATTATTAAGATATGGATCTGAATAAGTTTTTTTACGACTTGGACGGGCTGCTGAGCAAAGGCAAGAGCAGAGAAGCAGTTGAATTCATTCAGGGCGCTATTGACAAGGCCGCGGAGAAGGATGACAAGAGGGCTCTGATAGCCATGTATAATGAGGCCGGAGGTCTGTTAAGAGATTTTTCAAAATATGAACAGGCCGAAGAGTATTATAATGAAGCATTTTTGCTTATAAGAGAACTGGACGCAAGAGGAAGCGAAAGCTACGGCACCACGCTGATAAATTACGGCACCTGCCTGGCGGATCAGGGAAAATTCAAGGAGGCGGAATCTGTCTTTTCAGAAGCCGTAGTCGTCTTATCGGGGCTTGAGAAAGAAGATGATTACAGAATGGCGGCTATCTATAACAATATGAGCTGGATAGCGCAGGAACAGGGCAATATGCAAGACGCGGGAGACTATCTCAACAAAGCGCTGCTGCTTTTAAAGAGAGTGACCGGCACCGAAGGGGAGCAGGCCGCTTCTTATACGAACCTTGCAAATCTCTATTGGGCGCAGGGGGCGTTTGAGGAAGCGAAAGTAATGCTGATAAAAGCTATCGACATATATAAGGACAGAGAGTCTCTGAAAAGTGAAGGCAGGTACGCAGCCGCCATATCTTCTCTCGCCAACATATATTTCAGCGAGGGAGAATACGAGAAGTGCGCCGTATTATGCCGCGAGGCGATGAAAGAAATCGAGAAAGAATTCGGTCAAAACGACGCTTGGCATATAATATCCGATAATCTGGCCGAAGCCGAAAGAAAGCTCGATGATTCAGACTCCGATATGACAAGCGATTCTGCCGGAAAGTAAAAGAAAATGAAAAAAGATGTTGACATCTTTTCAACAATTTGGTAATATAACTCTTGCAGTGATTTTAAGTCACCAAGTGTGGCGGTGTAGCTTAGTTGGCTAGAGCGTCCGGTTCATACCCGGAAGGTCGGTGGTTCGACTCCACTCGCCGCTACCATTTTATTATCCGGGTTTATCATCAGGATAATACGGGAGTTTAGCTCAGCTGGGAGAGCATCTGCCTT
>FR882596.1 GCA_000435715.1 Firmicutes bacterium CAG:145
GTTCGGAGAAAAGATAGACAACTGGGTTGACCACCCGATAATAAAGCCGTCCATCAGCTGCGTAGCCATGACCTACAGCCTGGCTCAGAATCCGGAGTACGAAGATCTCATGACCGCAACTTCCCACCTTACGGGAAAGAAGATAAACCGCTTCACCCACATCCATCAGAGCACCGAAGACCTTAAGAACAAGGTCAAGATGCAAAGGCTTCTGGGACAGAAGACGGCCAGCTGCTTCCAAAGATGCGTAGGCATGGACGCCTTCAACGCAGTGTATTCCACCACCTACGAGATAGACGAGAAATACGGCACCCACTACCACGAAAACTTCAAGAAATTCCTCATATACGTACAGGACAACGACCTGACGGTAGACGGAGCCATGACAGACCCTAAGGGAGACCGCTCAAAGGCGCCTCACGACCAGAGAGATAAGGACATGTTTGTCAGAATCAAGGAGAGAAGAGAAGACGGAATCGTCGTCAGAGGAGCAAAAGTACACCAGACCGGTTCCATCAATTCTCACTGGCACATAGTGATGCCTACTCAGGCCATGGGCGAAGCAGACAAGGACTTTGCAGTATCCTTCGCATGTCCAAGCGACGCGGAAGGCCTGTTCATGATATACGGAAGACAGTCCTGCGACACCAGAAAGCTGGAAGATGGCGCAGACGTAGACTTGGGCAACAAGAAATTCGGAGGCCAGGAAGCTCTGGTAGTATTCGATGATGTGTTCATTCCAAACGAATACATATTCATGGATGGAGAATACGACTTTGCGGGAATGATGGTAGAGAGATTCGCAGGCTTCCATCGCCAGTCATACGGAGGCTGCAAGGTAGGAGTAGGCGACGTAGTGATAGGAGCTGCTGCCCTTGCGGCGGAGTACAACGGAGTCGAGAAGGCTTCGGCAGTTAAGGACAAGCTGATAGAGATGACACACCTCAACGAAACCCTCTACGGCTGCGGAATAGCATGTTCTTC
>FR882597.1:0-11295 GCA_000435715.1 Firmicutes bacterium CAG:145
CAGGATAGCGCGGGCAATGGCAATCCGCTGTTTTTCACCGCCGGAGAAGCGAGAGCCGAAGCTGCCAACCTTCGTGTCATATCCATCTGGCAAAGACATGATGAAATCATCAATCTGCGCCTCTTTTGCGGCTTCCCGTACTTCTTCCAAAGTAGCATTGCTGCCCATACGGATATTTTCCAGCACACTGTCGCGGGTGAGAAAGGTCTTTTGGAATACGTTAGCTACATTTTTCAAAATGGTATCGTAGTCAAGTTCCTTCACGTTTTTCCCGCCAATCAGCACCTCACCCTCCTGCACATCATAGAACCGAGAGATTAGTTCAATCACGGTGCTTTTACCGGCACCAGACTGCCCCACAAGGGCCATGCGTTCCCCATCGCTAATTTTGAGATTGACGCCTTGCAGTACATCGGTCTTGCCATCGTAGGAAAACCGCACATTCCGCAGTTCAATATCATGCCGTTTAGGGAAATCCGTACCACCTTCATAAATGGGAATACCCAGTATCTCTTTGGTCTTAGTAACAGCGTTCAGCACATTAGCGAAATTTGTTCCTAACTCCTGCAATGGACGGATTTCTGTCAGATACATAGAACCGACATAAACGAACAGCAGAAACGCACTGGCGGCCAGCGAGCCTTTCAGGAAAAACATCCCGCCGATTGGAACCATCAGCAACATCCCGCATTCGATGATAACAACGAAAGCTGCATAGGGCGGCCCCATACGCCGGGAAGTTCCATTCCACATGGCGTTTTCCTCCTGGATTGCGCCGGAGAATTTTTGAAAGGATTGGCTCCCCATGTTATATGCTTTAATCAGTTTCATGCCGCTGATATATTCAATCATGACAGAGTTCAGCGTGGTAATGGAACGGTTAGCCCGCTCCATCAGGTCATCCGTATTGCGGAACATCATCCCCATTACCAATACGGCAAGAACCAGAGGGACAAGGGAGATCAATGCCAGCGGAACATTAACTGTCATCAGATAAAGAAAGATAACTACCGGCCCAACCAGATAGCATACAAGGTCTGGAAGGTTATGTGCCAGGAACAGCTCCAGCTTTTCAATATCTTCATTCAGAACCGTTTTTATATCCCCGGTGCGCCGTTCATTCAAAGCCCCTAAAGGCGCTCTGGCCATGTGCTCCGCCACCATGCAGCGCACTTTGAAAAGAGCGCCGTAGGCCCCTTTGTGGGCCGCCACGCCGGAACAGCCAAACAGGGCAAACCGCAAAGTGACCGCTGCCGCGATCATTTCCACGGTCTGAACAACCAATTCCTGTGTGCAGGTATGATTGAATGTGGCATCCATCAGCCGGTAAATCCCAATGTAAGGGACGATAATGCAAAGGCCGCTGACCGCCGATAGAAAAATCGCCAGAAACAGCCAGATTTTCTGCTCACCGGCCCAGTGGAGCAGCAAAGCTACTCTGTTTTCTTTTTTCTGTTTCATAGATCACCTCTCCTTTCCATCTGAAACAGAGAACAGCTCTCTCAATTTCGGGAGGGCATCCATCACAACAGGTACATCATCGGGCATTTCGCCCTCATCAAAATGCAGGACACGGGAGCAGGTTCGGCAAACAAACTCAAAATCATGGGTAACGATGAAAATAACCTTTCCCATATCAGACAATCGCCGGATCAGCCCTGCCACCTGCGCCATGCTGTCAAAGTCCAGGCCACTGGTCGGTTCATCGAATACAAGCAAGTCCTTTCCGCAGATCATGCTGACCGCAACAGCCACCCGTTGCTTTTGACCGCCGGACAGGGTGTTCGGGTGTCGCTCCCGGTAAGCAGCAAGCCCCAATTCCTCCAGTGTTTCCGCCACTAATTTTTGATTAGGATTGCGGATACCAAAGGAACACTCTGCCTCCACACTATCGGCAAAAAGCTCGTAGTTCACATTCTGCATCACCATATAGGAGCGTTTCAGCCTTCTCTTGCGCTCCATCGGCTTTCCTTCCCAGAGAAATTGCCCATCGCAGTCCTTATACAGTCCGCACAAGGCGCGGGAAAAGATCGTTTTGCCAGCTCCGTTATGACCAACTACGCCGATCACTTCTCCCTTTGCGGCAGAGAGGGAAATATGATGTAAAATTGTCCTCTTTTTGTAGCGGAGTGTTACATCTTGAAGTTCAAGTATGGGAGATGGAATAGGAAGGTACTTCTGTGGAGGAAGTACCTCTGTCAAATCTACCGCTCGCAGCCCCATGTGTTCACGCTCGGCTTCTGGTAATTTGCGAAATTCCTCCGGCGTATAAATTTTTTTGATTTGCCCTTGTTCCAGATAAATAATGCGGTCTGCAAGCTCCATCAGGTAGTACAGCCGGTGTTCCGCAATTAAAATCGTTTTGCCCTGGCTTTTTATCAGCCGCAGGTGTTCTTTCAATTCTTGAATGGAAGTCATGTCCAGGTTAGAAGATGGCTCGTCCAGCAGATAAATTGTCGGGTTCATAGCGTAGACAGAAGCAAAAGCAACTTTCTGCTTTTCACCGCCGGACAATTCAAAAATATTCCGTCTCCGCAGCTTCTGGATATGCAGATCCTCTGTTGTCTGTTCCACCCGTACGGCCAATTCTCTGGGTGGGTGGGCCTCATTCTCAATACCGAAGGCAATCTCGCTGTCTGTGTCCACATTGAAAAATTGTGTCCGTGGATTTTGAAAGACCGAACCAACTTTTGCAGCAATCTGGTACATAGGAAGATGACTGATTTCCTGACCGTCTACCAGCACGCGACCATGAAGTTTCCCTTGGTAAAACTGTGGGATCAATCCATTAACCAGGCGTGTAACCGTTGTTTTGCCACACCCGCTGCGCCCACAGAACAGGACGCATTCTCCATCTGCAATTTTCAGATTGATGTTATACAGGCCATCATGTTCCTGCCCATCATAAGAAAAGGATACGTTTTCAAGTTCAATCAACCGATGACACCTCCCCGCATACACAGTTCAAAAATCAGATAAACCACAGCGACAACCATAACCACCCAATCGGCAATTCCACACTTTATCTGAACAAGGCAGGTGCGTGGATTAGGATTTTCTATTCCGCGGGTAACAGAAGCGATGGAAAGTTCATCTGCTGCTTTCGAGGCCGTCATCATCAATGGAACATAGATACACTCTACCGTCATTCCCGGATGGGTCAAAAAACCCCAAAAAGAAGGGGAAACATCTCTCATCCGCATAGCGTCCTTGATATATCGCCAATCCTCCTGAATCGTAGGGATATAGCGCAGCATGACCGCCAATGGGATCACTAATTTCTTCGGCGCATGGATGCGGTTCATCGCAGACAGGAACTCACTCACCTTTGTTGTAGACAGCACAATACCTGCCAACATCCCACAAGCGTAGACTTTATGAAACAGACCTAAAAAGGCGATGAACATAGTCCGCAGCGTCCCTGTCATTTCAGCCATGAACCAGACCGTCAGGACGCAGATTACAGCATAGAAGCATACTACCTTAATGACATATTTCCATTTTCCAAAGAAGACCCCCAATGCCGCAATCAGCACAACAAGGGCAAACTGATATGTTAGTGAAGGGGCGAGCATAGACGCCAAAACACAGATTAGAATAAGAAAGAGCTTGGCTCGTGGGTCAAGCCAAAGACCTTTCTTATGGCGTTCACCGCTCATGCCGTGATACCCGCCTTTTCAAACTGCTTTTTCAGCATTTTGCAGCCTACAAAGGCGCTGATCGCAGATGTAATGATAGCGGTGGCAAACATTGCAATCAGGATGCCGGTGTTAGCGGTTGCCTGCATGGTGTCGATGTAGCTCTGTTCGGTTCCATTACCCAGCATTGTCTGCGCCCAGCCGTTGGGGTCAGCAAAGAAAACGATATACGATCCAGTACCGCCGAGGGAGAACAGGATATAAGACAGGCTGTTAAGTTTCTTGTTTTTGTACTGCCCTGCACCGGCAACAAAGTCAGCGACAATCGCCATAATCAGATAGCCCAGTGCAAAGGCCCAGTGCATACCAGTCACGAACCAAATAACACCGATAATAACACCCATTATGGATAGGCTCCAACGCTTATGTACTTTTGCAATCAATAAAAGATAAATGGGACCAGCAAGTAGTCCACTTTCCGCTGGCATGAAAAAAGTAAACACAGGATTGGTCGCAAAGAAGATACCGCCCACTAATACAAAGACAAATAAAAGAGCGGTAAAGATACCTGTTGTTACTAAATCTTTCACTGTCAGACCCTTGTTCATAGAATTTGCTTGATTACTCATTTTAATCCTCCTACCTTTCGTTGTCTTGACTCGACAAGTGGTTTGTGATATTCTTTGGTTAGATGCTGCTAACCGTCATCTAATACAGTACGCTTGTGTCGAACAACATTCAATAGGTTTCGGCGATATTCGTCCGTTCCTTTCAAAAGTTCGTCCAATCATTGCAAAAAGGAGGCGGTCTATTTTCATGTCTGAAATTATCGACCAGTTTTATACACATCTTCTGATTGGACACGGTTTTATCCGTGACCCGGACGACCAGCAATATGGGCCGTTAGGTGACTGCTGGAAACTTTCTCCCGAAGTCGGAGAAGGCTCCTACTGGACTTATGGACAGAAAGACTTATATGATATTAAAATCCACAACTTTTCCTTCCACGAAGATTTCATGCTGGAATGCTCCCTGCCGGAATGTCTGAGTATCACACGGTATGACTCTATTTCCGGGGAGGAACTATCTCCATACCGCAGGCTGTCTGCCGGTTGTATCAAAACATTTATCGGGGGATTAACTTTTCCTTCCACGAAGATTTCATGTTGGAATGCTCCATGCCGGAATGTCTGAGTATCACTCGGTATGACTCTATTTCCGGGGAGGAATTATCTCCATACCGTAGGCTGTCTGCCGGTTGTATCAAAACATTTATCGGGGGATATGCTCCATACAAGGCTTTGATCCATAAAAACATTCCGATCCGTTCGGTTGGGATTGAGATTGCACCGGCATATTATGAGGATTACCTAAAAAAACTGTACCCGGAGGCACAGATCAATCCTGTGGATGCCTTTCGGAAGATCGACCAGACCTCCGATTTTCCAGAAATGTCGCGGCTACTCACGGAAATTAAAGACTATCGAGGGGAAGGGGTTGCCGCAAAACTTTTTTATGAGGGGAAAGTTGCAGAAGCTGTTTCAATGGTAGTGGAATACCAGAAAAAACATCCTGATAAACCAGCCCATAAGCTCTCACAGCAGGATATAGAAAGCATCCAAACAGTTGCAGCTTATCTTAGCGACCACTATGCTTCTGATATTCCATTGGAACGGCTGACGCAGATTGCTTGTATGGGAACAACAAAGCTGAAAAGCTGTTTTAAGAAATTTTACGACTGTACTATTACAGAGTATGTTCAGCAGAGGCGTATGAGCCAGGCAGAATATCTGCTGGCATACACAGAACTGACAGTAGGACAGGTTGCCCAAACAGTGGGTTATTCCACTTCAAGCCGGTTTGCGGAATTATTCCGCAAAAGCACTGGTCTATTACCACTTGAATATAGAAAGTTAACTCAAAAATAGATTTATTAAGCTTCATTCAAGTTACTGGCAAGCAATGCAATCTTACGTAAGATTGCGTATTTAGCAGAAATCCCGTTTCCGGAATTCCTGCTAATGCTTGTTGGTGACATATCCCCAAACCCCTGAGATCATTGCCGGTGGCAATGGCTGCGCGTTCCGTTGGAACACTGAAAAACTCACATTTACTATTTTGAAAAGAAAAAATGCCATGCAATCGGCGAACCTTTTGCATAGCATTTTTTGTTTTTCCCGTTTACCTGGCGTAAGTCATAAGTTTTGTGATATTTCCTTATGGGCTACCGCCATTAGGAAGCCCTTTCTTTATATCAGTTGTCTATGTCCTTATCTACGATAACTCCGTCTGTAGCTGAAATCTCGTAGGAGTATTCAAAATCCCCGCTGACGAATTCTATATCGTATAGATATATGCCGTCGTCTCTGTCCAGCTTGGCTTTGGTAAACGTGGCGGCGGAAGAATCGATTCCGGCGTCCTGAAGCGCCAGCTCTTTGGCCTTGTCTACTCCTATATAATTTGAAGCGTCAGACGCTGATCCTGTATTTCCACCTGTCTGAGAGGAATTGTTCTGATCCTGGCCGGCAGCCTGATCATTTGCAGAAGCTGAAGAATCAAAGCCGCCAAGCTGACCTCCGGCGTACTCTCTATCTACTTCGATTATCGTTCCATCACCGGAACTTATGACATAATCATAGTCGTAACCTCCGGCTCTGAACTCGATCTCATATACGCTGAGGCCGTCGTCTCTGTCAAAGTGACCTCTCATCAGCGTAGCTTCTGACTCTTTGAAACCTGCGTTCTCAAGAGCGATCTGCGTAGCCTTTTCAAGACCTATGCCCTGATTATTCATAACCGACGCACCTACTTTTATTGCGGCAAAGGCCAGCAGAGCTAAAATAGCTATTACGCATACGGCAAACACGGCTATTCTTGCCGGTGAGCTTAACATATTTTTTAACTTATTCATAATTGTCCCCCTTCTATTACTCTTTGATCTTATGCTGTCATTATAGGATGTCAAGATTAAAGAAAAATTAAAATTAAAAAAATTTTAAAAAGTGGATTTAAAAATAAAAACAGTCAGGCGGATATAGATACTTTAGCCTGACTGTCTTGTTATCTGGGCAGAATAAATGTGAAGCAGCTTCCGACGCCGGGAGTGGATTCGACTTCCATACGGCCTTTGTGGAGGCGGGCAATCTCCTTTACCATGGAAAGTCCAAGGCCAAAACTGTTTTCGTGAGTTTCGTGCCGAGACTCATCGGCCATATAGAAACGATTCCATATCTTGTCCATAGCCTCGGGAGCTATGCCTATTCCGTTGTCTTCTACGCTTAGACGGATGTTTTCGTCCTGCCGACTCAATGTCACCGTGACTTGGTCCCCTTTGCCTATATATTTGACGGCGTTATCGATCAGATTGCCTAACAGCCTTTCTATCAAATTCTCGTCGGCCTTACAGAAGATTTCCGGGGAAATTTTAGTTTTTAGACTAACGCCGCAGGGAAACAGGATATTTCTGTCTTCGCATACAGAGCTGACGGTCTTGCTGAGGTCGATAGAGCCAAAGTGAACACGGCTCTGCTTCTGGTCGAGGCGGGCGAAAAACAGAAGCTGAGAGAGAAGGGCAGAAGCCCGGTCAGCCTGATCTTCTATGGCTTTAAGAGACTCTCTGAAGTCATCTTCATCTTCAGCAAATTTAAGAGCATACTGACAGTTTGCTTTTATAACAGAAAGCGGCGTCCGAAGCTCATGAGACGCGTCAGAAGTAAATTGCTTCTCTGCATTGAAAGAATCCTCCAGGCGGTCGAACATCTCATTGAAAGTCTGTGCCAGGTTTTGTATCTCATCCTTTCCGCTGCGGTCTTTAGTCATATGGCCGTTATCATGGCCGCTGATATCGATCCTTTTAGTCAGATCCCGGCTGTCTGCTATTTCTCTTGCTGCAGAATCTATGGCGCCGATAGGCAGAAACGATCTTTTCGTTATGACGTATCCTCCCACCAGGGCTGCTGCCGCTATGACAGGAATGAGCCAGATAAACAGGCGTACCATATTATACAGCACATTGGTGCTTTCTCTTTCAGAGACGAAGCCTCTGAGCCAGAGCCCGTCAAGGTTATTACCTGAAAGCTGCTTTTCGTATACATAGAATTTTTCTCCGTCTGCCTTTATCGTGCCTACGGCAGCATAAGAAAAGGCCTGGCTGCCGTTGAGTCTTACGGGAAGTTCTCCGTAGAGCAGATTATTGTCTGAATCTATGAGAGCAGTGTATATCCCTTCGCTGTAGTTTAAAAAATCGTCGTCAATCTCGAGAACGCCTCCGTTATAGGAGAGGAAAAAATCCTGAGCTTCTCGCTCTCCCGATACGCTGCTTCTGTACTCTATCTCCTGAGCGTTGGAAGATACAGTGTCCACTAGTCGTTCTTGTATGCTCTGATCGAGGACCTGGCGGCTTATGAAAAAGTTTACCGCGCTTGTTCCGACGACCATTATGATCATCGCTGCGGTAAACCAGATCATTATCTTCATCTTGATGGAAATCCTTTTCACGGCGCACCTACTTTTCTCTTAAAACATAGCCGGATCCCCGGACGGTATGTATCAGCTTCGGCTCAAAATCATCGTCCATCTTTTTTCGCAGATAACGGATATATACGTCGACGGCGTTGGTGCCTCCTTCGTATTCGTAGTTCCAGAGATTGTTCTCTATCATGTCTCTGGTGAGAACCCGGCCCTTATTTCTCATAAGATATTCGAGGAGAGAGAACTCTTTGGCCGAAAGAGCTATATCCTTTTCGCCGCGCCGGCATGACCTTGAAGATACGTCCAAGGTGAGATCGGCGGCAGTAAAAATATTGGAAGCATTGCCCGCAGTCTTACGCGTCATAGCTCTGATTCTGGCCAGAAGTTCATCAAAAGAAAACGGCTTAATCAGATAGTCGTTTCCGCCCAGGTCTAGGCCCCTGACCCTATCTTCGATAGAGTCTCTGGCGGTGAGAAACAATACGGGCGTTGCATTTTTTACCGAACGCATTTCCCTGAGAACGGCAAAGCCGTCTTTTTTAGGCATCATGACATCCAGAATCACGGCGTCGTAGTCGGCCATATCCATAAAATCAAGAGCCTCCTGCCCGTCATAACAACTATCTGCCGAATACCCTTCTGACGTCAGATGCTTAGTTATTATCTTGTTCAGATCCTTCTGATCTTCGCAGACAAGTATCCTCATAAGTATCTCACATCTCTACAGTAATTGCAGAAGCTCCTCTTTTGATATCAGGCCTATGGACTTCTTTGCTATCTGACCGCTTTTGAATAGTATAAGAGTAGGTATACTCATGACGCCGTAACGCATGGCAAGCTCTGATTCCTGATCTATGTTTACTTTGCAGAATTTGACGTCCTCTCTTTCCTTAGCCGCCTCATCCACTATTGGCGAAAGCATCTTGCACGGAGTACACCATGCCGCCCAAAAATCCACCAATACAGGGCCGTCGGCCTCAAGTACTTCTTTCTCGAAATTAACTGCAGTTACCGTATTTACCATGTTAAACTCCTCCTTTGTTTTTTCGCAATGCTTTAACCATATTATACCCTAAATCAGAAAGATTAAAATAGTATTAAAGGATAATTTGTGCTATAATTAAAGCCATATTGACTGACAAGGGGGACATGATAAGAATGCCTAAATACAGCGTAAAAAAACCCATGACGGTTTTTGTCGTTATAGTAATAATAATAGCACTGGGAGTAGTTTCTCTGCTTGGAATGACTCCGGATCTGATGCCCAGCATAGATCTGCCGTATGTAGTCGTGATGACTACGTATCCGGGAGCTACGCCCCAGGAGGTCGAGACTTCCGTCACAAAACCTCTGGAACAGGGGCTGGCTACGGTGGAGAATCTAAAGAGTATGCAGTCCATATCGGGGGCCAATTACTCTCTGGTCATAATGGAATTTGAGAACGGGACAAATATGGACACTTCCGTGGTCAATATCCTTCAGAGCACGGACTTGATAGAAGGGTCATGGGATGAGGCTATAGGTTCCCCTTACATAATGAAAATAAATCCTAACATGATGCCCATAACGGTGGCGGCAGTAGACATGGAGGGATATTCTACAGAGGAACTTTCATCCTTTGTCAGAGATACTCTCATGAGCCAGCTTGAGGGCACTACGGGCGTAGCCAGCATAAGCACCGGAGGCATGGTGGAGTCCAAGATAAACGTATCTATAAATGAAGATAAGATAGAAGCGCTGAACCAGAAGCTTCTCAGTCAGGCCAACGGCTCGCTGGCTTCGGCAAGAGCGCAGGTCACTTCCGGAATTTCCAAGATCAATCAGGCCGAAGCTCAGCTCTCTCAGGCAAAGACAGAGCTTGACAAGGCAAAAGACGGAGCATATGATCAGCTGGCCTCTATAAATGCCGAGATCGATGCGGCGGTAGCGGCCGCCAGCGCTCTTCCTGCTCAGATATCGGCGCTGGAAGGGCAGAAGATGGCCTTAGAAGCGCAGCTTTCGTCGGGAAGCGGAGACGCTATGGAGCTGCAGCAGCAGATCGCAAGTCTGACCATGCAGATACAGGCTCTCAAGGCTGCCAGCGATGAAGCCCAACTGAAAGTAGAGAATCTGAAGCAGGCCTATAAAGAGGCGGAGAAGGGGACATATGAGGCTCAGGACACTTTCAGCGATTCATACAGAGAGCTTGAGGAGGCTCAGGCTCAGATCGCGAGTCAGAAGAGCCAGCTTAACAGCGCCCTTTCTCAGATAAATACGGCGGGCAACGCCGCTTTGGCGAAAGCCAACCTGGGATCTATGATAACCATGGATACCATATCGGGCATCTTGCAGGGGCAGAACTTCTCTATGCCGGCAGGATATATTCAGGATGATACGGCCAGATATCTGGTCAGCGTAGGCGATGAACTGACGACCCCAGAAGATATAGAAGGGCTGCTGCTCTTCAATGTCCAGGGCATAGGAGATATACATCTCAGCGATGTGGCAGATGTGTTCGTAGCCGATAACAGCGACTCGGTATATGCCAGTATAAACGGCAATCCGGGAGTAATGCTTACTTTTTCCAAACAGTCTAACTATCCGACGGCTACCGTATCGGGCAATATAAGCGATAAATTTGATGAACTCTCTGATCGGTATGAGGGTCTGACCTTTACTACCATGATGGACCAGGGAGACTACATCTATCTCATAATAGGAGCCATAGCAGAAAGCCTCGGATACGGAGCGCTGTTTGCCGTAATAGTTCTGCTCCTGTTCTTAAGGGATATAAAGCCGACGCTGATAACGCTTTTGAGCATACCGGTGAGCATAATGTTTGCTATAATGCTGATGTATTTCTCGGGGGTCACTCTCAACATGATCTCTCTGTCGGGACTGGCAGTGGCTGTAGGAATGTTGGTCGACAATTCCATAGTAGTAATAGAAAACACTTTCAGGCTCAGAAGAATGGGCGTGCCGGCTAAGAAAGCCGCAGTGGCCGGGGCTAAACAGGTATCCGGCGCTATAGCCTCTTCAACGCTGACTACGGTCTGCGTGTTTGCTCCTATAGTATTTGTTCAGGGCATAACCAGAGAGCTGTTTACCGATATGGCTCTGACCATAACATATTCGCTCCTGGCAAGTCTGGTGATAGCGTTGACTCTGGTTCCTGCCATGTCGTCTATGATGTTCAGAAATGAAATGA
>FR882597.1:11347-17023 GCA_000435715.1 Firmicutes bacterium CAG:145
TTCAAGAGAGGATATATGAGGCTGCTGTCATGGAATCTCAAACATAAGGCCGTCATACTCATCGTCGCGGTAGTTCTTCTTATTTTCAGCGTAGTGGCTTCGGTGGCCAAGGGCTTTATATTTATTCCGGATATGGCTACGCCGCAGCTTTCGGGAACCTTAACTATGACTGACGAGGAGGCCGGCATCGAAGAGACAAAGGCTGCAGCAGATCAGGCTCTCCAGAGGATACAGCAGGTAGAGGGTGTAGATACTGCCGGGGGAATGCTTTCGTCTGCAAACTCCCTTACCGGGGAGGTCTCTGCCGATACGGTGAGCCTCTATGTAATAGTGGATCAAGATACTGACAGAAGCGGCGGTGAGATCTGCGAGGATATAGAAGCGGCCTGCGAAGATCTGGACTGCGATGTACAGATGCTCAGCTCCTCTTCCATGTCATCTTATACATCGGCTCTCGGAAGAAGCGGAGTATCCGTAGAGATATACGCAGAGGATACTTATAAGCTTCAGACGGCGGCAGAAGAAATAGGAGAAAAGCTGGCCGGCGTAGAAGGAATAACGGCCGTAGATGACGGTTTGGAAGAGACGGACAGCGAATTCCACTTTACTGTGGATAAAGAAAAAGCCATGAGAAACGGTCTGACGGTAGCTCAGGTCTATATGCAGGTGGCGAAGGTTCTTACCTCCGATACCACATCTACTCAGCTTTCCTGGGAGGGCGATAATTATGACGTGGTAGTGTCCAATCCTGAGGCGATAGGCGTGACGATAGACACTCTCAAGAATCTGCAGCTTTCCGGCACGGATTCTTCGGGAAATACTACATATGTGAAGCTTTCGGACGTGGCCGAGATGAGCCAGGTGCAGAGTCTGCCTTCTATCAACAGGGAGAATCAGAGAATTTACCTGACAGTTACGGGAGAAGTGGACGAAGAGCATAATGTTACGCTGGTGACTCAGGACGCGCAGGAGGCTTTGAAAGGCTATGATGCTCCTGAGGGAGTCACCTATGAATTCAGCGGAGAAAACGAGATGATAATGGATGCCATGGGCGATCTGGTGAAGATGATGGCTCTGGGCATACTTCTGGTATATCTGATAATGGTGGCTCAGTTCCAGTCTCTCCTGTCGCCGTTCATAGTGATGTTCACCATACCTTTGGCCTTTACGGGAGGACTCTTAGCTCTCCTGATCTTCGGAAAGGAGATAAGTATCATAGCTATGCTGGGGCTGATAATGCTGGTGGGCATAATCGTAAACAACGGTATAGTGATGGTAGACTATATAAATCAACTGAGAGCCCGCGGAACTGAAAAGAGAGAGGCCATCATAGAGGGAGGAGCTACGCGTATAAGGCCTGTTCTTATGACCAGCCTCACCACCATACTGGGACTTGTCATAATGGCGGTGGGTAAGACTGCCGGCACCGATATGATGCAGCCTATAGCGCTGGTCTGCATAGGCGGTCTGGTCTATGCCACGGCGTTGACTTTACTGGTGGTGCCTGTGATATACGATCTCTTTACGGGGAAAAAATATAAGCACATCAAGGAAGAGGACATAGATGTGAGCGACTTGGTGGTCGAATAAAAATTTGAATAAAAAATATGAGCGTTCAGAATTTCTGACAACTGAGGTGACACCTCAAAGGTTAGACTTTCTGAACGCTCTTTTTTATTGTCCTCTCTTATATGCTTCTCCCCAGGCCTGCATAGAATTGAGTATGGGCCGCATGGACTCCCCGAGAGGAGAAAGGGCATACTCCACTCTCGGAGGAACTTCTGCATATACTGTCCTCGTTATGATGCCATCTGTCTCCAGGGAACGCAGATTATCCGTGAGGACTTTCTGGCTTATGCCGTCTAACGACTTTTGCAGTTCGTTAAAACGCCATGGCCGCACGAGAAGATTGCGTATTATGAGCAGTCTCCACTTGTTTCCGATGAGCTGTACCGTAGTGGCTGCCGGACATTCAGGCAATTCTGATTTTGTCTTCATTGAAATCCTCCTTTACAGCAAAAATGAATGTTTTACATCTTTACTATAGATCGAAAGGCCGGCTCTCCTGAATAGTTACTCTTGCCGGGCAAAGTCCCGCATATTTTAAAAATCGGTACGTTTGCGGGAAGTTCTGACGGTGCGTTCTCGGTAAAGTGGGTTTAAAGCGGTTCACGGGAGTGCTCAGAGAAAAAATCGAGAGTGAAAGGCTGAACGGCTCTCTCAGCTATCGTCAGCCGGTCGAAAACTCCCGCAAACGCTCTATAATTTAGAGTCACCGAGACTTGTAAAGAAAAAATTCTCGGAAAGGAGCTAAAAAAGCTCGGCTCCGGGAATAGCCGGTAAACTTAGACGCTTTCGAGAGGCTTGGCTCAACGGTTTACACCCTTCAATCTGAAAAGCCGCCCTATATAGGGCGGCTTTATCTACTGAGTTACAGAAAACTTTTTGGTAGCGTTCAGATATTGCATCAGTACGCCTAAATTGGCGTAATAATAAGAAAACTTATCTTGCTTTTTTATTTCTACCAGACCCGACTCGGCCAGTTTCTTGATATGCTGAGAGATAGTGGCCTGGGCATAGTCGAAGTGCTCCACCAGATCCTTGTTGCACACCAGAACCATGGCCCGGTTTGCCTGCATTATATAACGGAAGATTTTTATTCTCGCCGGGTGAGCCAGAGCGTCAGATACTTTGGCGATCAGCAATATCTCATCCTCTTGTATATCGTCCGTATCTTTTCTTAATCTCATAAACAGATTCCTTTCATTTATATACTACCATTATATTATGACAGGAAACGACGTTTTTTTCAAGAAATAAAAGATGCAAATTTATTTGCATTTGTGTTAAAGATGTGATAAAATATTAACGGGTAAAAAATATGAAGAAAGAATATTATGAAAAGATAATAGAGGAGCTGATAAAGCTCATAGACGAGGGAGTCTATATCGTAGATAAAAGAGGCGTCGGAAGATTTTATAATGACGTCATGGCTTCCATGGAAAAGGTCAATATGGAAGACGTATTGGGAAAGAAATTTCATGACGCGTTTCCTGAAATGAGAAAAAACGACAGCACCATGCTCAAAGCTCTCATCAAGGCGGAAGCCACCGTAGGGCAACAGCAGAGCTATAAAAATTTTTACGGAAAAGAGATAACTACCATAAACAGCACTGTACCGATAGTTGTGGAGGGTGAAACGGTAGCCGCCATCGAAGTAGCCAAAGATATTACGGATATCAGACGCATGTCCGATACCCTGCTGGAACTTCAGAAGTCGGCAGAAAAACCTGTTCAGAACAAGGGCGTAATAAAAAGATACACTTTTGACGATATATATGGAGAGAACGAAGATTTTGAAATCGCCCTTTCCAGAGCCCGCAAGGCTGCTGATAACGACGCGTCCGTATTTATATACGGCGAAACGGGAACGGGAAAAGAACTCTTTGCCCAGAGCATACATTATTGCGGCAAGAGAAAGGATAAACCTTTTTTGGCTCAAAACTGTGCAGCGATACCGGAATCGCTCTTAGAAGGCATTCTCTTTGGAACTTCTAAGGGCAGCTTTACGGGAGCCGTAGACAGAGAAGGCATGTTTGAGCAGGCCAACGGAGGCACGCTCCTTTTGGACGAGATAAGCGCCATGCCATACGATCTGCAAAGCAAACTATTGCGGGTGTTACAGGAAGACTATATAAGAAGAGTCGGCGGCATGAAGGATATTCCTGTCAATGTCAGGATTATAGCCACCGTCAACGAGCCTCCCGAAGAACTGATAGCGCAGGGAAAGCTGCGTAAAGACCTGTTTTACAGGCTCAACGTAGTAAATATACAGATCCCAGCCCTGAGAGAAAGAAGAGATGATATACCCAGGCTGGCCGAAAGATTTCTTGAAAAATTCAATGAGAGATTCGGAAAAGAGATATGGATGCTTTCCGACGGGGTGATAAAGAGACTTCAGAACTATGATTACCCGGGAAACGTCAGAGAACTGGAGAATATCATAGAACAGGCTGTATCTATGGGTGAAAATGAGCATGTGCTGACCGAAAAGAATTTGGCTATGCCCAGCGCCGTACGAAAGATCAGGCCGATGGAGATCGAATATGGGGGAGATATCGCCCTTGACAGATATATAGATCAGGTAGAGGCCAAGATAATAAGAGACACTCTGCTGGATTCCGGCGGCAATATAACTAAAGCCGCAGAAAAACTCCAGATAAAGCGGCAGACCCTTCAGCATAAATTAAAAAAATACAAGCTGACGACATAAAGAATAGAAATTTCGGGTCTATGCAAATATTTTTGCATGATTTGCGCAAAAAAAATTGCAGCAAGATCAGACGAGATCCTTTCTAAAATAAAGGGGTTGATGATCAAAACAGCAAATAAAGGAAAAATTTGGGTAAGCTCACAAAAAAATCACTATAAACGCATAAGTTGCCGTGCAGTAACTACAAAAAACTGTGATATATGTATACAATATTCAAATTTTTGTTGGCACGAACTTTGCTTTATATAAGATCAGTTATAACTTAAAACTAAAATTTTATTTAAAAAAGGAGAAACTAAGATGAAAGAAGTAAAAGTAATTATCTGGGGACTCGGCGCTATGGGCGGCGGAATGGCTGACATGCTTCTCAAGAAGAAGGGCGTTGAAATCGTTGGAGTAGCAGGAAGAGGCGCTAAAATAGGTACTTCAATGTACGATTACATCAAGACTGAAAGAGGCGACAGACCTGACGTTAAGATTCAGGCTGCTGAAGACATCATTAAACCGGGCGCAGCAGACGTTGTACTGCTCTGCACAGATTCGTTCACAAAGAACGCTTTCCCAAGACTCAAGTTCATCATGGAACAGGGAATCAACGTTATCACTTCTGCAGAAGAAATGGCTTATCCTAAGGCTCAGAGCCCTGAATTAGCTGAAGAGTTAGACAAGATCGCTAAGGCTAACGGCGTTTCCTGCCTCGGAACAGGCATCAACCCTGGACATATCATGGACATGCTGGTTCTGGTTATGACAGGCTGCTTAGTAGACGTTGAAGAGATCACTTCAAGAAGAGTTAACTCCCTGTCACCGTTCGGACCTGTTGTTATGGAAGAGCAGGGAATCGGCATCTCCGTAGACGAATTCAAAGAAAGAAAAGCTAACAACACTATGTCCGGTCACGTTGGATTTGCTGAATCCGTTGGCATGATCGCAGAGGGCATGGGACTTGAAGTTGCTGACTTCTCACAGGACATGAACCCTATCACTACTGACGTTGACAGAAAGTCACCTCACGGATTCGCAGCTGCAGGATCATGCGCAGGCGTTGCTATGACTGCAGAAGCTAAGCTGAACAACGGTATGCCTGTACACATGGATCATCCTCAGCAGATCGAACCTGAGCAGGTTGGCGTTCAGACCGGCGACTATGTAATCATCAAGGGAACTCCAAACGTAAATTTAGTAAACAGCCCTGAAATCGAAGGAGGTCTGGGAACTATCGCTATGTGCGTAAACATGATCCCTCACATCATCAACGCTGACGCAGGTCTGCACACTATGATCACTCTTCCTATTCCAAGAGCTATCATGGGCGACTTCAGAAACCTGGTTAAAGAAGAAAAGAAGATCGTAAAATAATAGTAGATCCTTGATTTTATGCGGCGATGCCGCTGGGGCGGCAT
>FR882597.1:17050-17540 GCA_000435715.1 Firmicutes bacterium CAG:145
TCATAGCCGCCTGCGGCAACGCCGTTTTCTATCGGTGTGGCTTATCACACAATTAAAAAAATAGGAGATGTTTAAAATGGCAAAAAAAGGTGATTGGGTGCGCATTCATTCCATCGTGCTGAAAGCTGATGAGAGAACTGCAAAACTCCCTGAAGATACTCAAAAATGCGACTTGCAGATGTGGACTAAGGGTTTCCTCGAAGACGAAACTGCAGAGATCGGCGATGTGGTTACTGTTAAGACAGCAGTTAACCGTTTCGAAAAAGGAACTCTGATCGAAGTAGGTCCTTATTATACTCACAGCTATGGCAAGTTTGTTCCTGAGATCATAGAAATAGACAAGCAGCTGAGAGAAATTATGTTCGGAGGTGACAAATAATGGCATTAGCAAAAGACTATAAGTCCGTAATGGGAAGATCCAACGACATAATGAAAAAGGCGCTGGGACTTGACTACGATGAATTTGAAAAGGGCGGCACAGTATTCGATT
>FR882597.1:17582-17827 GCA_000435715.1 Firmicutes bacterium CAG:145
GAAAGCTACCAACTACACTCTCGACGAGATCGAAAAGATACAGTCCAGAACAGGTGTAGGCGATACTCCGCTGCTGGAGCTGAGAAACATTTCCGCTCTGGCAAGAAAATATGCAAAGCCTGGCTACGGCGCAAGAATCCTGGTTAAGGACGAAGCTGCCAACGCTTCCGGAAGCTTTAAGGACAGAAGAGCTGCCTGCGCAGTTGCTCACGCTAAGAAGCTGGGATACAAGGGCGTTATGGCTG
>FR882597.1:17855-30751 GCA_000435715.1 Firmicutes bacterium CAG:145
GCTACTTCCGGTAACTACGGAGCAGCAGTTGCATCTCAGGCAGCTATGCAGGGCCTTGAATGTATAATCGTTCAGGAATGTTACGACTCCAAGGGAATCGGACAGCCTGAAATCGTTGAAAAAGCAAGAAAGTGCGAAGCTCTCGGAGCAGAAGTAATTCAGCTTACAGTAGGACCTGAACTGTTCTATACATTCCTGTCAGTCCTGGAAGACACAGGATACTTCAATGCTTCCCTGTACTCTCCGTTCGGTATCGCCGGCGTAGAAACTCTCGGTTACGAGATAGCAGTAGAATGTCGTGAAAAATACGGAAAAGACCCTGACATGGTAGTATGTACTACAGCAGGCGGCGGCATGATCACAGGAACTGCAAGAGGTCTTCTGAAGGCCGGATGCACTAACACAGAAGTAGTAGCTGCATCTATCGACCTTACAGGACTTCACATGGCTTCCGATACTCAGTTCAACAAGAAGTCATGCACAACAGGCCACACTGGATTCGGCGTTCCTTATGCTACTGATCCTGACCACTCCGATGTTCCTCGTTCAGCTGCAAGACCTCTGCGTTACATGGACAGATATGTGACTACTACTCAGGGCGAAGTATTCTATATCACAGAAGCTTTAGCTAACTTAGAAGGACTTGAAAGAGGACCTGCAGGAAACACTGCTCTGGCAGCTGCATTCTCTCTGGCTCAGGAACTTCCTGAAGACGCTATCTTAGTAGTATCTGAAACTGAATACACCGGAGCGGGCAAGCACATTCAGCCTCAGCTTGACTTTGCAAGAGAAAACGGAATCGAACTGAGATTCGGAAATCCTGAAGAAGATAAGCCTGGCACAAACATCATTCTTCCTGCCGATCCTGGCTTGATCAAGTGCAAAGAAGCTGACATCAATCGCTTCAGAAGATCACTCATCAAGAAAGCCGTGAAGAAATCAGGCGTTGCTGTTGCAGACCTTAAGGATGCTGACCTGAACTTCCTGGCAGAAGAGACAAAGACCGACGTTGACTTTGTAAAGAAGGCTTTAGAAGAACTTTAATTTTAAAGGAGAATAAAGGATGAGAAGAGATGATGATTTCGCAGTAAGAAGACAGCATATAGCAAATCTTACTGACGAAGAACTTTATGCAAAATTTTGGGAACTGACTGACAAAGTCGTAGACCCGCTTCTTGAATTAGGCAAGAAGAACACTACTCCTTCAGTTGAAAGATCCGTTCTTTTGAGAATGGGAGTATCTTCGCTGGACTGCATGCCTATCGTTAACCACGCCATCGACAACGGTCTGATGGGCAAGGGTTGCGGACACTGCGTTTACAAACTTTCAAAGATGGAAGATATCTCGATAAGAGATGCCAGCATCAAACTTGCTAAGGGTGAAGGCTGGGACAAATTAGTAGAAGCTTTCAAGGGAGGTAAGAAGTAATGACAGAGCTGAAAAGAAATGAAAAGTTAGATATTGTCGAGCTTCTTAAGGACCTTGACAAATATGAACCGAGAAGAAGAGGCTGGGTATGGAGAGAAAGAGCTGAGGACCAGCACATGGGACCTTTCGAGTACCATGAAATCTCCAAGCCTCTGAAGCAGAGCGTTCCGCTTCCTCCTGCAAAATTCATGGAAGACGTGGATCCGCAGCCTATGCAGACCATCACTACTGAAATCGCTTCCGGAAGATTCGAGGACGATATCAGGAGAATGAGAATGGGAGCATGGCACGGCGCTGACCATCTGATGGTTATCAGACATATGGGTCAGTCCCACATCGACGGTCTGATGGAGGGTACTCCTCAGGGTATCGGCGGTGTTCCTATCACAAGAAAACAGCTGAGAGCTCAGAGAAAAGCTATCGACATGATCGAAGACGAAGTTGGCCGTCCTATCAACTACCATTCATACATCTCCGGTGTTGCAGGACCTGACGTAGCTGTACTGTTCGCAGAAGAAGGCGTCAACGGCGCTCACCAGGACCCTCAGTACAACGTACTTTACAGAGATATCAACTGCGTAAGATCTTTCGTAGACGCATGCGAATCCAAGAAGGTAATGGCATGGGCCAACATTCTTCAGATAGACGGAGCTCATAACGCCAACGCTACAGCAAGAGAAGCATGGAAGGTAATGCCTGAGCTGATCGTTCAGCATGCCATCAACTCCAGATTCTCCGAAAAAGTAGGCATCAAGCCTGAAAATATTTCTCTGTCCACAGTTCCTCCTACAGCAACTCCGGCTCCATGCGTTTATATGGACCTGCCTTATGCAGTTGCCCTCAGAGACATCTGTGACAGATATAAGATGAGAGCTCAGATGAACACCAAGTACATTCAGTCTTCCGCAAGAGAAGCTACTGTAACTCACGTACTGAACATGCTCATCTCCAAGCTCACAAGAGCTGATATCCAGTCCACCATCACTCCTGACGAAGGAAGAAACGTTCCTTGGCATATCTACAACATCGAAGCCTGCGACACTGCAAAGCAGACTCTGATCGGATTAGACGGTCTGATGGATCTGGTTGAACTGAAGAAAGACGGTCCGCTCAGAGAAATGGCAAGAGACATCAAAGAAAGAGCTCTGCTGTTTATGGAAGAAATCGTTGAAAACGGCGGATACTTCCAGGCTGTACAGGACGGATTCTTCGTTGACTCCGCCAAGTATCCTGAGAGAAACGGCGACGGTATCGCAAGAAAGATCGAAGGTGGCGTAGGATACGGATTTATCTTCGAAAGAGACGAAGACTACATGGCTCCTGTAACTGCTCACTACGGTTACAATAACGTAGAGCAGTACGGCGGAAACCCTGAAGATCCGGCTGCTCTCATCGGCGGATGTACTTTTGAGGACAGAAGCAAGATCGTCTACATCGACGAGCTGGACGATGAAGATAACGTAAACGTAAGACTTGAAAAGGTTGCAAAATACAGAACCGGAGACGTTATCACTCCGGAAGTTGAATGGTGCGGCGACAGAGTAATAATGCTGACTATGATGCTGCCTATCAATAAGAGAGTGGCAGAGGCCGCTGCCGTTGAACTGGGCAAGAAGCTGGGTCTGGTGGATCCTGAAGTAATCTCTGCAGAAGTAATGCAGGATGCAGAAGGAACCAGAATCGAGCTCAAGGGCAGAGTTGACTTCGACATCGACCTCACTACGCTCGTAATTCCGCCTGAACCTCATCACATGTCCGACAAGGAACTCTACGATGAGTTTGAGGGCCACGAGCACATGAAAGTCGTATGCGGAACAGTCGGCGAAGACGAGCACTCCGTAGGTATGAGAGAAATCATCAACATCAAGCACGGCGGAATCGAAAAGTGGGGTATCGAATGTATTTACCTCGGAACTTCCGTACCTGTTGAAAAGATGGTTGACGCTTGTATCGAAGAGAATGCAGAAGCAATCCTTGCTTCCACAATCATCTCCCACGACAACGTTCACTACAAGAACATGAAGAGAATCAATGATCTCTGCGTTGAAAAGGGCATCAGAGATAAGGTTATTATCTGCGCCGGCGGTACTCAGGTAATTCCTGAGGAAGCTGTAAAGACCGGTATCGACATGGGATTCGGAAGAAACTCCCACGGTATCGACGTTGCTACCTTCTTAGCTGAAGAAAGACAGAGAAGAAGAGGCGAAAGAGAGTAATCTCTCAATTTACGTCAATGAGAATTCGACTGAGTCGAATACCCAAGCGGCGAAAATCATTATCAAAGATTAAAGGGCTGGGCCGTTATAAAGCCCGGCCCTTTTTATCATCACATTCTAAACGTGACTGTAAAATAATGGTTGTAAAAAACTGGGAAATGTTGTAGAATATAAATAAATTTTGCAGATTTTCAACATGATAGCAGTTTAAGCCGTGTTTTTTCTAAAAGATTCTACCGATGCTGTAAAATTGAGAAAAATAATCTAAAAATACAACTTAAAAGAGAAAAACAGTTGTATAAAAGAAGATAAAAAGAAAAAATTACAGCATTAGATGAATTCAGGAGAAAAAAATGGTTTTTTTGGATGAAATGTTGAATTATTACAGGGGAATCGCGAAAAAATACAGCGTGGAGTTAAAAGCCTCACCGAAGGGACACCTTATTGCTGCAAAGCGAGGAGATAAATACAATTATTTCCTTGTTGAAAATGACGACGGCTATAACCGCAAAGGAATAACCGGGAAACCGGAAGTCGTCAGAGCTTTATGCCGGAAAAAGCTTTTAGAAGAAAGCGTTGCCGCAGCCGAATTTAACATCAAATTCATTGAAAGGCTGCAAAACCGGTTGAACCCGGCAGATTGCGAAAGTATCATCGGAAATTTGCCCAAGGCATATAGAACAGCGCCGAGAGAATATTTTTCTCACCCTGACCGCAAAGAGCACTGGGGAAAGGCCTCCTACCGGCAGAGTGATTACATGCCGGAGAAAAAGATACATACCACTTCGAGAGGATTAAAAGTCCGTTCTAAATCAGAGGTGCTGATAGCAGAGAAACTTTACGAGTACAATATAGAATTCAGATATGAACAGATATTACAGATAGAACAAATGGAGTTTGCTCCCGACTTCACAATTATGGCTGATGACGGCAGACTCATATACTGGGAACACTGCGGCCTTACCGGCAGCAAAAAATACATGGACCGGCACAAAAGAAAACTTGAAATATACGAAAGAGCAGACATAGCTCCCTGGACAAATCTCATAATCACATATGACGACCAATACGGCAATATAAATATGAATGTAGTAGAAAGCGAGATAAAGTGTAAAATAAAGGGAGAAGCATTTTGATAGAGACTCGGCGCCTTATTATATCGGAAGCAGGATATATCGATATTCCGGCGGTAATAGAACTGGAAAGCCACGAGGATAACCGCGATTATCTGTGGATAGGTACAGAAGAAGAACATAGAAGCGAAATAGAAGACCCGGAGCATCTGCTCTTAATGTTTAGAAAAAAAGAAGACAGAAAGACCATAGGATATGCACTTGTCAGGCTCAATAGAGAATCAGAAATATTTGAACTCAGGCGCATAGCTATTTCAGATAAAAGAAAAGGATATGGCAGAGAATCCATGAAAGCTCTGCTGAAACACGCCTTTGAAGAAATGAATATAAACAGATTTTGGCTGGATGTCTATCCCGACAATATATTCGGTATCAGACTATACGAAAGCCTGGGAATGAACAGAGACGGAGTCCTCAGGCAAAGTTACAAATCAGAAAGAGGTTACCTAAATCAGATAATCTATTCCATGTTAAGAGAAAAGTATTTTTCAAAAGGAGGAAACTGATATGTTACGCCTTGCGGAGATGAAAGACATGACAGACTGGATCAGACTCAACAGAGAATTTATGGATTTTGAGATCCAGGATAATAACTTGTGGAATAATATAGACTTGGCTGAAAACGAAGAGCTGGCAGAGGTCTTCGCAGAGGCTCTCAAAAGCCCTGAGAATATAGCGATCTTCATGATAGAAGATGACGATAAGACTATCGGTTTTGCTAATCTCGTAAAAATTTTCAGCGTATGGTCCGAGGGCTTCGCCCTGATGATAGACGATCTCTACCTTGCCGATGAATATCAAGGCAGAGGATACGGCACAAAAGTGATGGAAGAAATAGAAGATTATGCCCGCAGGAACAACTTTAAGAGACTGCAGTTCCAGTCGGAAGAGAGCAATCCGAAAGCTAAGGCCTTTTACACCAAGATAGGATATAAACCTGCGGCAATGAGTTTTTATGTACGTTATTTATAGGAGAAAAAAATGGAAAAAGCAAATTGGGTACAGAAAGTAAATGAGATAATCACCGGATATCTGAGCCGGGGCGACGGTTGCTTCGACGCCGAAATGCATGCAAGACTGTGCGGCTACAGCTATGAAGAGCAGACAATTTCCATCGAGTTTGAGACGCTCAAATGGCAGATAAACGAACGAGGAGGCATACACGGCGGAGCCATAGCCGGAATGTTCGATACAGCCTTCGGGGTTGTGGCCAACTTTGTAGCCGGAGAAAACGAAGCTGCGACAGCCGATATGAACGTGTCGTTTATCAGACCGGTAGAATACGGAGAGCATCCGGTGATAACAGTATATATAGTTAAAAAAGGAAGATCCATAATCAGGCTCAGAGCAGAGATGTTCTGCAAAGAAAGCGGCAAGCTGACCGCGGCCGCAGCAGGGACGTGGATACCGCTATAAAAGAAAGGAATGATAACATATGAGAGTAGACGTATTAGTTGCGGAAATAGGTTCCACTACTACGGTGGTAAACGCATTTAAAGACCTGGACAGCGATAATCCCGTTTTCTGGGCGCAGGGTCAGGCTCCTACTTCCGTTATGGACGGAGACGTTAGAATTGGTCTTCAGGGGGCCATAGACGACCTCTGCCGTAAAATGGACATAGATAAGCTGGAATATGATCAGATGCTGGCAACTTCTTCCGCCGCCGGCGGTCTTAAAATGACTGTACACGGTCTTGTATATGATATGACGGCAAAGGCAGCCAAAGAAGCTGCTCTTGGAGCTGGAGGAATTATTCACGATATTACCGTGGGAAGGCTGAGAAGAAGCGATCTGGCCAGGATAAAGGAGATCAACCCTAATCTGATACTCATAGCAGGAGGCGTAGACTACGGTGAAAGAGATACGGCTGTCTACAATGCGGAAATGATAAGAAGCCTTGGGCTCAAGACTCCTGTGGTGTACGCCGGAAATATAGAAAACCAGGATGAGATGAAACTGATATTTGATGAAGAAAGCGGACAGTATCTTTATCTGGTAGACAACGTATATCCTAAGATAGACACTCTGAACGTGGAACCGTGCAGAAAGGTCATACAAGATGCTTTCGAGGATCATATAACCCACGCTCCTGGAATGGAACACGTCAGGGAGATGGTCAACGGGCCGATAATTCCAACGCCGGGAGCGGTGATGGAATGTACAAAGCTTTTATATGACTGCATAGGTGACGTGATGACTATAGACGTGGGCGGCGCTACTACGGACGTTCATGCTGTTACCGAAGATTCAGATGCGGTAGCCAGGATACTTACGGCCCCTGAACCTAAAGCAAAGAGGACGGTAGAAGGAGACCTGGGAGTATATGTAAACAGGATGAAAGTCATAGAGTCTATAGGCGAAGAAAAACTGAGACAGGAGTGTCAGGAAGACCTTCATATAGACCTGGATGAGACTCTGAAATCGTATGTAGCCATACCTAAGACAGAAGATGAATTCAAACTGGTAGAGAGGCTGACAAAAGAAGCCACATTGAGAGCCGTCGAAAGACATGCAGGACAGATAAGATATGTCTACGGTCCTTCTGGAAGACAGACTCTGGCAGAAGGAAAGGATCTCACGCAGGTAAAATATATAGTAGGTACCGGCGGAGCCCTCACGAGACTGCCTCACAGAGTGGAGATCATGAAGATGATACCTAAGGACAACGAGACGGGCATGAAACTGTATCCCAGCGAGGCCGTGAAGATCTTAGTGGATAACGATTATATCATGGCATCCTTAGGAGTCCTCTCAAAGACCCACAGGCAGGGAGCCATTAAGCTGCTGGCAAAGAGCCTCGGCATGGAACTCAATGAACAGGATCGCTCTGTCAACAAGGCTCAATTCATAGAAGAACTGCAGAGACTGAATTCCGCCAGGAAAGCGAAAGAAGAGGAGACTGCCCGTCACATCGAAGAGATGGAAAAGATGGGCTACGATATGAGCGAATATAAGAACCCCGAGAAGATCGGCGGAGCTACGGCAGAAGAAGTAGAGGCCGCCAAACAGGAGGCTCTCATGTCGGACAGGACCATAAAAAAAGGCGCAGATCTCATAGAGAACAAAGGACCTTCCTGCGGAGACGAAGAAGAGCTGGGCAGGCAGCAGAACAAGAAAAAAGCAGGCTGTGACGGAGATTGCCAGACATGCACCCGCAGACACTGCCCGTATGGCAAAAAATAAGGAGGAACTCATGTACCCTAGATTAGTAATCGATTTAAAAAAGCTAAAAAGTAACCTGGACGCTGTGGCCCATATAACAAAAGATCAGGGAGGATGTTCACTGATGATCGTAACCAAGGGCCTCTGCGCAGATAAAGAGATGGCTCACATGGTAGCTGAACATCCGGCGGTTGACTTTGTCGCCGATTCGAGAGTGAAAAATATAAGCACTTATGCAGACCAGGTGAGAAAAAACGGCAAGATGACCGTGCTCCTCAGGATACCGATGCACGATGAGGTAGCCGAAGTAGTAAAATACGCAGATCTCAGTTTCAACTCCGAACTTTCTACTATCAGACTTTTGGATAGTGAAGCAAAGAAAGCGGGGGTATGCCATAAAGTCCTTTTAATGATAGATCTGGGAGATCTGAGAGAAGGCATATTCTATCAAAATGAGGATCTGATATTCGAAACGGTAGACGAGATCCTGGGCATGGAAAACATAGAGCTCTACGGAATAGGCGTAAATCTGACATGTTACGGGGCTATAATTCCCAAAAACGATAACTTGTCACTCTTAACCCGTATAGCCTCAAATATAGAAGATAAATTCAACATAAAACTCAAGATGGTGTCAGGCGGCAATTCGAGTTCCATATATCTGGTAGGAAAGGGAGAGCTTCCGAAAGGCATAAATAATCTGAGGCTGGGAGAATCTTTCCTTCTCGGTAACGATACGGCATACGAGACCAGACTTGCCGGAACTACGGCAGATGCTCTGATCTTGGAGGCTCAGATAGTCGAGCTGAAGGAAAAACCGTCTCTCCCGATAGGAGAAGTGGGCGTGGATGCCTTCGGACAGAAACCTGTATACGAAGACAGGGGCATCATAAAGAGAGCCATAATCGCCGTAGGAAAGCAGGATACGGATCTTGACAGCATGACGCCTGTAGATGAAAAGATCGATATTCTGGGCGGCAGTTCTGACCATATAATTCTCGACGTGACCAAGTCCGACAAGGAATACAAGGTGGGAGATGTGGTAAGCTTCACCCTTGGATACGGCGGAATGTTAAAAACAGCTACAAGCCCATATGTGGAAAAAGCATATGTGAAATAAAAAATAGAAGAAGTCATAAAAGATTAAGGATGACACTTAAGAAAGATCCATAATAGTTTTTGATTATGGGTCTTTTTTTAGGCCTAAATGGCAATAAAATAAGTGAAAGATGTATTAGTATGGCCTTCTGGGGCCCAAAGAAAAAGGAGATCTTGCAATGGGAAAGAACAAAGCGAAAGATGAGACGTTGGGAGTCTTCGGGTTGGTAGCCCTTATAATAGGGTCTACCATCGGAACGGGAGTATTTACTACGGCCGTGAACATGGCCGCAGACGGAGTCCACACGGGCGCGGTGCTGATAGGATGGGCAGTAGCCGGGATCGGAATGTTTATGCTTATGATGGTTTTTTTCGATCTGAATAAAGTAAAGCCTCAGCTTACAAACGGCATATACAGTTACGCCAGCGAATGTTTCGGACATTTTGTCGGACTCAACTCGGCCTGGGGATATTGGCTCAGCGCAGTAATATGCAATGTGGCCTTTATAACTCTCTTATTCAGCACCCTGGGATATTTTATCCCTGTGTTCAGCGAAAGCAGCATGGCCGGCCTCATAGGCGGATCGGTAATGATCTGGGCTATAACCGGGCTGGTTCTCAAAGGAGTTAAAGACGCAGCCTTTGTAAATATAATCACTACCATAAGCAAACTCATACCGCTCTTCATGTTCATAGTGATAATTCCTATGATGGGAAAATTTGATATGGGACTCTTTATAGATAATTTCTGGGGAGACGAAGGCGAAAGCGTTTTGGATCAGGTTATGTCTACCACTTCATACACGGTATGGTCTTTTATAGGAGTGGAAGGCGCAGTGGTGCTTTCGGCAAGAGCGAGAAAACCCGGCGATGTGGGAAGAGCGTCTATGATAGGATTTATAGGACTGCTGAGCATATATCTTTTGGTGGCGGTATTGAGCATGGGAATAGTCCCTTATGAGACCATGAAAGATCTGCCTAACCCCGGAATGGCTTATCTCCTCGAGGCGGCGGTTGGCCCATGGGGCGCAAAGCTTGTCAATATAGGAGTGATATTATCCGTCACAGGAGCATATCTGGGCTGGACCATAATCGCTGCTGAATGTCCTTATACAGCAGCGCAGCAAGGAGTATTTACGAAGGCCTTTGCAAAGTGCAACAGGAACGGAGCGCCTACCGTATCCCTGATTGCCTCGGGAGCCATAGTGCAGGCGCTTCTCATAATGACGCTGGTGGCAGAAAAAGCTTACGAACTGTTTGTAGCCATGGGTTCCTCCATGATAATGGTCCCATACCTTCTCAGCGCAGTCTATTATATGAAATTGTCCATGGGAAAGGAACGGTCGCTGGTGGCCTCCGGGACAAACATAACAGGAGCAAGGATATTTGCGTTTCTCGGAACTGTGTACGGCATATGGATGTTATACGCCGGAGGACTGGATTTCTTCCTGCTGACTGCCATCTTGTATGTCCCGGCCATTCCTGTATTCTATATAGGTCAAAAGGAAAAAGGCTACGAGAGAGCGTTCAGACATCATGAGAAAGCCATAGCAGTATGTATAATCGTTTTAGCACTGTTAGCGGTCTATCTGATGTCAACAGGAGCGATAAACCCATTCTGAATAATAAGAAAAAAAGGAGGTCTGCCGGCAGACCTCCTTTTTTCATTTGCAGGTCATAAGCTTTGCCGATCACGCAAAGCGTGAGAGGTAAATAGAATGGTTGTTAACTAATGGTGTTTTTTAAAAAAAGTCCCGGGTTTTTCTAAAATCGAAGTGTTTGCGAGAGTTTTTGCTGGCATATTCTCGGTAAAGTGGTTTTTTAAGCTGTTTGCGGGACTTTTCAGGGAGAAAATCGGAAAAAAGTGATAAGGCCCTCTCTGCCGCCGCAAGCTGGCCAAAAACTCCCGCAAACACTCTATATTTCAAGAAAGCCTCCGCAATAAGCTGTCGCAATCTGAAATAATAAAGAACAGAAAATAAATTTCAAAAAACCTGTAACGAAACGAAAGTTTTTCAGTAATAGTAAACAGAGAATATGCAATGATGACTGCAATAAATGATAAAAGCCATTATTATATTTCAGCATAGGGGGAAATATCATGAAAAAATTCTTGGAAGAGGACAGAAAAGACCGGTACCGAGAATGGCGAGACCTATGGATATTCTCGACTTATGGTCGGCAGAATTTCCGTAATAGACATGTCTGTGATACCGAAGTTTTGAAGCAACAGTAGACAAAAGGGTTAAACATATATAATATAAATAGCAATAACGCTTGTGAGGAGTACTCTTTGCATGATAAAATATATGCAAAGGAGATGAAAGATGTCAGAGGTGAGGAAACGACGTTATAAAGATCTTGAAGAACTGTATTACAGCAATTACAAACTCGTATACGTTATGGCAGCAGACTATACAGAAAACGCAGATATGAAAAATGAAGCAGCCTACTGCCTGTGGGAAAAGATAAGCCAAAACCCTGAAAGATATCTATCCATGGATGAATATCAGCTGAAAAACTATATAAGGGTCATGGTAAAGAATATCTTTATGGACCACTTTAAGCGAGAGAAGAGAGAAACGGTCGAGTTCCAGGAGGAACATTTCAAAGGAGCGCTGCCCGTATATTTTGAGTCTGAAAATGATTGGCGAAGTGATGAACTGGCCTGCCTCGGCAAGGCAAAGAATATCTTGACATTAGAAGAAAAAGAACTTATCTTCTTTAGATTCGAGGAAGGCATGAGCGCCAGACAAGTAGCAGAATTGTTTGACACGTCGGAGGGGAATATAAGAGTAAGACAGAAGAGGATATTAGATAAACTCAGAAAAGAGATTTTGCGGTTGATGAAAGAGGACATACATATATGAAAGACATGAAAAGAAGAGAAATTTCATCAGAAGATCTTTTGAAAAAGGCGGCTGCGATGATATCAAAAGACCTTGAGAAGGATCTGCAAGAGTATGAGGACAGAGCCGAGACTCTCCCGGATGGTGAAGCGCCTTTGGACGAGAATTTTTTGAAATTTGCCAGAGAATATGACGGAGAACACAGAAAAAAGAACGGACTGAGAAGAATCTTAAAGACGGCTGCCGTATTCCTGATCAGCCTCACTGTGCTTGGAGGAATAACCATGGAAGCGTCGGAAGCCTTTCGGGCGAAGATCTTCGATATGGTATTCCATAAAGAGTCCGGAGTGATTTCTATGAATCCCAGCACACAAAGCAAGGACGAGATGATAGCCGATATGGCAGGATACTGGTATCCCGAGTACCTTCCTGACGGGTGTGAACTTGTAGACTCAGAAGATCATTCTTTTATGATATCGTTTTCATTTATGCCTGAGGATGAGGAGTATCAGATAGATTTGTGCGAATATGAGCCGGACGGACTTTCGATGCAGCATAATATGGACATCAACACTATGGAGGAAGTCTATGTGGGAGAATATAAGGCATATCTGTTCACTAACGAAAAGGATAAGACTTTTTCTCTGGTCTGGCAGGCGGAGAACAGAGTTCTGAAGCTGTCGGCATTTAATTATACTGACAGAGAAGAATTATTTAAGATCGCCGAAAGTGTAAAATACGTAGAATAAAAAATTTTTTTCAAAAAAAGTGTAACGAAAAGGGTATTTGACAGTATAAGTAATTGAAAAGTATTTACTTTTCGCTAATCGATTTTTTGTCTGACCATGAGCCGCAAGGTGTGTATGGATTTAATTAAATCCTGTCCCCTTCGCGGCTTATGGCAATTTAAGGGGAATTTATCATAAAGAAGATCGCAAAGGTCAGCCGATACGGAGACGACTTCAAGGCCGATATATCGGCAATGTCTTGCGACAAAGATAAAAGCGT
>FR882597.1:30792-31047 GCA_000435715.1 Firmicutes bacterium CAG:145
CGGCTCGCTTTCAACTTTTAATCAGATCTTTTCAAAATCCTCGGCTCCGTGTTTGCACAGCGGACAGATGAAATCAGGCGGAAGAGTATCTCCTTCGTAGACATATCCGCATATCTTACATACATAACCGTGCTTTTCCTCTTCGATCTTAGGTTGAGGCTTCGGTTTGATATGCTCGAAATAATAAGCGTAGGTCACCGACGGCTCGTCTCTTAAGACTTCGGCCTCGGTAAGCTCGGCCACAAATAAGGTATG
>FR882597.1:31068-34968 GCA_000435715.1 Firmicutes bacterium CAG:145
AAGGTATGGCTGCCGTAGTCGTGAGCCTCAATGACTTTTGCCGACATAAAAGCATTGGTTCCTGCCGTCACATATAAGAGCCCGTTGGCGCTGCGGGCTGTATTCTCCAGGAAACCTTCAAACTTGTCAGTATCTTTACCGCTGGCAAAGCCGAATCTCTTAAAGGTATCAAAAGAAGTGTCTTCTGCTAAGACGGAGATGTTAAAGACCCCTGTATTCAAAATCATATCGTGAGTAAAGTTAGCCTTGTTGACTGCGATATTGATCCTGTTGGGAGAACTGGTCAGCTGAGCGGCTGTGTTGATTATGCAGCCGTTGTCTTTGTCGCCGGATCTGGCAGTGAGCACAAACAGTCCGTAAGAGAACTTCTGAATAGCTATAGGATCCACCGTAGCCTCAGCCATGGAAGTCTCATCTATGACAGGTTTTTCAAAGCGAGGAATAGTGGCAGAGATAGCGTTTATTAAAGCGTCAAGCTGCTCTTCCTGCTGCGGCTTCAGCGATGATTTAAGTGTAAGGGTTTCCTCGAGGATAGTCATGTCCTTGCATCCGGACATGATCTTTCTCATGAGGCCTCCGCTTGTAGGTGCCCATGAACCGTTTTCCACAAAGGCTACCGTCCTGTTTTGGATATTGTGAGCAGCCAGATCATTGAGAAGTTCTTCCATCGAAACAAAGATGCCCGCATTGTAAGTAGTGGAGGCGAACAGAAGGTGACTCCATTTAAAAGCAGCAGCTATTATTTCAGAAGCCGGAGTGACGGATACGTCGAACATCACAGTCTTGATCCCGAGATCTCTGAGACGGGAAGAGATGATTTCCGCCGTATTTTCTGTATTTCCGTAAACTGAGGCATAAGCGATCATGACGCCGGTCTCCTCCGGCGTGTAGGTGCTCCATTTTACATATTTATCAAAATAATCTTCCAGGTTTCTTCTCCACACGAAACCGTGAAGAGGGCAGATCCTCTTTATATCAAGTCCGTGAACCTTCTTGAGGAGGGACTGAACCTGCGGGCCGTATTTACCTACTATATTGCAGTAATAACGGCGGGCCTCGTCCATATATTCGTTGTCGAAATCCACTTCGTCAGCGAAGATGGCTCCGTTCATGGCGCCAAAAGTGCCGAAAGCGTCGGCGGAGAATAAAGTTCTGGTGGTTTCGTCAAAAGTGACCATGACTTCCGGCCAGTGAACCATAGGCGCAAAGATAAATTTCAGAACGTGATGCCCGGTGTTTAACGTATCGCCTTCTTTTACCACGAAAGCCTTTTTGGACAGATCCATGTTGAAGAACTGATCTATCATGGTGAGAATCTTTTGATTGCATACTATTTTGACGTCGGGGTATCTGAGCAGCAGTTCCATGAGGGTGGCCGAATGATCGGGCTCCATGTGCTGGATTACCACGAAGTCGAGGTTTCTGCCTGCGAGAGTATGTTCGAGATTCTGAAAGAAAGTTCCGCCTACAGCCTTGTCTACAGTGTCAAATAGCACGTTTACATCGTCCAGCAACAAGAACGAGTTATATGAAACGCCACGGGGCACCGAGTAAACTCCCTCAAACATCGAAAGACGTCTGTCGTTTGCTCCTACCCAGTACAAATCGTTTTCAATTTTTTTAGTGCAGTACATTTAAACTACCTCCTTCTAATATATACCTTAATTATACCTTATCGAGGGCAGATCCTAACATAAAAGGACAAAAATTTGTCACATCATCTGCTGACCGTTTATTATCAGAGAAAAGGCGACATTTAAAGCTTCTGCGGCTTTTTTGCATAACATCATCCTTCCTAAGAATATTTCAAAATATTCCATCAGAGTCGAATTAGCCGTGTCGATAGTGAGAGTAAGGCGGATTTCTTCTGCCGTTATATGGACTTTAGACGCTGTGACGGAGTAGTTGACTCTGTCGTGTATATCGAAATAAGCCTGAGATCTGTTGCGGACTCGTGAACGGCGCACATCGGTCTTATCGGCTATTATCAGAGCCGCAGCCACTGGATTCACCGGAAAAGCAGTGGATTCATCGTGATTGCCTATGGCAGTCACCACGGTGGCGATGTCCTCAGGGCTCATGTTCATCCTGTCCAGGAGCCTGAAAGCCATGACGGCTCCGCTCTGGGCGTGGTCTACACGGTTCACTATATTTCCTATGTCGTGAAGATAACCGGCGATCTTGGCAAGTTCCACCTGATGATCGTCATATCCCAGCAGCTGAAGTATGCGTCCTGCCAGCTCGGAAACCTTGTGGACGTGGGCAAAGCTGTGCTCTGTGTACCCCAGTGCCAGAAGAGACTCGTCGGCCTTGGAAATATAGGCTTTTATATCTCTGTTATTTTTTACATCTTCAAAAGTTACATTCATATTTATCACCATTTATTAAAAACTTTCTCGGCAAAACCCAGAAAATCCCGGACCCGGATGACGGTTCCGTCGTCCAGAACGGCTTTGCCGCTGTATCTGCCGAATACTTGATGCTGATCTGAACAGATCAGCTTTACGTCGGTTCGTGAGGCCCTGTCTATTATGGGAACAAAGTCCATTTCGAAGCGGCCGTCGTCTGAAGTAAACGTCCAGGGGCTCATATAATCCTCTATGAGGTCTGCTGTACAGGCTTCTATACCTGACGCACCGCAGCAGCCGCCTCTTGTGACATATTTCTTATTCTTCATCGGAATGTTAAAGGTCACCTGCCCCAGCTTGTGAGCCTTGTTATCATAGAAGAGCATATTTTCGCTGGCGAAAGAGGTATCGCCGAACCCATAACCTATATTCCAGCCGAAAGGGACTTTATCTATTTGGCCTGAAGCGCTGCCCCAGTACCAGGTGTTCTTATAGGTCCAGACTCCTCTTCCCCAGTCTAAAACCCCGAAAGATTCCCCCTCTTTAAACTCAAACGTCTTACCGTCAAATTCCACCTTGCCTATGGCAGGCATGCAGTTTATCTTCTGATTATAGTAAAAAGCGGTTTCCTTTTCTGCGAAAGGAGTAGCGATGACCATCGACTCAGAGGGCGGACATTCCAGTCGTATTTGCCCGCTTATAGGTTTATGGCCGTCAAACTTTTTCATGTGAAAATTCAGGAGGCGATGGTCTTCGTTATTTATGAATTCTATGTTATAATTTTTATTACCGCTGCTGACATTGCCAGATATGCTCGAGGATGGCAGACGGCGTTTTCCCATGGTGAAGGCGGACATAGGACTAGTGGTCTTTTCCCACGGGATACGAAAATCTATGAGGGAGATGCTGTCAAGGCCCATATAGGAATTATCCGCTATAGTCAGCGCCACGGCGAAATCATCACAGGCGATTAGATAATAATCCCATTCTTTGATTCTCAGCTTTCCCGCTTTTATGGCAGATCTGTCGTAGTCCATCAGGAGCTCTTTGGCGTAGCCGGCTTCTATGAGACGGCCTTTTTCATCTAAAAGAGGATGACGCGTTTTGATTTGATGCTGATCCATGATCTTGCCTCCTTACGTATCTAATCTATATTTGACAAATGACGGTAATTTTCCGCATGAACAGAGAGTGTTTTTTATAGAATAGCAAATTAGAGAAAAATTAGCAAGTGCCTGAATGTAAAGGGAACGTAATGTTTTGACATATCCTGATCTGATGTTAAAATTAAGCGCATAGATTCAATCTATAAGTGGTAGATGAAGCAGGAATATCTGATTATAATTGTACTGAACAGTCGTTTAAATTGAAGCGTAGCCCCGGCAAGCGAGCTTGCCTTTTTGTCCGAAGAGCCGTAGGCGATTCGCAAGACAAAACGGACAGCAGAGGCGGCAGGGACGAAGCGGACGATTGCAACAAACGCCAGGGCTGTAAGCTCCTCAGAGTTTTGGCGGGAGATTACTACGCTCCGCCAAAACTCTGAATGCCCCCC
>FR882597.1:35006-73350 GCA_000435715.1 Firmicutes bacterium CAG:145
GAGGCGGGGGGACATATGGCGTTTGTTATATAGATATCGGAGGGAACGAAAGGAATTATTATGGAGATAGGAAAGCTGATATATGATAAAAGAAAAGAAGCAGGAATGACCCAGGAACAGCTGGCCGGTATACTCAATGTGGCCAGACAGACTGTCTCAAAATGGGAAACGGGGGAGGCTCTTCCCGATTTGAACAGCCTTAAAAAGTTGGCTGTGACATTAGGGTTTTCCATAGATAAGGCGATGGAAATAGAGATAGAAGATGAGGACGATAACAGTGAATGGCTGATCATCGGAGGATTTATAGTAGGAAACGCCCTGGGGATGGCCTTTGATAATCTGATGCTGGGATACATTTTTGCGGTCATAGGACTGGGTATGGAGTTTATCATGAAGACGTTCAAAAAGCGTTGGTAGCCGCTTCCTGTTATATATGGAGAATTTGCTGCCTGCTGCGGCTGATCATCAAAGAAGATGAGACGAATTCATGCCATAAAGTTAAAATCCGGGCGTGGCTTGCAACGCCCGTTCTTTTATACAAAAAATTAAAAACCGTCAGAGTAAAATGCTGATATCCGCTTATTTTAATAGAAGAGGAAGTGTGGTATAATGAACCCATCGATCATGATTGCGGCGTTGCCGAGTGCTACCGCCGAGAGGAAGGGTTCATTGAACCGCCGCTGCCGGGCTTATTGCGGTGAAAAACAGCGCATGCTGTATTCTACAGAGAAAAGCACAAATTCTACAACAGAATTTGTTAAAATGGTTGTAGAATTACAATAATAAATCGGAAATTACAGCATATCCGCTTTTGTACCGTTACTCAGGCTGTTTTTCTTCCTAAAATGTTGTAGAATCAGTACAAGGGGTTAAGAAAATACAGCATACGGCTCTCCGGCAGCAGAGCTGGCAATCTGCGACAGCAGAGACAGCGATTTGCGGCGGCCACCGAGGGATACCGCCAAAAGGAAGGGTTCATTAAGCCACCGCTGCCTGCGTCCGCCGCGGTGCAGGGCGCCGCGATTATGGTACAGTAGACTCATTGATCATAAAATACAGAGGGAGAAACAAAAAATGATTTGTTTAGGATGTCACCTGACATCTTCAAAGGGATATGAAAATATGGCCAAAGAAGCCGTTTCGATAAATGCAGACACTCTGCAATTCTTTACGAGAAATCCCAGAGGAGGCAGAGCAAAAGCTATAGATCCCGAAGATGTAAAGCGATATATCAGAATAGCTGAGGAACATAACTTCGGAAAAGTAATAGCCCACGCTCCGTATACTCTAAACCCGTGCTCAAAAGAAAAAAAGACCAGAGAATTCGCCCATATGGTGATGACCGATGACCTATCCAGAATGGAATATATCCCGGGAAATTACTATAACTTTCATCCGGGCAGTCATGTCGGGCAGGGAACTTTGGCAGGAATACAGATGATAAGCGATATGCTCAACGACATCTTAAAGCCGGACCAGACCACCACGGTGCTCCTTGAGACCATGGCAGGAAAAGGCAGTGAAATCGGCGGCAGCTTTGAAGAACTCAAAGCCATAATAGACAAAGTCAGACTCAAAGATAAGATAGGAGTGTGCATGGATACTTGCCACGTTCACGACGCCGGATATGATATCGCAGAAGATTTAAACGGCGTACTGTCCCGTTTCGATGACATAATAGGGCTGCAATATCTCAAGGCTCTTCACATAAACGACAGCAAGAATCCGGTGGGGGCTCATAAGGATCGCCACGATGTCATAGGAGCAGGCCACATAGGAAAAGAAGCTTTTAAAAAGATACTGACATGCCCGAGACTGCAAGGGCTTCCCTTTGTGCTGGAGACTCCGCAGGAAAACCTCGCAGGTTACGGCAAAGAGATAAAGATGCTCAGGGAGATGATTTGACATGAAACACACAGACATCCTGGTGATAAACCCAGGTTCCACCACTACTAAGATCGCAGTTTTCAGAGACATGAAAGTACTGTTTGAGGAGACCATAACTCACGATCCGGCCAAACTTAAAGAGATGGGAGATATATTCGGGCAGATGGACTTCAGAGAGGAGCTCATAAGAGAAACTCTCAGGGAGCGCGGATACGATGTGAAAGACCTCTCGGCAGCAGTAGGAAGAGGCGGAATGATAGTGGGCCTTTGCGGAGGCGGATACAGAGTGACTCCGAAGCTGTGCCAGGCCATGAGAAATCCGGACAACCCTCCCCATGCTTCCAGCATGGGAGCAGAGCTTGCCTATAATATAGCAAAGCCGCTGGGAATACCGTCATTCATATATGATTCCACCATGGGCTGCGAGCTCACAGAAGTGGCTAAGATAACAGGTCTCGAAGGAATCGAAAGATATGGATGCTGTCACGTACTAAACTCCAGAGCCCAAGCCATGAAATATGCCCTGGCTCAGGGCAAAAGATATGAAGAATTGAATCTCATAGTCGCTCACTTGGGCGGCGGCATCTCTGTAAGCGCCCATCAGAACGGAAAGATAATCGATGACAGTACTTACGATACTGGACCGATGGCGCCGGAGCGGACAGGAGGCATACCTCTTATACTGTGGACGAAGCTGTGCTTTTCCGGAAAGTATACAGAAAGCCAAGTGGAAAAACTCATAAGCGGCCGCGGCGGACTGGTCTCTTATCTGGGAGTAACCGACTGCAGAGAAGTGGAAGACATGATAGAAGAGGGAAGTAAAAAGGCTGCTCTGGTATATGAGGCCATGGCCTATCAGGTGGCAAAGGCAATCGCTGTCATGTCCGTAGCTCTCAAAGGCAGCGTAGACGCGGTGATACTGACAGGAGGCGCAGCTCATTCTGAGCTGCTGACCGGGATGATAGAAGATTATGCAGGCCACATAGGAAAATTTGTCATAATGCCGGGAGAAAATGAACTTGAAGCTCTGGCCTCAGGCGCCGACAGGATATTGAGAGGCCAAGAAGAAGGAAGGATATATTAAATGAAACTTTTATTTGTAAACGCATGTATGAGAGGAAAAGAATCCAGAACTCATCAGCTATGTATGGATTACCTCGAGAAATTTTTAAGGGCGAAAAAAGAAGAAGACTGGCAGGTCGAAGAATTGGATCTAAACTCCATGGACATACAGCCTCTCACCGGAGAGAGCCTTGCAAGGCGAGATTTTCTTTCGAGAGACAAGAAATTCGAAGACGATGAATTCGCTCTGGCTAATCAGATGATAGAAGCAGATCACGTGCTCATAGGAGCGCCTTATTGGGATCTGTCTTTTCCTGCAAAATTAAAGACGTATCTTGAGCGTTGTTCAGTGACCGGCCTGACCTTCATCTACAGCCCGCAGGGAGTGCCGGAAGGCCAGTGTAGAGCAAGCAGTCTCACATATATAACGACTTCCGGAAGCGCGATAGCAGATTTCAACTTTGGATACGAGTATATTAAGGGACTTTGCTGCCTCTTCGGAATTCCTAGGACGCATTTTGTTTCGGCAGAAGAACTTGACATAATTGGAAATGACATACATAAGATCATGACCTCTGCCAAGGATAAAATTACCGACATAATAGATGAACTGTAAGTCGTATATTTGAAAAGTCCAAACTCATAATAACCTTATGAGTGAAAAGATTTTAGAGATTTTAGTTTTTGTTTTGGGAGGAAGCGCTTACGGCCTGATGGAGATTTTGTTCAGAGGCCATACCCATTGGACCATGGTCATAACCGGCGGCGCCTGTATATTGACGCTGTACCTGTTGTCCGGCTGGCTGATGAGCATACCGCTGATCTTAGCCGCCGCCAGCGGAGCTCTTATCGTGACGGCTTATGAGTTTTGCGTCGGAATGATCGTAAATGTGCGCTTAGGGTGGCAGGTATGGGATTACTCAACTCTGCCGGGCAATATAATGGGACAGATATGCCCCGTCTTTACGACGGCGTGGTTTTTACTGTGTCTGGCGTTTTTAGGTATAGTAAAAGTATTGACATGATGAGGAGATAATATGTTAGATTACAGCAAACTTCAAAATGGCAGCGATATAAGAGGAGTGGCTCTTGCAGGCGACGAAGAAGTCAATTTGGGGAGAGAAGAGGCCGCCAGGCTTTCGGCGGCTTTTGCAGAGTGGCTTTCCGAAAAACTGAAAAAGCCGACAAGTAGTCTTAAGATCTCAGTAGGACACGACAGCCGGCTTACGGCAGAAGCGCTTAAAAGTGCAGCCTTAGAGGCCATGTGCCGTCAGGGTGTTACAGCCCTCGACTGCGGGTTGGCCTCTACGCCGGCTATGTTCATGTCAACCGTATTTGAGGAATTCGCATGCGACGGAGCTATAATGATAACGGCCAGCCATCTGCCAAAGAATAGAAACGGATTTAAATATTTCGATAGAGAAGGCGGACTTGATAAGAGCGATATAAGCCGGATTATCGCATTGGCAGAGCAGGAGGACATTCTATCTGCCGCCCGAGATTGTGGCAAGGAGCCTGTAAAGGCAGACTTGATGAATACATACGCCCGTCATTTGAGAGAAAAGATTAAAAGAGAAGTGGGGGGAGAAGCTCCTCTGTCCGGCCTTAAAATCGTTGTAGATGCAGGCAACGGAGCGGGAGGCTTTTATGCCGACGATATATTAAACCCCCTCGGAGCGGATATAAGCGGCAGTCAGTTCCTTGAGCCTGACGGAAATTTTCCGAACCATCAGCCCAATCCGGAAAATAAGGAAGCTATGGCCTCCGTCTGCCGCGCGGTAAGAGAAAACGGTGCAGATCTTGGCATAATCTTTGACACCGATGTGGACAGATCGTCGGCAGTAGACGCTTCGGGAAGAGAGATAAACAGAAATGCCATAGTAGCTATGGCGGCCGCTCTGATTGCGCAGCAACACCCGGGAACCACCGTAGTCACCGACAGCATCACCAGCGATCAGCTGACAGAGTATCTCGAGGAGTGTCTCGGGCTTAGACACCTGCGATTTAAAAGGGGCTACAAAAATGTGATAAACAAGGCTGTAGAACTGAATCGATCGGGGATAGACTGCCAGCTGGCCATAGAGACCTCCGGACACGCTGCATATAAGGAAAATTATTTTCTCGACGACGGGGCTTATCTGGCCACAAAGATAGTCATAAAAGCTGCCCAGATGAAGAAGGCCAAGGCCGGACTCGAAGACGTTCTCAAAAGCCTTAAAGAGCCTTTGGAATCAGCCGAATACAGGTTTTCTGTAGTCAGAGAAGATTTCTCGGACTATGCGCAGCGAATCCTCGAAGATATGCAGCAGTGGGCCCAGGAGGACAGGGATAAGATAGGTATATCTTTGGTAAAACCAAATTATGAAGGTGTGAGAATAAGATTCGACTCCCCCGGACTTGCAGGTTGGTGTCTGATGAGAAAGTCTCTTCACGACCCAAAGATGCCGCTTAACATAGAAGTGACAGAGGGCAGCTGCAGAGAAATATTAGATGTAATATCGAATTTTCTGAAATCATACGATGTTTCACTGTAGCTAATGACACCGGTTATTGAGGGACAATAAAAAATACAAAAAAATTTATGTTTTTATAATAAAAGTGTTGACAGAGTATCTATATTTAGGTTATGGTAATATATAGATTTGAGGAGAGGAGACTCACTATGCAAAAGAGTATCAGCAGAGCAATGATGATGATGGATATGTGCATGGATATGGCCATGTGCAAGTCTTCACGTGCGTTGCTTCGAGACTTATGATACTTTGAGAGAGTGAGATCTTCACCGGACAAAGACTTGAGCATAAGCAGGAGGCAGACGCTTCCTGCTTGTTTTTTTATCATCCGAAAAAAAGTAATGAAAGCGGTCATCGTTTGGAAAGGAAGCCCTAAATGATTGAATTAAAGAATTTAAGCAAGATTTATGACAACGGTAAGACCAGAGTAGAAGCGGTCAAGGACATAAATCTAACCATTGAAGACGGAGATATATTTGGCATAATAGGTCTCTCCGGCGCAGGAAAGAGTACTCTCATAAGATGTATAAATTTTCTGGAAAAGCCCACCGAGGGACAGGTGATATTTGACGGAGTGGATCTGGGAGCTATAAGTCATAAGGAACTTTTGAAAAAGAGGCAGTCCATGTCCATGATCTTTCAGAATTTTAATCTTCTGAGCCAGAGGACGGCTCTGGACAATATATGTTATCCTCTGGAGATAGCCGGAAACAGTAAAAATGAGGCCAGAGAAAAGGCTCGAAGGCTGCTGGCCATAGTGGGTCTGTCAGATAAAGAAAAATCGTACCCCGTACAGCTGTCAGGCGGACAGCAGCAGAGGATAGCCATAGCCAGAGCTCTGGCCACGGATCCTAAGGTGCTGCTCTGCGACGAGGCCACCAGCGCCCTGGACCCGACGACGACTTCTTCCATCTTGAATCTTCTCAAGGAAATAAATAAGAACATGGGAGTCACCATAATAGTTATAACCCACGAGATGAGAGTCATAGAGCAGATATGCAATAAGGTGGCTGTCATAGATAAAAGCCACATAGTGGAAGAAGGCCCGGTAAGAGAAGTGTTCACCGCCCCTAAATCACAGATAGCTAAACAGCTGATACTCCCTAAAAATCAGGGAGTCCCTGCCGCAGAAGGATTCAGATGTCTCAGGCTGGTATTCGACGGCACTTCAGCTTTCGAACCGATAATATCCGCCCTCAGCCGGCAGTGTAATACCGACGTAAACATACTGGGAGCCAATACTAAGAACATAGAGGGCGTAGCCTACGGGCAGATGCTGATACAGCTGCCCGAAGACGAGGCTAAGGTTGCTGGCATAAAAGAGTTTCTGGACTCGAAAAAAGTTAAGTATGAGGAGGAAGGTTTAAATGTTGAATAGCGCAATGATAGATCTTTTAGGAGTATCCCTCTGGGAAACACTATATATGGTAGTCATATCCACAATACTTTCATATGCGGTGGGCCTTCCTATAGGAGTCGTACTCAATATAACAGGAAAAGACGGCATATGCCGAAACCGCGTCATCAATTCTATCCTCGGGGTTATCGTAAATATCTTTCGGTCCATACCGTTTCTGATACTGCTGATATGGATGATTCCCGTGACGCAGGCGATAGTAGGCACCATGGTAGGACCGACTTCCGTTATAGTACCTCTGGTAGCGTCGGCGGCGCCCTTTGTAGGAAGAATGGTAGAATCATCTCTCAGCGAGATCGACGGAGGCGTCATCGAGGCGGCTCAGTCCATGGGTTCGAGCTCATGGCAGATAATATATAAAGTGCTGATACCTGAAGCAAAGCCTTCTCTGTTGATAGGAGCAGCAATATCTGTCACCACTATTCTCGGGTATTCGGCCATGGCCGGCATAGTGGGCGGCGGCGGCCTCGGAGCGGTGGCTACCAACTACGGGCTGTATCGTTACGACAATGAGATCATGCTCATAACTATCGTCATAATCGTCGTGATCGTCCAGATCTTTCAGGAGATAGGAATGATCACAGCGAAAAAATTAGATAAAAGACTCAAATAACATAGAAAAGGAGAATCGGTTATGAAAAAGAAAATTGTTAGCGCATTGATTTTAGCTTTAGCTCTGACATCTGCCATCGCATTGACAGGCTGCGGAAGCAAGGAATCGGATGAAAAGGTCATCAAGGTAGGAGCGACTCCTGCGCCTCACGCAGAAGTCCTGGAAGTAGTAAAAGATAAGCTGGCAGAAGAGGGCTATACTCTCGAAATCATCGAATACAACGACTACATTCTGCCTAACAGGGCCGTTTCGGAAGGAGAGATAGACGCCAACTATTTCCAGCACATCAGTTATCTGAACAATTATAACGAAGAGAACGAAACAGATCTCGTGAGCGCCGGAAGCATCCATTATGAGCCTTTCGCCCTCTACCCGGGAAAGACTGCTTCTATAGACTCCCTTGCAGACGGGGCTAAGATCGCAGTGCCAAACGACGGAACTAACGAGGGAAGAGCCCTTAAACTTCTTGAGGCGGAGGGACTGATCGAACTCGATCCTGATGCAGGTTTCCTTGCGACAAGAGTGAATATAAAAAGCAATCCCAAGAATCTTGAGATAGTAGAGATGGAAGCAGCTCAGCTGCCTAGAGTACTCACCGACGTAGACATGGCTGTCATCAACGGCAACTATGCTATCGACGCCGGTCTCAATCTGTCAGACGCCATAGCCGTAGAGGCAGACGACTCTGAAGCGGCAGAAGCATATGCCAATGTGGTAGCCGTTAAGAAAGGCAACGAGAACAGCGATAAAATAAAAGCCTTAGTAGCGGCCCTTCAGTCAGAAGAAGTAAGAAAGTTCATGGAAGAGACTTATGGCGGAGCGGTAGTTCCTCTGTTCTGATAGAAGACATGAGATAAATGATATAAAGACGCAGAATCTACAGACGAGTTCTCGTAGCTTATGCGTCTTTTTTTATGAAAAACAGTTAAAACTTTAAATACCTATATAAACATTATACCTATCGACAAAAGAGATAAAAGAAAATGACAGTATTGATGGGGCATGATATAATTTGGATATAAAAAAACGAAAAATCGGAATTTTTGGGGGTAAAGCTATCATGATTTTTGACTTCAATCCTTGGCAATTAGATGTTGATGTTGATTTAACAAAACAGCTGTATAAAGAATCTGACTATTCTAATGATAAGACAACTAATATGGAGTTTATTGACACTTTGTCATCTGAGCAACAACTGTTTTTTAATTCTCTGGGAATTGACTTGACTAAAGTAGATGTTGATAAAACTGTCTACGATATACCCGAAGATGAAGAAACACCGGCTTCAAAAATATATAGAATGTCTGTTAATTTTCTCATGAGAGGAAAAATACTGGCATTGCCCAAATATCAAAAGGACATTTATTCTGACGAAGAAGCGTTTGGCAAAAATTACCCTCAATCTATAAAAGTCTTATCTGATGATGAAGAATACATAAAAACTTTTGATAATGGAATAGGAATGGGTATTGTATTTAAACATCCTTGCTTTCATTTTGATGATGAGAAATTTAAAAACTGGGACTGCGGATACATCTTAGGAAGTATTTTGATTATGAAAGACATGCAAAGCTGAATTGTATTTGATAAACTTGAAGTTGTGAGGGAATCATGAAAAAAGCTTATTTTAACTGGAGCAGCGGAAAGGATTCTGCATTGGCTCTTTATAAAGCCTTAAAATCCGGAATTTTTGATATATGTTCTTTATTAACTATCATCAAAAAGGATGGTTCTAAAATTGCTATGCACGAAATTGGAATAGATTTGCTCAGAAGGCAAGCTGAATCCATCGGAATTCCGTTGATGGTTTTCGAACTGGATGTAACAGCATCACCGGACGAATACAAAAAGTCTATGGAAAAGCAAATGGTGAAATTTAAAGAAGAACATATAAATACTGCACTTTTTGGGGACATCTATTTGCAGGATTTGAGAGATCAAAGAACTGCAAACTGTAAGCAACAAGGGATGCAGGCGGAATTTCCGCTGTGGCAAAGCAACACTGACGAACTGCTGAAAGAATTTATTTCATTGGGGTTTAAAAGTATTGTAACCTGTGTAGATGGCTCTGTTCTTGATGAATCATTTGTTGGGCGTGTCATTGACGAATCTTTCCTCAATGATTTGCCTGATGGTGTGGATGTTTGCGGCGAAAATGGCGAGTATCATTCATTTGTGTTTGACGGACCAATTTTTTGTAATCCTGTCGAATTTGAAATCGTGCAACGATACCACATAGATTATCCAGATGAGACGAATATTCTGCAAAACAGGCATTGGTATCTTGAACTTAGATAATCGACAACTTTCAGTTTGTGCGGTATAGCTCACTTTGACTGTGAGCGAGCATGTGGCAAACGATTATTTAACCGTTATCCGGCAAAGGGGTGCAAGAAATTAGAAACCTTATATCCTGAAAGATAGAAAATGCTGCATTTAATAAGGACGGAAAGTATTTTATAAGATGAGAGCCTGTATTTATGCCGGATTATATTATGACGAAAAAGGGATCGAAAATCAGGAGAAGATAAATTCCAAAGCAGACCCTATATCAAACGATGAAGGAGAGATGACTTCTGCTGAAATAATCGGCATAGAGCTGCCTGATTTAGAAAAGATTCAGAGATAAGATCGTATAATCAAGAAAAAAGGGGTATGCAAAAAGCCTCCGCTTGTAATAAAGCGGAGGCTTTTGAATCTATACGGGAGCCAGATCATAAATTCTCATATCTGACCGGATCGCCGTCTTCAAAGTAGACGCTGTAACCTCTCCCGGCTGCGGGGATCCAGTCCCAGAAAGTTTCTGCCGGAAATCTGAATAGGTGGCACATGCAGGCGGCTATGACTCCGCCGTGACATACTGCCGTAGAAATACAAGGCTGGCCGCTGTGACGGTGAGAAAGTTCTAAAAGCCTGTGGTATCCCAGCAGTTCGTCGAGACCCTTCTTTGCCCTCTCTGAAAAGATGTTAGCCGATTCCCCTCCGGGAAAGGTGAAGGAACCTGTTCTATCGTTCATCCACGTATCAAACCCCGGAAGCTGCTGAAGCTCGTCAAAAGTCTTGCACTCCCATTGGCCGAAGTTCATTTCCTTAAGATCGGGGATCGCCGTATAAGGCACTTTGCCGTAGATGGCCTCCAGCGTCTGATTGGCCCTGAGCATACCGGAGGTGTAATAACTGCCTCCTGATTCGGGATATATACCCTGCGCTTTCAGATCTTTTATCTCTTTGATCCCCTCATCTACCAGGGGAAGATCTTCAAAGCCGTAATACCATTTATTCAGGATACCCTGGGTGATCCCGTGACGTATAAAATGAATACAAGATAACATAAAATCTCCTTACTTGATCTTCTGACCTATGCCACAGAAAACTCTGTATACTTCGTCGGCCTCTTCGGATAGATAGAGCATGGCCCTGCCTGTGGCCTCGCGCCAGGCTCTCAGGGTTTTATCCATAGGAACCACGCCTTGAGAAATATCGTCTATTATTATTATTTTGTCTTTCAGATAATCTCTGCTTGCCGCCAGCATATCGGTAACGTTGACGTTTTGCTTTACCAGATGAAGAAAAGTCTGCTCCAGATTGCAGAGGACTATCGCCTCCTGATTTGCCTCGAAGCCTTCTGTACACGTAAAGACCTGCCGGTCTGTGACGCCGAACTTTTTCTTTGCAAAGTCCAGTTTACCCTGATAGGCTCCTCCGAAAATTAAAATCATAGGTTCCTCCTTAAAGAATAAGCATAGCGAAGATACCGAAAAACTCTCCCCAGGTTATGGCATAGCCGGCGATGTCGCCGCTCATGCCGCCAAGACGTCTCTTTGCAATCACGGCCGAAAGATATGTGGCCGCCGCTGTGACGGCTACAACTATAGCCGAAGGCAGAAGATAAGAGGCCAGGAAAGCGCCGGCCGTACAATATACAATCAGCTGTATCAGTATTATGATCACTGCCTTTCTTTTCTGAATCTTATCATCCGCTCCGGCTCCCTCGGCATATTGACTGTGGTCCATGGGCTTTCTCAGCAATACGTTGAGACCGGCTATCGATCTGCTGATTATAGGTATCGTGCAGAGGTCTATAAAATCTATGCCGGTGCTTATGGCGGTGGAGATACATGAGTAACAGCCCAGAAGCATGAACACCAGACTCACCGCTGCGAAAGCCCCGCAGTGAGGATCTTTGAGGATAGCTTGTTTTTCTTTTAGAGGTTTTCTGGACATCATGGCGTCGCAGCAGTCCATGAACCCGTCAAGATGCATGAATCCGCACAGCGCAAACGGTATAAAAGTGACGAGAAAGGACAGAACCAGATAAGGAAAGCCCAGCCACACCATGGCTACGCATAGCCCGGCCCAGACGACTCCTATGATCATGCCTATGGTAGGCAGAAATCCCAGCATATAATTTTTCAGGTCATTATCCCATTTTTTGACCGGGCACGGTAAGGAAAGAAAATTCCCCCATGCCATAAATAATCCAGTAATGATCTTCATCAAATCCCCCTTATTTAAATTGATTTATAAAACCGTATGAAACTTCTAATACCCGGTCGCATACCCGGGCCAGCCGGCGATCTGCGCGGGCCAGACCGCGCCTGTATTCTTCGGTGAGCGATTCATATGAGAATGCGTCAGAATATATGTAGTCCGATACGAAGACGGTATTTCCTGTTCTGAGGGCAAATTCCGAAAGGTCGGAGGCGACTCTTTCGGGAGCCTCGAGATCGACCTTCCCGTCCGTCCGGAACATCTCGTTGGAGAGAAGGGCGGTGACGCTGTCCAGAAGAAAAACACCCTCTGGATGCACTGCTTCGCCTGATACAGACCGGCCTTTGAGACAGCCGCATATGTCGAGCCCTCGTTCTATCGTATCGAAGCCCCAGCCCTCGCGTTCCTTGAGATGCCTTTCTATTCTGACTCTGTCCTCATCGTCTACAGGGATCATTGTGGCCAGATAATAGAGAGGCAGACTCTTCTCTTGAGCCATAGACAGAGCCAGCTTCTGAGCATAATAAGATTTTCCGTTTTTACAGCCGCCGCTGATAAGTATGTTCATCAGAAGAAATTTCCTTTCTCAGCTTCTGCCAGATAATCGGCGTCGATGGCGCCTTCCTCGAAAGTGGCCATTCCGCTCATGGCGGCGCACGCAGTCTCTATGATATTGAAGCTGATAGGACAGCCGCTTCCCTCGCCCAGCCTCATGCCCAGGTCAAAATAAGGGTCAAGACCGATGGCCTCTGCGGCGATCTTGTATCCCTGTTCTTTTGAAAGATGAGAACCGAACATGAAATTTACAGCGTTTGGAGCAAGTTTGGCAGCCGACAGGGCAGCTACACAGGAAATATAACCGTCTACCACTACGGGCAGTCTGTAATAGGCCGCTCCGAGAAATGCTCCCGTCATAGCGCATATATCGAAGCCGCCGACTTTAGCTAAAATATCTATTACATCGTCGCCTTCACACTCTGCGGCGGCTTTTCTGACTACCTTTATCTTCTTGGCAAGACCTTCATCCCCCAGGCCGCCGCCTCTTCCAACTACGTCGGAGGCTTTGCTCTTCGTGAGGGCGGCCAAAACGCAGGAGCTGGTAGTAGTGTTTCCGATTCCCATCTCTCCTACGCCTAAGATGTCGTATCCGCATATTTTAACCGCTTGTGCGCAGGCAACGCCCTCGAGAATCGCCGTCAGCGCCTGATTTCTGGTCATGGCAGGGCCTGCGGATAGGTTATTGGTTCCTCTTGCGATGCTCCGATTCAATATTTTTTTTGTGAGACTGCCATCTTCGAAGGGAGTATCTGTGTACAGCGAATCGGGAATAGGCAATTTGACTCCCATATCTACCACCAGGAGATCTATGGCGAAGTGTTTAGCTATAGAACTTACTCCTGTGAGACCTCTAATAAAATTTATGGTCTGGGATAAGGTGACGGACTGAGGCGCTGAAGCCACGCCTTCTTCTACTACTCCGTTGTCCGCAGACATTATCACTATTGCCTTTTTGGCGATGTCATTTATGACTTTTCCGGTGATGCCTGCTATCTGAACAGATATATCTTCCAGTCTGCCCAGGGCCCCTGTAGGTTTTGCCAGAATTTTCTGACGCTCTTTAGCGGCCAGGACTGCTTCTTCAAACAGCGAGCCGTCTCGAGCTATGGATGATAAAATCTCTTTTAATCGGTTTTCCATGATGATCTCCTTTTTAAATATAACCGCGTAAAGAAAGCCACTCCATACATGAAAGGCACTCGAAGGCCTCTATGGTAAAGGTGACATTCGGCGGGCAGCAGTTTTCTATGGCTGTTAAAACAGAGGTCATATCCAATGAGCCGCTGTCAAAGTCGTTATGAGAGTCTTTGCCTCCATAGTTGTTGTGAAGATGAAAATGTCCGATGTAAGGGGAGAGAACTTCTATCCACTTTTCCACGGAAATATCTTCTGACGTCATGGCGTTGGCATGGCCCGTATCCAGACAGATCTTTATACGGTCGTCCGTTATGCGGGACATCATATCTTTCATCATGTAAGGTTCGTCTTCCAGGACGTTTTCTATATATATGCTGAAATCTTCAGGTTTATCGGCCATGAAATCCTGCCAGAACAAGGCGCCGTTTTCAGACTGCCATTCTTTAAAATATATAAAAGGCAGCCACCCGTTATGTACGACCATGTTTTTAACGCCAAGATCGCGGCACACGTCGAATGATTCGTCCAGGCGTTTCTTCGCCATCTGGCGGGCTCGGTGATCTATGGCGGCCGGATAGATTTCTGTAAAGGGGCCGTGAAGCAGGGCGCGGGCAGAGCCCGACGCTTCGAAGTCACGTCTCATTTCGGCCAGCAATAAAGGTCGGTTCTCTGGATCCAGAGACTCAGATATACAGGTATGGTTGTATTCGAGTCCCACGCCGTAGAGAGCTGCAGTTTCTACAGCATTATTTTGAAAAGTTGCGATGTACAATCTGTCTTTTATGTTAAACATTAAAATATCCTTATTACAAAGCTTTCTATATGGAGTCAATGGCGTTGAGTTTGTCAGCGTAAGGTGTTTTCCCCGGCAACACCGCCGCAAATCGCTGGATCTGCTGTCGCAGAGCCGCATGCTGTGTTTTCTTAGCCCTTTGTGCTGATTCTACAGCATTTTAGGAAGAAAAACAGCCTGAATGACTGTACAAAGGCGGATATGCTGTAAATTCCCATTTATTATTGCAATTCTACAACCATTTTAACAAATTCTGTTGTAGAATTTGTGCTTTTTTCTGGAGAATACAGCATGCGCTGTTTTTTGCCGTAGCAAGCTCAAACTCGCCAAGGCGATTCAGCAAACCCTCCCTCTCGGCGGCAACCCTCGGAGGTCGCCGCTATCATAATCGATGGGTTCATTATACCATAATTGCGGGCGCCCTGCGCCGCAGCGGCCGTGGCAGCGGCCGGCCGTATTTCTTTAGAAATACGGAGTTTATGATACAATGTTTTCTCAGGCGTCAGAATCTTTGATTTCGCTAACGCTGTGAGATTATTATACCACAAAAAAAAGAGGAAAAAAAGGTATGGCTGGTGTAATAGCCATGTTGCAAGAATGAAGGTTTTTTGATAAAATCAATGTGTGGCTTAATTTAATTAAGAAGAGGAAAAATTATGAGCAAAAAAATGCAGAGCAACATCTTGCTGCTGATCACCGCATTTATCTGGGGATCAGCCTTTGTGGCCCAAAAAAGCGGAATGGATTATATCCAGCCTTTCACTTTCAACGGTATCAGGACTCTGATAGGAGGGCTTGTATTGATTCCGGTAGTACTTCTGATGAACAGAGGAAAAGATAAGGCAGATCAGACGCAGGAGATTTCGGCAGAAGAGCAGGCAAAGAACAAGAAAAACCTCATAACAGGCGGCATATGCTGCGGAACGGCTTTGTTTGTGGCCAGCTCTTTTCAGCAGTTCGGAGTAAGTTATACTACGGCCGGAAAAGCAGGCTTTATCACAACTTTATACGTGGTCTTTGTTCCGATCATCAGCGTGATACTGAGAAAAAGAGTCAGGCCCGTAATGTGGCTTTGCGTAGTTCTCGGAGCTGTCGGCCTGTATCTGCTGTGTATGACGGACGCAGCCTTCAGATTGACTTTCGGAGACTCTCTGGTTCTTCTTTGCGCACTTTGTTTTGCAGTACATATCATGACGGTAGATTACTTCATAACAAAGGCTGACGGTATAAAACTCTCATGCATACAATTTTTGACGGCAGGCATAGAGGGAATGATCTGCATGATGATCTTCGAGAGCCCGGATATGGGAGCCATATTGGATTGCTGGCTGCCGATATTATATGCGGGAGTTCTCTCCTGCGGCATAGGCTACACCTTCCAGGTGGTGGCTCAAAAGCATGCGGAACCTACGGTAGCCTCCCTCATCATGAGTCTGGAATCGGTATTTGCGGTCATATGCGGAGCGATTTTGCTCAGCGAGACCATGTCGGCCAGAGAGCTGTCGGGCTGCGCTATAATTTTTGCGGCGGTGATAATTTCACAGCTGCCTGAGAAGAAGAGAAAAGAGGCATAAACACAAAATGATGACAAGAGAAGAAGCTTTAGAACTGCTTAAAAAGTACAATAAGGAAGAATTCCATATTCATCACGGAAAAATGGTGGAAGGAACTATGCGTTATTTCGCGGAGAAACTCGGGTACGGCGATGAAGCCGATTTTTGGGGTATCGCAGGACTTCTCCACGATATAGATTTTGAAATGTGGCCCGATGAGCACTGCAAGAAAGCTCCTGAGCTGCTCAGAGAGGCAGGCGTAGACGAGCGGACGATACATGCGGTAGTCTCTCACGGCTACGGTATGTGCTCAGACGTAGAGCCTGAACATGAGATGGAAAAGGTACTGTTTGCGTGCGATGAACTGACGGGCCTGATCGGCGCGGCGGCTCTCATGAGACCATCCAAGAGCTGCAAAGATATGGAACTTAAATCTCTGAAGAAAAAATTCAAAGACAAGAGATTCGCAGCCGGATGTAACAGAGATGTGATCATAAGCGGCGCTCAGATGCTGGGGTGGGATCTGGACGAGCTTTTGGAGCAGACTCTCGAAGCTATGAAGACTTGTGAAGAAGCTTGATATACGATAAAAATGTGGCAAAAATTTGACGGATGGTGCAAGGCTGCGTCACGATTCAAAAAGCGGACTTTTATGGGTGAAGGCCGCTTTTTTGTTCGTAAAACTGTCGAAAATAGAAGTGTTTTGAAAAAAACAGTCGACGATAACGAAAAATATCCGTACAAAATGTTGAAAGAAGTCTTCGAAAATGTTATAAAATTTATATTCTTGTTTTTATTAACGAAATTTTATCAAGGAGAAAGGAATTATGGACAAATTTTTCAAAATTTCTGAGCATGGCTCAACTGTGAAGACTGAGATCATGGCGGGCTTCACCACCTTCTTCGCTATGGCGTACATAGTATTTGTAAACCCCAATCAGGTGACAGGCTTTACTGAGGGGCTGGACGACATATGGAATGCTGTTTATGTGGCTTCTATATTAGTCGCTACCATAGGAACACTTCTCATGTCGCTCTATGCCAGAAAGCCTTTTGCTCAGGCTTGTGGAATGGGACTCAACTCATTCTTCTTCGTAAGCTTTGTGCTCCCTCAGGTGATCACAGGAGGAGATACAGTTCAGGGTTACCAGGCAGGTCTTGTTATAATCTTGCTTTCAGGTATCATATTTATGGCGCTGTCGCTGACCGGGGCAAGACAGTATATAGCGAAGGCTATGCCTGAATGTCTGAAAAAATCTATTCCTGCAGGTATAGGTCTGTTCATAACTTATATAGGATTCCAGAATGTGGGCATCATTCAGACTAATCAGTACACTCTGACTCAGTTCGTAGATATTCACGGAGCTATAAACGGTGACGGCATAATGACCGTACTGCCTGCGCTCCTGGCTCTGGTGGGATTTTTGATCATAGTAATATTACAGAAACTCAATATTAAAGGAAACGTAATAATAGGCATAGTGGCCACGACCGTTATATATTATGTAGTTTCGGGAACCGTACCTTCGTTTGATATGGCTCAGATCGGCCAGTCCTTTAGGGATTTTGCCGACATAGGTATAACAGGAGTATTCCAGGGCGCTTCCTGGGAGCACGCATTCAGCCCTGCCTTTGTTGGAGGCGTTTTCAGCGCTATAATGTACATAATAACTTTCTGCCTTGTAGATATGTTTGACACCATAGGTACGCTTTACGGAACTGCTTCCCAGGCGGATATGCTGGACGAAAACGGCGACCCGGAGGATCTTGACAAATGTATGGCCTGCGATTCCATCGCCACCGTTACTGGAGCCGTTTTAGGAACTTCGACTTGCACCACATTTGTAGAATCTGCTTCCGGAGTTGCGGCAGGTGGAAGAACTGGTCTCACCAGCTTGGTGGTCTCGGCTTGCTTCTTCGTATGTCTGTTCCTGTCTCCGCTGGCAAGCATAGTGCCTAGCTGCGCCACCGCTCCTGCGCTCATATATGTGGGAGTATTGATGCTGGGAAACTTCAAGAACGTAGATATGTCGGACATGAGATCCGCAGCCCCGGCTTTCCTGACGCTGATAATGATGCCGCTTACTTATTCTATAGCTAACGGCATAGGAATCGGTTCAATCGCCTATACTCTGATTTCCGTTTTCACCGGAAAGTTCCAGAAGAGAGATATAATGGTGGCTGTGATCGGACTCTTGTTCTGCCTCAAATTCATATTCATAACTATGTAGAATTTTTTGTAAAGGGCTTCGCAGACTTTCGGGGCTCTTTTTACTTGCGATATTTCAGGTAGAGAACCGAAAAGGGGAAAGGTTTTTATTACTGGTTTATCTTGTCATCTGATCTATGAGGGAGTATAATTATAAAGTAATTTCTTTGATTTTAGAAAGGGAGAGACCTTATGTTTTACGAAATGACTATAGCAGGTTTAAAGAGACAGCTGCCTTTATGCAAAGTTACAGACGATTTATATATCGCAGCCTTTATCATGTTCAGCGATGTGGAAATAACCAAAGCCGCAGCGGGAGAACTCCTCAAGAAGGCTCCACAATTCGATATAATGATAACTGCCGAATCCAAGGGAATACCTCTCGCTTACGAGATGGCCAGACAGTCGGGAAACAACGATTATATCGTAGCCCGTAAAGGACCAAAACTCTATATGCAGGATATAATTACGACAAAGGTGGACTCCATAACTACAGACCATGTTCAGATCCTCTGCATAGGCAAAAAAGAGGCTGATCAGATGAGGGGAAAAAGAGTTCTCATAGTGGATGACGTCATAAGCACAGGCGAGTCGCTGACTGCCATAGAGACTCTGGTGAAACAGGTAGGAGGAGAAATAGCGGGCCGCATGACAGTCCTGGCAGAAGGAGAGGCGGCAGACAGAAAAGACATAATCTATTTGGAAAAATTACCTGTATTTAATCCAGACGGCAGCATAAAATAATTCTCATGAAAGAGATAAGACTTATACCGGATGAACCGCTTCACAACTATGTGGAGATCTCTGTGATAGATTTTCCCGGCAGCAGAGACGAAGAGCCCCGCAGACGATGCAAGGTAAAAGTGGAATTTGCAAGGGTCGATGTGGAACAACTGAAAAGAAGAGGACTGGGCTACAGAGAAGCCGTAGAAACATATCAAAAGAGGTTGTATGACGTGATAAAATTCCACCTGGCCCAAGACTGGGAATGTGAAGACGGTTATGAGGATGTGATGAAGATAATAAGAGAAAAAGTCTCGGCTTATTATTAGAAAATCAAGAGGGGACAAAAGTGACAATCTTAAGAATAAACAGACGCAAAGGCAGCGCAGAGGGTCGACCTTGCGCTGTTTTTTTATAGATTTACCGGCTGCTGCGACCCCAAAAATATGCGCCTCATCTTGAAAACGGTGCTTGGCAGAATACTGACACCCTTGATTGGACAGGCTTATTATGGTAATATAAAATAAACGGAACTTTTCTGCGGATTCCTGCTGAAGCTGATAGATAAACCGACATGATTTTAAGGAGAAAAAGATATGAAGAAATTGAATTTAAGCGCAGGCACCTTTTTGGCCATTATTTCCTTCTCCATCGCAGGCAGCGTTATCTACGAATTACCCTATATAAAGTATGTATATTACGATAAGTTTGTAGAGGCCTTCGGCATGACTAATGCGCAGGCCGGATTTCTGCTCTCTGCATACGCTATCGGATGTCTGATACTGTATATACCGGGAGGTATACTGGCGGACAAGTTTTCTACTAAAAGGATGCTGGTTCTGTCGCTGTTTGGAACCGGTATTCTCGGTCTCATAATGGCGTTTTTCATGAATTATACTACGGCGCTGATAGTATTCTTTCTGTTTGCAGTCACTACCAGTTTCGTGTTCTGGGCGGCTCTTAACAAAGGCCTCAGAATACTGGGAGGAAAAGAAGATTCTGGTCAGACCTACGGCTGGTATTATGCTCTGGGGTCTGTGATAAGCCTGATATGCGGATTCGGTTTCTGGGCTCTCTACGCCTCAACGGAGAATTCTCACGACGCCATGTTTCGGACTATTTTAGCCATGTCTTTAGCCGTCATGGTTGCAGGCGTATTAGTTCAGCTTACGTTTAAGGATGAAAGTGCGTCTTTACAGCAGGCTTCTGAAGAAGACAAGTTCAAACTCAGCGACGTAGGCAAAGCGATAAAGAATCCTTATCTGTGGTGGGCTTCTGTCATAATGTTCCTGATCTACACGATTTACAGCAATATCTCGTATTTTACACCGTACTTGTCTTCGCAGGTAGGTATGGATGTATCGGACTCTGCTTTTGTAGGGATCATCAGAGGATATGTATTCTATTTTCTGTCTCCGCTGGGGGGCTATATAGCTGATAAGATACTCAAATCTACCCTCAGGCTCTACGGATACGGATTTATCATACTGGGAGTATTGTTCTTTATCACCACCCAGGTTCCTGCGGGAGAGGGCAGTGTTATTGTGGCTATAGCAATATCGCTTCTGGCCTCAGCCTTTGCTATGATGCTCTACGGAGTCATGTGGTCCATACTCAACGAAATAGATATCCCTATTTCTTATGCGGCTACAGCCATAGGATTGGCATCTATGGTAATATATCTGCCCGATTTGTTCGTTCCGGCCATGATAGGAAACTGGCTGGATATCTACGGAGAAGAAGCCGGATATTTCAGGATGTTTATTTTCTTTGGAATATGCTGTATAGTTGCCGTGATCTTGTCGCTTACTCTGGCGAAAAAGGTCAGGACTTTGAACGAAGCAAAAAAAGATGTTACTGCTCAGTAGTATAGCTGATATGAAAGGGATGAGATAATGGACGCAAGAAACCAAGTAGTGATGAGTCAGGTGATGCTGCCTCATCAGGCCAACGTAGCGGGCAACGTACACGGCGGCGAAATAATGAAATTCATGGATATGGCAGCCGGAGCCTGCGCGATGAAATATGCAAGGAGCAACTGCGTGACGGCCAGAGTAGATGAGCTGGTGTTTCATATTCCTATCTTTGTAGGAGCATTGGTGACATGTACGGCCAATATAGCCTATGTAGGCAACACGTCGATGGATGTGTATGTGGAAGTTTACTCTGAGGATATGGAGTCGGGAAACGGTCCGGAGAAGGCTCTGTGTGCGCATTTTACCATGGTTTCAATGAATAGAGCCAACAGACCACAGAAGGTGCCGCCATATACTCCTCAGACAGATGACGAGATAAGGATGTACGAAGAGGCCGCAGCTAAAGTCAGGGCCAGAAAAAAATGATTTTTTAAGATAATGAAAAATAAAGGCCGAAGCCGGCGATTGACCCAAGCTTCGGCTCTTTTAGTGTCCTTAAAAGATGTGTTTAAGCAGCCTTTTACAGAGAAAGGGAGGCTTTGACGAGATATTTCGACAACACGGCCGCGAGGATTATCTTTACAGTATCACCCGGCAGAAACGGAAGGATGCAGGCCACAAGGCCGGCCCACAAAGTAGAGTGAGTGAGGATCATAAACCAAGCCAGTCCTAAGGCGTAGCAGGCTATAAGGCCGCATATCATCAGCATGATACGATAAGACGAACCTTTTTTTCTGGCTGGCAGGCCGCATATGACTGCGCATATGACGTAGCCTACGATAAAACCGCCGGTGGGCCCGGCTATTATTCCTGCTCCTGATGTGAAGCCTGCAAACACAGGTATACCTAAAACACCTAAAAGGATATAGATGATCTGACTGAAAAAACCATATCTACATCCCAGCATGAGCCCGGCCAGATATGGGCCCATCAGCGCCATGTTTACAGGTACGGGAGTGAAAAACAAATTTATATTTATCCATGAGCATACTCCTGTAAGGGCGGCAAATAATCCCGCCATCAAAAGCTTGCTCGTTCTCGACGTAGCAGTATTGGAGATATGCCCAGAGGAGTTTGAATCGTAAGCCTTTTTCATATTCTTGATAAATCCTTTCTGATGGTAACCTCTCCGCTGGTTATGGTATCCATTTCTCTGGCATGGCGGCCTTCCATGTATTCCACCACCAGGCCACCGTTTTCGTCTATATCTATAGCGCGAGCCTTGATCCCGCAGCCTCCGTTTTCGGGCAGGGCTCCGTAAGAGGCTCCGTAGACCAGGATCTGTTCTCCGAGGATAAGAGATCTGGATCTGTAGTCGCGCAATATAGTACGCTTATCAAATTCCTCGAGAGTAGTGAAGAAATATCTGATTATGGCGGCAGCCAGCTGACTACGGGTGAAATCTCGGGGAGCCCCCGTTACATAAGAAGCTTTCTCGGCCAGTTCTTCAGGAAAAGACTGCTCGAAGCAGTTGACCCCGACGCCTACAATTATGCGGCTTATGCTTCCGGTCTCAAAATTGGTCTCGGCTTCTGTCAGAATACCGCAGACTTTTTTTCCGTTTAAGTATATGTCGTTCACCCACTTTATCTTAGGCCCCAGACCTATCACTTCTTCAAAAGCGCGGCAGACCGAGAGGGCGGCTATAGAGGAGACCATCATAGATCTGTTGAGGCTGAAATCCGGTTCAAATACCATAGACATATACAGCCCCTTTGAATGAGGAGAATAAAATGATCGTCCCAGTCGGCCCCTGCCTCCGGTCTGCGAATTGGCTATCACTATGCCGGGACATGACAGATCAGTCAGCTTCTTAGCGTAATTGTTAGTAGAATCTACCTCATCCAGTATGTGAACTCTGCACTTTATTCCTGCCGCCTCTCTTATATATGAAGGGGAGAGGACGTCGTTCTTCTTCAGCAGACGGTAGCCGACCCCGGCCTTGGAGTCTATTTCAAAACCTTCGTTTTGAAGCGTTTTTATGGCCTTCCATATGGAATTTCTTGAAAGTCCCAGCCTGGCGGCCAGATCCTGTCCGGATAGATAGGATGTAGTGTTGTTATTCAGTATTTTCAGCAAATTCAGTTTCGTAGACATGGATACCTCCTGCGATTTTATAGGCAGATTATATAATAACAGACCAATGATGTCAACCATAAAAAATATAAAGGGTGACTAAAAAGCTGAAAGAAGGCAACATTGCCCGACGAGAGTAAAGAAAGAATACGTAAAATTAAATGCTGACAAGACTTTGAAAATGAGCAGCTTCATGGTATAATGAACCCATCGATTGTGATTGCGGCGTTGCCGAGAGGAAGGGTTCATTGAACCACCGCTGCCTGCGTCCGCCGCAGCGCAGGGCGCCGCGATTATGGTATGATATACGGGGTAGAATTAAACTGGAGGGTTTGTTTTTGTGATATACAGCATAATAGCGATGATCATACTCGTGACTTTTTCGGCATACTTTTCGGCTACCGAAACAGCTTTTACATCGCTCAATAAAATAAGAATGAAGAATATGGCCAATGACGGCAACCGCAGAGCCAGACAGGTTCTGGAACTGTCGGAGAACTATGACAACCTGCTTTCGACCATACTGGTTGGAAACAACCTGGTGAACATAACGCTTTCTTCTATAGCTACGGTGCTCTTTATAGGATTTTATCCCAGATACGGCGCCACGATAGCTACGGTGGTCGCCACCGTTACGGTGCTCATATTTGGAGAAATATCGCCAAAGAGTCTGGCGAAAGAAAGCCCCGAAAAATTCGCCATGTTTTCGGCGCCTTATATAAGGATACTGATAATATTGCTGAAACCGATAAACTGGCTCTTTGCCACGTGGAAAAAATTCCTGGCGAAGATCTTCAATGCCGACGAAGGACGGCCCATAACAGAGGACGAGCTTCTGACCATAGTGGAAGAAGCCGAGACCGAGGGCGGTATAGATACGCAGCAGAGCGAGCTGATCCAGAATGCCATCGAATTCAACGATCTCGAGGCTTTGGACGTACTGACCCCGAGGGTCGATATAAAAGCCATCGAAGCGGATACGCCGGAGAATGAGATATCCGGGATATTTCTGGAGACGGGCTTTTCAAGACTTCCTGTCTACGACGGCGATATGGATAACGTCATAGGCGTTCTGAACCAGAAGGACTTTCACAATTACATCAAGGGAGGCAGAGCCGCTGTTTCCGAATATATAAAGCCGGTCATCTTTGTAGCCGGCTCCATGAAGATAGCGCAGCTGCTAAAGCGGCTACAGACGGCCAAGACTCATATCGCAGTCATAGTGGATGAGTACGGCGGAACGTACGGCCTCGTTACCCTTGAGGATATAATCGAAGAACTGGTGGGAGAGATATATGACGAGCACGATGCGGCGGCGCTTCAGGACATAGTTCAGCAGCAGGACGGAACCTACAGAGTCCTGTGCGGCACCAATATAGATAAGATGTTCGATTACTTCGACGTAGAAGAAGAAGTCGACGCCACCACGGTAAACGGGTGGGTCGTGTTACAGATAGATAAGTTGCCTGAGGTAGGCGACCAATTCGTATACGAGGCCGATTACAAGAGATTCGACGTAGTAGTGACAAAAGCAGACGAGAGAAAAGCTCTCGAGATAAATATGACAGTGGAAGAGCTGTCAGATGAAGAATGAGAAAGGGGACAGAATGGGTTTAATGGAAAAGATCCTTGGCGACATGAATACCAAGGAGGTCAAGAAAATCGAAAAAATAGCTGATAAGGTGATGGCCCTCGAGGAGGCGACGGCTTTGCTCAGCGATGATGAGCTGCGGGGCAGAACTGAAGAATTCAAGAAGAGAGTTCAGGAAGGCGAAAGCCTTGACGATATACTTCCGGAGGCTTTTGCGGTGTGCCGTGAAGGCGCATGGAGAAGCGTAGGCATGAAGCATTTCCGTGTACAGGTGATAGGAGCGATAGCTCTTCACCAGGGTAGAATCGCCGAAATGAAGACGGGCGAAGGAAAGACGCTGGTAGCCACTCTGGCCGCCTATCTTAACGCCCTGGAGGGCAAAGGCGTTCATGTGGTGACCGTAAACGATTATCTGGCCAGGCGTGACGCAGAGTGGATGGGAAAGATATATACTTTCTTGGGACTTACAGTAGGATGCGTGGTTCACGGGCTCAAAGACCATGAAAAAAAGGCTGCATATGCGGCAGATATAACATACGGCACCAACAATGAGTTCGGTTTCGATTACCTCAGAGATAATATGGTCACTTATAAGGAACAGCTGACTCAGAGAGATCTGAATTTCGCCATCGTCGACGAAGTGGACTCTATCCTGGTGGACGAGGCCAGAACACCGCTCATAATTTCTGGCCGGGGCGACGAGTCTACGGATATGTATCAGAAAGCCGACTCCTGTGTTCGCCGCCTGAAACTTGAGGAAGATTTCACCATAGAAGAAAAGGATAAAAAAGTTACTCTCACGGAAGACGGCATAGCCAAGTGCGAGAAGTTTTTCGGCATAGAGAACATCGGCGATCCGGAGAACATGGAATATAACCACCATGTCATTCAGGCGCTGAAAGCCCGGAACATAATGAAACGGGACGTAGACTACATAGTCAAAGACGGAGAGATCATCATAGTAGATGAATTTACAGGTCGTTTCATGTTCGGAAGAAGATACAGCAACGGCCTGCATCAGGCCATAGAGGCTAAAGAAGGCGTGCTGGTCAGATCTGAATCAAAGACGCTGGCTACCATCACTTTGCAGAATTATTTCCGTATGTACAATAAGCTGGCAGGTATGACAGGTACGGCCAAGACGGAAGAAGAGGAATTCCGCGAGATCTACAACATGGACGTAGTGGTGATACCTACTAATAAGCCTATCGCCAGAGAGGATCTGGATGACTCCATATATGCTTCTCTGAACGCCAAGTTCAAGGCTATCATAGAGAGAATAGCAGAAGTACACGCTACGGGACAGCCGGTTCTGGTAGGTACCATTTCCATAGAAAATTCTGAACTTTTAAGTTCAATGCTCAAAAAAAGAGGAGTAAAGCACAACGTGCTCAACGCCAAGCAGCATGAAAGAGAAGCTCAGATCATAGCCGAGGCAGGACGCCTTGGGGCAGTCACCATAGCCACCAACATGGCCGGAAGAGGAACCGATATCATACTCGGGGGAAATCCTGAGTTCGAGGCCAAACGAGAAATGGAAAAGCTTGAATATTCTCAGGAGCAGATATCCTTTGCTACGAGCTTTGTCAGCAGCAGCGACCCTCTCATGAATGACGCCCGCGCAGTATTTAAAGATCTCCTTGAGAAGTACAGCCGGGAGAGGAGAGAAGAGCAGGAAAAAGTCAGAGCCCTCGGCGGCCTGTGCATCATAGGTACAGAGAGACACGAATCCAGGCGTATAGACAATCAGCTCAGAGGACGTGCCGGACGTCAGGGAGACCCGGGACAGACGCAGTTCTTTATTTCCCTTGAGGATGATCTGATGAGACTCTTCGGAGGAGAACGCATACAGGGACTGATGAACAAGATGGGTATGAGCGAGGATGCCATAGCCGCCGGAATGTTGTCAAGGAGCATAGAAAATGCCCAAAAGAAGGTAGAGAGCAGAAACTTTGAGATAAGAAAATACGTACTTCAGTATGACAACGTGATGAATAAACAGCGCGAAGTCATATACGATCAGCGCAGAAAAGTTCTCTTCGGAGAGGATATCAGAGACTATATAATGGAGATGATGGAGGATATTGTGAAGACTACGATCCAGCCCATCACCATAGCCAGCAAATATCCGGAAGAGTGGGACTTCGATATGCTGGGCGAGAACCTGAAGCAGATAACAGGCACTTTCAGCGGTCTGAGCTATACAGAAGACGAAAAACTGTCTCTGACAGAAGATAAGTTGACAGAAGACGTTCTAACCGTATTCCATCAGATGTATGAGGCCAAAGAAGAAGAGATAGGTAAAGACCGAATGCGCGAGGTCGAGAGAATGATACTGCTGAGAGTAGTAGATAATCATTGGATGGATCATATCGACGCTATGGACGATCTTAAACAGGGAATCGGCCTCAGAGCTTTGGGACAGATAAACCCTGCCAACGCATACGCTTCTGAAGGCTTCGACATGTTTGAGGCTATGGTGGCGGAGATTCGAGAAGAAGCCGTCAGATACTGCTACAATGTCACTGTTAAGACCGGCGTAGAAAGACGCCAGGTGATCACAGGCGGTCAGGAAAGGAAGGACGACTTTGTGGACAGACCTGCGCAGAGAACGCAGGCGCAAGGCGGTGGGGACATGCCGGGACAGGCTCCTAAGCCGCAGGATACCAGAAAGCCTGAGACTTTCAGAAGAGAGGCTCCTAAGGTAGGTCGCAACGACCCTTGCCCTTGCGGCTCCGGAAAGAAATATAAAAACTGCTGCATGAACAAGGAGCAGTAAGACATAAAATCTGCCTGCGTACAAAATCGCAGGCATTTTTAATGATTAAAAACATGGCTGTTTACAATAGGGGGGGTGACTGGTTCAACTTCTGGGGTTCACCACATTATATTATTATTAATTTTTAGAACTATTGAGTAGGGATTGACTAATAAGAAAAAATTAGATACAATTGTTATATAAATATCAAATAATAATTGCAAGATGTTTAAATTTGCTCTTGTGGCATAATTAGCAGCCAAATTAGGATTGTCACAAGCAAAATCTTTTGCCGCAGCGTATATTTTAGATTTTTTGACTGACGTTAACCCTACTTCAACAGCAGTATCTTATAGTATACAAGTGTACACACATAAAAATTATACAAGTGGCTTTATAGGCCCAATAATTACAAGGGTGTGGAAGTACAGTTATAAATACTACGCGACGGCAAACTTAACTGGACCATACACTGAAGATTATGAGTTTAAATGTCAGATGTAAATAATAGAGATAAAAAATGAGGTGATTATAATTCATAAAAAGATTATATACTTGCTTGCAGGAGCTTTTCAGCCGATATTTGTATATCATCTTATTTACAGCCATCAGAAGCTTTTTTCGATGGATTGGGTTTTTGATAGGAACTACGATTCATTTAAAGAAATTCTGGACCCGCTGAATCAGATGTACCCGACCACAGACGGCGAAAAAGCCGCCACGCTGATTTGGGATATAATCGTATTGGCCGTATGTATGGCAGCCGTGTTGATGGTAGCGGTGCTTGCCAAGTCTCAGTCAGGTGGACTGAGCAAGGCGCAGCGAATTATAGCGACCGCCGGAGGGCTGGCGGCTACGGGATTCTTCCTGTGGATGAAGTTGGGGGAAGTGGAAACGCTGCTGTACATGAAATTTATAGTCCCGGAAATGATATTGATTGCTGCTTGCGCCGTGGCCATTGCCGAAGGACGTAACCGAGAGCAACCCGGCTTGCTCCGGGTTACTCACCTACTGGCGAATTCTCTAAAAGAGGTTCTTTGATCCGTACATCAAAAAGCAGAAATATTGAATGGAGAAATAAATATTTTTTAAAATAGAACAATTTATATTATATATTAATTAAGAGATGAGGTGGATTTTCCTCATCTTATTTTTTTATGAAAAAGTGTTGACAATAGCTAAAAGATGTATTATTGTACTAATTAAATAATACAATAATACAAAAGACTTGAAAGGAGGAGGTTATTTTGGATAAAAAGCTAAAAGAGAACATGCCCATTTACGTTCAGATAATGAACCGGGTGAGAGAGGCCATAGCTGCGGGGGAGCTTAAGCCGGGAGACAAAATAGCCTCCGTCAGAGATCTGGCGGCGGATTTTGAGGTAAACCCCAACACCATGCAGCGAGCCTTGACCGAGCTTGAAAGAGAAGGCCTGTTGCTTTCAGAAAGAACCCAGGGAAGGTATGTCACCTCTGATGCGAAAGCCATAGAAGAACTGCGAAAAGATATCGCCCGGCAGGCGGCAGACTCATTCAGGAGAGAAATGGCTGCGCTGGGGTTTAACGAAGAAGAAATGATGGATTTTTTTCGTGAGAGGCTTCTTTATATAGGTTCCGGCGAAGGAGGAAAGAAGGTGGGATAGATGAGAGAAAATAAGGAAGCCCGCAGTGAAAGGACGCTCAGGCTGGTGGAAGAGCAGCCGATAGTAAAAATATCGGGACTTTCTAAGGCCTTTGGTGAAAAGAAGGTTTTGGACAGTATAGATCTTGAGATACCGCAGGGCAAGATCATAGGACTCCTGGGCCCTAACGGAAGCGGCAAGACTACTCTTATTAAGATACTGTCCGGATTCTGCGCAGATTATGAGGGAGAAGTGCTTATAGACGGGAAGCGTCCGGGCAGCGCCGCCGGCAAGGCGAAGGTCGCATATCTTCCCGACAAGGATGGTCTGCCCGAAAATCTTCCCGCAGATGAGATAATAAAGATATATGATACCTTCTTTGATGACTTCGATGAGGAGAGGTGCAGAAGACTTCTCGATATCTTCGGTATCGATGAGAAGACTGTTGAAGGAGAACTGTCAAAGGGAGAGGCTGATAAACTAAAAATTTCTCTCTTGATGTCTAGAGACGCCCGGCTCTACCTTCTGGATGAACCCATAGGAGGAATAGATGTAGAAGCCCGGCAGCACGTGCTGGACTTGATACTGGAAAATTTCAATCCCTGCGGCAGCATGATAATAGTCACTCACCTTGTCAGGGATATAGAAAGACTTTTTGATTCCGTGATAATATTGAAAGATGGAAAGACGACGATGTATGACGACAGCGACGCCATAAGAGAATGTTACGGCGGAACTCTTGAGGAAGCCGTCATAAGTATATTCAGGGGAGAGGAGATATGAAAGAGCTTTTTACAGAGAGCAGATATCTTAAGATGGCGGCGGCCGCTATAGCTGCGGTCATGGTGATATGCGCAATAGCCGGCAGGTTTTATGCCTTCGGCAGCGGCCCGTCTGAAGAGGAACTTATGGAAATCGAAAAGAGCGGAGCTAAGATAGCCGTTCCTTTTGATAAATACAGAGAGATCGCATCTATAAAAGGTGCGGGAGGCGCAGCAGCCGGAAAACTTAAGGACGACGTCTGGGAAATCATAGATCCGGGCAGCGGTAAAAATGTTGAAATACAAGGATTTGCAAAGTTTGTAGGCAGCGGCGGCGGATTCGCATTTTTGTGCAGTGATGACGGCGAAAACGTCATTGTGGACGTTGCAAAAAGCCTGAATTCGGGCAAACCTGTCTTTTTCGAAGAAGAAAAGAGATATGATTCTGCATATTACGACGGAGAAAGCGGCGTTATCTTAGTCGAAGAGAGCGGAATGACGAGGATCTTATCAGTTGACGGAAGAGAACTTTACCGTACAGCCGATGAAAACGCCTGGCTTATTCCGGGCAGCAAATATGTGCAGGAAAGCGCAGAGCAAGAAGACTGGTATCTGCTCAGAAATATATATACGGGAGAGGTCGGCTGCCGGCTTAATGAAAACGAATATGTGAGAGGATATTATGCGGGACATTTTGTAGTCGAAGTAACCGAAAACCCGGAAGATCTGCTGCAATCCACACACAATTATCTGCTGAACGACAGCTTTGTAAGACCGGAGGGAATTGAGGATTTCGCATTTTACAGCGGCGATAGAGATTATATCTATATATATCAGGAAGATGTGTCTTCTGCCGAGAAGATAATAGATAAGACAGGGCAGGTCACATTTGAGATAAAAGAGGATGAGGAAAGAGGCTCTTTTGTGGGAATCTCAAACGATCAGGTGATTTACACCACTAAGGAAGCGGGAGTCATGGAGTATATCACCATCGCCGGCGAAAACAAAGGGGCGGTTTCAAAGCATAGAGAATTATGTATGTCTGCTTTTGAAGATGGCCTTGCCACAGCAGGAATCAGAAAAGGCGGCAACGCCGGCCGGATGAGCGACGCCATCGCTACGGAGTCTAAAAATTATATCTTCGGCTTTATCGACGAGGAGTTTAATCATGTGACGGATTTCATATTCGACTGGGCCTCGGAGATAGAAGAGGGGTTTGCTGCCGTAAAGATAGGAGGACAATATGCCCTTTTAGACTTGAGGGAGGTGTAGATAGAAATGAGTAAACTGGACAAATACATCAGGCTGAACATCAAAATGATAGGGAACTGTACCGGCGTAGCCTGCGCAATGTCGTTGGCGATAGGATTGACAGCAGTAAATTTTGCAGTGATAATCTTTGCAGTCGTATTTCTGGGCATATCTATTGCCGCGCTGATAAAAGGGTATAAAAGGCTGTATTATACAACTCTCTATGAAGAGGCGGCGTATGTGTATAATTCCCTCCCTCTCGACCCCAAGGAGGTCTTGGCAGGAAAACTTTTCGCCGGTTCGTTCATGATGACGATGTACAACGTTTCCACCTTGGCGATGTATGGAGTCATGCTTCTCATGGCCGGGGATTCGATCACATTTTCGACTGATATGTACTGGCCTTCAGAAAATACTCTGACGAGTCTGCTGGCATCCTCCATAGCCTCGGATATGCTGCCGTTTGCTCTGCCATTCGAGGCGCTGAGTATGATAACGGGGGCTGTGCTGATATCGGCCATAATAATGTTCGGAGTGATCTTCGCCAATTCGCCTCCTGCGCCGGGCAAAGGTGTAACGGCAGTAATATTATGTATCATCTTATATATAGTTCTCTTCAGAGGGGCGCCGAAAACAGCAGAATGGCTTTCCATAGATTATTCACCACTGCTCCCTCTGGCGCAGTCGCTGATAAATGCTGCCGCAACGGCCGTCCTCTTTGGCTATAGCTGTAAACGTTTAGAGAAGAAGTATTATGCAGCCGTGAGACGTAAATAGGATGAAATACAGAGCCCCCTTTAAACGCAGGGCATATGAAACGCCCGCCTGCACCTGCCCCTTCTTTGCCTCTATCATTATATAGTTCTCTTGCAGTCACTATTGTTGAGGCACGGGGCAGAGCGTTTACGGGCGCAGGACAGAGTTCCGGTTTTTTCAAAAATCAAGAGGGTTGCGGGAGTTTTTGGCGACTCGTTTTCGGTAAAACGAAATTAAAGGCTGTCTGCGGGAATATTTAGAGAAAAAACGATAAAAAAGAGGCTGTAAGGCGGTTCGGCCCCTAAAAGATGACCAAAAACTCCCGCAAAGAAGCCAAAAAGGCCAAGTGCAGAGAATCAGCACAAATCAAGGCCTTTGCTCGCTGCCAGTATAAGCCTGAAATGCGAAGCCCCTGCTTTTAAAAGCAGGGCTTTCTTATGTTGTCTCTTAAGAGCCTGTTCCGAGGGCAAAGCCCGAGGAACAGGCAACCACCGGCTATGCCGGCGAGATTAATAGCCTTAGGAAAAATATCCTCCTGTGATAAGATAGAAAAGGTTCGCCGACCAAACTGTCAAGGCAAGGAGGATATGTCATGAAAGGCAGCAATAGTTTGGGCACACGCCAAATGGAACTGTAAGTACTACATTGAACTCATCATGTGACATTTTCGGTTTAAAGGAAAAATTTTTCAAAAAAACTGTAACGAAACGGCAACTTGCCAGTATTAGTTATAAAAAGAGTCACATGAATTTTATCCTATGGAGTAAAACAGCTATGAAAATTAAAGTAAAAAGATCTTTATTAACAGCCCTTTGCCTCACGCTGGCAGTGGCGCTGTTTATTACAGGCTGCACGGGAAACGGGGAGACCACCGGCGGCGAAGCCGATGGTGAGAATAAGGATAAGACAGTCCTCGCAGAAGGGAGTATACGCTATGCCGAGCTTGATGAGAAGAGTGCAGAATCTGTCGAATATTTTATAGATGAATACGGACTCTACGAATATAAAGCTCCAGATGAGGCTATGCGTATGAAGCTTGTGAGATTTTCTTATGAGAATGAGGAACTTACAGATCATGAGATATGCGCTATAGATTTTTCCGAAATGAAAAATCTCAGAGAAGGGACGATTGCGCTTTGTATGACAGGAGAGGACAAGTACAGAGTGACGGTCAGCCCTGATAAGAGAGCCGAAGACGGCGCCGGCGGCAAGCAGGTTTATACCGACATAGAACTCCCGTCATATATCGGAGAAAAAGGAAGCTGCAGAGCCGACTCCACCGTGAAGAATTTTGATGAGGAAAAAATAGAGATTGATAAGCAGTACAGACTGTATGAGGTGAATGTATACGAAGCCGGCCCTGCCGCCACCGGAGAAGGAGAAACCGCTTTAAAAGATGACGAAGTCAGGCCTGCGGCCACAAGAGGCATATACGTAGTTTTCAGTCTGTAAAGGGAGCGGCACGGCCCTTGCTCACAGAGTAAGAAAGCGGCAACTTCATATGAGATTCGAGTCCCGGGAAAACCCCGGGACTTATTTTTAGTCAATGTGATTGTGGCCTTTATGTATATGTGATAAAATCAAGATGACCAACTATAAAGAAAAGAGCAGGTTATGAATAAGAAATACGACGTGATAATAATCGGAGCAGGACCCGCCGGGATCTCCGCCGCCTTAAACCTTCAGAAACTGGGAAAGAAAAATATCCTCGTGATAGAGAGATACGTTTTCCCCAGGTACAAGTGCTGCGCAGGATATATAACGGGCAAGACAAAAAAGAATACGCCAGATTAGGTCTCGACACGGATAAAGTCAACTATTCGCTCATCAGAGACTTCGGAATATTCTACAGATCCCGGAAGAGACAAGACATACAAAATAAATTTCTGTATACCAACAGATATATCGACCGGGTAGAATTAGACAACGCGTTTTTCAGGCTGGCTAAAGAGAAGGGGATAGAGATAAAAGAAAATACAGCTATAAAGAATCACGACGCAGATTCCTGTCTTCTCGTCACTTCCGATGACGAAAGCCTCGCTTATGATAAGCTGATCTTTGCAGACGGCGCCAGCGGCTACGGAAGCAGATATAAGACTGACGGACTTAAAAATATCGCCATGCAGATGGTGTTTGACAGCGACAGACAGGAAGAGATACAGATACACTTTGGAATAACCCAAAGAGGATACGGCTGGGTCAGCTCATTTGGCGGCAAGACTAACGTGGGCCTGACCGACGTGTATGAGACCCCTCTGTCAATTATACCGAGGAATTTCAGCGATTTTTGGATATTCTGGGCACAGAAGCCGATACCGGCCGGCTCAGAGGAGCCTTCACACCTATCGGCGTAAGCGATCCGATCTTGGGTGAAAAGATATATTATGTGGGCGATGCGGTAGGAGCCTGCGACCCCTTGACGCTTTCGGGGCTGCGATATGCTTTGAGAGGCGCAGAGGAATGTGCCCGGGCTATTGCCCTGGGCAGAGACGAGATATATATAGAATATATAAAAAAACTGAAGAGAAGATTCACATTTATGAGAGCTATGCAAAAGATCTTTTATCTGAGATTTTGTATGTACTGCGTGTTCAACATAGGGTGCCGTTTTTTCGGCAGTTGATCGCCGCGGTATTCAACAATTTCTTTGTAAACAAAAAGTGACCATGCCTCGTAAAAACGATTTTAAGCGAACACACATAAACATTGAAAATTCAATGAATTTGATATATAATAATATATTAGCAGATTTTGCGCCGCAGCCGCGGCGCGAGCCGCTTATTTCAAGAAAAGGAGTGAGACTTATGATACAGTTTGACGGTATCAGGGCAGCTCTTCCCGAGATGGAAAAGACCCTGAAAGAAGTCGGTGACTCTCTTTGACCTGGCTGAAATTAAAGCCGAACTGGAGAGAACTGACAGAGAGATAGAACAAGAGGACTTCTGGAACGATTTGGAATACGCCCAGAAAGTCATGAAAAAGAAGAAGACCATGGAGAGCACTATAGAAGCGATGAATGCTCTCACGTCGGCCTTCAAAGATATAGAAGAACTTATAGAAATGGCAGAAGAGGAAGACGACGAATCCATGGCACCGGAGATACAGAGCATGTTCGACAAGCTCAGAGAAGACCTTGCGGCCATGAGGGTGAAGACTCTTCTCACAGGCAAATATGACGGCTGCGGAGCCATAGTATCCATACATGCGGGCACGGGAGGAGTGGACGCCATGGACTGGGCTTCTATGCTGCTGAGGATGTACACCAGATGGTGCGAAAAAAAAGGCTACAGCGTAAAGATGATCGACCTGCAGGATGATACTGAAGCCGGCATCAAGAGCGCCACACTTATAGTAGAAGGAGAAAACGCCTACGGCTATCTCAAAAACGAAAAGGGAGTCCACAGGCTGGTGAGAATATCGCCTTTCAACGCGGCAGGCAAGAGACAGACTTCCTTCGCTCAGCTTGAGGTGGTGCCTGAGATCGAAGAAGATCTTTCGGTGGAGATAGATCCGGAAGATCTGAGAATAGATACCTACAGGAGCAGCGGCGCAGGCGGTCAGCACGTAAATAAGACTGATTCGGCCATAAGAATAACCCATCTGCCCACCAATATAGTAGTCACATGTCAAAATGAGAGGAGCCAGCACCAGAATAAAGAGATGGCTATGAAAATACTCATGTCCAAGCTGGCCGAACTCAAGGAGCAGGAACACAAGGAGAACCTCAGAGAACTCAAGGGAGACTATTCTATGAACACCTGGGGATCCCAGATCCGTTCTTATGTATTCCAGCCGTATACCATGGTCAAGGATCACAGAACGGGAGCCGAAACTGCCAATGTAGGCGCCGTGATGGACGGAGATCTGGATTACTTCATAAACGAAAAACTTAAACACAAGGAATAAATATGGATATAATCAAAAAAATAGCTGCCGAATTTAAAGTAAAGACGGAGCAGGTGGAAAACACCGTAGGGCTCATAGATGAAGGGAACACCATTCCCTTCATAGCCCGATACAGAAAAGAGGTTACCGGCGGCCTCAGCGACGTTATCCTCAGAGATATGGACGAGAGACTGAAATATCTCAGAGGTCTCGAAGAGAGAAAAGAAGAAGTAATAAGGCTTATCGACGAACAGGGAAAGCTTACGCCCGATTTGCAGGAACAGATAGAAAAAGCCGAAGTCCTTCAGCGAGTGGAAGATCTGTATAAGCCTTTTAAGCAGAAGAAAGCCACCAGAGCTTCCAAAGCCAGAGAAAAGGGTCTGGAACCGCTGGCGATGCTGATATATGCGCAGCTTAAGACGGAGGGAACACCCGAGGAGGAGGCAGAGGCCTTCGTAGATCCGGAAAAAGATGTGAACACTGCAGAAGAAGCGCTGGCAGGAGCCACGGATATAATAGCGGAGATGATAGCAGACGATCCCGATATGACCGAAGAGATCAGAAATTTAACGTATCAGACGGGACTCATATCTACAGAGGCGGTCGATCCTGAGGAGAAGACCGTCTACGACATGTATTACGGCAAGACAGAAGCCATCAGCAAGATTCCAAATCACAGAGTTCTGGCCGTAAACCGGGGCGAAAAGGAAAAGAAGCTGAAAGTCAAAGTGACGGCAGATCAGGAAAGTATTCATCAGATCATCGCCGGCGAGGTCATTAAGAATCACAAATCCATATTCACGGAAATTTTAAACGACACCATTATAGACGCGTATAAGAGGCTTATAGCGCCGTCGATTGAGAGGGAGATGCGCAACCTTCTGACCGAGAGAGCCGAAGGCGAGGCCATAAAGATTTTCGCGAAAAATACGGAGAGTCTCCTGATGGTTCCCCCTGTAAAAGACAAGAACGTGCTGAGCATAGACCCTGGATACAGGACAGGCTGCAAGGTAGCTGTGCTGGATGGCACTGGCAAGCTCAAGGCTTATACCACCATATATCCGACTCAGCCGAAAAACGACATAAAGGGCACAGAAGCCACCCTTAAAAAACTGGTGGAAAAGTATGAGGTAGACGTGATCGTCATAGGAAACGGCACTGCTTCCAGAGAAACGGAAGAGGTGGTAGCCGATTTCATCAGAAAAAACGGGTATGCCATACAGTACACCATAGTCAACGAAGCCGGGGCTTCTGTATATTCCGCTTCCAAGCTGGCTGCTGAAGAATATCCGGATCTGGACGTCACCACCAGGGGAGCCATGTCGCTGGGAAGAAGGCTTCAAGACCCGCTGGCCGAGCTGGTCAAGATAGACCCAAGAAGCATAGGAGTAGGCCAGTATCAGCACGACATGAATCAGAAGCTTCTGGCCGCAGCCTTAGGCAATGTGGTAGAAGACTGCGTCAACAGAGTGGGCGTGGATCTGAACACAGCCTCACCGTCCCTGCTTTCATATGTGGCAGGTATCAACGGAGCTATAGCTAAAAATATAGTCGCCTACAGAGAAGAGAACGGCAGGTTCACCGACAGAAAGCAGCTGATGAAGGTCTCAAAGCTGGGCGAAAAAGCGTTCAACCAGTCCGCAGGCTTCCTGAGAATCGCAGGAGGAAGCGAACCTCTGGACTCTACTTCCGTACACCCTGAATCCTACAAGGCCGCCAAGGCGATGATGGAAAAACTGGGAATAGACTCCGCCGCAATAACCGGAGGAGGAGATAAGTCCATAGAAGAAAAGATTAAAAAAGTCTACGGAGAAAAAACTCTCACTAAATGTATATCAGCGATGGCCTCAGAACTTTGCATAGGAGAAATGACTCTGACGGATATAATAGAAGAAATGAAAAAACCGGCCAGAGACCCAAGAGAAGACGCACCGCCGGTAATATTCAGAAACGACGTGAAGAGCTTTGAAGATCTCAAGGTTGATATGGAACTCGAGGGAACGGTGCGCAACGTGGTGGACTTCGGCGCATTTGTGGATATAGGAGTAAAGAGCGACGGTCTGGTACACATATCGCAGATGAGCGATAAGTATGTAAAACACCCGATGGACATCGTTTCAGTAGGAGACACGGTAAAGGTGAAGATAATTTCTATAGATCACGAGAAGATGAAAATAGGACTGACGATGAAGTTATAAGAGGAGAGACATGATAAAATCTATAATATTTGATTTTGACGGAACGCTGGTCAATACCAACGACGTCATAATTGAAGCCTGGCAGCATACATACAGACATTACGGACAAGATGAAAAACCGGTTGAACATATAACTAAATGCTTCGGCGAACCTCTCTTGGTAACTATGGCAAGAGAATTTCCGCAGGTAGATCCTGAGGAGAGCGCTCAAGTTTACAGAGACCGCCAGATAGCCAAAGCGGAGGAGCTGGTAACGCTGTTTGACGATATACCGGATCTCCTTTCGGCTCTCAGAGAAGCGGGATACAAGATCGGTATAGTCACGTCCAGGACGAGACAGTCCACCCTCGGATATCTCAGACAGTTTAAAATAACAGAATATTTCGACGGCATAGTGACGTGCGACGATACAGACAAGCATAAACCCGATCCGGCTCCGGTGCTCATGGGACTTAAGAAACTGGATACGGCTGCTGAAGAAGCTCTGATGATAGGAGACAGCTCCTTCGATATGAAGAGCGCCAACAATGCCGGAGTAAAGACGGTCCTGGTGGGCTGGAGAGTGGCTGCCGCC
>FR882597.1:73367-84481 GCA_000435715.1 Firmicutes bacterium CAG:145
GGCTGCCGCCAATGAAGACGTGGGAGAATGTACAGTCAATTACTCCATAGCCCGGCCTATGGACCTCATGGAGATCCTCAAGGAGATGTGATGCTTAACATCTTTTACGGCAGAGAAAACATTGATAAAGAAAAATTCATATTTGAAAGCGTAGAAGACAGGGCCCTCATCATGGTACCCGATCAATACACCTTAGAGGCGGAGAGACAGGCTTTCCGCCATCTTGGCGTGTCGTCGCTGATGGATGTGGAAATCGTATCGGCCGCCAGTCTCGGCGGCAATATACTCAGCGAACTGGGAGGAAACAAGCGCAGCTTTATAAACAAATACGGACGTCATATGCTCCTCTACAAGAGCGCGGCGAGCCTCGGGGACGATCTCAAAGTTTTCAGGGGAATGGAGAGGAAGAGCTCCTTTCTCGATTCGGTCAATGACTTCATATCAGAGATGAAGCAGTATAACTGCGGTCCGAAAGACCTTTTGGCAATGGCCGAAAGCATAGGAGAGGACTCATATACAGGGAAAAAACTGACAGATATATACGCCTTGTTCAGCGAGTATGAGAAACAGATAGAGGGCAGATATACGGATTCAGAAGACTATATAGATCTATATCTTGGGAAGATCAAAGACTCGGCGCTTATCAGAGGTAATACCATATGGGTGTACGGTTTTGACAGTTTTGCTCCCAAGACTATGGCATTGCTGGGACAGCTGATGATGTACGCCAAAGAGGTAAATATAGTTCTGACATGGGATGATCGAGGCAGGGACTTGGATCTGTTTGCCCTGACGGAGATCGTCATGAACAACGCCGAAAAGCTGGCCGATGCTCTGGGAACGGCCCACATCAGACAGCGTATACCCGATTCCTTTGCTTTGAAAGGAAAGGCTGAGGCTGTCAGGCACATAGAGAAAGAACTCTATACTTTGCCTTCTGCCGTATCAAACTGCCATGAGGGTCTGATCATGACGGAAGCCGCAGGTATATACAATGAGGCGGAGAGCGCCGCCGCATATGTGCTTCATCTGGTGAGAGACAAGGGGCTGAGATATAGAGATATAAGACTAATATATAACGACCTGGAAAACAGGGGAGATATAATAGAGCGAGTATTTGAGGAATACGGCATCGAACTGTTTTCCGATGTGAAGCGAGATATAATGGACAGCCCTATAATCAAATATATCACATCGCTTTTAGACGTTGTGATTGAAAAATACAGGACAGAAACGCTGCTCTCCCTACTCAAATCGGGATTTGGCGATCTGTCAGGCGAAGAGCTGTCAGACCTTGAGAATTACGCTGTTAAATACAAGATAAGAGGTTCGATGTGGAAGAAACCTTTCAGAAGGGGATCTGCCGAGTACGGCGAGGCAGGACTTTCTTACATAAATATGCTGCGCCAAAAGGCAGTTGACCCCATAAAACCGCTGGAAAAAATATTTGAAGCGGAGACCAACGGAGAGTTCATAAGGCTATTTTACGACTACCTCTGCGGCCGCATGGCTCTGCGGCAGAAGATACTGGCCTTTATCGCAAGGCAAGAGGAAAAGGAACTCTGGGATCTTGCCGACGAGACAGCTCAGATATGGGAAAGTTTGTCGGATATATTAGATCAGATCTTTGAAATCATGGGCGAAGAACCTTTTGAGCCCGAAGCCTTCAGAGAAATATTTGAAGTAGGGCTGAGCCAGGTGGAGATAGGGCTTTTGCCGCCAACGCAGGATGGACTTATACTCGGCAATATACAGAGAAGCAGAAGCGGCAGGGTGAAAGCCCTTATCGTTATGGGAGCCAACGAGGGAATACTTCCTCAGGAGAGACCAACCCAGGGTCTCTTCTCGGCAGAAGAAAGAGAACTGTTCAGAGAAGACGGCCGGGAACTGTGCAAAGTCGACGCTATAAGGTTCATGGAAGAACGGCTCAGCATATACAGAAATCTTTCGTCTCCGTCAGATTATCTGTGGATCAGCTGCAGCCTCACAGATGAAGAAGGCGGCCAGATGAAGCCGTCCGGGATATTTCTCAAGGTCAGGGAGCTGTTTCCCGGAATAGAAATAAGAAGAGATATGATAAACGGCGACGACGATCTGCTCATAAGCGGCGGAATAGGCGCAAGACGACATATCAGCCGCAAGATATTGGAAGCGGGGGAAGGCGCCCTTATGGATGATCGGTGGCAGGCGGCTCTTGGGTGGCTTGAGAACAATATGCCCGACCAGGCTCAAGAGATAAGAAGGAGTATATCGTTTACTAACAGACAGGAGCAGCTTGGAAGCCGTGTTGCTGCGGCGCTGTTTGGAAAGGATCCTTACCAGGCGCTGGTTCTCAGTCCTTCCAGAATCGAAGGCTATTCGAGATGCCCTTTTTCTCATCTGGTCACTTACGGCCTCAGACCTGAAGAAAGGCGCATCTTTGAGGCGGCGCAGAGAGAGATCGGAGACATATATCACCGCTGTCTCATGGGGCTGGCCAGAGAATTGACAGTACCGGGAATACAAATCTTTGAACCGGATTCTCCGTGGATGAAAATATCAAAAGAAGAGTGCGCCCAGTTAGTAGAGCGGGAGATAGAGTCCATCGCAGAGACATACAGAGAAGGGCTTTTTCAGTCGGGAAGCGTGGAGGATTACAGAAGACGCCGTATAACGGATATATGCGCTTCGGTTTGCTTTAGCGTAGTAGAGCAGGTGAGAGCAGGCCATATATCACAGATTTACCCGGAAATAGCTTTCGGCCGCAGGGGAGATCTACCGCCTATAGAGATGGAAGCCGGCGGACAGAAGATATACATAGAGGGAGTCATAGACAGAGTAGATTATCTAACTGACGGCCGTGTAAAGATAGTGGATTATAAGACGGGAAATGAAAGCTTCGATATAGAAGAAGCTGCGGCAGGCTACAGGCTGCAGCTGATGTTGTATCTGAATGCAGCCTGCGGAAGCGGCAGAAAACCTGCCGGCGTATTTTATTTTAAAATAAAAGAGCCTTCCATAGATTTGTCTCAGAAAGACATGGACAGCCAGACCCTCGAGAAAGAGATAAGAAAATCTTTTAAGCTCGATGGCATAATGGTGGACGATCCGCAGGTGATTCGGGACATAGCCGGTGATTTTGAAGGCTTTTCGGAGATCGTACCCATAAGGTCCACAAAAGACGGAATAAAGAACACCGGAAAGGGAGGACTGCTTTCCGCAGAGGATTTTACACATCTGCAGGGGGCCGTAACTGAAAAGATAAGACAGATCTGCAGCGATCTTACAGAGGGAAAGATAGAGATTCATCCCATGAAGACTAAAGACCGGTCTGCCTGCACTTTCTGCCGGTACAAGGGCATCTGCAGGTTTGACACTGTATTCGAGGGATGCAGTTATAATATAATTTAGAACTTGAGGGCAGAGATGAAAAAGCTAATAAGGAGAGAAAACATGATAGAAACCGATAATCTGATAATCAGACAATCCAAGTGGGAAGACCTCGAAGACTTTTACAGGTGGGAGAGACTGCCCGAGGTGACGGAGTTCTTCAGCATCGGAGACGACCAGACGCAAGAAGAAGTGACCCGCAAATATATAGAGGATGAAAAAGACCCTAAAGCTCTCCAGTTTACTATACTGCTCAAAGATGGAGAAGGCTTGCCTAGGATAGGAAGAATCGTGCTGGCTGATATAGAGAGAGGGTGGAAAGCCGAAATCTGGAGAATATATATAGCTGACAAGTCCCTTCGGGGAAAAGGCTATGGCAGGGAAGCCATGCTGGGCATTATATCATACTGTTTCGACGGCCTGTCGCTTCAAAGACTGTATCTTGATCATTACACGGGCAACCCCGCTTCAGAGCTGTATCTGTCCCTCGGATTCAGATATGAAGGGGTCCTTCGGAAAAACTGCCGTAAAAACGGGGCGCTCCACGATGTACACCTGATGTCTATGCTCAGAGAAGAATATGAGGAAAAATATCGGTAAGACAATGTCTTACCGGCTCAGCTCTCCCCTTAGATCAGTCTCCATCAGTTCTTTGATCTTCTCGGGAGCATATCCGCAGCCCAGCAGATAATAAAGTTTGGCTACGGCGGCTTCTGTAGTCATATCATAACCGCTTACTGCGCCGGCATCTCTGAGGGGGCTGCTGGTGGCGTAAGTTCCCAGCTTTACCGTTCCCTGAGGACACTGGGAGCATACTACGACGATAGAGCCGTTCCTGAAAGCCTTGCTTATTATCGCAGGCAGATCGTTGTCACAGCTTGGTATATTGCCTGCCCCGAAAGTCTCGAGGACTATCCCCTTGAGAGATTCTGTCATTATAGATTCGAAGAGGCTGAACTGGATTCCGGGAAAGAATTTCAAAACGCCTATAGGAACTTGTCTGAGAGGAGTAAAGCTGAAATCGTCCTCGCAGACAGCAGGACGCTTCAGTGCGGCAGTATCGTACTTTATATCTATCCCGGCCGAAGCTAAAGGCGGATAGTTGGGAGATGCAAAAGCTATCAGACCGTCTGATGATATTTTAGTGGAGCGATTGCCTCTGAGAAGCCTGCCGGCGAAGAACAGACACACTTCTTTGGCCTTGCCTTCAGCTGCAATAAGCAAGGAAGCTATGATATTGTCTCTTCCGTCGCTGCGTATTTCGCACAGGGGTATCTGAGAGCCTGTCAGGATGACAGGCTTGTTTAAGTTTTCCAGCATAAAAGAGAGGGCGGAGGCGGTATAGCACATGGTATCGGTGCCGTGAAGAATCACAAAACCGTCGTAGTCATTATAATGGAGAGCAATCTCTTCTCCGATGACGGACCATTGCCGGACAGTCATGTTGGAAGAATCCAGGAGGGGGCTGAATTCTATAACATCCCACGAGGGCATAGCGGGGTTTTTAAGCTCTGTAATCTCGGACAGAAGCTCTGACAGATAATTTTCTTTTGGAGCGTAGCCGTTTTCCGTGGCCACCATACCTATGGTTCCTCCCGTATATAATATACATATTTTCTTTTTCATGGCCGGCGGCCTCCTTTTCGGCGATTTTATATCATTCTATCATATTATGGCCCAAAAGACTACGTCCGATGTGTTTTCAGCCTTCTCATCAGGATGAAACGAAGATAAAAATAAAGCTCTTGTTAAAACACCAAAAATTTTGTAAAATAAAAGCAGTATTGTTATTTAAAAAACGGAGAAAATATCGAGATAAAAGAAAGGGGAAGAATAGATGTCTAACATTCCTACACCACACATAGAAGCTAAAGCCGGCGACTTTGCCGAAACGGTGTTAATGCCGGGAGACCCGCTGAGGGCCAGATTCATAGCGGAGAATTTTCTTACAGACGCCAAACTGGTAAACAACGTCAGAGGAATACAGGGGTATACGGGAACATATAAGGGAAAGAGAGTTTCCGTCATGGCCTCCGGCATGGGGATGCCGTCCATGGCTATCTACTCTTACGAACTCTTTAACTTTTACGACGTAAAGAATATAATCAGAGTAGGAACGGCCGGCGTAATAGATCCGTCTCTGAAGGTAAGAGATGTGGTCATAGGTATGGGGGCATGTACAAATTCCAATTATGCGGCTCAATTTGACCTGCCGGGAACTTACGCTCCTATCTGCTCCTACGACCTGATGAAAAAGGCGGTGGAGGCTGCCCAGAGACTTGGAATCGAACCTAAAGTAGGCAATATATACTCTTCAGACGCATTCTACGACGACGGGGCAGGCCTGTCGAAGTGGCAGAAGATGGGAGTTTTAGCTACAGAGATGGAAGCTGCGGCTCTGTATATGAACGCAGCCAGAGCGGGCAAGAACGCCTTAACCATCTGCACTATATCCGACAACCCGTTTACGGGAGAAGCTACCACGCCGGAAGAAAGACAGAAAACTTTCACCGCAATGATGGAGATAGCGCTTGAAATCGCATAGAAAATAAGGAGAATATATAAAATGGAAAACAGATATCCAAGACTTGAAATAAATCTGGCTCACTTGCAGCATAATGTATCGAGGATAGTAGAAAAATGCGGAAGTTGCGGTATCCAGGTAGCAGGAGTGATAAAGGGAGCTACGGGACATCCGGAAGTGGCAAAGGCTTTTGATAAGGGAGGAGCCGCATTTATAGCTTCATCGAGACTCGAGCAGATAGAGGACGCCATAAACGCGGGAATAGAGAAGCCTATGATGCTCATAAGAGTACCTATGCTCAGCGAAGTCAGCGACGTGGTAAGACTTACCGACATAAGCCTCAACAGTGAGTTTGAGGTGATAAAAGCGCTGAACGAAGAATCCAGGCGCCAGGGAAAACTTCACAAAGTCATACTCATGGCCGACTTGGGAGATCTTAGAGAAGGCTTCTGGGATAAGGAAGAGATGGTTGAGATAGCTGAATACATAGAGAACAGGATGATAAACATTCAGCTTGTGGGTATCGGCACCAATCTGGGATGTTACGGATCCATCGCGCCTACAGCAGAAAAACTTGAGGAGCTGGTAGAACTGGCAGAAAAGATAGAGGCGAGGCTGGACAGGGAACTCGAATATATATCGGGAGGAGCCACCAGCAGTCTCATGAGAGTCTGGGACAAGGATATTCCTGAGAGAGTGAACCTTCTCAGAGTCGGAGAGGGAATATTGCTGGCCAGAGACCTCGACACATTCTACGGTTACGACATGTCGGAACTTTATCAGGATGTTTTCAGGTTGAAAGCAGAAGTCATAGAAGTAAAGACTAAACCGTCGTATCCTGTGGGAACCATAGCCATAGACGCTTTCGGACATACTCCCGCCTATGTCGACAGAGGGATGAGAAGAAGAGCGCTGCTGGCTGTGGGCAAGGTGGACTACGGCGATCCCTGCGAGCTCATACCTATGGAAGAGGGAATAGAGGTCTTAGGAGCTTCCAGCGATCATACCATAATAGATGTGGAGGACGCAGAGAGAGATTATAAGGTTGGAGATACTATGACCTTTGATATCTGCTATGCTACCATAGTATATCTGACAAACTGCAGAAACGTCAGGATCGAGTTTGTCTGAAAAAGGGGAAAAATAAAGGCTTTGACAGGGGCTGCAGAGATTGACAACCACAGCCATTTGAAGTATAATATTTGGCACGGCTCGCAGAGCAAAGTCGAAAGGAGATATTAGGAATGTCAGAAGAAATACTGTTGACCCAAGAAGGGTACGACAAAATAGTCGCAGAACACGAGGAACTCGTTTCTGTGAAGAGAAAAGAAGTATCGGAGAGACTGAAAGAAGCCATCTCATACGGAGACCTTTCGGAGAACTCCGAATATGACTCTGCGAAAAATGAGCAGGCAGAGCTTGAAGAGAGAATACTCAAGCTTGAGAATATGATCCGTAAAGCTAAAATCATCAATGAGAGCGAGATGGACGCAGACAGAGTCAGCGTAGGTCTAAAAGTCAAAGTCCAGGATACATCCGCAGGTGATGAGATGGAATTTACCATAGTGGGATCTACAGAGGCAGATCCTTTTGCAGGCAAGATCTCCAACGAATCGGAGGTAGGCAAGAATCTTTTAGGAAGGCAAAAGGGAGAAACAGTTGATATAATAGTACCTGACGGAGTTTTAACCTACAAGATTATCGACATCACAAAATAAGTGAGAGTACGGAGAGGATTTAAAGATGAGCACAGAAGAAACGAGAGATAACATAGCTCCTGAAGCGCAGGAAGAGATGTCAGAAGAAAGTCTCAACGAGCTTAGAAAGATAAGAAGAGATAAGCTTAAGGCTCTGCAGGAGGCCGGAAGAAATCCGTTTTTAGAAGAAAAATGGGACGTGACGGCTCACAGCAAAGATATAAAGGACAATTTCGACGCCATGGAAGATCAGGAGGTCTCATGCGCCGGAAGAATCATGGCTTTCCGAAACATGGGAAAAGCGTCATTTATAGATATTCAGGACAAACAGGGAAGAATCCAGTGCTATGTCAGACGAGACGCTATCGGCGAAGAGGAATACGATTGGTTCAAGACTTATGACATAGGAGACATAATAGGCGTCGAGGGAACCGTGTTTAAGACTAAACACGGAGAAGTTTCCGTAAAAGCGGCAAGAATAGTTCTTTTGTCAAAGTCTCTTCAGATATTGCCTGACAAGTGGCACGGACTCAAGGATCAGGATCTCAGATATCGCCAGAGATATGTAGACCTTATCGTAAATCCTGAGGTGAAAGAGACCTTCGTAAAACGCGCCAAAATAATAAAAGAAATCAAGAGAGTTCTTGAGGAGGATTACGGTTATCTCGAAGTCGACACTCCTATACTTACAACTATAGCGGGGGGCGCCAACGCCAGACCTTTCAACACTCACCACAATACTCTGGATATAGATATGAAGATGAGAATCTCCAACGAGCTTTACCTCAAGAGATTGATAGTCGGCGGACTCGACAGAGTCTACGAGATGGGCAAGATGTTCCGTAACGAGGGGATGGACAGAAACCATAACCCTGAGTTTACCAGTATGGAATGTTACATGGCCTATGGAGACATGGAAAGCGTGATGGACGTCACAGAACAGCTGGTATATAAGGCGGCGCTTGCCGTAAACGGTACCCCTGTGATCACATATCAGGGTAAACAATTCGATGTCACTCCGCCTTGGAGAAGGCTGGATATGACTGACGCCGTCAGGGAGATTACAGGAATTGACTTCAGCAAGATCGACAGCGACCAGGAGGCCAGAGAAGCTGCGGCCGGCTACGGTATGGATAAAGACGAGATCAAAGATATGCCCCGCGGAAAGATCATCGCCGAGATGTTCGAGGAATACTGCGAAGATGTGCCGGGCTATCTGGACGGACCTGTTTTCGTAGTGGGACACCCTGTGGAGGTTTCTCCGCTTTCCAAGAGAGACCCTAAAGACCCGAGAATCACCAGAAGATTTGAAGGCTATATCAACGGCTGGGAAATCTGCAACGCCTTCTCGGAGCTGAACGATCCGATAGATCAGTACGAAAGATTTGCAGTGCAGCAAGCTCAGCTGGATTCCGGAGCAGATGACGAGGCTCACCCTATGGACATGGATTTCGTCAACGCCTTAGAGGTAGGTCTTCCGCCTACAGGAGGGCTTGGCGTAGGTATCGACAGAGTCATAATGCTCATCTGCGACGCGCCGAGCATAAGAGATATAATCTTATTCCCGACAATGAAGTCCTTACCGAACGACAAGTAAGAAAAACCCAGTGTTTATGCGGGTTTCGGGACTTTCAAAATCAAATAAATTTACCTCTTTACACCAAATTTACACCAATCGGTGCTAAAAACGGTGCAGAGACTAAAAAATCGCATAATTTACGGAATGAATGGGCAGTCCCATAGTGGGATTGCCCATTTCTAATAAAGGATACATTCGTATCTGAGTGCAAAAGGAATGTTTATTATGGAATTAAGTGAAAAATTACAAGAGTTGAGGAAAGAAAAAGGACTCACGCAGGAAGAACTTGCGGAAGCGTTATTTGTGTCTCGCACTGCAATTTCTAAGTGGGAATCCGGCAGAGGAGTTCCCAATATCGAGTCATTAAAAGCAATTTCAAAGTTTTTTTCAGTGTCAATAGATGAGTTATTGTCCGGTGAAGAAATACTTAAAATTGCTGACGAGGATAATAAGCAAAAGGAAAAACATACAAGAGACTTAGTGTTTGGTTTACTCGATTGCAGTTTGATTATGTTTCTGTTTCTGCCTTTCTTTGGACAAAAGGGTGATGAGATTATAAAAGAGGTATCTTTACTTTCGCTGACAGGTACCCCGCAGTATATCAAAATACCGTATTTAATTATTGTATTTGGAATTGTACTTACAGGTGTTTTGCTTCTCGCTCTACAAAATTATGAAGCAGTGTTTTGGTTGAAACACAAACATCAAATATCCATTGTGTTAAGCACAGTTGCTACAATAGAATTTATGATAACACTTCAACCTTATGCAGCCTTTTTCACTTTTGTTTTCTTGGCGATAAAGTCTCTGATGCTGATAAAATGGCGATGATACGAAGCGTGTCGCCAATGTGACGGTGAAATTCTTTTCATTTTTATTCATTCCACCTATATTGTAAACAGGCGAAAGCCAAATAATTATGGCAAAGGATTGATAAAAATGAAAAAAGAAAAAAGTCAAAAAGTATTGCTTTCAGGAATAGCAATGGTAGTGTTATTTATTTTGTGGACAGTGGCAATAAGCCTTATTGATGTTCAGCCCATCGGGCCACAAAACTCTTCTGTTGGATTTGCAACCTTGAACGGCTTTATCCACAGCCTGACAGGTGTGCATATGGCAATATATACCGTTACGGACTGGTTAGGACTGATACCGCTTTGCTTTATTTTGGGATTTGCGTTGCTTGGACTTATACAGCTTATTAAAAGAAAAAGCTTATTCAAGGTCGATTCCAGTATTTTGGTGTTGGGAGCATTCTATATTGTTGTAATGGCGGCATATTTGTTTTTTGAATTTTATGTTGTCAATTACCGCCCGGTATTGATTAACGGTTTTCTTGAAGCTTCGTATCCATCATCGACAACCTTGCTTGTTATGTGTGTTATGCCGACAGCTGTTATGCAGCTAAACAGTAGAATTAGAAATACAAAAATGAAAAGAGCATTTGCCTTTGCTTTAATTGCATTTACTGCTTTTATGGTAATTGGCAGGTTGATATCCGGTGTTCATTGGATTACTGATATTATTGGCGGGGCAATTTTAAGTGCGGGTTTAGTGATGATTTATTATAGTGTAACCACTCTTATTGCCCGACAGGAAAGATAAAATTCTAACTGAGGAATCACTTATTGACCTTGAGAGATATTTTCTCCCAAGGTCTTTCTTATTATTCGCAAACTACACCAATCCCGATTTTCTCAATATAATTGGGATAATCACAAAGGAAGGGGTGGTTGTACTATGACGGGCAGTTTAGCAAGCGTTCATCCGGAGCTTATTCCTGAATGGTCAGAGAAGAACTTACCGCTAACGCCGGATAAGATAACCTTCGGTTCAAATAAAAGAGTGTGGTGGAAAGGTGCTTGCGGACACGAGTGGGAAACGAGCGTCAAAGCTCGTTCAAAGGGCGAGAAATGCCCGATATGCTCAGGAGCGAGAGTAATAG
>FR882598.1:0-12501 GCA_000435715.1 Firmicutes bacterium CAG:145
GTCTCTTGTTGTATTTTTTATGCTTCACCTCTCGTTTATACAGCGCCCTGCCTCAAGAGATGTCAATTGCTGAGCCACCTCAAGATAGAAAAAACTCCCGCAAAGGAGCGAAAACAACTGTGTACCGGGAATCGCGACTTTCATGAAAGTTTCTTGTCAGCATGATCGCTCCCTTAAAGCCTAACAAAGGCCGCCTTAGCAGCAGCCTGATCAAGTGATACAGTTAGAGATACTTTCAATATATCTTAGAACTCTGCCGGTAATGATTCTTTATAAGACTATATCGCCAGCTTGTTTGGCGACCTTCATTGCAGATGGCCATCTCGACAATGATATATACTCATTTGAAGTAAAAATAAAAGATACTGAGAGCTTGTATAAACTAAGAATAGGATTGTCCGCAGGATATAGGGCTGTTATAATTAAAGAATACTCTTAAAAAGTCACGCAAGACCTCAAAGCCTTGGAGATTTAGGCGCGGAGTAAAGAGTAGTTTTAAAACAGGAGACGAAAAGACATGGGAAAAAGAGATGAAGTTAGGCGTGAAAATAAAGATATAAACAGACCAGTGCTATTTAATCGTATAAATTTTATGGCAGTTTATTTGATAGGAATCTATCTTCCATATATTCTTTATTTATCGGTGAAATTCGATATTGCCGAAATTTCTCTCTCCCGTATCGGCTGGCGGATGAACGGCTTTCCCTTTTTGCTGGTTTACTGTGGATTAACTATACCGTTCATGTTATTTGAAGCTTTTTCTTATTCCGGATATCTGCCAGAGGGAAAAGGGGTGGTGAGAGCAGCCTTTATCGTAGGATGCGCCATTCTCTGCGGAGGAGTCTTTTTTCCATATGGAGAATCTGATCCGGAGATATTTCTCATTCTTCATAGGGTCACAGGAACTATAGGCGCAATAGTACTTCTGACAGTCACGGCCTATCTGCTTTTTTCATATTGCGCAGCACATAAAATAAAAAAGACGCTATGCATATGTATCAACGTCTTTTATTTCATATTTTTCGGTCTGATGGTTCAGGCCTTTTTCACGACGGGTACGACGGCGATCTTCGAAACAGCTTCTACCTACATAAATATGGTCATACTCTTTGCATTGAATTTATTTGAGAGCCGTAGCAGAGCCTGCTACTGATGACAGATCCGGATAACCCTTTCTTGCTTTTTTCAGCCATGGACGAATATCGGCGTCTTTCATGAAAGTTTTTCGTCAGCAGTATCGCTTCGTATTGATACTCATTGCAGAAGCAGGAGAAGTCCTCATGGTCCTGGTTAAGGGGCATCATACCATGACAGACGGACCTTGTGAATCTTCCCGCACATGCCCGGTGTAAGAAAGACGTGCGAAGATGGGTAATATAATTGGTGGAACAGGCCCTGATCAGAGGCTATAATAAAGTGACAACCCGATAAGGAGGAAATAGCGATGGATTTAGGGAACAATTTATTTCATGCGAGAAAGAGGCGAGGCCTTTCTCAGGAGGATGTGGCCCAGAGACTTGGGGTGAGCAGACAGACCGTCTCAAAATGGGAGACGGGCGAGACAGTCCCCGATATCCGCCAGTCGAAAAAGATGGCGGCGCTTTATAATATTTCGCTGGATGAGCTGATAGATTTCGACCTGGACATCAGGGAGATTCAGGAAACCATAGAAAGGACCAGCCGGGAGACAGAGGCGAAGATCGACTGGAGCCGGGCCTGGGGAAAGAAGTATCCAGTACTGCTTGAATATCAGGATAAAGTGAACATTCCGAACTATGAATATAGATTGAGTAAAATGATGGACGAGATCAGGCAAGAATATATGTTCAATGAACAAGACGCCATGCTGGTCTTAAAAGACATCCTGTACAGGGTCTGGAAAAAGCGAAGCGAGAAAACGGGCAAGTAAAATAGCAAAAGACAGGTTTCCTGCAGGTTGATTTTTTTAACAGAAATCGAATTTCTCTCCATTGCGTTTTGACCTCTGATTTTTTATAATGTCAGCAGGAGGTAATTTTGATGAGAGAAATCAATCTTGGACGGGTCCTGATAGAGAACCGGCACAGACTGGGCGTCACGCAAGAGGAGCTGGCTTCACATATAGGCGTTTCCAAAGCGGCCGTCTCAAAATGGGAGACGGGGATGACCTATCCGGATATCACCCTTCTACCTGTGCTGGCAGCATATTTTGACATCAGCATAGACGAGTTGATAGGATACGAACCTCAGATGGAAAGAGAGGAAATACAAGGCTGGTATCTGAGAGCGGCAAAAGAGTTTTCTGATCTTCCTTTTGATGAAGCGCTGGAGCGCTGCCGCCAGACGGTGAAAAAATATTATTCATGCTATCCGGTACTGTTTCATGTAGGGCTGGTGATGGCAAACCATTTTATGATGGCAGAAACAGCGGAGAAAGCTGTGGAAGTACTGGAAGAAGCAAGAGAGCTGTTTCGGCGTGTAAAAAGTGAGGCCGGTGATCCGCTGCTGGGCAAGGAAGCTCTTCAGCTGGAGGCGTTTTGCCTTCTGAACCTTAAGAGACCCAAGGAAGCGCTGGACATATTGGGAGAAAGCGTGCCGGAGATAAGTTCTTCAGAGCCTCTCCTGGCTGCCGCTTATCAGATGAACGGCGATATAACAGAATCCAGAAGAATTTTGCAGATAGGGATTTATAAAGCTGTCACAGGCTTTTGCGGCCTGATGACCTCTTATATGAGCCTTCCGCCAAAAGACCTTGCTTATTTTGACATGATCTGCCAAAGATTTGAGGCTGTGGCAGACGCATTTAGATTAGATGAACTGCACCCGGGGGCGATCTTGTCCTGTTATGTGTCCATGGCAGGCGGCTGGGCGCTTCTGGGAGAATCCGAAAGAGCTCTTAAAGCTCTGCAAAGATATACGGATATTGCCACCGGCGACGTCTACCCCTTGAGGCTAAGAGGCGACTTGTTCTTTGACCTATTGGATGAGTGGCTGGGTCAGTCTCCGGCGACGGAAGAATATCCTCCCAGAGAAGAGTCTGTTATCCGGCGGAGCATGACTCAGGCGCTGACCGAGAATCAGGCATTTTCTGCCTTTTCGGATAACCCTCAATTTAAGGGCATGGTAGAGCGTCTTAAAGACAATGAGAAGGAGAAATAGTATGGAAGCTGTCGTTTTACAAGATCTTTCAAAGATATATCCCGGCGGCAAAAAAGCCGTAAACCGGCTCTGCCTCTCCCTTGAGCAAGGAGAAGTATTCGGATTTTTAGGGCCTAACGGGGCAGGAAAGACCACCACCGTAAAGCTTTTGAACGGAATGCTCACACCCTCTGAGGGCAGCTGCCTCGTACTGGGTATGGATCCTGCGAGAGAACCTGAGAAGACCCACGCCATATCGGGAGTCGTAACAGAACATGCCCAGATGTATGATAGCATGTCAGGCATGCAGAATCTGATCTTCTATGCTTCCGTCTACGGCATTACTGCCAAAGAGGGACAGCGAAGAGCAGGCGCCTTGCTTCGGCGGCTTGGACTTGAGGAAGCAGAGGATCAAAAGCTGTCGTCATATTCCACAGGTATGAGACAGCGGCTGTCGCTGGCCAGAGCTCTCATACACGGCCCCAAAGTACTGTTCCTGGATGAACCGACTTCCGGCCTCGACCCTGAGAGCGCTCAGAGCGTCAACAGCTTGATAAGGGATTTGGCGGAGAATGAGGGAGTAACTGTTTTTCTCTGCACTCACCAGCTCAGATATGCCCAGGAGATCTGCACCCGCTACGGTCTCATAGAGGAGGGGAATATACTCGCCTGCGGCACTCTCGACGAATTGAGGTCTGACGTTTGTTCCCATTCTGTTTTGCAAGTCCATGTGCGCAATATGCCAAAGGGACTTCCTTTCAAAATGACCGGCTGCAATCAATATGAAGCTGTCGTCAGATCTGACGAAGAGATACCGGGACTGGTTCAGAAGATCGTAGAAGGAGGCGGAGAAATCTATAAAGTTATGGCAGATAAGCCGGCTCTGGAAGATATCTACTTTGCGCTGACTGCTAAAAGAAAGGAGGGATCGTTATGAATGGAGCCATGACCGCTATAATCAGAAAAGATTTCAGGGCAGTTACCACTAATAAGCACCTACTTACGGGTCTTTTGGCGGTTCCGATAGCTCTTACCATAGTAATGCCGTCGATCTTTCTGTTTATGATTCACTTCGCTCCGGAGGAGACAGATATTCAGAAGATGCTTGAGATTTTGCCTCCGGCCATGAGATCAGAAAATCCCGAATTGACAGCAGCCGGAATGGTGCTGAACTTCGTTCTGCCTGTATTTTTTCTGATAATACCTGTAATGGCCGCGTCCATCATGGCGGCCAGCTCCTTTGTAGGCGAAAAGGAGAAACATACTCTGGAGACGCTGCTTTATTGTCCTCTGTCTGTAAAAGAGATCTTCAGAGCCAAAGTCATCGCATCTTTTCTTCTGAGTATGATGGTATCGGCGATATCTTTCTTGGCGATGATATTGGTGCTTCAGGCCGAGGCTTTTTTTCTGATAGACAGTTTTTTAGTTCCGAACGTCAGCTGGCTGATAATACTTCTTTTAGTGTCTCCGGCCGTCTCGCTGATAGCTGTAACGTTGATAGTGCGCGGTTCGGCCAAGGCCCGCAGCATGGAAGAATCTCAGCAGAGCGCAGTATTTCTGATAATTCCGATCATACTCCTCATGGTAGGACAGTTTGCGGGATTGCTGATTATAAGCGTCTGGATAATAACCGGGCTTGGAGCAGTATGCGCCCTGATCGCCTGGCTCCTTCTTAAAAAGTGCATGAGCCGATTCACCTATGAAATGCTTTTGAGATAGAGGGAGAGTTTTTTGAAATTAGAAAACCGGAATCAGAGAACAGAAATATCTGTCTGATCCCGGTTTTTGATTTTTAGATTACAGAGCCATCTTATAGATGTTCATCACATCCTCTTTGTTCAGCGGAATAAAGCCGTGAGCCAGACCTCCGTCTGCCGCTTTTTCGGCCATAGTTTCAAAATGAGTTTCATCTATGCCCAGATCTCTCAGATGAGAAGGCATACCTATAGAGTCGAAGAACTGACGAGTCTTGGCGATAGCCTCTTCGGCTATTTCCATCGGAGCCTTGTCCTTGTCTATATCCCATACATTAGTGCCGTATTCTACGAATTTTTCCACAGTATCATCACTGAGTACGTATTGCATCCAGTACGGAGTAAGTAGGGCTAGGCCTGCGCCGTGAGTGATGTCATAAAATGCGCTGAGCTCGTGTTCCATCGGATGTACAGCCCAGGCCGCATCCTCGCCATAGCTTATCAGACCGTTTATGGCCAAGCTGGATGCCCACATGAGATTGGCCCTAGCTTCGTAATTTTCAGGGTCTTCTATAGCGATAGGAGCATATTTTATGCAGGTCTTGAGGATACCTTCTGCCATTCTCGCCTGTATATATGCGCCTTTAGTAGAATTGAAATAATTTTCGAAGGTGTGGCTCATTATATCGGAAGAGCCGCAGGCAGTCTGATATTTGGATACGCTGAAAGTATACTCCGGATCCATTATCGAGAATACAGGTCTTGTTATGTCGTTGCCTGTCCCCCATTTTTCGTTCTTTTCCATATCGGATATGACAGCAAAACCGTCCATTTCTGAACCTGTAGCCGCCAGGGTTAAAACTGCCGCAACAGGCAGAGCCTTCGTGATCTTATTGGCGTCTAGCACCAGATCCCACGGGTCTCCGCTGTAGCATGCGCCTGAGGCTATAACTTTGGCGCAGTCGATAGAGCTTCCGCCGCCGACAGCCAAAACAGCGTCTATTTTATTCTCCAGGCATATTTTTACGCCTTTTCTGACCGATTCTATTCTCGGGTTAGGTTCTACTCCCGAAAGCTCGTACACCTTTACGCCGGCTCTGTCAAGCTGAGAGATGACTTGGTCGTAAAGACCGCTTTTCTTTATGCTTCCGCCTCCGTATACTAAAAGGATCTTCTTTCCGATAGAGGATATGTTATCCCCCAGCTTCGAGATCTGACCCTTTCCGAAATAAATATCTGTAGAAATATGATAATCAAAGTTTTTCATAAAATCGTCCCCTTCCTTGTATCATAATGAACGTTTATATTTATCTATATTTTATACGAATTACAAAAAAATACAATGGTGAACTGGTGAATATTGTATCTATACATTTGTAGAGCCTAAAAAAACATGCTATAATCTGTGTGGAAAGAAACATTTGAAGATGAGACAAAAAGGGGGAGATATGTCACAGATAACCAAGAAGGCGATAGAAGCTTCTTTGAAGAATCTGCTTCTTAAAAAGCCCTTCGATAAGATAACCATCAACGATATTGCAGAGGACTGCGGCATAAGCAGGATGACTTTTTACTACCACTTCAAGGACATATATGACCTTGTGGAATGGGCCTGCGAGGAAGACGTCAAAAAAATATTGGAGGACAAGGACGATTATAAAACCTGGACGCAGGGTTTTCTGAATCTGTTCGAAGAAGTTCTGAAAAACAAACCTTTCATACTCAACGTCTATCGCTCGGTGGGAAGGGAGCAGGTAGAGAATTATCTGTATAAGATAGTGTATGATCTGCTCTTAAATGTGATAGAAGAAAAAGCGCAGGGAATGACCGTCCGCGACGAGGACAAGGAGTTCGTAGCAGATTTTTATAAGTACGCTTTCGTCGGACTGATGCTGGACTGGGTTAAGAACGGGATGAAAGAGGATCCTCATAAGATCGTCAAAAAGGTAGAATTTCTCTTGTCCGGAAGTCTGAGCGTCAGCCTGGAGAGATTCAGGACAGGCAGAATTTCATCAAAGACAGATAAATGATAAAAATTTCGATAATTGCGCCGCCGTGATAAAAACTTTATCACGGCGGTATTTTTGATGATTGGAAGCCGCCCCTTCTTTGGATACAATGGGATCATCAAAAGGGAATTCATAAGGAGGTATTGGTATGTATTATTCGAGTGGCAATTATGAAGCTTTTGCCCGTCCCAGAAAACCTGAGGGCGTGGATAATAAGTCTGCGTATATCGTTGGAAGCGGACTGGCGGCCCTTACTGCGGCCTGCTATCTCGTCCGCGACGGACAGATGAAGGGAAAGCGGATACACATCCTTGAAAAGAGTGATCTTCCCGGAGGGGCCTGCGACGGATACAAATTTGAAAATGTAGGCTATGTGATGCGGGGAGGCCGCGAGATGGACAATCATTTTGAAGTCATGTGGGATTTATTCCGCTCCATACCGTCCATAGAGACGGAAGGGGTCAGCGTTTTAGACGAATATTACTGGCTCAATAAAAAAGATCCAAATTATTCTCTATGCCGCGCCACAGTAAACAGAGGGGAGGACGCCCATACCGACGGAAAATTTGATATATCTGATAAGGGCGCTATGGAAATAATGAAGCTCTTCTTTACGCCCGATGAAGAGTTGCAGGACAAGAAGATAACAGATGTGTTCGACGACCAGGTATTAAATTCTAATTTCTGGCTTTACTGGCGCACTATGTTCGCCTTTGAGAACTGGCACAGCGCTCTTGAGATGAAGCTGTACATCAGGAGATATATACATCATATCGGGGGACTTCCTGACTTCACGGCGCTGCGGTTCACCAAATATAATCAGTATGAATCCATGATACTGCCTATGGTCAACTACCTCGAAAGTTACGGAGTTCAGTTCCACTACGGCACAAAAGTAGTAAACGTCACCTTCGACTGCAGGCCGGAAAGAAAGGTCGCTACCGGTATAGAGGTGGTCTGCCGGGGCAGAGAAGACAGGATAGATCTGACAGAAAATGATCTAATTTTCATCACTAACGGAGGCTGCGTCGAGAACTCTTCCATCGGAAGCCAACATACTCCCGCTTCTTTTGACACTGAGATCAGAGAAGGAGGGGGATGGGATATGTGGCGCAAGATAGCCTCTCAGGACGAAGCTTTCGGGCATCCGGACAAGTTCTGCCATGATCCGGAGAAGTCAAACTGGATGAGCGCAACGGTGAATACTTTAGATCAGAGGATCATCCCCTATATAAAGAATATATGCAAGAGAGATCCTTTCAGCGGAAAAGTAGTTACAGGAGGCATAGTGACTGTCAAAGACTCTTCGTGGCTTCTCAGCTGGACCATAAACCGCCAGCCTCAGTTCCGTCAGCAGCCCGAAGACCAGTGCCTCGTATGGGTATACGGCCTGTTTTCTGATAAGCCGGGGGACTTCGTCAAGAAACCTATGAGAGAGTGTACAGGCAAAGAAATATGTATGGAGTGGCTGTATCACATAGGCGTTCCTGAGAATGAGATAGAGGATATGGCAGAAAACAGCGCCAACACTGTACCTTGCATGATGCCTTATATAACCGCGTTCTTCATGCCAAGAGCCTGCGGCGACCGTCCGGACGTAGTACCGAAAGGAGCTGTGAACTTCGCATTTTTGGGACAGTTTGCCGAGACGCCAAGAGACACCATATTTACTACAGAGTATTCTATGCGTACGGGAATGGAGGCGGTCTATACGCTCCTTGACATAGACAGGGGCGTACCGGAAGTATGGGGAAGCGTCTATGATGTGAGAGATCTTCTCAATGCTGCTGTAAAGCTTCGGGACGGGAAGAAGATCACCGACATGAACATGAACTTTGCAGAAAAGATGGTGCTTAAGAAACTACTCGAAAAGATCAGAAATACTGACATAGAAAAACTGCTCAGAGAATATGAAGTGATCTGAGAAGAAAAAATCGTAAAAAGGTTTTCCCTGGCAGCCGCCGGGGGAGGCCTTTTTTCGTGGAATTAACTGAAAAAAATATTAAAACACTTGACAATATCGATATTCGATATATAACGAAAGCAAAAATATCGATATTCGATAATACGATGGAGATGAGTATATGGCCAGAGAAAAGTTTCAGACCCTGACGGAGCAGATGTTTTACACACTCATGTGTTTTAACGAGGAATGTTGCGGGATGGATGTAATGAAAAAAGCTTCGGATATAACCGAAGGCAGAGTTAATATCGGCGCAGGAACATTATATAACCTGATAGAGCAATTCGCTGCCGCCGGTCTGATACAGGAAACGAAGTCGGAAGGACGGCGAAAAAATTATGTGCTTACAAAAGCAGGCCGCCGAGCGCTTTCAGACGAGTATGACAGGCTGCAAAAACAGTCGGAGGATTACAGACTAACGGTACAAGACCGATGAGCCTCACAAAAAAGGAGACGGAAATGAAATATCAAGAGTTCAGGAGAAAACTCCCAAGATGTGCTTTCTTTGACTACCGGGGTGTAGAAAATGAATTGGCAGAAATGGCAGCTGATGGATGGCAGATAGAACAGGTGCATATCAACGGTCTGTGGGTATACAAAAAAGCCCGGCCGGCCGAAAAAGATTTTACGGTGGTGTTTTGCAAAGATGCAAGATATATGAGATATGGCCAAACACAGAGTCAGGAAGAACTCGAAGAGGCTTGTATCGGCCTCGGCTGGGAGAAGATAGGACAGTGGGGTAAGATGATAATATTCTCTGCTGATAAAGGAACTGCGTCGCCGCTGGAGACAGATGAGTATGCGAGACTTCAAAGTGTAAAGTATGCCCTGCAAAATACGATCATAGGGGGAGCCTTTTATGTACTTTTTGTTGCTTCTCTGATTGGGTTTTCAGCGTCAGGCCTCCTTAGAATGACGGACTCTCAGTGGTATTCGGGCATTTCTGATATTTATAACATTATAATCGAGGTTACTGCGCTTATATATTGTCTCGTACAGATAGGTGGATACTTCTTCTGGCTTAAAAAGTCCGAAGAGAATATATCTGTAGGCGGCGGAGCCGCCGGGGCGGAAAAAATAGGCAGAATAGTATATTTGATAGTAAAATGCGACTGGTGGTTTTTGGGAATAACACTCATCCTTGCAGCAGTGTCTTCTCTGTGGCTGATAGTAACTTCGTTATAAGTTTAAGAGACTGTTGACACAGACCCTGCGCGGTGGTATATTATAAACAGTTAAGCAGCTTAATCATTTAGCATATTAACGATATTGTTTGACAGATACTGCCGCCAAAGCGGCGCAGGGAGGAGATGTGAGATGGGAGAAGATGAGAGATTTGACGCCTTTTGTGAAATGATGGAAGAACTGGACAGAGGCGCTTATCTTATAGACAAATATGATTCTCTGCTCCACGATTACAACGGCGTAGTGATGTTTCAGGCAGAATCTCAGATGATAAAGGCCATAGGGGACTCTCCCGGGATAACGGCCGCCAGGCTGGCAAAAAAATTCGGCAAATCTGCCGGAGCCTGTTCACAGCTCATAAGAAAGCTCAAGAGTAAAGAATGGGTAAGTCAGGTGAGAAACCGGGAGAACAGCCGAGAATATAATCTGATTCTTACTGAAGCAGGAAAAGACATATATATAAAGCACCGGGATTTTGAAAAAGCCTGTTACGAAAGGACCTTCAAGATGCTGGATGAGGTGAGCCGGACGGAGATGGAGACTTATGCAAGGATACAGAGGCTTTTGAACAAAGCCTTTGAGATAGACGTAGCAGAGAGCAAAGAGATATAAGTAAGAGGAGGAGAACAATGAATTATAATTTTGATGAGATCATCGACAGAAAAAACACCAATTCTGAAAACGTGGACGGATGGCGTCCGTATATATTCAAATGCGGACCGGAAAAGGTGTTCCCTTACGCCGACGATGAATTTATAAGAATGTGGGTGGCAGATATGGAATTTGCCGTCGCCCCGGAAATAAGACAGGCTATAATAGACAGAGTGAACAGAAAGATATTAGGATACACCATAGTCTCCGATCAGGGATATTATGACGCCCTCCTTAAATGGTGCAAGGACAGATACGACTGGACCTTCGAAAAGGAAGAACTGGTATTTTCACCGGGAGTCATTCCGGCTCTGTATCAGCTGGTGGAAGATCTGGTGGCTAAAGACGAAAAAGTGCTGACTATGACTCCGGCCTACGGATTCTTCCTCCATGCCTGCGAGTATAATGGGGTTGAGCTTGTAAAATCACCTCTTAAAAAGTCAGAGGGAAGATTTGAGATAGACTTTGAGGATTTTGCCCAGAAGGCCGCAGACCCTAAAGTCAGGCTTCTGATGCTCTGCAATCCTCATAACCCTTCGGGCCGTATCTGGACTCGTCAAGAGCTCGAAAAGATAGCAGATATCGCCGCTAAAAACGACTTGTGGATAGTATCGGATGAGATCCACTGCGATCTCATAAGAACGGGACTTTCTCATATACCTATGGGAAAAATCATGCCTGATTACAAAAAGCTCATAACTACCATATCTGCAAGCAAGACTTTTAATCTGGCCGGCATGTTGTTTTCTAACATCATAATAAGAGACGAAGAAGAAAGAAACAGATTCCAGGACAGAGACAAGAATATCGGCGCTGCCAATCCTCTCTCTGTCGCAGCTCACAAGGCGGCCTACGAGCACGGCGGCCGGTGGCTTTCGGAATTAAAAGAATATATAGATGAAAGCTTTAAAATGGTGGACAGATTTCTTAAGGAAAATATTCCGCAGGCCCGCTTCACTGTTCCGGAGGCCACATATTTTGCGTGGGTGGATATGAGCAGAGTTTTGCCTGACGTGGAAGATCTCCCGCTGTTCTTTGCCAACAATTCCGGCGTACTTTTGGAGGGCGGCGACGGACTGTTCGTGGATAATGCCAAAGGTTATATAAGACTGAATCTGGCTATGCCGAGAGCTACTATAGAAGAAGGCCTTCGCCGCATGGCAGAAGCCATCAAAAAACACAATAGATAATGACAGTAATATAGAGGGGAGCAAGGCTTAAGCCTTGCTCCCCTCTTCTTTATCGCTCACTCACCATATTCCCAGCATGTGCTGCATGATAAGGCTTACGGCAGTTATTCCTGCCCAGCAGCAGAACCCTAAAGTCAGAGGCTTGCCGCCTGTTTTTATGAGTTTGACTATGTCTGTGTTGAGGCCTATGGCCGCCATGGCCAGGACTATGAAGAATTTGCTCAGTTCTTTAAGAGGCGAGAACACAGATATATCTATCCCTGCCGATACGCATACGGTAGTAATAATGGAAGCCGCTATAAAATAAAGTATAAAGAAGGGAAATATCTTCTTGATGCTCACGTTTCCGGCAGAATCGGATTTCTTTGCTTTTCGCGCCCGCAAAAAAGCCAGAATGAGAGTTATGGGTATTATAGCCAGAGTTCTCGTCAGCTTGACGGTGACTGCCGTATCGAGAGTGGACGACCCTAAGCCGTAAACACTGTCCCAGGTGGAAGCTGCCGCAGTGACAGAGGATGTATCGTTTATGGCCGTACCTGCGAAGATACCGAAAGCATTTCCGTCTGTTTGAGAAAATCCCAAAAGACCTCCGGCAGCAGGGAATATGAGAGCAGCCAGGACATTGAAAAAGAAGATGACAGAGATAGCCTGGGCTACTTCTTCATCGTTCGCATCGATGACAGGGGCGGTGG
>FR882598.1:12540-16449 GCA_000435715.1 Firmicutes bacterium CAG:145
CAGAACCGCCGCAGATGGAGGAGCCTACCCCCACCAGAGTCGAGATCTTAGACGGTATTTTCATGGCTCTGTGGAGCGCATAAGCGATAATCAGAGAAGCAGTTATAGTACTTATGATTATAGGAAGGGACTGGCGGCCTATCTCTAATATCACAGTTAAGTTCATGCCAAAACCCAGAAGGATTACGGCCCACTGGAGTATTTTCTTTGAAGTGAATTTTATGCCTTTTTCAAATTTTTGCCTGTTCTTGATAAAAAGAGCTGCTGTCATTCCTGCCAGTATAGAGATGATAGCTCCACCAATGACGGGAAACAGACGGCCCAGCAGCCACGACGGCAGGGCTATGGCAAGACATAGAAAGATACCTGCCGAATTATTTTTTATGAAGTTCATTTGCAAAGCCCCTCCTTTATAGTAGTTAAAATGCCATGGATAAATATAACATGAAATTTTCATAAAGTAAAATTATACATATTTATTTAATCATAAAAATATATTATAATAAAAGAAATTTCAAACAGATGAGGAAAGACAGATGTTAGACCACAGGATAAATACCTTTATATGCGTTTGTGACAATATGAGCTATACGCAGGCCGCCAGAGAACTCAATATGACTCAGCCTGCCGTATCTCAGCACATCAGATACCTGGAGGAGCTGTACGGAGTACGTCTGCTGCGCTATGAGAAGAAACAACTTGTCCTTACAGAGGCTGGCAGACTTCTGCTTATGACTGCCAGAACTCTCAAAAGCGATGACAAATCTCTTCGGGGAAGGATGAGACAGCTCAGAGAGAAGACTTTTCTCTGCCGCATGGGCGCCACCATGACGGTGGGGGATTACGCTATAGTGAAACCTCTTAAGAGATATGCAGACAGGCATCCGGAAGTAAAGATCGAGATGACAGTGGCCAATACTGACGATCTTTTAGAAAAACTGAAAAAACAGCAGATAGATTTTGCTGTCATAGAGGGATATTTCCCTAAGGACGAGTATGATCACATCAGATTTTCCACCGAGAGATATATACCGGTATGCGCCGCCGGTCACATTTTCGAGAGATTTCCGCATCGTCTCAAGGACCTCGTGAAGGAACGCCTCATCATCAGGGAAAAAGGATCGGGAACGAGAGACATAATGGAAAAGAACCTGGAGGCTCACGGTATGGAGATAGGGGACTTCCAAAGGTGCATGGAGGTGGACAGCCTTCCGGCCATAGTACAGCTTGTGAAGGCTGACTGCGGTGTTACATTCTTGTATGAGATCGCAGCCTCAGAAGAGATAAAACGGGGGAATCTGAAAGAGATAGTATTGAAGGACTTTGTCGTTGAACACGATTTCACTTTTATATGGAACAAGGGAAGCGTGTACGCAGAAGATTACAGAGGCATTTGCCGGGAGTTTACACAGATATGACACTTAAAGATCTGAAGATAGGAAAAAGCGCAGTAATTAAAAAAGTAGGAGGGGAGGGCTCCCTTCGCCAGCATTTTCTCGATATGGGAGTGATTCCGGGGGTAAGAGCAGTTGTCGTAAAATATGCTCCCATGGGAGATCCCATAGAGCTTCGCATCCACGGTTACGAACTGACTTTAAGACTGGCCGACGCCGAGAAGATAGAGATAGACGAAAACACTATCAGAGAAGCTTCTGAAAATCAAGAGGCAGAAAACTGCATATCGGGGCTTTATTCCACGGCAGGTTCGTGCCGCCAATGCAGGGAAAACTGCCGCAATGCGGGGAAAGATCAGTCAGCTAAAGGTAAGAGGTCTGAGAGGCGAGGTGAACACCCCGGGCTTGGAGAAGAAGGACGGTATCATGTCCAGACAGACGCAGCTCCTCTTGCCGGAGGAAAACAGATCACCTTTGCCCTGGCGGGAAACCAAAACTGTGGAAAGACTACTCTCTTCAATCAGCTGACAGGAGCCAACCAGCATGTGGGAAATTTTCCCGGCGTCACCGTAGATCAGAAGAGCGGGTCGATAAAAGGTTATCCCGAGACTAAAGTTACCGACCTTCCGGGAATATATTCCCTTTCGCCCTACAGCAGCGAGGAGATCGTCTCGAGAGAATTTATACTGGGAGAAAAGCCGGACGGCATCATAAATATAGTTGACGCCACCAACATAGAAAGAAATCTGTATCTGACCATGCAGCTGATGGAGCTGGACACTCCCGTAGTCCTGGCTCTTAACATGATGGATGAAGTCAGAGGCAACGGAGGCACTATAGATATAAATGAGATGGAGGCCATGCTGGGAATTCCCGTAGTTCCTATTTCTGCTTCTAAAAACGAGGGGATAGACGAGCTGGTAGCTCACGCCGTTCATGTAGCCCGAAACAGGGAAAAACCGGGCAGGACTGATTTTTGCAGAAAAGATCAGCACGGAGGCGCAGTACATAGGTGTCTGCACGGGATCATGCACCTGATAGAAGATCACGCAGCTGCGGCCGGCATCCCCTTAAGATTTGCAGCCAGCAAGCTGGCCGAAGGGGACGAGAGAGTCCTTGAGGCTCTGAATCTCAGTGAAAACGAGAAAGAAATCATAGAACATATAATCAGCCAGATGGAGGCCGAAAGAGGCCTTGACCGATCGGCTGCTATCGCCGACATGAGATTTGACTTTATTCAGAGACTCTGCGCGGCGACTGTGGTCAAGCCCAAAGAGAGCAGGGAACATGAGAGGAGCCGCAGAGCAGATAAATTTCTCACAGGCAAATATACAGCCATACCAGCTTTCGTCTGTATCATGGCTCTGATATTTTGGCTGACTTTCAATGTCATAGGCGCCTGGCTCCAAGGCCTTTTGGAATCAGGTATAGATTGGCTCACCATAGAAGTGGACGCATGGCTCATATATTTCAATGTAAATCCGGCGCTCCATTCTCTGATAATAGACGGCATTTTCAACGGCGTTGGAAGCGTGCTGAGCTTTATTCCAATAATAGTCACTCTGTTCTTCTTTCTGTCGCTTCTTGAAGACAGCGGATATATGGCCAGGATCGCTTTCGTCATGGATAAACTGCTCAGAAAGATAGGCCTCTCGGGAAGAAGTATAGTCCCTATGCTCATAGGCTTCGGATGTACAGTGCCTGGGGTCATGGCCGCCAGGACGCTTCCCTCGGCGAGGGATCGCCGTATGACCATAATGCTTACGCCATTTATGAGCTGTACCGCCAAATTACCTATATACGGATTTTTCACGGCGGCTTTTTTCCCGGGAAAAGGCGCGCTGATAATGGTAGCCTTATATTTTACGGGAATAATCATCGGAATATTGGCAGCTCTCGTATCAAAAGGCTTCATGTTCAGGGGCGAAGCCGTTCCCTTTGTCATGGAACTTCCCAATTACAGGATGCCGGGGGCGAAAAATGTAGCGAGGCTGCTGTGGGACAAGGCCGGAGATTTTTTGCAGAGAGCCTTCACCATAATATTCATCGCATCCATCGTAGTCTGGTTTCTCCAGACCTTTGATTTCAGACTGAACATAGTAGATGATTCTCACGGCAGTATGCTGGCGGTCATAGCGGGATTCATTGCGCCTTTGTTTGCTCCGCTGGGATTCGGAGACTGGAGAATATCTACAGCTCTGATAGCGGGATTTATGGCAAAAGAAAGCGTAGTATCCACTCTGTCGGTGCTCCTCAAAGATACAGAGGCGATTACTTCCATACTGACGCCGCTTTCAGCCATATCTCTTTTGGTCTTCTGCCTCCTCTATACTCCTTGCGTGGCAGCGGTTGCCTCTATCAAGAGAGAACTGGGCGGAAAATGGGCGATGTTCGTAGTGATAGGTCAGTGCCTCATAGCGTGGATATGCGCTTTTATAGTCAGGATGATCGGAATGGCCATAGGATTCGCATAAAAAATGAATAAAATTTGAAACTTCAGCGCCGCCGGATAAAA
>FR882598.1:16490-38285 GCA_000435715.1 Firmicutes bacterium CAG:145
CCGGCGGCGGCTTTATTATTAAAAGCAAACGGAAGTTCCTGAAAAGACCAGATGGCTTGAAAATCACTATTTTCAACAGGTCAGGAAACTTGCATAAAAACATGACAGACTTGTATACATTATGCACTACATGATTGATTTATAACGTTATAAATTTATTGCATTAAACTGAAGAAACGCAGCGGCGGTTTTCCGGCAAAAAACCGCTAAAATGGCATAAAATCAACGATGATGGAACAAAAAAACGTAGAAAAATCATTGAAAAGATTGTATAATAATATGTACAAGAAAGTTAGCGCATGTGTGTATAATTATTCAAAACTTGCGCGGGATATGAATGGAGAGTGGAGTATGGTTCTTATAAACGGACGAGACCTTACGGTCGAAGAAGTGATTCGAGTCTGCAGAAATGATGAAGAAGTAAAGTTGACAGACGAAGCGGAAAAAAACGTGCAGAAGGCAAGAGATTATATCGAAAAAAAGCTTGCAGAGAAGGCCGTGATATATGGCCTTACCACAGGGTTCGGAAAGTTTTCCAATGTGGTGATCTCAAATGAGGAGACAGAGCAGCTGCAGCGAAATTTGATAATAAGCCACACCTGCAGCATGGGAGAGGCTTACCCGAGAGAGCAGGTGAGAGCGGCCATGCTTTTAAGATGCAATGCTCTGGCCAGAGGCAATTCGGGCATAAGATTATCGACCCTTAAGACTCTTATAGATATGCTCAACAGAGGCGTTCACCCTGTAGTTCCGCAAAAGGGTTCCCTGGGAGCCTCCGGAGACCTGGCTCCTCTGTCCCATATAGCATTGGGTCTCATAGGAGAAGGTGAAGCCGAATATAAGGGAGAGGTGATTACGGCCTCTGAGGCTATGGAAAAGGCGGGGATAACTCCGGTAGTTCTGGCGGCCAAGGAGGGGCTTGCTCTCAACAACGGCACTCAGATGATGACAGCAGTGGGAGTCAATGTCCTGTGGGACGCCATGGCCTTGCAAAAGATAGCTGATTTGGCCTGCGCCATGACAGGAGAGGCTCTTCGCGCCATAAAAAAGGCCTACGACCATAAGATACACGACTTGAGAGGACATCTGGGTCAGAAAGAGTCGGCGAAGAATCTGCTGGCGCTTTTAGAAGGGTCCGGCAATGCTCTGCCGCTGCAGCAGCATAAGGTACAGGACCCTTATACGCTGAGATGCGCGCCTCAGATACACGGCGCCACCAGAGACGCCGTAAGATATGCTTATGAGATGGTATCCAGAGAAATAAACGCAGTGACAGATAATCCTATCGTATTTCCCGATGAGGATGAGGTCATAAGCGGAGGAAATTTCCACGGCCAGCCTATGGCGCTTACTTTTGACTTTCTCAAGATAGCCGTATCGGAACTTGCCGACGTGTCGGAGAGAAGGATAGAAAGGCTGGTAAATCCGGCCTTGTCGGAAGGCTTGCCGGCGTTCCTGACAAAATACGGCGGAGTCTGCTCCGGCTTCATGATAGCCCAGTATTCGGCCGCTTCTATGGTATCGGAGAATAAGATCTACGATCATCCGGCTTCGGTGGACTCTATTCCGTCTTCGGCCAACCAGGAGGATCATGTTTCCATGGGTACTACTTCTGCAAGGACTGCGGCCATGGTTTTAGATAACGCCCAGAAGGTGCTGGGGATTGAGATCGCCGCCGCCGCTCAGGCTATCTGGCTGCGGCAGGAGATGGGAGAGGGAGGTATAGATAAGCTGGCGCAGGCCACCAAAGCCGCCTACGATCATATAAGAAGCATTGTGGAGCCGATAGATAAAGACGTGATAATGCACGATCATCTGACAAAATTCGATGAGATGATAAAAGACGGTTCTCTGCTTAAAGCAGTAGAAAATACGGTGACGATCAAATAGAAATCAGGAGGGAATAATATGCTGGACAATACGGCTATATGCGAAGCTATGACTATAAAACTGGGAAACGACTACCCGGACTATCCGCAATTTAAGGAGGGAATAAGAAGAGCGCCCGACAGGGGCTTCAGGCTTACTAAAGAACAGACTAAGATAGCCTTGAAAAACGCCCTCAGATATGTGCCGGAAGAACTTCACGAAAAACTTGCCCCCGAATTTATGGAAGAGCTTGCTACGCGGGGAAGAATATACGCATACAGATACAGGCCGGAAGGCAGGATCTACGGAAAGCCTATAAGTGAATACAAGGGCAGGTGCTTAGCGGGCAAGGCTTTTCAGGTGATGATAGAGAACAATTTAGACTTTGAAGTGGCCCTCTATCCTTACGAGCTGGTTACATACGGAGAGACAGGTCAAGTCTGTCAGAACTGGCTCCAGTACAGACTGATAAAGAGATATCTCGAAGAACTGACAGAAGAGCAGACTCTCGTCGTGGAATCGGGACACCCCTTGGGGCTGTTTCCGTCAAAACCGGAAGCGCCGAGAGTAGTCATAACCAACTCGATGATGATAGGCATGTATGACAATTTGGACGACTGGGAGATAGCCGAAGAGATGGGAGTAGCCAATTACGGACAGATGACTGCCGGGGGCTGGATGTACATAGGGCCTCAAGGCATAGTACACGGCACTTTCAACACTATACTCAACGCCGGAAGAAAATATCTGGGCGTCGCAGAGCAAGGCGATCTGACAGGTCACACATTTGTTTCCTCCGGGCTCGGAGGCATGAGCGGCGCTCAGCCTAAGGCCGCCAACATAGCGGGAGCCGTAGGCATATTCGCCGAAGTAGACAGATCAAGAATAGAGACGAGACATGATCAGGGCTGGGTAGAGGTCATAATGGACGATATAGACGAGATCTTTTCTCTCGCCCGGCAAAAGCTGGCCGCCGGCGAAAGCATCTCCATAGCCTACCACGGCAATATAGTAGACTTGCTTGAAGCTGCGGCAGAGAAGAAATTTCACATAGACCTGCTGTCAGATCAGACTTCGTGCCACAATGTGTACAACGGAGGATACTGTCCGGCGGGGATAACCTTTGAAGAGAGGACGAAGCTGCTCCACGAGGACAGGGAGATTTTCTGCAAGAAAGTTGATGAGACTCTCCACAGACACTATAAAGCCATAAAGGCGCTGACAGAAGCGGGAACTTATTTCTTTGACTATGGAAATTCTTTCATGAAGGCTATGTATGACGCAGGCATCAAAGAAATATCTAAAAACGGATACGACGATAAGGACGGTTTCATATGGCCCTCATACGTGGAGGATATAATGGGGCCTGTGCTGTTCGATTACGGCTACGGGCCTTTCAGGTGGGTGTGCCTGTCAGGGAAGCCGGAAGATCTTGACGCGACTGACAAGGCGGCTATGGAGTGTATAGATCCTGGCCGCAGGGCTCAGGACAGAGACAACTGGGTCTGGATAAGAGACGCCAAAGCCAACAAACTGGTAGTGGGAACTCAGGCGAGAATACTCTACCAGGACGCCGAGGGAAGAACGAGGATAGCCCTTAAATTTAACGAGCTGGTCAGAGAGGGAAAGATTGGCCCCGTAATGATGGGAAGAGATCATCACGATGTTTCGGGAACGGATTCGCCTTTCAGAGAAACTTCGAATATCAAAGACGGTTCTAACGTCATGGCCGATATGGCTGTGCAGTGTTTTGCAGGCAACGCGGCCAGAGGAATGTCACTGTGCGCCCTTCACAACGGCGGAGGAGTAGGAATAGGAAAGGCCATAAACGGAGGTTTCGGACTGTTGCTGGACGGAAGCAGGCGAACCGACGAGATAATAAAATCCGCCATGATGTGGGACGTAATGGGAGGCGTCGCCAGAAGAAACTGGGCCAGAAACGAAAACGCATTGGCCACATCGGTGGAATACAACAGAAACTACAAAGGAAGAGGACATATAACTATTCCTTATATAGCTGATGATACTCTTGTTGACAAGACGGTAGATAAGTTTGTAAAATAGGAGGTAAGGCTGACAAATATGATATACACACCTTTGACAAAAAAGGCCATGACTCTGGCATATGACGCTCACCTGGGACAAAAGGACAAGGGCGGAATTCCCTACATATTTCATCCCGCTCATCTTGCTGAGCAGATGGACGATGAGATTTCATGCTGCGCAGCTTGGCTGCACGATGTAGCCGAGGACACTTCCTATACATTAGAGGAACTTGAAGAAGAATTTCCCCGTGAGGTCATCGAAGCCCTGAGGCTTCTGACCCATGCCGAAGGAACAGATTACTTCGAGTATGTGAGGGCTATAAAGGCTGATCCCGTAGCAAAAAAAGTGAAATTGGCAGATCTGGCTCATAATTTTGACGAGACGAGGCTGCCTGCTGAAGGAGACGAAGCCGACATGGAGCAGAAACTTTGGTGGCGTGAGAAATATAAGAAGGCCAGAGAGATTCTGACAGAAGAGGACAGGTAGATGACGACTTTATTAGTAAAAAACATAGGTATCCTTCAGACGCCTTCGGGCAGTTTCAGCCACAGAGGCAGGGCGCAGGGAGAGAATATCAAGTTTAAGGATGCGGCCGTGTTCATAAGGGACAAAGTTATAGAAAAGATCGCCCGGGGCGAAGATCTCGCATGCTGCGAACCCTCAGCGGACAGGGTGATAGACGCCGGGGGAGCCCTGGTTACTCCCGGACTGGTAGAGGGACATACCCACCTCGTGTTTGGAGGATACAGGCAGAACGAGATACCTCTCAAGCTCAAGGGAGCAGGATATCTGGATATTCTGAGAGCCGGAGGCGGCATAATGGATACTGTCAGAAAGACCAGAGAGGCCTCTTTTGAACAGTTATACCAAAAGACAGAAGGGTTCCTAAACGAGATGATGAACCTGGGGGTGACTACCTGCGAGGCTAAGAGCGGGTACGGTCTTGACCTTGAAACAGAAGTCAAAATGCTGAAAGTTCTCAAAGAACTGAATGTTAATCATCCCATGGACATAGTTGCCACTTTCATGGCTGCCCACGCCGTGGAAGAAAAGTGGAAAGGAAGAGAAGAAGAATATATAAAGATCTGCTGCGAGAAAATGATGCCTTATGTCAGAGAACAGGGCCTGGCCGAATATGTGGATATATTTACGGAAGATTCTGTCTTCAACGTCGCTCAGAGCAGGACTTATCTGGAAAAAGCCCGCCGCCTTGGTTTCGGACTTAAGATCCACGCCGACGAAATAGAGTCCATAGGCGGTTCGGTGCTGGCAGGCAAGATGAAAGCAGCTTCTGCGGAGCACCTTATCGTCATAAACGAAGAAGGCATGAAATCGCTGGCAGAGGGCGGAACCACGGCCATGTGTCTTCCGGCTACATCCTTTTATTTAGGAGCGGCCTTCGCCCCTGTAAGGAGGATGATAGACGAATATGAGATACCGGTGGCCATAGCTTCGGATTTTAATCCCGGCTCGTGCCCATCGCTGAATCTGCAGTTTGTCATGAACCTGGGATATCTCAAATACAGGATGACTCCTGAAGAGGTGCTGACGGCCGTCACCATCAACCCGGCCTGCGCCATAGGAAGGGGAGAGGAGACCGGAACGATAGAAGAAGGCAAACAGGCAGATTTGGTGATATGGAACGCCCCGGACATGGAGACTCTCTGCTACAGGTTCGGATCTAATTTAGCGCACATTGTCATAAAGAAAGGAAAAGTGATACATGAAATTAGTTGATATGCCCGTGAAAGATTACCTGAATATTCTATCTTCTGACGCTCCCGCCCCGGGAGGCGGTTCGGTCAGCGCCCTTTCGGCGGCTCAGGGAGCGGCTCTTGTTGCCATGGTGTGCGATCTGACCATACCAAAGGAGAAATACAGCCAGCACAGAGACCTGTGCGTCCGAGTGAAAGATGACATATTGTCAATTTACGATGAACTGATTATAGGAATTGACAAGGATACTGAGGCTTTTAATAAGGTGTCGTCTGCCTTCAAGCTGCCGAAGGACACAGATGAGCAGAAAGCTGCAAGGAGCAAAGCCATACAGGAGGCTACCGTGACGGCTACGGAAGTCCCTTATGAGACTATGGCGCTCTGTATGAAAGGTCTTGAGATAACGCAAAAGATCGTAGGAAAATCAAACTCCAACGCTGCTTCGGATCTGGGGGTAGCCGCCCTCAACCTGCTGGCCGGTTTAAAAGGAGCGTATCTGAACGTGAAGATAAATCTGCCTTCCATAAAAGATGAGACTATAGCCGCCGGCTTTGAGGAGGCCGAGTCGATGGCAGAGCAGGCTCAGAAGACGGCGGAAAAGATATATGAAGAAGTTCTCGAATCGCTTTAGAGGCGCAGATATTTCTGACAAATATTAAAAAGGAGAAAGAAGATGGCTCAGATCATAGAAAGTATCCCTAATATTTCAGAGGGAAGAAATAAAGAGGTCATAGAGGCCTGCGTAGATCAGATAAGAACCACGGCAGGATGCACTCTGCTGAACTATTCATCGGACCCTGACCACAACAGGACAGTCATAACTTACATAGGCGACGCTAAGGCAGTAGAAGAAGCCAGCGTAAAGCTGGCTAAAGAGGCCGTAAGACTCATCGATCTCACCAAGCATACGGGGGAACATCCGAGGATGGGATGTGTGGACGTGATGCCTTTCGTACCTGTAAAGGACGCTACAAATGAAGAATGTATAGAACTTTCCAACATCGTAGGAAAAAGGCTGGCAGAAGAAGCAGATCTTCCTGTATTTCTATATGAGATGTCGGCCAGAAAAGAAGGCAGAAGGAATCTGGCAGCCATAAGAAAGGGTCAGTTTGAGGGAATGGCTGAAAAAGTCAAAGATCCTGAATGGGAACCGGACTTTGGAGGGGCGAGAATAAACCCTACAGGTGGAGTCTGCGCAGTGGGTGCAAGACCTCCTCTGGTGGCCTACAACCTGAATCTGAGCACTTCCGACGTACAGATAGCCAAGAATATAGCCAAGATCATAAGAGAAAAAGACGGGGGTCTTGCCAATGTCAAAGCTATGGGATTTATGCTGGAAGACAGAAATATAGCCCAGGTATCCATAAACATGACTGATTTCAGAGTTACGCCTCTCTACAGGGTGACAGAACTGGTCAAGAGCGAAGCCAAAAGATATGGAGCGACCGTAATCGGTTCGGAGGTCATCGGCCTGTGCCCTATGAAAGCTTTGATAGACTGCGCCGAGTATTATCTTCAGATAGAGGATTTTGATTTTGAAGATCAGGTGCTGGAAAATTATATTTTATGAGGTAATCGATGGAAAAAACAGCAAACAAGAAACCTAAGAAAAATAAGGGAGTGTACACTGTGCTCATGCTGATATGTATAGCAGTATTTTTGTTCGCTCTCTATAAGGTAGTCGGTATCCTGATGGATTATAAGGAAATAGACGATTACTATAATAACGCCAACGATGATTTTGTAGTGAGAAGCGACGACGGCTCCATAAGCTATGTCGATCTTCCGGCGCTGATAGAAAAGAACGGAGATGTCAAAGGCTGGATATATATAAAGGATACGGATATAAGTTATCCTGTGCTTCAGGGAAGGGATAACCAGTACTATCTGTTCCGTACTTATGAGAAGGAATATCTGGGAGCCGGAAGTATTTTCTTGGAGGCTTTAAACAGCGGTGACTTTTCGGATATTCATACGATAATATACGGTCATAACATGCATAACGGAGCCATGTTCGGCACTCTGGACAAGTTTTTCAAGGAAGAATACAGAGATGAACATCCTTACGTGTACGTACTCCTTCCGGACGGAACCTGGAACAAATACGAAATTTTCGCAGCATATACGGCCGGTATCGAAGACGGGACTTTTACGGTGTTTGCCTCGGGAGACGCCAATTATAAAGAATATCTCGATCTGATAAACAGCAAGAACACATATAAGAATACGAAGGCTCCGGAAAACGGAGAACAGATACTGACTCTTTCCACCTGCACTGAGGACAGTGACGATTATAAACGCAACGTGCTGCAGGCCAAGTTCGTGGGAACGATCGAGGATATAGAAAAAGAGTGATGATTTCAAAAACGAAAAAGCACCTCATACGAGGTGCTTTTTCTGAAAGTGTGTGTATTCAATAAAAGAAGGAAAGTTTGCTAAATAAAAATTATATTCTTATATTACCACCCATATGACGTAAAGTCAATAAATTCCCAAGAAATTTCGTCTCCGTCTTCAAGAATTTTTTCGTTTGCTCCCACGCTTACGTCCTCGCCGTTGATTTTATACACCCATCCGGTGGTGGTCTCTACATCTTTTTCACCGGCTCCGGCCATGGACGCTATATAAGTGCCTGCCGAGTCCAGCTGGATGGGAATATCGTTGGAGATACAAAATAGCTGAGTGGCGTCAAGGACGTTAGTGCCTTCCTCTACCGTAAACTCGGTCTTCTCGACAGCCTGAAAACCATCTACAGTCACATCGTCCTCAGGGTTATCTTGTATGGAAATAGATACGCCTATAGGATTGACGATGTTTTCAGGGACCTTAGGCTCAGTTTCCTGTGTACATGAGGCCATGGCCAGGCACAGAGCAAAGGTCAGGATCAGGGATAACAGTTTTTTCATTTCGTAATAACCTCCATATCAAATTAAACGACAGTACCGTTAAAAATAGTCATGTAAGCGGGATAATCCCAAAATTCTTGGGGAGTCATAGACAGCGGATCCTTATCGAATACGGCCATATCTGCGCGCTTTCCCCTCTCTATGGAACCCAGACAGCGGTCCGCCCCGATGATCTGAGCCGCCTCGGTGGTGAGACTTCGTATGAACTCCTCCGTGCTCATAGAAAATATTTTTTCCCGCGGGGGCATATAGTATGCGCTTTCCCAATGAACAAAATCAGATGTGTCGATTCGGTGAGGAGAATCTATGACGAAGATATTTTTATACCCTTTGTTTCTTATATATTCCAGACTGCCGGCCGCCATGTCAAGATCCTCAGAATCTACGGCGGTAACGTATATCGAAAAACCTTTATCTGCGACTTCTGCCAGTATCTTTTTCAGAGAGTCGAAAGAAAATTCAACAGGGCAGGAGGACGCATTTAGATATACATGGCATATGTCCGAATTGATGAGTCCGTCTATTTCGTTGCACATGGTTTTTCTGGCCATGAGCCTGTGGATCACGCCCTTGGGAAAAAGAGGGCGATTCATCATGTACGAGCTGTAAAACCTCTGATTAAGCTGTTCTTCGTTGTATAAGCTCATCAAAGTCTCCTGGTACAAGGTATCAAAGTAATCGGGAGCGCAGGTGCAAAGACAGGCGGTCACGCCTTTTGCAAGGCTGACGGTCATGAGGTCTTTTGCAGCCTTTTGCGTCTCCTCAAAATCGAAGGGCACAAAGAGCCCGAGAATATAAGGAGTCGTGACATACTGCACCATCTCTTCTTCGGCAGTTTCTCTGACTATATCCGAAGCGGCGCTGTTCAATATACAAGAAACGCTGCTCTCGCACAGCAGCACTACCGGTCTGTCCTGGCAGCCTCTGTCTAAGAGCTTCGTTACGAAATCAGAAGAGGGATCCTCGCCGCATAGAACTCTTTCGCTGTAGCCGTAGCCGAAGATCATTTCCTCGTCGGGATGATCCAAAGACCAGGCAGCTACCTTCTCAGAGATGCTCTCCATACCAGAACACTGAGAAAGATCGAGAAACCGGCCGTCAAAAACTTTTTTGGCGGGACTCCAATAGATATCTATGAGGCCCGGGATGACGTATCTGCCGCAGAGATCGATCATCTCTGTTTCGCCGTCTCTCAGCTCTTCCATTGTATCCGAGTCTCCTACGGCTATTATCAGGCCATCTCTTATGGCTGCGGCCTCTGCCGCCGGAAGATCGGGATTCTGTGTCATGATGACGCCGTTATATATGATAATATCTGCTTTTTTTGTTTTCTTGAACAGACCAAAAGCCATGATGACCTCCGCGAAAATAATTAATATTATTTTACCATAAAAAAGCAGATTATGATATACTTAAAGTGAGTAAAAGGAGAAAAATATCATGTACGATATTCAAAAATACCAGCAGGATATAAGCGTAAAAGAATACGTCAGGGAGTATGTCAACGTGGCGGAATTCATAGAATACTGCAAAGAATGTCCCAATTACAATGCCGTATGGTCATGCCCTCCGTATGACTTTGAGCCGGAGGATTTCTGGAATCGGTTTTCAGAATTGCACATCATAGCTCGAAAGATAATATTTGAAGAAGGGACCGGATCCAAAGAGGGAAAGAGGATAATGGAGGAAGTAAAGGCCAACATGAGTGAAGAACTGTACGACATGGAGAAGTCTTTGCCCGGGTCGGTTTCTCTCAGCGCAGGCAGCTGCAGCATGTGCAAAGGCGAAGGTTGCAGCAGACCTCTGGGAGAGCCCTGCAGACGCCCGGGCGACATGAGATATTCTATAGAATCCATCGGAGGCAACGTAGGACTGACAGTAAGCAAGCTGATGGGCATAGAGTTAGAGTGGGTACAGGAGGGTAAACTTCCATCTTACTTCGTATTGGTTGGAGGGCTTCTCAAGAAATGAAGGATAGACTGAAAGACAATATCTGGACTCTGCTTCAAGAAAAGGGAGGCAGGGCAGTGATAGCCATAGACGGAATGGCCGCCTCCGGAAAGAGCACTCTGGCCGCCCGGCTGGCAGAAGAACTGGACGGATGCGTGATACATATGGACGATTTTTTTCTCCCTCCAGAGCTCAGAACACAGGAGAGGTTATCTTCCCCCGGAGGCAACGTCCACTACGAGAGATTTGAAGCGGAGGCTGCGGAAGCCTTGAGATCGGGAAGAGATTTTGAGTATGGAGTATTTGACTGTTCTCGCATGGAGATAACCGCCAGTCGCCGCATAAAAGCAGGAGGTCTCGTCATAGTAGAAGGCGCTTACGCTCTCAGACCTGAGCTGAGGGACATATACGACATGAAGATTTTTATGAAGATAGACTCCGGTTTGCAGGAACAAAGGATAGCTGCCAGAAACGGCAGCGAAAAAGCAAAGATATTCAGAGAAAAGTGGATACCTATGGAGACGGCTTACTTTGAAGCTTTTGACATAGAGAGAGCGGCAGACGTGGTGATAGATCAGTCTCTTAAGGAATGTTGGCAAAAGCTTTAAAGCAAATAAAGAAGCCTCGGGTATCAAATAATCCGAGGCTTTTTTCACAATATTTGACCGAATTCTCTATTTTACATACACTTTAGGGAGCCTCTGGCCAAAGGCGCATACGATCTCGTAATTTATGGTTCCGGTAGCTCTGGCTATATCATCTGCCAAAATAGTGTTCTTACCGTCGGTACCCATTATTATCACTTCGTCGCCTATCTTGACATCGGGAACGTCGGTCACGTCTACCATGCACTGATCCATGCAGATGTTTCCGGCTACAGGGGCGACGCATCCGTTTACCAGAACTTTAGCAAACTGAGAGTAAGGTCTCGGATATCCGTCCGCATAACCTAAAGCCAAAGTGGCGATCTTGCTTGGACGTTTTGAGATGAATTTTCTTCCGTAACCTACCGAGAAGTTCTCAGGAACGTCTTTCAGGTGAATGATGTTTGCCTTAACCGACATGACAGGCTTGATGGCCAGCTGGTTTTTATCCACTTCGTCAGAAGGATAGCATCCGTAGAGAATGATACCGGGACGGCAGGCGTCGAAGTATACCTCCGGGAGTTCCATGATGGAAGCGCTGTTAGCCAGCGTTTTAAAAGGAATATCGATGCCGGCCGCAGTGAGAGTCTGATAAAATTTATTGTATTTCTCCTCCTGCTGATGAGAGTAAGTCTTGTCATATGCGTCAGCGGTAGACATGTGAGAAAACATACCTTTGATCTTGAAATTTTCTAAAGCCTGTATCTTTTTCACATCTTCAGCCGCCGCTTCGGCCTCGTCGGCCAGATATCCTATACGTCCCATACCTGTGTCTACGGCGATGAGACCTCTTACCAGTTTGCCGGCTGCTGCGGCAGCCTTATCTATGGCTGCGGCGTTGGATGAATCGCAGACTACCGGCGTTATGTCATATTTTACTATGGCCTCTGCGTACATGTCCGGAGCAAGGCCCAGGAGGATTATTTCTTCTGTGGCTCCGGCTTCTCGGAGAGTGATGGCCTCGTGGATCGTGGCAATGGCGAAAGTCTTGCAGCCGTTGGCTCTCAGGACTTCGGCCACCTTTACGCTTCCGTGTCCGTAAGCGTCGGCTTTTATTACTCCGATCATTTCTCTGTCGCCGATCTTCGCCTTGATATTTTTAATGTTGAAGTCAAGATTGTTCAGATTGATTTCGACCCATGCAGGTCTTAAAGCGTTCTTGTACATATGTATAGCATCTCCTTCTGCACTTTTTGTATACAACACCTCTATTATAGCTCCCGCCGCTGAAAATTTCAAGGAAGATAAGATAAATTGTCCTATTTTTGTCAATTACAGGGCCTGGCAATAGCGCGGAGCAGATTTTCCGGCAGATAGAGACTTTCATCATGAGGCGCCGCTTATGGCTGCGCAGAGTTAAAAAACAGAATGACAAGGAGATCTTTTAAGTATATAATAGTAGTCAAATATTTGAAACAGGAGAAGATGATGGCAAGAGATAGTTTCAGATCCAGAAGAGGATTTATAATAGCCTGCATAGGTTCGGCCGTGGGCATGGGCAATATATGGCTGTTTCCCGCAAGAGTCTCTGAATTCGGCGGGGCGGCCTTTCTGATACCGTATTTTATATGTGTGATAGTGATAGGATTTACAGGCGTGGTAGGCGAGATGGCTTTCGGAAGAGCTATGGGAGCCGGCCCCATGGGAGCTTTCGGAGCCGCTACGGAAAAGGCCGGAAAAGGAAGAACGCCGGGTGAGCTTTTGTCTCTCATACCGGTTCTGGGCAGTCTGGCTTTGGCAATAGGCTATTCTGTAGTAGTGGGCTGGATACTTAAATACCTGGTGGGATCTCTTTCGGGAAATCTCTTTGAGATCAGTGGTGTAGAAGGGTATGCAGATACCTTTAATCAGACGGCGGCCTCATTTGGAAACATAGGGTGGCACCTGACAGCTCTGGCCATAACTTTTGCAATAATGGTGTACGGCATAGCTTCGGGCATAGAGAAGGCTAACAAAGTAATGATGCCTCTCTTTTTTGTGATGTTTGTGGGAATGGCCGTGTACATAGCGACTCTGCCGGGGGCTTCACAGGGATATAGATATCTGACAGACCCTGACTGGTCTCTTCTTGCCAGCGGAAAGACCTGGATATACGCACTGGGACAAGCGTTCTTTTCTCTGTCTTTAGCAGGTTCGGGCACGCTGGTCTACGGCTCTTATCTCAAAAGAGATGTGGACATACCATACAGCGCCAGGACTGTCGCCCTTTGGGATACTATAGCGGCGCTGGCAGCAGCTGTGACTATAATACCGGCCATGGCTACTGCAGGCCAGTCTCTCTCCGGCGGCGGTCCGGGGCTGATGTTCATATACCTGCCTAATGTGTTCGCCCAGATGCCGGGAGGAAGAATAGTGATGACGGTATTTTTTATCGCTGTGGCTTTTGCAGGCCTTACCTCGCTGGTGAACCTCTTTGAGACGCCGGTAGAAGCTCTCCAGACTAAGTTCGGCCTTTCGAGAAAGAAAGCCGTGGCGACAGTGGCCGCTGTCGGCACGGTGGTGGCCCTGTGCATAGAAGGAATCGTATCAGACTGGATGGACGTATGTTCCATATATCTTTGCCCTATAGGGGCTCTGATAGCCGGAGTAATGTTTTTCTGGATATGCGGCAAAGAATTCGTCCGCCAAGAGATAGACTCGGGAGCCGTTAGAAAGCTGGGAGGCTGGTACGAGTCTGCCGGCAAGTATGTCTTCTGCGGACTTACCGTCATAGTGCTGGTGCTGGGAAGCATCATGGGCGGAATCGGATGAGGAGCGACCTCTTTCATATAAAAAGATAAAATAAAAAACTGCAGCCTCGGCCTGAGCTACCCGTGGGGTTTAAGCCGCTGCAGTTTTTCTTGATTCTGACGAAGATACTGGATCTATAATCTTTCGAATCCGGTGGATACGTCGTGTTTTACACGGTCATGCTCTTCAGAACTCTTGGCGCTGTTCCACTGATCCATAGTGCCTACCAGATAGCCGGTGATCCTGCGGATCCTTTCGAAAGGAACGTGTTCAAACTCATAATTGAGATCGGCAAAATCGCCGTCGATCTTAATATCTAAAGATTTTAATTTTCTGTTATATTTGTTTTCCAGATAATGCACATAAGCCTGCTGCTCATTTGGCGATACGTTTCCTGTGATATTTATGCTCATAATTGACCTCCTCAGCATTTCTTCCTTCTTAAAGATAAATTTATTATACCCCCATATATTGTGGATTAAAACCCCTAAAACCAAAAAAACAACAACAGATAGAAGCGCCTTCAAAAGATGCGCATCCTGTCTCCTCCGATTTGCAGGAGAATAATCACAGAGACAGCGGCATAATATTAGGCGGGGGAGGTTTAGCATCTTATGAATAAACAATATTTGATGTATGCTTTGAGTCAGCTCATGAAGAAAAAAGATAACAACGGAGTTTTCACTATAGATGAAACCGGCAGCAAGTGGCACAGGGAGACTAATGTAGATATACTGAAGACGTTCTGCAGGGAAGGGTATGCCATGGCCAAGAAACACGGTCATTTTATAGTAGGCACAGGCGGAGAAAAAAATTACATAGGAATACCGGGAAGATTTCTCGTTGAAGACCAGCCGGCGGGAGGAAAGACAGGATTTACTCTCTGGCAGCCTCTGAGAGGAGGAGAAGAGATGTACGGCAGTCTTGAGAACATCAGCGATGATACTGCTTCCATGGTCTACGGCTACTGGATAGCCTGCATAGATGAGAAGACCCTCGGGATATCAGAACCGTAAGGTGGGCAGCGTAGGAGGATTGTTCTTTGTATGCTGAATGTTAATATTAACTTGCAAACATAAATCGCAAGTTAATTTCTTTTGTTGAAATTTCAACATTCTAAACAGATATACAGTTGACAATTTAATAAACTGTTTTCTTTAAAGAAAGAGAAATAGTTATGATTTATGTTTGACGGCAGATTTCTGCCACATATATATCTATCTATATCTCTTTCTTTTTATATTACTATCACTCTATAAAAAGAAGGTAGATAAATGTAAAGGATATATGGCTTGCGTTCAGAGAAAAAGATATACAAGGAGGTGAAGAGTATGGCAAAAGTGAAATGGAACTATAGCATGAGAAATCAGTTACAACTATTGCTTGAGGAAGGATTTACGCTTAGAAGAATAGCAGATTCTTTTGGCGTCTCTTATACAAATTTGAAGAAAGAGCTTTCACGAGGTCTCTCTGAAGAAGAGTTTAAGGAAAAAAGATATATTAAATATTCTTTAGAGGAAGCAGTTATGAAAGAATTTAAAAACACCTTTGATGAAGAATCAAGAGAAATAATATATAAGGCGCGGGGAAAGAAAGATGAGCAATAATCGGGAGTATTGGTATTTTAGGTTAAAAGAAGATTTCTTTAATGATTACCAAATAATAGCATTGCAAAACGAGCCCGGCGGTGATGAAATGCTCGTTGTGCTGCTAAACCTATATTGCTTAGCAACTAAGAATGGTGGCAATTTCTTAATTGAGGCAAACGATATGGCCGATATAAACGTACTCGCCAAGGCGATTCGGCGTGAGCCGACAAAAGTACAACGGGCGCTTGAATACTTTGCAAGTCACGACCTGATAAATATAGAATTTATGGAAAATGATAAAGGAACTCGGTTTTTGAAATTGAATGCCCCATATGTAAAAAATATGACCGGAAGATCCAGCAGAAAAGCTGACCGACAGAGGATGGAATATAACAAGATGAAAATTACCGGAAATATAGAAGAATCGGAACCGCTTTGCCTTGAGGATATAAAAAGAGAATCGGACCTTATAGAATACGGAATATTCAAAAGTGTTTATATCACTAAAGAAGAATTCGGATTGCTTAAGGAGCAATATGATAACGCGACAGTAATAATAGATCAGAGTTCTATTTATAAAAAACAGAGTGGAAAAGAATACGAAAACGACTATGCGGCCGCGCTTAATTTTGGGCAAAAAATAGGAGTAAAGAAGAAAACCGCGGAAAGAGAATACGGCAAGATATTAAAGCAATACATGAGGGAAGCGGAGGCAGGATATCCCCCTGATGAAAAGGCAAAGGAAATATTAAAAAAGGATGACTGGGATAGAATTTGCGAACTCGCTGAAAAAAATATGTGAATATGTAAAAAAGCGAAGGAGACAGAAAAATGGAGACGAAAAGCTATTATCAACCGAATGGCGGATTCAAACTTGAAAATAGCATATATAAAAAGACCGTATATACAATAAGGAGCTACTATATATTCAAAAAAAGAATAGAGGATATAGAGAATAAAAGTGAGATTGATATAACTGAAAACGACATTCTAAATAAAGAACGCGCCCAATTTTATGTATCAGCCATAGAAGAAGCTCTTTCCACATACGTAGCTCCAAATTATAGAGAGGCGGTGTTTAGACACATTGCCGACAGTGACGAGTATGCTGACCTTTATGAGGAATATTACATAGTTGACAGTACTCTTAAGAAAGCAATTCAGATATGATGAAAAATCAATGGCATTTACAAATGAAATTGAAGAAATAGAACTGAAGGAGTTCGTTCGATTTTCATTGCTGCGGTTGTACGACTATAAATTACAATATGTTAGCAAAGAAGATTTGTTCACATACTGTAAAAAACATGGATTCAAAACGGATGAGCAAATGAAAAAACGCGACCTTGTTGATACTTTGTCGGACAATTTTAATGATTGTGAAATGCTTAAGATGTGCGACGATTTGGGCATTGGCGTTACTAAATACAATTACTTATGTGTTATGTCCGAAAACGAATATAAAAAGATATATAAAAAATTGAAAGTTATAGGCCGAGAGCACATCAAACGTGGCATATATAAAAATTTATATTCTGTGCGTGAATTTTTAGATTACGCAGCCAAAGCTGAAGAGGAAAAAAGCCATGAGTAAAGTGCTGTGTCTCAGCATGAGACACAGCAAAAATTGCGGCAGAGAATGGAGGAGGATAAAATGATTTATGAAAAAAATATTAACATTACAATGGATACCTTGCGAAGAGAGGTTACCAGATAATAATGATTACATAATGCTATCGTTTGAAAATTATTCACTACCGGAGATAGGCAGATATGAAGAAAATTTAGAGGGTGGAGCTTTTTATATTGGCAACGAGAATATTACATGTATAAGCAAAGGTTTTTTTGTCAACGCTTGGATGCCGCTACCAATGCCATACATAAAAGAAAGATAAAGATTGTCAGGAGATAAAAAGAGAGGGGAGCTATGATGAACAAAATAAAACTGACTAAGGAAGAATATTGCATTCTCGATACAATTAAATTATTTAACAAATTTCAAAAAATATATCCTCAGCGGAATTTTACATGTGATATAATATAAAATAAGCAGAGCTGGATAATATTGGTAACTCACCCGAAAGGGTATTTACACTATGGGTTACCGCTTGGCGGTTTGGTCACTTCCCGACGGACGAAGGGAGGTGATAGCTATGTACATAACGCTTTCTGATTTCATTCAGATGTCGTTACTCATAATAGCAGTTATCACTCTTTGTAAAAAGAATGATTAAAGCAAAACCGCCAAACTAAGCAGTTTGACGGTTTTCTAAAACTCTTGTTTTGGATCAGACCGCCCTGTGAAAGCGGTAACCCTTTATTAAGTAATATATACCACAGATAAAGATAAATGTCAAATCTCAAAAGAAGAGATAAATTTTATGAAAGGAAAAAGTGATTTAAAAAATATTATAGATAAGATTTCATATAAAAGCAAGTATCAAAAGGAGCTTGAACAGTACAAAGTAAAGTATGAGACATATTTAGATATGCCTGATGCCGAGTTCATAATGAAATATACTAAAGTCATGGCAAAACATAACGGGAATAAGGTTGCGTTTAATGTATCATGGCTCACAACACTTGTGGCCTTGGCTTTTATCTTGTATAGATATGTTGCCACAATTAAAAACGAGCTTACTCATATGTCGCTTTCCATGTTAGAAGAAGATGTAATCGTAAATGTCAGCATTGTCGTTGTTGCAATCATATTTATGAGCGCTGCCTTAATCTTTATGGCGGCTGCCAAAAGCAGATATGACATAACAAGAGAAAAGATATTTATTGAAGAAATCAAAGAGCTTAGAATAGAAAGAGGAAATAGCTAAAAACAATTTTTAAAAAATATACTAACGGTAAAATTTTACATGTGATATAATGTAAAAAGCGAAGCTGGATAATATTGGTAACTCGCCTGAAAAGGCATTTACGCCATGGGTTGCCGTTTGGCGGTTTGGTCACTTCCCCCACGAAGGGAGGTGATAGCTATGAATTACATAACGGTCGGTGACTTATTCACCTATACCTTAATGCTCATAGCAGTTATCACTCTTTGTAAAAAGAATGATTAAAGCAAAACCGCCAAACTAAACGTTTGACGGTTTGTCTTATAACAGTTTTAGGACTAAACCGCCATTCCAAAAGCGGTAACCCTTTATTAGTTAATATATAACACAAGTAAAGATAAATGTCAAATCCAAAGAGAAGGAGGGTTTGGATATGAATGATAAAATACTTAAAAACAAGAAAATAGTTTTAATAATAGGAGGCATATTGCTGTTTTTAATAGCTGTAGCCACAGCCGTATATTTTCTCCTTCCGGATAGCATAGCGGAAGGCAAGAAGATAGACGTAAAAGAAGTGTCAGCTGACGTTTCAAAACAGATAGAGGACGCTGATTTGACCGATAAAGAAAAGGAAGAAGTAGAAGCACTTGAGGCCGCTATGGATGACGAATTATCAAAGGCCAAAAGTGAAGAAGAAAAGCAAAATATACTGAAGAAATATAACGATAAAATATCAACGGCTACAGGAGGCAAAGTGACAGTGCCTACAAACCCGACAAAGCCATCCGGTAATACAGATAAAGGCTCTTCCGGCGGTCAAAAGCCAAGTACGGATAATACGGACAGCGAGAACAAACCTTCAGGAGGGGGGACAAAGGAGACAGTAGTTCATCAGGAAGCTCCGGCGGAAAGGAACCGGATAAGCCAAGCCACACTCATATAGCTGCCGGAAACGCCGGCAAATGGTTTAGCTCACATGATGAAGCCGAGGCATATTATATGGCTGAATCAAATAGATGGGGAGATATGGTAGAAAATGGTGAAATAACATAGGAAGAATATTTGGCAAACACACTGGGTAGATATGAAATTAGACAATGTTCTTGTGGCAAATATACACTAAGTTGGTATGGTCAGAATTAGATTTTTAAAAAAGAGCGTTTTTAATAAGCGCTCTTTTTCTTTGTGACAATTCAGGGAACCGCGCGGGGCTTGCGGTTCCCTTTTAAATAGATAAATTTTAAAAAGGAGGACATATGTTAATGAAAAAGAAAGGAATCAAGAAAAAAGCCGGAATCATATTTATGATTTTCTGCATGATATTTACCATGGCGGCTCCGGCGTTCGCAGCGGAAAATGTGACGTTGTCTTTAAGACCTTTAAGCTCGTATTACAAAGTGCATCACAACGTCATAGATTGGGGAGCCTACGACGGCGGAACGACGGTCTTCATGGTAAACGGTGAATACGCCTTTTGTACCGAATCCGGAAACGCTATTAGGGACGCGAACGGCAATCAATGGGCCGGAGGAAACGCGACGATTAACGCCTCATACAATATGAATATTGTTACGCAAGATAATTCCGAGCAGTCAAAAATAGCATATCTGGGATTTTATCAATATGAAGACGATCCGGAAATATGGAACGACCAAGTAACACGGGATTGGTATTACGCCATGACCCAGATGTTCATATGGCAGTCCTTGCCGGCAAGATCCATAACGTCAAATGGCATGACCAACGGACAGTATAATTCATATTTCTTAAACTCGTCCTTGGCTTCAGAGTACGCCGCGTTTAAGCAGAGAGTTCAGGCGAAGGTTGATACTTGGAATACAAGGTCGAGTTTTAATGGACAGATGAACGATATTAAGGCGGGAGAAACGATTACACTTACAGATACAAACGGAGTGTTTGAGGATTATAATAGTTTTACTTACAGTAAAAATGGCGTGACAGTGACACATAATAAGGGAAGTAATATTTTAAATGTACGAGCGGATAAAAATTGTGCCGAAAGAACAGTCATGATGCTTGAAAATAATTTGATCGCAGCAGGTGGTGAGAAATATAGCACTAAAGCAAAAGTAAACTATGCATATACTTCTGGAAATTCACAAGATATGACAGTATATGGCTATACGGATCCTGTCCCGCTTATATTAGCGTTCAACGTCGATATCGTAACCGGCAGAATAGCCATTGAAAAAACCAAATCACCGGACGCGGCCTCGGACGAGACTTTGCCGGAAGAAGGCGAGAAGTTTTCAAAATATTCAAGGCCGAAACCCTCAATAAACCAGCAGAGAGAGCCTTCCGGCCGCACGGCCGAAAGGCTCTCTCATTCCGGGTTCCACGCTTATCGCGGGTGAAACGCTTCGCCCTCTATTCCGAATCGTAGAAGACCTTAAAGTCTTTATCCACCTTTCCCTTACCGAGATATCTCGCGTTATAATCCTTGAGCAGGGACGTGAACTTAGGAGCCAGAATAAACAGAGCTATTATATTTATGAGTATCGGTAGGGCCACTCCCGCGTCCGATATGAGCCAAACCGTCGTTCCCTCGAACTCGTTTACTACCGAGATGACTACCAGCAGCAGGGACGGAAGCGGATAAGTCCACTTATAAAACATGAGGGCCGCTTTCTTTATTTTAGAGTTTCCTACCACGTATCTGAGGACTACCTCTATCTGGGCGTAAAGGCCGCTGGAGGTGGTAATGCCGAACAAGAATACGCCTATCGCCAGAACTATTCTGCCGAAGCTGCCTATGCCTACTTCAAAGGCCGATAAAGTCAGATCGGCGCCCTCGATTCCCGTATTCCACTGGCCTGTGCAGAGTACAACGAGAGCCGTCATGGTACATATTACGAAGGTATCCATAAAAACTTCAAAGATTCCCAGCATACCCTGCTTCACGGGATGGTCTACCTTTGCCGAAGCGTGTATCATAGGCGCTGTTCCCCAGCCGGCTTCGTTGCTGAAAACAGAACGCGACATTCCGGTCTTGATAGCCAGCTTGAAGCCTGCGCCGGCGAAGCCGCCTACCGCCGCGGTACCTGTAAAGGCGTCGGAGAAAATCATTCCAAATACGCCCGGAACCGCCTCTATATTCTTAGCAATTATTATAAGTCCGCCTATTATGTAGAACAGGCACATGAAAGGAACGAGTATGGAAGCCCACCTTCCTACGCTTTTAAGGCCGCCGCTTATCATCACGTAAAGCAGTATGGTGAACACTATCGCGCTTGCCAGCATACCTATTCCGAAGGTCGAAGACATGGCCTCGGCTACCGTATAGGTCTGAATGTTGATGAAGTAACTCATGGAGAAGCCTATGATGAAAAGCGCGCTCAAAACCTTGAACAGCTTTTTCTTTCCCAGCTCCATTCCGATACCCTTTTTCATGTAATAGTTAGGTCCGCCGTAGGCTTCGTTGTTTTCGTCCTTTGAACGGTAGTGAACGGCCAGAGTTATCTCCGCGCTCTTGATAACCATTCCGAACAGTCCCGAAACCCACATCCAGAATATGGCTCCCGGTCCTCCTATGGCGACC
>FR882598.1:38291-44730 GCA_000435715.1 Firmicutes bacterium CAG:145
GCTCCCGGTCCTCCTATGGCGACCGCCGAAGCCACACCGCCTATGTTTCCTACGCCTATGGTAGTTCCCAGAGCCGTCGCCATGGCTTCCAGCGGCGACAGGACTCCCGCGTTCCCGTCATCTTTGTTCTTGCCGAAAAAGTTATTCCATGCCCTTTTCATGGACATTTTAAAGCCTCTTATTTGGAAAAATCCCGTTCTCACCGTAAGGTAAGCTCCCGCGAGCAAGATAAATATTACCATCGGCGTTCCCCAAAAATAGTCGTTTACTATGACCGTTATCAATTCTTCAATATTCATTTCACTTCTCCTTTCGGGACAGCGCCCCGTCTCCAAGAACTGACTTAACTGCAAAATCTAAAATCGCCGGCGTTCTCTCGTACAAGTCTTCCTTATACACTCTTTCCGTAAGTTTGTGGAAGTCTTTGCCCCAAGGGCCGATATTTATGCACGGCATAGAGGTTTCTTCCATTTCTTTAAGCGGCAGGCTGTAAATATTTCCGAGGAAAGGCATGGAACGTTTCAGGCTTTCTTCCGTTTCTTCACGCTTCACCGCTCCGCAGTAACTTAAATCGCAGATTCCCGTATAGAAGTATTCTTTGGAATATTTCTGTCCGAAGTTTTCCAAAACGAAGCCTTCGAGCAAGCCGAAGAATCCGTCCATCTCTTCCTTGTTGCCTGTAACGGCGCAGGACACGTTAGGATAATACGGAGGAATCATTCCTATGACTACCCTCGGAGCCAAGTCGTGGATATAATCGTATACGAAGTCTACCAGCTCGAAGTTGGCTTTTATCAGGGTTTTGGCCCCGCTCTTAATTTCGTCTCCCAAGGCCTCGAGCTTGCGGCCGTATTCCTCGCGGAATTCCTTTCCGTAAGATTTTTCAGCCTCGGCGCACAGTTCGCCGAAATTGGAGACCTTGCTTTCCCACGGAAGGCGGGTTTCGTTTTTGCCGGTAGCTTTGGCGAACTTTTCATAGTTTTCATTCATATCTCCGATTACGGTTTCAAAGGCGTCTTCGCAGACCTTGCGGAATTCGTCCATTACGTCTTTCGGAGAGCGGTCGAGGGTTAAAACGCTCAAGCAGCCTTTAATGCTTATAGGCATCGACACGTCGTAGGACACTTTTCCGTCTCTGAGGTAGAGCCACGTCGGCGGCGGGGCCGCTTCTCCTTCTTTTACGTCGCTGAAGGAGAAATTCACTTCTGTATTTCTGACGATTTCCGCCATAACGTTGACAGGATTCAAACCTTCAAAGACCTTTCCGGCGTGGGCGAGATAGCCTCTCACATAGGCGTAAGGCATCATTTTGCCTATGGTTCCCAGCGAGAAAACTCCCGTCTCGGTTTCCTTCCTCTGATGAGGCTCGGAATTTATCATAAGCCTGTAATTCAGCGCATACTCGTCCTTGAGTTCTTTCAGAAGCAGAACGGCGGCCCTCATTCCCGCCGAAAGATTTTCCTCGTCGGGTACGCCTACGACTATGACGTTTCCTTTGAATTGGCCGGCCGCGGCCTTTTTCGCGTATTCGCTGACTAAGGTCATCTGAATGGAGCCGCCGCCTTTCATATCGCAGACGCCTCTGCCGAACAGCCACTTCCCGCTTTCAAGGTCGGCTCTGGCTTCCGCCCCGAAGCCGTCCTTCACCTTTTGAAGTTCTATTTCCAGCTTCTCCGGACTGTAGGCCAAGTCTTTAAGATTCTTATAATCCTCTACGGTGACTACGTCGTAATGATGTATCATAACTACGGTTTCAGGTCCCTCGCCTTTTGCCATGGCCCATACCGTCGCCCTGTCGAAAGCGTCGCCCCGTATCGGATACGCTCCGTAATACTGAGGATTTTCAGCAAAGTAATCCTGCTTTGAAAAATAATCTAAAAAGTATTTCTCGGCCTCTTTTTCCGCGGGAGAGCTTGAAGTGCTCGCCGCGGCCACATATCCGAACAGAGTATCCTTTATTATCCGGCCTCTGCCGTCGCAGTTATTTTTCTCCATATCTCCACCGCCTTTACAATCTGTATAAAGGAGCGGTAAGGCAGGTCGGGCCTCCTGTTCCTCTGTAGGAAACTTCCTTGCCTTCGTAGGTGTAAACCTCTACGCCGGCGTCTTCCATTTTCTTCACTATGTCCGGATTTCCCCCGATTGTTACGCATTTTCCCGGAGCGAGGGCTAAAACGTTGGAGCCGAGGTAATCGTATTCCTCGTCGTTGCACTCTATAAGCTGTATGCCTTTTTCAATGAGATATTCCCTGAAAAATACAGGCATGTATTTTGAATAAACTACGGCTTTGTCGGTGTCTACAAAGCTGATTATGCTCATCAGGTGCAGGCAGCAGTCCTCGCCGTCTCCGTGAGGCATAGGCACGATTATATATTCGTCCACTATGTCTTTTGTCAATTCCTTGAACTGTCTTATGCCCTCGTCGTTGGTTCTGTATCCGCGGCCTATGGCGACGGTCTTCTCGTCTATCCACAGCACGTCTCCGCCTTCCATTTTTCCAGGGGCTTCTATTACGCCGAGAGTCGGTACTCCAAGGCTCTCAAGATATTCTCTCGTAGCCATGAATTCTTTTCCTCGAAGTTCTTTTCCCATAGGGAAATAAATGGCTCCTTTTTTCGTTATCTTCAGCGGGTCGTGGGCGTAGATTGAATCGAGCCCCGTCCTGTCGTCCTGAGGCAGATAATACACGTTTTCTACGTTGTCTTTGATTATCTTCTCAAAGGCGTTGTATTCATCGATTACTTTCTCGTAGTCGGGGCAGCCGAAATAACAGAATTCCTCGTAGGTATTGTTGAGGTTTTCTTGACTGATAAAGGCCTGCTCCGGTCTTTTGATAAGAATCGCCTCAATCTTTCCCGTCATCGACTGACATCCGAATTTTTCAATGGTTTTCATAATTATAATCCTCCTCATATTCAAGCGGACTTATATCCGCTTCGCTTTGATAACTTATATAAACGCAAGGGCCGTGCCAAAATCGGAGGATGACGCGCCGAAAGCCTTTCGCGCGTGGTTTTGAAATCGCTCGGTCCCTTGCAATAAGCGTCTCTTGGGAATTTCCTCCCTTTTGTTTTTCGCGTTTTTATATTTCCCGCTTCTTTTTCCGAATCAGGGCAAAATTAAAACGGCGAAAAAAATCTTTCGCCGTTTTGAAAAAAAACTTTCGTTTTCTCTATATTTTCAGTTTATATTTGCCTAATTTATAATTTAAGGCTTGTCTCGTTATTCCTAACTTTTCCGCTGCCTCCGACACGGTTCTGCTTTCTGAAGCCGCTTTTTTTATCAATTCTTCCTCGAATTTGTTTACCACGTCCGTCAGCGAGGCTCCGTCCTTAAGCATCTGCTCGTAAATTTCCGCGCCCGCTGCCGGCCGGTCGCCTCCTGTCTCGCCCTTCTGATACAGCATGGTGTCCGGCAGATCGGCTAAGGTTATTTCCTCTCCCGCTACCATGTTGAAGGCGTATTCGACTACGTTACGCAGTTCCCTCACGTTGCCTTCCCACGGATAGTTGAGCAGAGTTTTTTCTACGATATCCCGACAGCCCTTAACGTTTTTTCCGGTCACTAAATTATATCTTTGTATATAATAGTTCACCAAAGGCAGTATGTCGCCTTTTCTCTCGGATAAGGAAGGCAGGCGAATCTGGACTACTCCGAGGCGGTAATACAGGTCACGCCGCAGTCTGCCGCCTTCCATGGCTTCCTCGGTAGTCTCGTTAAAGGCCGAAACTATACGCACGTCGATATTTCGCTCTTTTTCGTCGCCGATTCTGCGAATCTTCTGCTCCTCTATCGCTTTCAATATCTTCCCTTGGAGCGCCATATCCATTGAATTTACTTCGTCGAGAAACAATGTCCCGCCGTTTGCCAGCTCAAACAGGCCCTTCTTGTTTTCCGCTCCCGTATAACTGCCTTTTACCTGCCCGAACAAGGTGCTTTCTAAAAGACCGCCCGGTATGGCCGCGCAGTTCTGAGAGATAAAAGGTTTATCGCGCCTGCCGCTGTGGGTATGTATCGCCTGGGCTACCAACTCTTTGCCCGTTCCTGTCTCTCCCGTAATCAGCACGAAAGACGGTCCCTGAGCGACTTTTTCTATCTTTTCTTTTATAGCTACCATTTTCGGATCTTCCGCTATGATATCATCCAGCCGGTACAGCCTTTTGGCGTCGGCGTCCGCGTCGCCTCCTATAATAATTTCACGCTCTTTTCCCCTGAGCTGCTTTCCCTCGCTGTCGATATATACGGTGCCCTCGATAGCGCCCACTATTTCTCCGTTAAATTCTATGGGATAGGTGCTGGACATGTGGTTAAGAGTTCTTCCGACATGGTCCGTCAGAATCTGAACCTCGTCTATTATGGGTTTGCCGCTCTCGTAAACTCTGTAATGACTGCTGGTCTTTTCGGTAAGGGAAGGATATACCTCGAGGATGTTCATTCCCGTATATCCGTAGTTTTTAATCGTATTATCGTCTTGATCGAAGACAGCCGAATACTCGATAACGCCGTCTTTGTTGGTTATTATAACCGAATCAATCTTGTCGTACATTGCCGATATTTCTTTAAGCGCGAAAGAATACATGTCCTCACCCGACCTTTCTTTTATTTCTCACAGTACGCCGCCGATAAAGCGAACTTATTTATAAAAATTTCGACGTCGTTTTTGCTCCCCGCTGCCGCGGTCCCTTCAGGGTTTCGGCTGAAGATTGCCGCCCTGCTCTCGCGGCCGCTTCGTGTTTTCGGCGAGGGATTATCGTCCCGCCAAGGTTTTGAAAAGCGAAGAACAACCGTCAAGGCGCCTAAACTAAACGTCGACAGTATCCGTCAAGGTTCCGAGCCGCCGAAGGAAGCCGTTAATCACCCGAACCGCCAGCGGCAACTGCCAAGGTGCCAAACTTCGACGACAGTCGCTAATCTCCCGAGCCGTCAAAAGGCTGGGGCTGAGAGGCCTGCCGTCAAAGTTATAAAGCGAAAGGACTACGCTGTCAAAGAGCCGAACCTAAGGTCTCGCCAAGGGTATGAAGCGTAAGCGTTCGCCGCCTATAAGGCCGAAGCGTGAGCCTGCGGCGTTGGTTATACCGCCGCCTTATTTAAGGATTTTCTCTTTTATCTGAAGGATGTCCGCTCCTTCAATCGTCATTCTTCCCGAGGTCACGTTTTTAAGAATGGCTTTCGTTTCTTCCTCATCCTCAGGCTCGCATATTATGTCGCCCTCTACCTTGTCGGTATATCTTACGTCGCCTATGGAAAATACTTCTCCCGCCAGATTGCGAAGTTTATCGAGATAAGTGTAATCGAACCGGCAGGTCAACCGCAGCTTGCTTTCGACGCAGCATATTCCGGCCGCCTCAAGACCCAGCTTCGCCGTAGACGTGTAGGCCCTCGCCAGACCTCCCGTTCCCAGCTTTATGCCTCCGAAGTATCGGGTCACCACTATGACCGCGTCGGTTATACCGGCAGCCGTCAGCATTTTAACCATGGGCGCTCCCGAAGTTCCCTGAGGCTCTCCGTCGTCGGAAGCCCACTGAATCTGCATCTTGTCCCCGATAACCATGGCGGGGACGTTGTGTGTCGCGTCCCGATGTTTTCTTCTTATCTCAGCGACGAAGTCGTCGGCCTCCTCCTTGGAGGATACCGGCTTTACGTAAGCTATAAACCTTGACCTTTCTATCGTCTGCTCGGCGGTTCCTTCTTTTTCCACCGTGTTATATAACTTCATATTCCTTCATTCTCCTGTAATCGGCTTCCTTTAAGGAAACTTCGAGATAAGTTCCGTTTTCCCTGTAATCCGTCGCCTTTACTTCCGCCTCCTCGCACAAGTAGGACGTCAGGTCTCCCCTGTCGTATGGAATCAGGAATTTGGCGTCTACCATATCCCCGAATATCTTTTCTTCTATTTTTTCTATAAGGGCATCCAAATTAGTCCCTTCCTTGGCGGAAATTTCTATGTTTTCGCGGCCCGCCTCCGGGATTATATGGTCGTGAGGCAAATCTATCTTGTTGAATACCAGTATCTTTTCTTTATTTCCCGCGCCGATTTCTTCCATTACTTTATCGGTTACTTGTATGTGAAAGCCGTAATTCTCATAGGAAGCGTCTACCACGTGGAGAAGCAGATCTGCGTAGGTCACTTCTTCCAAGGTAGCCTTAAAGGCCTCTACTAAGGAATGAGGCAGCTTACTTACGAAGCCTACCGTATCTATCAAAATAAACTGCCGGCCGTTTTCAAGGTCTACTTTTCTCTGCTGCACGTCTAATGTGGCGAACAGCATGTCCTTTTCAAATACTGTCTTGCCGTCTCTTTCCGCGACGCTTAAAAGCCTGTTCATCAAAGCGGATTTTCCGGAATTGGTATAGCCGATTAAGGCTACCACGGGAATCCTATTCTTCTCTCTGCGGGAACGCTGAACGCTTCTCGTATTTTTAAGCTGAGAAAGCTCC
>FR882598.1:44755-45994 GCA_000435715.1 Firmicutes bacterium CAG:145
CCTGTCATTCGTCTCTCGATATGGCGTCTGTCTGTCTCCAGCTTTTTCTCGCCCGGTCCTCTCGTGCCTATGCCGCCGCCGAGCCTCGACAGGGATTTGCCGAATCCTGTAAGCCTCGGAAGTCTGTATTTAAGCTGGGCCAATTCCACCTGCAACTTACCTTCCCGCGAAGAGGCGCGGGAAGCGAAGATATCTAATATGAGAATGGTCCTGTCTATGACTCGCACTCCTAAGGCATCTTCAAGGTTTCTCAGCTGCATTCCCGTCAGTTCGTCGTTGAACACGACCATATCGGCCTCCATGGCTTTAACCAGCTCCGCCAGCTCCTCTACTTTCCCCTTTCCTATCAGCGTAGCGGTGTTCGGCCTATCCGCGGCTTGAATCATCTGTCCCAGCACGGAAGCTCCGGCGGCTTCCGCCAAGCCCTCCAATTCTTCCATAGAATCGGTTATGTCCTCCTCTAAGCGCAGACCTACCAATATGGCGTTATATTCGTCTTCTCTTAACACTTCGTTGTTTTCATTAAATCTAAACATATCGTTATTTTACCATAAATTTTACTATGCCGCAAAACAGTTTAGGTAAAGTGATATAATAAACGCCTCCTCTCGGCGGCAGCCGTAAATATAATCGCGCGGACATTATAACGCCCTCCAGTCTATACAAGCGGCGTTTCAATGGCCGCTTCCTCTCGGCGATAGCCGATACAATCCTTTGCGGACATTATACCGCGTCTAAAATACTTTCTTCCGGTACGAAAACGTAATTATCCGGTACTTCTCCTACTATTATAGCCTCGGCCAGAAGGACTCTTCTGTTTATTTCCGCGGTCTTGTCTGTAAAAGGCGCCAAAATATGTACTTGGCTGGTGACGGTGCAGTATATATAATATCTGGTCTGATTTATTCCTTCGGTCTCGAATTCGGTTTCGTATTGAAATTTCGTCAGGCTCAGGGGCTGAACTTTTATTTTTATATATATCGGAAGCTGGGACAATATCCTGCTGCCTGTTATCACGCCTAAATTGACCTTGTGCTCTTTCCTGTCGGACAGGCTGTAAGTTTCCTCTGCATTCTGAGAAAATTCAAGCAGCAGCTTATTTATCACCCTTGAATTGGGCTCCACATATTGTATATTGCCTTCTTCGTCCCTCTGGACGTTAAGGAGGGGCTCGCTGAGTTCCTCATCGTAAAAGCCTTCTTCAAGACTCTTATTTATTTTTACGGCTACGCTGTTGAC
>FR882598.1:46009-50163 GCA_000435715.1 Firmicutes bacterium CAG:145
TACGCTGTTGACCGCGATTGCTTCAGCGGCGGCCTCTATGCTCTCGCCGAACGCGTCTTTTATCAGGACTATCGTCCCTACGATTACGAGAATTATTAATAAAAAATTGAAAATAATTATTGACATTCACCGATTGTTCTTTGTATGCAAAACACAGTTGAACTTTGCCTGAAATTGTGGTATCATCATAAAGTATATGAAAAAGTTTATGGAAGAAGCTTTGAAGGAGGCTCAAAAGGCTGCCGCTCTGGGGGAAGTCCCCATAGGAGCGGTAATAGTGAGAGGCGGAGAGATCGTTGGACGAGGCCACAACATGACCGAGACGGCAAAAGACCCTACTGCCCATGCAGAGATTGAGGCCATAAGACAGGCTGCCAAAAATCTGGGCGGCTGGCGGCTCATAGGATGCGACATGTACGTTACTGCCGAACCCTGCGCCATGTGCGCAGGAGCGATAGTCTGGTCGCGGATACAAACGCTGTACATAGGCGCCATGGACCCCAAGGCCGGGGCCTGCGGATCGGTCTTCAATATAGTACAAGAAAAAAAGCTCAACCATAATGTCAGGATAGAAACAGGGCTGCTGCAGGATCAATGCAGCAACATACTCAAAGAATTTTTCAAGAAGCTGAGAAAAACAAAAGAACAAGAACCGGAGGACACGAAAAAATGAAGAGACTGGGTGCGATATTAACCTTAGCAGCACTTTTGATTACGATGGCGACATCTTTTTGCTTTGCCGACGAAGGACTTACGATCAAGGAGACGTATCCCAAGGATGGATCTACAGGCGCATCTATCGAAAACCTCGGTGTAAAATTATATTTCAGCGAAGACCTTACTGATAAGAAAGTAGCAGATCTGAATAAGGGAGCGTTTCAGCTTTATGACAGCGAGGGGAAAAAGCTTCCGACCAGAGTTCTGTACAATGACAATGAAGAGGGCGTTGTCCTGGTGCTTTTGGACACCAACAAAGATAAAAAAGTCAAGGTAGAGGGCAGCGCCGAATACACTCTTAAAATATCAAAAGATGTGACCAGCGACGAGGGAAATACTCTCGGCAAGGATCAGGAGATATCTTTTAAGACTCTCAATCAGGGAACTAACACGATGATCAGTATGGGTATGATGGTACTGATGATAGGCGGTATGATAGTCATAACTACACGTTCGGCGAAAAAGGCTGCTGAAGACGAGACCAGAAGGAGAGAAGAGAAAGTAAATCCATATAAAGAAGCTAAGAAGACAGGTAAGTCTGTAGAAGAGATCGTCGAGAAAGATCAGAAGAAAAAAGCCAAGGCTGCCAGAGACGCCGCCAAAGCTGCCGAGAAGAAAGCTCTTGAAGAAGAAGAGTACGAGGAGGAAGACGAGATCAATAAGTACAGAGTCAGCCAAAGACATTCGGCCTTCGCCGCAGGAAGCAAGTATGCGGCGGCCAAGAAGAAGGCTGCGGCGCAGAAGGCTAAAGGCTCGAAGAATAATTCTGCTAAAAAGAAGAAAAAGAAATAGATAAAAGATAAATGAGAGGTTTATCCTCTCATTTTTATCAGGAGAGTAAGATGGAGAAGATAAAGATCAAATCTTACGGAAAAGTGAATCTGTCGCTGGATGTTACCGGCAAGAGAGACGACGGCTATCATGAAATACAGACCCTCATGCAGAAGATCTCCCTTTTCGACGATGTAACGGTAACCTGGACAGGCAGAGAGAGCAAAGATATAGAAATATCTCTTACTTGCGATAAACCGTATCTGCCTACTGATCGGCGCAACCTTGCTTACGCCGGGGCCGAAATCATGGCCCGGCAATTTGCCGGGGAAGTGGGAGGAGGCCTTATAGAGATAAAGATAGAAAAGCACATTCCTGTGGCGGCAGGCCTGGCCGGAGGAAGCGGCAATGGAGCCGCGGTGATGACGGCTCTCAGCAGGATATGGGATACGGGACTTGGCGCAAAAGAATTGTGCGCCATGGGCGAGGAGCTTGGCGCAGACGTTCCCTTCTGTATACTCACTCAGAATACGGGATATGGACTGGCGCTTTGTACCGGCACGGGAGCAAGGCTCACTCCTTTAAGGAGCAGATTCAAACGTGCGGTGCTGCTTGTAAAACCTCATTTCGGAGTTTCCACAAGAGAAGTATACCAGAATATCGATTCGTGCAGTATCGAGAAAAGGCCGGACACTGATATGCTGGTAAAAGCATTGAGAAATAATTCTCACAGACATATATACAGCAATATGATAAACGTGCTGGAAGAGTACACTCTGAAACATTATCCGGAGGTAGAAAAGATCAAAGAAATGATCGAAAAAGAGACTTATGCTGAAAAAGTTCTCATGACCGGTAGCGGGCCTACGGTATTTGCTGTTTTCAGCCACGCAAGAAGCGCGCAGGAAGCGTGTCTTCACATGCGCAAACGGGGATATTCGGCATACTGGGCTACGACATTATGACTTGTCTGAACGAACATCATGAAAACGGAGGAAAAGAGATGTTGAATTTAGATTTACAAAATCACAGACCCCTGCGGGAGATCGTATATGAGGAGCTTAAGAGACAGATCCTTGTCGGAGAGATAGCTCCAGGAACCCGCATGATGGAAGTAGAACTGGCCGAGGAAATGGGAGTCAGCCGTACTCCTATAAGAGAAGCCATCAGAAAACTCGAAAAGGAAGGCCTCGTCACCATAGAGCCAAGACGCGGAGCGTACGCTTCTGAGATCTCAGTAAAAGATATGGTAGACGTTTTGGAAGTGCGCCAGGATCTGGAGGGGATGGCAGCCGCTCTTGCCGCCGAAAAGGTCACGGAAGAAGAAAAACAGGCCTTTATAAAAGTAAACAGCGACTACGAAGACGCTATCAGACATGGCAATACGGAAGAGATAATAAGGTGTGATGAACTTTTTCATCAGCTCATAGTAAGTTACAGCGGCAATAAGACGCTCAATCAGCTCCTGTCTCAGGTACAGGAACTGGCTCTCAGATTCAGATACATATATTACGATGATTTTTCCAGATACGAAAAGATGCCCAGAGAGCATGAGCAGATCGAGGAAGCTATCCTCAGCGGCGATTCTCGAAAAGCCAGAATAGTTGCGGAAGAACACGTATCAAAACTGAAGAAGTTCGTAATAGACGAAAGCGAATATTTATTTAAAAACGAAAGAGAACATGAAGCTCATTAAACGACTGATAATTATAACACTTATCATAGCAGCATTTCTTGCAGGTTCTGTCTACCATGAGGCGAGACAGGTGTACAAACAGGCGGTAGCCGATACGCCTATCGAAGAGAAAGTGGCGCAGATCCAGTCCATAGAGCATTACACGCCTTACAGCCAGCTGCAAAAGACGTATGTAGAGGCTGTAATTGCGGCAGAGGACAAACGCTTTGAGACTCATAAGGGATATGATCTCTTATCTGTGGGAAGGGCGGTATGGAACAATATCAAATCGGGAAGCCTTCAGGAAGGCGGAAGCACCATAACGCAGCAGCTGGCTCGTAATATGTACTTCGAGCAGGATAAAAAGATCAGCAGAAAGCTGGCGGAGATCTTTGTAGCCAGAGAGATAGAAAAACTTTATGACAAGGATGAGATTTTCGAACTGTATGTAAACTCCATATACTTTGGCTCCGGATATTATAACATCTATGATGCCAGCATGGGCTATTTCGAAAAGAAACCTTCTCAGCTCAGCGATTATGAGGCCACGATGCTGGCAGGAATACCAAACGCTCCGTCGGTGTACTCTCCCGATGTGAATCCTGATCTGGCCGAGCAGCGACGGCAGCAGGTGATAAGCTGCATGGTAGATGAAGGATATATAGAAGCGGGCGAGATACAATAAAGGATCGGGACGCTGAGTAAACATCACAAAATTTTATCAGACTCAAGATTGAAGCAGCGCCGGCAGAAAGCGCCGGATTTAAAAATCTCAAATTGATATCAATTTGGGATTTTGTTTTTTTACAGGCATATCATGATACGGGGGGGGTGATCAATATGATAGTAAACGGATATTCTTATTCTACTGTAAAAAGAGATGTGCTGGACTGGTGGCTCAGAAGGCTGACGTGGCTTTCGTCTTTCAGCTATGGCATGAGACAGTCGGGAGAGCTGATAAATCTTGAAGATGAAGAACTGATATCGGCGG
>FR882598.1:50198-55999 GCA_000435715.1 Firmicutes bacterium CAG:145
GGGGTGAGACCTATGATGGTCCTCGCTCCCATAGACGAAATGGGAAAATTTAATCCGTCGCCATTTATATCGGTATTGAACGATCCACAGGCCAGGACAAATTTGATAGACAATATTGAAAGTACCATAAAGACTAAAGGTCTGGGCGGAATAGACTTTGATATAGAGTATCTTCCGGGGGAGTATGCCGCGGCATATGCGGAATTTGTAAGCGATACGAGAAAGAGGCTGTCGCCCCTTGGACTTTTGACTACCGTAGCTTTAGCTCCAAGAATACGAGACGACCAAGAGGGTATCCTATATGAGGGACACGATTACAGACTCATGGGAGAAGCGGCAGATTATTGCCTTCTGATGACCTATGAATGGGGATATACCAACGGTGATCCTTTGCCTGTATCGCCTATAGCAAATGTACGTAAAGTACTGGAATATGGAATAACGCGGATACCTCATGACAAAATCCTGATGGGCCTCAATAATTACGGGTACGATTGGCCTCTGCCTTTTGTGAGAGGCCGGAGCAGGGCGTCGTCGCTGGGAAATTACGAGGCTGCGGCCAGGGCTGAATACTACGGGGTACCTGTGGAGTGGGATGATAAGGCGATGGCGCCGTTCTTTGAATACACAGACCCTTATGGGACCGATCATATAGTCTGGTTTGAGAATGAAAGAAGCTGGCGTGCTCGTCTGGATATGGTGAGAGAATTTGGACTGGCGGGCGTAAGCATATGGGCTGTAAAGAATATATTTTACGGCGGTATTTAGCTTTACAAAAAAGGCAAATGATTGTAAAATAGCTACAAAAGGTTAAATAGGAGAGATTATGGACATAAAACCGGATAATAAATTTAAACAGAGCCTTTTGCTGATAGTCATAGGTGTTCTTTTGATGTCGGCCTTGCTCAATTTCAGTGAAGTCCTCGGCGTATTTAATTTGATGATAGGGCTGTTCATGCCGCTGCTGGTGGGCGGAGCGATAGCTTTTATAATGAACGTACCCATGAGCTTTTTTGAAAGACAGATCGACAGATTGTCAGGGGGAAGGCGAAACAGGTTTCTTGAAAAGATCAAGTCTCCTCTCTGTATCATAATAACTTTTGCCATCTTTGTCGGAGCCATCTACTTTATAGGAAACGTCATATTTCCGAATCTGGTGGAATCGGTGAAGAGCATAGCAGCTGTTGTTCAGCAGTCCTATCCGGGATGGATAACGGCTCTTGATGAGAAGGGGATAAATACAGATCTTTTAGAAAAATATTTTCCGGAGATAGATACGGCCAAGATTGTCGATACCCTGAAATCCAGCGCGTCGACCATACTTTCCACAGCAGGCCAGGCGGCCACCAGCGTATTCAGCGTAATGACTAACTTTGTGCTGGGGCTGATCTTTGCCATATATATTCTTGCAGCAAAAAAAAAGCTGGGAAGACAGGCGAGACAGATGGCATATGCGTATCTGTCCAAATCGCGCGCAGATAATGTGTGCGAGATCGCTTCGCTGGCATACAGGACTTTTGCCAACTTCCTTTCGGGGCAGTGCCTGGAAGCAGTCATTTTAGGATGTATGTTCTTCGTAGTACTGTTTATAGGAAATTTCCCTTATGCCGCTACCATAGCGGTAGTCATAGGCTCCATGGCGCTGATTCCTTATGTGGGGGCTTTCATGGGACTCTTTGTGGGTTGTCTGTTGATAGCCGTGGTGAGCCTGAAGCAGATGTTTTGGTTTATCATCGTGTTCCTCATAGTACAGCAGGTGGAGGGACAGATAATATATCCGAGAGTGGTAGGCGGATCTGTGGGATTGCCTGCTATCTGGACTTTGTTTGCTGTGATAGTGGGCGGAAATATATCCGGAATACTGGGAATGGTGATCTTTATCCCTATTTTCTCGGTGATATATGCCCTTCTCAGACGAAATGTTTATAAGAGATTAGATAAAAAGAAAATTTCTATTGAAATTTAATTTAAAATGGTGTATAGTAGGAATGTCGGGAAATTAAAAGCATTCCTAATACCTGCGGATATGGCGGAATTGGCAGACGCGCACGGTTCAGGTCCGTGTGAAGGTTCCTTCATGAAGGTTCGAATCCTTTTATCCGCACCAAAGACGAGAGCATCTCTTTTTCGAGAGATGCTCTTATTTATTTGTCGATGTTAAAGAGGCTTTGAACCTGAGAAGGAGCTTAAATCAGCCTGTCATCAATTTTAAGAACTGCTCCATAAGAGGCGTAACATATTTATTTTTATGATAGACAAGCTGGCTCCACATGGTTATCTGAGGGCAATCAGCGTTCAGTATAGTCAGCCTGTTTTCATTTACATAATCTCTGACTACGTATTCAGGAAGAAAGGACACCCCTTTGTTTTTCAGCAGAAAAGACGTTATAACATCTGTGTTTCCCGTTTCGAGAAAGGGACGGAGTTCTATGCCCTTTGCTGCTAAGGCCTGTTCCATTGCGTAACGGTAGCTGATACTTTTTTCCGTCAGATAGAGAGGCTCTTTTAACAGCTCTTGCACAGGTATCTGAACCTTTCCCGCCAAACGGGATTTTGATGAGGCGACAAAGTATATCCTTTCCGGCCGTTCATCTACTTTTATCCATTCGGGAGAGTAGACTTTTTCATCTAAAAAGTAGAGAATATCCACATCGTTTTGGCGCAGCATATCGAACAGATCCGATACAGAAGCCGTATGAGTGCTTATCTGGGCGCCGGGAAATCTATCGCTGAACTCCTCTATTATGGGAGGAAGGACGCTTATCAGATAAGACTCGCAAGTTCCGATGCGTAGTTTCCCTGAGCATGTTCCCGTCTCATGTACGGCAGCCTCGGCTTTTTTTACTGAGTTCAATATTTCAAGGGTATGGGGGATGAGACGCTGGCCGGCTTCCGTGAGTTTTACCCGCTTGCCTATCCTCTCGAAGAGCTTGGCTCCGAGTTCTTCTTCCAGCTGCTTTATCTGTATAGTTATGGCAGACTGAGAATACCCGGTCTGCTGGGCTACCTTGGAGAAATTCTGTATTTCTGCCAGTCTTACAAATGTCTTTATGTTTCTGATTTCCATGACAAACCTATAAAAATTTTTTATTAATATAATAAAACTTATGAATTTAACAAATATATAGATATATGTTACCATGTTCATGAGAAAAGATCAACGTTAAGGAGGCGGAAAATGGATCATAAAAATGAAAATGAGAAAATCAAGACGCTTTTAAAAGATTTCATAGATGAAATCTTTGATTTCAGAAGAAACGTAAAAGAAGAAAAGATTTTTAACGATATAAGCCAGGAGACCTTAAGCCGTATCGAAGAGATGGAAATCCCCGAAACAGGGAGGCCTGTCTGCGACGTCTATAAAGAAATGACAGAAGATGTGTTTTCAAACGTAGTCAGGGTACAGCACCCCAGAAGCTTTGCCTGCGTGCCGGGTCCGGCCTCTGTTTTTTCGTGGATGGGAGAAGTGATGAATTCTGCGTATAATCCTCATGCCAGTTGCAGCAGCAATGCGCCTGCGGCAGATCTTATAGAAAAGAAGCTGATAAGGTGGATGTGCGGCCTCGCCGGTTATCCGAAGAATAGCGGAGGTCTCTTTGTCTCAGGAGGATCTATGGCAAATCTTACAGCCCTGACTGCGGCCAGAGACGCTAAGCTGAGGCCACAAGAGCGAAGGGACGCAGTGGCCTATATTTCAGGGCAGACTCATTCTTCTCTGGCAAAAGCGCTTCATATAATAGGCTTTGACAGAAGTCAGATACGAAAGGTCTGCGTAGACGGCCAATATCGTATGGATACAGACGATCTGATCAGACAGATAGAAAGAGATATAGCGCAGGGAAGAAAACCGTTTTTGGTGATAGCCACTGCCGGCACCACCAATACAGGGAGCATAGATCCCCTGAGAGATATCGCTTCGATATGCGGCCGCTACGATATGTGGATGCACGTAGACGGCGCTTTCGGCGCTTCGGTCCTTATATCAGACAGATACAGAAAATTGCTCAGGGGAATAGAATTGTCCGATAGCCTCAGCTGGGACGCTCATAAATGGATGATGCAGACGTATGGGTGTAGCGTGGCGCTGGTCCGAGACATTTCGTCTCTTACAAACAGTTTTTCTGCTCATCCCGAATATCTCAAGGACGCTGCCGGCGGCGAAGACTCCGTAGAGTTCTGGGATCTGGGACCTGAACTTACAAGACCTGCCAGGAGTCTCAAGCTGTGGACTTCGTTGCAGGCCATGGGAACAGAAGCGTTTCAAAACGCCATAGATCACGGGTGCGCCATGGCGGAACTGGCTCAAAGGACGGCGGCCTGTCTTTCGGGCTTTCAGATAGTTTCATCTGCCAGCCTTGGGATAGTAAATTTCAGGTATTGCCCAGAAGGGATGGAAGATTGGCAGGCAGATGAGATCAACCGGCAGATAGCCCGCAGTGTGACTGCAGGAGGCTATGCGCAGGTGTTCACCACTGAACTTGACGGAAAGAAGGTTTTGCGCATGTGTACCATAAATCCCGAGACTACAGAAGAGGATATTGTGAGTACCATAAAATTGATAGGCTTTACAGCAGATAAACTGACTGAGAGAACGGCATAGAGGCCGCTGCAGACGCTTATCTTCGGTTCAGTATGGCGTCCATGTCCTGGTTCGGATCAGTAGTAGGGAGCAGTCCGTATTCATCCACTAGGATCTTTACTACTGTTTCCGACATGAAAGCCGGCAGAGTAGGCCCCAAATATATATTTTTGACTCCCAGGGCTAAAAGTGTCAGAAGTATGCATACGGATTTTTGTTCATACCACGACAGCACTAAGGTGAGAGGCAGGTCGTTTACAGAGCAGCCGGTGTTGCCTGCAGTCTGCTGGCATTTAAAACAAAAATATCTGACAATTTAAAAATCCCCCTTTGTATCTTTATATCTGGTAGTCTGTTTAAAAGAGGGATTTTTTATTACATATTAAAAGATTATCTACAGCCGGCTTGAAGGACTTATTTCTTTACGTGGCTTTTTATGGCGCTGAAACTCTCCTCGCTGATTACATGTTCTATACGGCAGGCGTCTTCCGTGGCGATGTCCCGAGGCACCCCAAGGCGTGTGAGCCAATCCGACAAGAGTGTGTGGCGCTCATATATCTTTTCTGCGATCTTTCTGCCGGATTCCTCAAGGTATATGCTGCCGTCCGGATCTATTGATATATAACCGTTTTCACGCAGATTTTTCATTGCCACGCTTACGCTGGGCTTTGAAAAGTTCAGGTGATTGGCGATATCGATAGAACGAACCGAGCCCTTTTCGTTTTTGATTATGAGGATAGCCTCCAGATAGTTTTCGGCGGATTCGTGAATGTTCATAGATTTCCTCCTGACAGGTCTGTTTAACTAATTCTATCATAAGAATAAAAAAATTCAAGTTTTTTAGAAAAACTATTGACAAATAAGTTAGTCTTTGCTAACATTATAACTGTAGTTAGTAAAGACTAACTGAATGAAGTCTGATAAACGTCTGTCGGCGCCGGCAGCGCTATCAAAGAATATGAGACGATTTCAGACGAACAAATAGCCAAATATTGGGGCGCAATCCTTGTGGCGGTAATTGCTGCCGTAATAGTTGTACTGATCATACGAAAGAATTTCCCCCGAAGGGGAAAACCTCCTGTGGCTGCAGGCGTACAAGCCATGCGCTTTTGCAGACATAAGCCACAACAAAAAATAAAAAATCCATACGTGCAAAGCAAAGAAACCTCGCAGGTGATGCGAGGTTTCTTTGCTTCGTATAAACATATGACGGCCGGTGGGA
>FR882598.1:56088-60033 GCA_000435715.1 Firmicutes bacterium CAG:145
CCCATCCGCACAGCTTGGCGCTGGCTTCATCGGCAGTTTTCAGAACCTGTCGGTGATCGTGCTTTACCTTGGAAATACCCGTTGCCATGTTAGTTATGCATGATATGCCGAGAACTTTGATTCCCAGATAATTGGCGGCGATGGTCTCCGGAACGGTAGACATACCTACCGCGTCGGACCCTAAAACAGCGAAAGCTCTGATTTCCGCAGCAGTTTCAAAACAAGGCCCCGGATAGAAAGTATATATTCCGTGTTTGTAATCTATTCCCAGAGAGTCTCCGACTTTTTCGGCTTTAGATATGAGTTCTCTGTTGTATGCTTCGGTCATATCCGGAAAACGGGGGCCGAGGCGGTCATCGTTTATGCCGATCAGAGAGTTTCTGGCGGAGAAATTGATGTGATCTGTGATGAGCATCAGATCGCCGGGTTCAAACGTCGTATTGATGCCGCCGCAGGCATTTGTGACTATGAGAGACTCGACGCCCAGCTGTTTCATAACATATATCGGGTAAGTGACTTCTTTCATCTCGAAACCTTCGTAATAATGAAATCTTCCCTGCATGCAGACGACCGTCTGGCCGCCTATTCTCCCCAGGACCAGATTGCCTGCATGGCCTTCTACGTGAGACTGAGGGAAGTGAGGGATCTGAGAATAGGCGATCACCTCTTTGTCTTCTATGATATCTATCAGCGCCCCGAGGCCGCTTCCCAGCACTATTCCGATCTTTGGTGAATGTGATGTTTTCTGTTTTATGAATTCGGCGGATTCCATGATGTGTTGGTAAAACATAAATATTATCTCCTTTAGCTGTTTTTTATCCGGCTCCATTAAAAAAGCCGCCGGCCTATCCGGCGGGCGGCTTTGCCGTTTATTCTTTTATAAATTCTTTGACTGAAGTGGCAAGGCCTGCAAGACCCTGTATCTCCGAAGGTATTATTATCTTTGTGGCCTGACCGTCGGCAGCCTTCTGGAACGCCTCCAGACTCTTGAGCTTGATTACGGCCTCGTCTGCTCCTGCGTCCTTGATGAGCTTGAGTCCGTCCGCAGTAGCTTTGTTTATCATCAGGATGGCCTCGGACTGACCTTCTGCCTCTTTGATAGCCGTCTGCTTTTTCGCTTCGGCCTGCAGGATAGCGGCTTCCTTTTGTCCTTCTGCGATGAGCACCTGAGATTTCTTTTCTCCTTCTGCGATGAGAATAGCCTCTCGCCTTTCTCTCTCAGCCCTCATCTGTTTTTCCATGGCTACCTGAATATCTTTTGGAGGAGTGATGTTCTTGACTTCTACGCGGTTTATCTTTATTCCCCAAGGGTCTGTCGCCTCATCCAGGACCATTCTGATCTTTGTGTTGATGTGTTCTCTGCTGGTAAGCGATTCGTCCAGCTCCAACTCTCCGATTATATTTCTTAAGGTGGTGGCCGTCAGGTTCTCGATGGCGTCCATAGGGCTTTCCACACCGTAAGTATAGAGCTTTGGGTCAGTGATCTGGAAATATACTACCGTATCTATTTCCATGGTAACGTTATCTTTGGTGATAACAGGCTGAGGCGGAAAGTCGATGACTTTCTCTTTAAGAGAGACCTTTCTGGAGATCTTATCTATCAAAGGAACTTTAAAGTGAAGGCCTACCTGCCATGTTCCGTAATACGCTCCCAGTCTTTCGACTACATAAGCTCTGGCCTGAGGCACGATCCTTATGTTGGATACCAGAAGCCATATAATCAGAGCGGCGACTAAACAAAGAATTATGATTTGAAAAATTCCCATATTATCTCAATTCCTTTCTATTTATCCTCTTCGGGCATAACGATAAGCTTTACGCCCTCGATAGCAATAACTTTTACGATACTATCTTTTTCGGCAGTTTCTCCCTCGTCTTTGCAGACCGCAGACCAGATCTGTCCCTTTAACCGCACTTGCCCCACAGAAAGAGGCTTTATGGTCTGAATCACTTGTCCGGTCTGTCCTATCAAGGCTTCTACGTTAGTGACCTGCGAACCCGTTTTCAATTTTTCCACAAATATTCTGCGGGTGAAGAGAAGCAGGCAGAACGATACTGCCAGGAATACGATGAACTGAACTATCGTTGGAACGTTAAACAGCGACAGCGCCAGGGCCACAAAGGAACCTGCGGCAAACCAGATCGTCGTAAGACCTACAGTAGCGGCCTCGATGATGAGGAAGATGACTGCTAATCCGAGCCAGAATACAGCAACGCTGATGTAGAGTCCGAAAATTGTCATATCCTCTCCCCTTTCGTTGCCGGCAAGGCAAGCGATCGCCTGCCTGCGGCATTTTCTTTAATTATATCATATTTATCACAGTATGGCTACTTTTATTGCTGATGAAAAAATATTCATATCTACAGCTCTACAGCAGCCTTTAGGCTTTGATGTTTCTCACATAGCTGGTATCAAATTCAGGAACACATTCGAAGGTAGCATTAAATCCGTGGACGGCTTCGCTGAGAGCATTGGCGATATCTGCTTTTGAAGAAGAACAGTCGCTGCCTATCACCACGTCCAGAACTACATTGGTGTGCGTATTCCCCGGGATGATCCGAAGATCGTGAAACCCAAATACTCCGTCTATCTTAAAAAGGGTATCTGAAATGATGTCTTTGAGAGGTTCTCTGTTGGGGTCCTGAGTGTTGACGGGATCCATGTGAGCAGTGAGCAGTATGTTCAGGTCTTTGCTCAGTTTCTTTTCGATGTTATCTACAAGATCATGGCTTATCATCACATCGACTTTTGAATCTACTTCTATATGTATGGACGCGAAAATCTTTCCCGGCCCATAATTATGTACTACCAGGTCGTGAGTGCCTAAGACTCCGTCGAAAGAAGACGCCATATCTTCTATCTCTTTGACAAGCTCAGGGTCGGGAGCCTCCCCGAGGAGAGGACTTACTGTCTCCTTGACAAGGCTTATGCCGGACCACAGTATGAACAGGGCTACGGCCATTCCAAGATAACCGTCTATCTGAAGATCAAAGAAGTGTCCTATGAGGATTCCGGCCAGCACCACGGCGGTGGCTATGACGTCGTTTCTGCTGTCAGTGCCTGTAGCTATGAGAGCGAGGCTGTTTATCTTTTTTCCTGCGTTGATATTGAAAAGCGCCTGCCATATCTTTACGGCGATGGCGATGAGAAGTACTATGACTACTGCGGGACTGAAATCTAAGGGAGTGGGATCGAGAATTTTTTCAAGTGAATTCTTCCCTAACTCAACTCCCACTAAAATTATGACTATAGATACTGCCGTGCCGGCCAGATATTCCATCCTGGCATGGCCGTAAGGGTGCTCTTCGTCTTCCGGCATGGAGGCCAGCCTGAAGCCTGCCAGAGTTATGACGGAAGAAGACGCATCGGCCAGATTGTTGATGCCGTCGGCCACTATGGCGATGCTGCCCGAGATCAGCCCTATTACGATTTTCATGGCGCAGAGGAGGCCGTTGGAAATTATGCCCACTATGCCTGCCATTTTTCCGTAAGAGTCTCTCACTTTAACATCTTTTACGTTTTCATGGTCTTTTATGAACTTTTTGAACAGAAAATCGCCCATACCCATATCGGTTCCTCTTTATAAATTTTCCGAGGCCTGCTTTATGGCCTTTGTAAGCTGATCGGCGCAGGAGGTTCCTCTTACCCCACATTCTATACCGGAAAGCTTTTCTATCACTTCTTCGCAGGGCATGCCTTCTACCAGCTTAGCGAGGGCCTTGAGATTGCCGTTGCAGCCTCCTGCAAAACTGACGTGCTTTACTATGCCGTTGTCGATTTCGAATTCGATATTATGTGAACAAGTCCTTTCAGGTGTGTAAGAATAAAACATATATAAAACTCCTTTCAAAACAGTCTATTCCTGTGGTAAAATAAATACGATTGTATTTTATTGGAACATTATTGTACCATAATCGCGGCGCTCTGCGCCGCAGCGGCCGCGG
>FR882598.1:60122-77784 GCA_000435715.1 Firmicutes bacterium CAG:145
CGTAAATTGCCGGCTCTGCTGTTGCAAATCGCTGGCTTTGCTGCCTCAGAGCAGCATGCTGTATTTTTTTAGCCCTTTGTACTGATTCTACAGCATTTTAGGAAGAAAAACAGCCTAAATGACGGTGCAGAGGCGTATATGCTGTAATTCTGATTTATTATTGCGATTCTACAACCATTTTAACAAATTCTGTTGTAGAATTTACGCTTTTCTCTGTAGAATACAGCATGCGCTGTTTTTCACCGCAATAAGCCCGGCAGCGGCGGTTCAATGAACCCTTCCTCTCGGCGGTAGCACTCGGCAACGCCGCAATCATGATCGATGGGTTCATTATACCACACTTCCTCTTCTATTAAAATAAGCGGATATAAGTTTGAAGGTTAAAGCCATGGAAAATAAATTATTACTGAACTTAATAGAGGACAGATTCGAAAGATTTCAAAAGACATACAGCATAGTTACTACTGATTTTCTCGACTTATCACAACAATCTTGCGCCGGTCCGTTTTTAAAGACTCATCGGGCGGAAGGCGTATTTTTGTATGGCGGATATGAAGACGCTGACAGAAGGCAGATCGTATTTGTCCCCGACTACCTCGGCATAGAGTCTGAAGATCAGCTTACGACATATTTCAGAGAAAATGTGCAGGACTGCCCGATGGTAGTGCTGGATGTGACTGCAGGCAGGAAGGACGCAGAGCTTGGACATTCGGATTATCTGGGGTCTCTGCTGGCTCTTGGTATAAGGCGGGAGAAGACAGGCGATATAATCGTCCGTCCCGGCGGCGCTCAGATACTGGTGAACAGAGAGATAGCGCCTTACTTGGCTGAAAATTACAGCAAAGCGGGGAGGATATCTCTGAAAACTCAGATACTTCCCATATCTGAGCTGAAAGAGCAGAGGGCTGAGACTAAAGTCATGAGACTGCCCGTATCTTCTGCAAGACTTGACAACATAATTTCGGCCGTGTTCGGCATATCCAGAAAATCGGCGTCAGAAGCTATAAACAGAGGTATAGTATTTGTAAATGACATGGAAATGAAGAAACCTGATCACTTCTTAAAGGGCGGCGAAAAGATAGTGCTCAGAGGCAAGGGGAAGGCCATATATAAGGGGAGCTTTGGAACTTCCCGCAAGGGAAAAATATATGCCGAGTTTGACAGATATATTTGAGGGGCAGGCTTCCCGAAAGGAACTGATGATGAGAGACCGACATGGCAGACTTATAAATTATATGAGGATCTCAGTGACCGATAAGTGTAATCTCAGGTGCAGATACTGTATGCCAGAAGGTGCGTCAGATATATCTTCGGCAGCGCATTGCAGCTTCGATTCTGTGAATGATATATCCGGCGGCCAGATGCTTACTTTTGACGAGATACTCAGGATAGCCCAAGCTTCGGTGAAAGCGGGGATAAGCAGGATAAGACTCACCGGAGGAGAACCTCTGATAAGAAGAGATATCGTTTCGCTGATAGAAAATATCAAAGAGATTGATGGGATAGAGAGGATTGCGCTGACTACCAACGGTATCTTTCTTAAAGAGCAGCTGAAAGAACTTACGAGGGCTGGGCTTGATTCTGTGAGCATAAGTCTGGACACAATAGAAAGAGACAAATACAAGGCGATGACAGGGATCGACGGCCTTCCGGCGGTGCTTTCTGCCATAGATGAGACGAAAAAGTACGAAGACCTCGAAGTGAAAATAAATTCTGTGATCATAAGAGGTTTTAACGACTCAGAGATATGTGATCTGGCGTTGCTGGCTGAGGTCAGGGACATATCCGTCAGATTCATAGAGTTGATGCCTATAGGCCCGGGAAAAGAGTATGAGGGCATGAGCAGGGAGGATGTGAAACAGCGCCTCGAATCGTTTCTATGTAAAAAGCTGATGTGGAGCCGGGAATCATGCGGCGCGTCCGGATGCGGCCCGGCCGAGTACTACAGGGTTTGCGGATTTGCCGGAAAGATAGGATTCATAAGCCCCATGTCTCACAACTTTTGCAAAGACTGCAACAGAATAAGACTAACAGCCGACGGACGGCTGAGATTATGTCTTCAATATGAAGACGGCATAGATTTAAAGCCGGCGCTGCGAAGCGGCGCCGGCAGAGATGAGTTGACTGAGATCATAAAGAGAGAAGTTCTCAAAAAGCCTGAGGGGCATACTTTCGCAGAAGAGGCGGCATGCCAAAACTCTGCATCTGATCGCAGCCCTGACGGCAGATCCGGCAGCAAGAAAATCATGTCGCAGATAGGAGGGTGATGTCTTTTCGGAAAAATCCGAACTAAGACTCACCCTTTATATTTTTCAGAACTTCTCTGAAATCCTTCTCTCCCCAGATCTGAGGAACCGGATAGACGGGATTTGCTTCTTTAATCGCCCACTTTATGATCTGAGGAATATCCTCTTCTCTTATCATATCCAAGTTGCCCGGGATACCGGTATTCTCTTTCAGATGGTCGATCCAGCGGATGAAGACGTCGGCCTTTTCCCGGTCGCAGGAACCTGAAAGCCCGCATATATCTGCAAGGCGGGAGAGCTTCGGCTCCACTGAAGCGCCGAAATATCTCATGACGTGAGGCAATATCACAGCCATGGCCAGCCCGTGAGGAACGCCGTATAGGCCTCCAAGGGTATGTCCTATGGCATGCACATATCCGACGCATCCCCGCGTAAAGGCTCTTCCCGCAAGGAAAGCAGCTTCCTGCATATTCTGGCGGGCGTTCATATCGCCGCCGTCTTTATATGCGGCATATAAGTTATCGTAGATCAGCTTTACGGCTTTTTCTGCATAATCGTTCTCAAGCCGGCTGTTGTAAGTCCCGTTGGTGTAACATTCCACCGCATGGCATAAGGCGTCGAAGCCCGTAGCGGCAGTAATCTGAGGAGAAAGTCCTCTCGTAAGCGCGGGATCCAATACGGCGACTTCTGGCATTAAACAAAGATCGTTTATCGATGCTTTATGATGAGTCGAATCCTCTGTTATGACGGCGGCTATGGTGGTCTCCGAACCTGTTCCGGCAGTAGTAGGTACGGCGAAAACAGGAGGAGTCTTTTTTCGCACTTTAAACAGACCCTGAAGCTGTCTCACCGTTTTTCCCGGTCTGGACGCCATGGCGGCGATCCCCTTGGCACAGTCCATTGGAGAACCGCCTCCGAAAGCGATTATAGCCTGACAGTCATTGTCATTGTAAATCCTGACGCCGGCCTCTACGTCCTTATCTGTGGGATTAGGGTGCGAACCGTCGTAGATTACGTAAGAGGGACCCAGTTCATCCATCACTTTGAGCATATCATCTAAGAGGCCATGTCTTCTAACGTTCTGTCCGGTAACGATGAGGGCCTTCTCGAAGCCTTTTTCTCTTATGAGAGCCGGAAGCTGTACAGAGGAACCTTCGCCTCTGAGAACTTCCGGAGTCCTCCACGGAAGCAGGAACATCCCTGCTTTTAAAAATCCCTGGCATATCCTGCAGAGATATTTACCGGCAGGATTATCGTATTTTAATTCCATTTTGATCTCCTTTGCTTTAGAGTTTATCAACATGCAGGTCTAAAGTCAATGGTTCAGAGAAAGCCTGATAAATAAAAAAGCGAGGCGTAAAAAAGAGGATCAGGAGAGGGGGGATAATGAGGCAGAACATATATAAAACGAGATAAGGATCCTTATCTCGTTTTAGTCCTATCTCTTAAGAGCCGGTTCCCAGGGCAAAGCCCGAGGAACAAACAGCCGCCGGCTATGCCGGCGATTGTGATTACAGTATTCAGCAGATAAAAGAATGTCATTTTTTCCTCTTGCTGAGAACATATCTTTTAAATTCTTCTATTTCTTCAAGCTCTTCTTCAGTCCATTCTGCGTCATCGTGGTGGGCGGCTATGGTGTTTATCTGATTATCACACGTTCCGTTCATCAGATAATCCAACGTCACGCCAAAGAAGTCGGCAATTTTTTGAAGCTTATCTTGCTTCGGCTTGCTCCTGCCGGTCTTCCAGTCAGAAAAGGTAGATTTAGTAATGCCTGTAGCCTTTGCAACATCCGAGTCTTTCAATTTTTTATCATCCCTGAGCCTGCAATAAATGTCATACATATATATTCTCCTATGTTCTCTGTTGTATCCTCCATAAAATTCGGAAATCCGTATAAAAACTTAGCTGCAGATAAATTTTACCTGATTTCCGAACCAAATGCAATAAGATTTTATAGAGTGGGAGTAGATATAACTTTGGAAAGAAAACTTATTACATTGCTTACGAAAATCATAGAAAAAACGGGATCAATGAAAGATTATATAGTTGAGCAAGGAACAAAAGATATTTGGACGTATCGAAAGTGGAACAGCGGAATTGCGGAATGTTGGCGGTCATTTGTGTTATCAGATATGTCAATACAAAACGAGGGAGCGGTATACTGGTCTAATCATAGTGTTCCATTTCCTTCAAGTTTATTCACTGACTTACCCACTATAGAAGCGAACATCTTGGGAAATTGGATAGGTGGGGTAACGCCAAGCAATAATTCGATATCTTCTATACTTCGACTTTTTGTTTGGACTGCTGCTCAGCCTGAAAGGTCAGAGTTAACAGCGCATGTTCATGCGATAGGAAGATGGAAGTAGCGTAATTGCTAACAGTCAATAGCTTTATTTAAAGAAAGAGAGGAAGAAGAATATGAACGAGAAATATTTAAATAGTACCGCAGAAGATTATGTAATCGAAACGCATGTGAATAGCGGATGGGCATATAAAAAATGGTTTGCCGGAGAATCTGAGGCATGGGGAAGTTTTACTATAAAACCGACATATACCAGTATAGAGGGGTCTGTGCGATATTACAATGTGAGTGTGGCTTTACCCAAAGGCGTATTTATTTCAACACCGGTGGTTATAGCAACACCGAAATTTAATTGGATAGGTGGATTTGTGCCGTCTAAAAGTGTGTCTAAAGATTATATAACCGGATACATATGGGCATTTGAAGAAAGAGCTTTGCTGAATGAAAATATTGAGATATATTTCTTAGTTAAGGGAACATGGAAATAGTATGCCAAAGAGAAAAGGTAAGAAATGATTTGGCATTAAAAGCCTATGCACATAGATAATTTAACAAACGCCGGAAGTATCCCTCCTTGTAGGCGGTAGTTCGCAATCCCCTTTTGCTAAACCTTGATTAAAGAAAAGCTTTCGGCGTTTGCTGCAACGCTGCGCTTCTTGGGCCTATGGCCTAAGCTGTCCGTTCTGCCTTGCTGCTTGCTTCACTTCATCAAAGATGGGGAGAGATTGCAGGGAGCTACGCCCAGATTTTATTTTTTCATCCGAGTCTGCGGCATAAAATAAAGACGATGTCGCTGCGCTATGACTTTGCCATGAAAGTCTCGGCTTTCTCAAAAATTGGAGTACTTACGGGAATTTTTGATGGCGCATTCTCGGTAAAACGAATTTCAAGGCGGTTTGCGGGAATTATCAGAGAAAAAATCCACAAAAAAAGGCTAAAAGATGACCTCAGACTCTGTAATACAGTCAAAAATTCCCGCAAAACCTATGTAATCCAAGAAATCCGAGACTTGACAAGAAAAAATTCTCGGAAAGAAGCAAAAAAGATTAGGTACCGGGAATGACAGCGTACCTGAACATTCTCTATTAATCTTATAAAGACTCTGCAGTCTCCGACTTAGCTTTGAAATTTCACTATTGCAATTATATTTATAACTGCTATAATGAGATTGATAACCGCTGTTATAAGATTTAACTTTTTGTCTGTTGTTTCATCTTTTCGGCGGTTTTTCTTTTGCTTGCTCATCGTTACCGACTTTCCTTTTTTGCGATTATGTAATATAACAGATTTCGTGGGTTACCAACACTTTTTTAAAAATGCCAGGCAACAAAAAAGTTGCCTGATTTTTTGCCTGATTATAAAGGAAAACTGAGGAAAAAAGAGGAGTTTTAAAACATAAAATAAACGCAAAACGCCAAAAGAAAAACCCTTGAGAATGTTGAAATTACAAGGGTTTGAAGGTGGTGCATCTTCAGGGGTTCGACCGTCTGCCTTGCTTGTGCCGGCAGACTGCGTCCTCGCCCGGCGAAGCCGGCCTCGGACCACTCGCTGCTCAAAGCCTCACAGGGGCTTTTCGCTTACGCTCGTGCCCTCACGGGTTCGAACCCTCGCATACACAAAAAAACAAAACAAGACGGAAAGATCCGTCTCGTTTTCTTTGGTGCATCTTCAGGGGTTCGAACCCTGGACACCCTGATTAAGAGTCAGGTGCTCTGCCAGCTGAGCTAAAGATGCAAATTATAAATGCGTCGAATTGGCACAGAAGTTATATTAGCATTTTCCAGCATTATTGTCAACAAAAATTTTGATTTTATACTAAAATTATGAAAAAATTAACCTCAAATTACCTATCATAGATTTAATGCCGGTGAACAAAATAAGACATAAAGGAGGGGTTAAAAAATGAAAGCGAAGAACGAAAACAGAAACGAAAAGAACTGTAAGAATCAGAAGAATCAGAAAAACGAGAAGAATCAGAGAAATTCAAACGAAAGTACGAGATAAAAGAGTAAAGACAATGAAAAAAGAAGGGAGAGCAGCCTCAAAACTGCTCTTTTTTCTTTGCAATCCGGCTGCGTTTGTTATATAATAATAAGAACTATATGTACAGGAGAAAAGATTATGGGCGAAAGCATCGGCCGCATGATGGATACGATAACGGAGTTTATCCGTCAACATCTTAATATTTTAATGATTGCGGGAGCCGCGGCTGCTTTACTCATAATCATAATCGCCGTAATAATATCGGCTCGAAAGAAAGACGATCAGGAAGATCTGGACTTTGACGAAAAGACTTTTTTAGAGGAGAAAGATAAAGAACGGAACACTGACCATGCCGCAGAACCCGTAGAGGACAAGCCTTTATCCGCGGAGATTAAAACAGAACCGGCGAGTATAAAGAATAGCGATAAAAGGGAGGCCGAGTCTCCGATTTATATAAAGAAAGCCAGTTCAAAAGAAAGCATAGAAGCTTTGCTGGGAGAGATCGCAGGACTTTCGGCCCAGTCGCTGGAAGAAGTTGAGATAAAGATACAAGGCGCAGAAGTAAAGATCAAATACTCGCCGAAGAAGACAGAGACTTGCGAAATATATATGAAAGCTTCTGAAGACGGCGCTTTGGAAGGCTCAGATGAAAAAGAGACGGTGGGCCGGGATAAGTCGTTTCGAAGGAGCGACACCAGATACGATATAAGCATAGAAGAGATTACCCGGGAAATCGAAAAAGCCAAGGCTGAAGCTGAAGCACACAGCGATGAGGCAGAAATCTGCGCCGGGATGACAGGCGAGATAGGGATCCAAATCACAGAGCAGAATGATCCGGCCGGCAACGCCGGCGTAAGTTCCGCAGTTTGGTATCATGAACCAAAGGCGGAAAAGAATTCTGTCATAAAGAAATTCGGGCCTGATAATATGGATACGACTCGCTCCGGAAGAGTCTTTACCGAAGAAGAACTTAAAGAGAAGATAAAAGACTGATAACTGATATAAGAATGACAGGCATACAAGCAAGACGGAGGGAAATAATGTTTTGTACCAAATGCGGAAACCCATTACATGACGGAGACAAATTTTGCGCTCATTGCGGCGCTAAAGTCAGAGAGGATATTGCACGCGAAGCATCGAATTCTCAAAAATACGAAGAGGTAGTTTTCAATCCCCCTTTCAGACAGGAAGCAGAGAGGAGGACTAAACAGCTTATAGAAGAGGGTCCCTACAGCAAGGAACCAAAGAAGGAAATTGTTCACTTTGATTGGAATTTAGACGGATTTCCTGACAGAGACAGCAAGAAGGACGATGATTTCGAGTTGAACTGGGAAGCTGTGATCGAGAGGAGGCGTGAGCCTAAACCGGTAACTGTAGAAAAGATTCTCCCCGAAGACAGGGAAGAAAGTGATGCTGAAGAGAAAACGGCGGAGATTTCCGGCCAGATTAATACCGGAGAAATACCTTCAGACCATAAAAAAGAAGATTTATATAAAGACGAGATAAAAAAAGAGGAACCTCTTTCCATCGTGGATCTTGAGAGAGAGCTGTTCGGCCAAGACGCCATGGATGAGATGAAAGCGGATGAAAAAGGCGCTACTATACAGTACAGCCGCACCAGCCTTCCTAAAGAGAAAGATCAGTTTTTCACGTATAACGCTAAGAAAGATGCTTTTCAAGAGCTTCTGGACAGAGAAAAATCCCGCATAGAGGAGATGGAAAGCCAGAGAAAGACAGAGTGGGAAGAAATAACACCTGAAGATTCCATAAGCAGAGAGGTAAAAGAGCCCCCTAAATTTGAAGAGGTCTTTATAGAACCGGAGACTCCTCTGGTGGCGCCGCTAAAAGAGGTGGCGGTGGTAGTACCTCCGCTGACTGCAGCTGTAATGGCTGATGAAGAACCGGAGGTGAAAGACGGAGCAGGCGATGCTGAGGACAGCCTGACACAACGATCAGAAAGAGAAGAAAGTTTATCCGGAGAGGAAAAGGCGGCGGCAGTAGGCGCTGCGGTATCTATGGCTGCGTCAATAGCCGCATCAGAGACGGCAGACGCTTTAAGCGCGTCTGAGATTGAGGAGACCGAAGATAAAGAAGAGGATGTCAACTCCAACGGAGAGGACTTCACCGGAGATGCGGATGCTGCGGATCTCGGTGAGGATGACGAAAAGACAGAAGAAGATGCACCCTCGGAAGAGGAGGAGCAGCCTCCCTTTCGTGAAGAGAAAGAAAAGACAAAGCTCAGATATTCAGATGTCTTCCCTCTTGACTCCTTTGACAGTGACGATAGCAGCAGCGGCGATGACGGCGGCAGTGATGTACTTCCTTCCAAAAAAGAAGTGACGCCTGCAGACGATTATGATGATGACGACGATGAAGAATATAAAGGCAACAAAGTGGTCAAAGCCCTGATCGTGATACTGGCAGTCATCGTAGCCATAGAGCTGGTGATAATAGGAGCAAAGGCCATAGCACCAGACAGCGGTTTTTCCAAGGCTGTTGACCAGTTCATGTCAAAAGTGACGTCTGTTTTTACAGGAGACGATGAGGAGCAGCCTCAGACAGAAGAGACCAAAGAGGAAAACTCCTACATGTATCAGTATGTGAGCGAACTGGCAGAGACCGGAGATAAAATAGGAACGGTGACGTACCAGCCCGATCTCAAATATGATCTGAACAAGACATATTCTTTTGAACAGATAGGGCAGACGCAGGCGTTTGACAACGGATCTGCATCTTCCGCTCAGGGGCAGGAAGATGCATACGGCAAGGCCATAGTAGAAGCCGTGATAGGATATTATAACGGATGGCAGGACAGAAACCAGGATGAAAATCTTGTAGGTATAAACAGCCTTGAAATAGGTGAAATCAGAAGTGGTACCGATGAGTATTATGTTTTAAACAAGATTACTTTTGCGGCAGCTGACGGAAGCACAGTCACATCTTATCAGACAGTGCGTCTTGCCGGCACCGACAATGGTATAATTGTGGATGAGGTTAAGGAGGAAACTGTATAATGGGAAAAGGACAAAAAAGACTTAGCTTTATAATACTGGCTATAGTCTTGGTGGTCGTGCTGTTTGTAAGCCTTATAGGCTTTATAGCCGACTTTCTGTGGTTTAAAGAGATGGGCTACCTGTCTGTGTTCTTTAAGAAATTGGTGACGCAGCTTACCGTAGGCGTACCTACGTTTATCGTGGTCACAGGACTTGTTTATCTTTACTTAAGCAAGCTCAAAAAGGGTTACTTTTCGAAGATAGCATCTTCGGAAGAGACCGACATGAGAAAGCTGAGAAAGACGACGATCGCGCTTTCCGCCGTTTTCGGCATATTTGCCACGGTGATGACGATAATGCAGCTGTGGTTTGAGATATTGAAATTTGCCAACGGCACATCGTTCGACATATCGGATCCGCTGTTCAATATGGATATATCGTTTTATATATTTAAGCTCGATTTCCTGACGCAGCTCAACGAGATACTTATCGGTGTGATAATAGGATTTATAATCCTGACGGTCATATATTACATAATCCTGATGACGGTCAGAACTCCGGACGTATTCAAAGAAGAAGTGCCGCCTGACGCTCAGCCTGCAGATGGCGAAGAAAGATATTCTGGAAGTTCCAATCCGTTTGAAAACGGAAACAAGAAGACTAACAACGCCAACGATTTCTTCGGCAAATTCAGCGAGGCGTTTACGGGTAAGAAATATCAGGCCAGACCTGTAAAACCTAAGAAACAGTTCGACGACACCAATTTTAAACAGCTGATGCATATAGCTTCAGGAAAGATATCCCTTCTGGGATTTATATTCTTCATAATGCTGGGCCTGAGTTTCTTCCTTCAGCAGTTTGATCTGCTTCATACTCATACTGGAGCAGTTTACGGGGCCGGATTTACAGACGTTACCGTTACGCTCTGGAAACTCAGGATACTCTGCGTGCTGTCGGTGATAGCGGCTATCATGTTCGTGCTGAACATGAAGAAAAAAGCATACAAGAAGATTCTGACAGTGCCTGTGATCATGATCGCAGTAGGCTTGCTGGGAACTGGAGCAGGCATGCTGATACAGAATTTCATAGTATCGCCTGACGAACTGAACAAAGAGAAAGAATATCTGGAGAGAAACATAGAGTTCACTCAGTACGCTTATCAGCTTGAGGATGTGACGACTACATCCTTTGCCGCAGACAACACTCTGACCGGCAGCGACATAGCCGAGAATTCGGAAACTATAAGCAACATACGTATAAACGATTTCGACCCTGCTCAGCAGTTCTACAATCAGACGCAGAGCATCCGTCAGTACTATACGTTTAATGACGTAGACAACGACAGATATATGATCGACGGAAAGTATACTCAGACTTATCTTGCCACCAGAGAGATAGACGAAAGCAAGATAAGCGATTCATGGCTCAACCGCCATCTGAAATATACTCACGGATACGGAATAACCCTTTCCAGAGTAGATAAAGTGGCGGCCAGCGGACAGCCTGACGTGCTCATCGGAAATATTCCGCCGGAGTCTTCAGTAGAAGAGATACAGATCACCAGACCGGAGATCTATTTCGGAGAACTCTCCAACGAATATGTCATCGTGGGAACTGACGAAGACGAGTTCGACTATCCGTCGGGAGAGAGCAACGAATATACTCGTTATGAGGGCGACGCCGGCATCAACATGAACTTCTTCAACCGTCTCGTATTTGCGGTCAAGGAGGGAAGTGTAAAACTGCTGGTATCTTCCAACATCGACAGCGATTCTAAGATAATAATACACAGAAATGTCATGGACAGAGTCAGGACTATAATGCCTTATCTGTCATATGAAGACGATCCTTATATGGTCACTGTAGACGGCAAACTGTACTGGATGGTAGACGCCTACACGGAGAGTTCCAACTACCCGTATTCTCAGCCTTTTGACGATGAGAGGGGTACCAACTATATAAGGAACTCCGTAAAGGTAGTGGTGGACGCATATAACGGAGACGTGGATTTCTATATAGTAGATGAGGAAGATCCTATAGCCGCTACTTATGCCAAGATATATCCTACCCTGTTCAAGAGCGGAGATCAGATGCCAGAGGGACTTAAGGCGCATATACGCTACCCTAACTCTCTCCTTCAGATCCAGGCTGATATCTATACCAGATATCATATGGAGGACATAAGCGTCTTCTATCTAAACGAAGACCAGTGGGATATAGCTTATGAGATATACGGTACGGAACAGGTGCAGATGACCCCTACATATTATATCGCAAAACTTCCGGGAGAAGAAAGGGCAGAGTTCTTTAACTCCATACCGTTTACCCCTAAGAGCAAGAAAAATATGACGGCTCTGATGGTGGCCCGTAACGACGGCGATCATTACGGCGAGCTGGTATTGTATCAGTTCCCTAAGAGTAAGACCATATACGGACCGGAGCAGGTAGAGGCTCAGATAGATCAGAATACAGAGATTTCCAAGGAATTTTCTCTCTGGAATTCTTCAGGAACTACTTATAGAAGAGGAAATATGTTCATAATTCCTATAAATTCCTCTATCCTTTATGTAGAGCCGGTTTATCTGGAGGCGACTAATTCCAGTATACCTGAAGTCAAGAGGATAATCGTGGCCTATGATGATAAGATAGCTTACGAGGAAACTCTGGCCGAGTGCCTGGTATCCCTGTTCGGAGATGAAGCCGCGTCCGGAATAGACTCTTCGGGAGGCTCGGTAAACGAGCAGCAGTCTGCAAATGAAGAGACGGGACAGGGCACTTCCACTACTTCTGAACTGAGCCAGACGGAACTCATCCAGAAAGCGGCGTCCGCTTACGACAACGCGCAGTCTGCTCTGCAGCAGGGAGACTGGGCCGCTTACGGAGAGTACATGGAGGAGCTGGAGGACGCTCTAAGTCAGCTGGCAGCTTAAACTCAACGATCCAAGGGCAGAGCGCCCTTGCAGATAGAATAAACGACAATAAATAAGACTTACTTTGGAGGTAAAATATGCTGGACTTTGATTTTGAACGAATGTTGTTCAAAATTCCTCCGGAAAAACACGATAAGGAATCCCTTACGGGCATCCTTACCCAACATCCGGAGGTAGAATTCGTCTCGTTTGTGGGACTCGATATAGCGGGAAACGATACGGACGAGAGGATCCCCGTTAAATTGTTTTTAAACGATATGGACGATATGCTTGAACATGGAGTGCAGACGGATGGTTCCAGCGTGCATTTGCCCAAGATTGCCGTATTAAACAATGCCAAGGTGGATATGATCCCCGACAAGAGCGTCAACTGGTATGTAGATTATAACTTTGACAATGTTTCCGGGAAGCTTTCGCTTCCCGTGGGAACATTGAGGATACCATCCTTTCTCATCCATAACGAGAGAGCGGAGGTGGGATCCAGATCTATTCTCAGAGGGTCTATAGATAAATTTAAGGAAGACCTGATGAAACTGCTGAGAGAACATCCTTATGTGTTCAAGTATATAAAGGGCGCAGACAGCCCCGATGAAATAGACGAGATCCTCATAACCAGCGCTACAGAGCTGGAATTCTGGGTGAGAACTCCAGAAGATAAGGCGGACAAAGAACAGCTGTCTACTTCTCAGGAACTCAAAGAACAGTACTGGAAGAGGACTTACGGGCCTGTAAGGACTGCCCTTGAAAAGTCTCTCGAGATACTTGACTACTACGGATTTGAAATGGAGATGGGCCATAAAGAAGTGGGTGGAGTAAAATCAAAGCTCACGCGTAGCGGCGCCCACGACCACATAATGGAACAGCTGGAGATAGACTGGAAATACTCCGGGGCCATGCAGGCCGCTGACAATGAGAAACAGATCAAATACGTAGTGAGAGACGTTTTCAACCAGTTCGGACTTATGACTACCTTTATGGCCAAACCGGTAGAAGGCGTAGCCGGAAACGGTGAGCATACTCACCTTGGAGTATCTGCCAGGCTTAAAAACGGCAAGATGATAAACCTGTTTTCTTCAGAAAAGCCTAATGAGGATTTTCTCAGTCCGGTGGGCTTTGGAGGACTCATGGGATTGTTGAAGAATTATGAGGCTATAAATCCTTTTGTCAGTCCTACCATAGACGCTCTGAACAGGCAAAAACCAGGCTATGAAGCGCCGGTGTGCGTAGTGACCTCCTTGGGACACAGCGCCGCCGAACCTTCGAGAAACAGAACGATCCTGATAGGCCTGGTGAGGGACAGGAACAAGACTATGGCTACGAGATTTGAACTTCGGTCTCCACATCCAAAGTCCAATACATATCTGGTACTGGCCTCAAGCTATATGGCCATGCTGGACGGCATAGATAAGGCGCTCAGAGAAGAGAAGACGCCTTCTGAACTTGAAAGTTCCCTTTCAAAGAAGTACGGAGAAGAAGACTTCTACCTGGAGAAAGACAGAGAATACAGAAGTGAAAAAGATGTATTCGAGGATTACACCGATGAAGAGAGAAATACGCTCTTCGGAGTGGCTCCGGAAACAGTGTGGGAAAATATACAGGGGTTCTATGATTATCCGGAGAAGACAGAGGCTATTTCAGGAGGGGGAGTTATCCCGCCCCTTGCCATAGAGTCTTTCGCTACCTATGCGATAGATCAGTGGAAGAAGGAACTTCACGACAGGATAATTCCCGAGTATATGAGAGATATAAGAGGCTACAGGATGATCCATGGAACCGACGCTACCGATTACGACATAGCTAATTGGGAAAGAATAAACGAGATGAGATACTCGATAGCCAAGGACAGTCTTTCATCCAAAGGTCTTTTGACGAGGGTCAAGGAGGCGCTGGATAACGGAGAATATCAGCTGGCGTCTGATTTGCAGATAGAACTGGCGCAAAAGATGAGCCTGCTTAGAAAGCTCTACATAAAATACAGGAAAAACTTGTTTTGATTTACTGACCTTAGAGTGAAGAACTTGCCGCTAAGGGTAAAATATAGAAAAGAGGATAGCTATGTTAGACATTAAGAGAATCAGAGAAGACTATGATAACGTAAAGGCGGCCGTGGAGAAGAGATGTAAAGGCGATTTTGGCCTTTCGGAAGTTCCCGGACTTGACAGCCAAAGAAGAGAGATACTCCTCAAAGTTGAACAGATGAAAAACCGTCAGAATACCGTTTCAAAGGAGATACCTAAACTCAAAAAAGCCGGAGAAGATACTGCTGCCGTCATGGCAGAGATGAAAGAACTTTCTGCTGAGATAAAAGAACTGGACGCGAAGCTAACAGAGATAGAAAAGAAGCTGAAGGATACGCTGCTGGGCATACCTAATACGCCATATAAAGACGTACAGACGGGAGAAGATGACAGCGATAATTTAGAACTGAGAAAATTCCATGAGCCGAGAAATTTCAGCTTTGAGCCCAAGGCTCACTGGGATATAGGAACAGATCTGGATATATTGGACTTTGACAGGGCGGCCAAGATCTCGGGAGCCAGATTCACGGTTTACAAGGGTCTGGGCGCCAGACTCGAGAGAGCGGTGATATCTTTTATGCTCGATCTTCACACCATAGATCAGGACTATGTGGAGATACTGCCGCCGTTCATGGTAAACAGGGCGGCTATGACGGGAACAGGTCAGCTGCCTAAGTTTGAAGAAGATATGTTCTACGTTCCGCAAAAGGACTTCTTCCTCATCCCGACGGCAGAGGTGCCTGTCACCAATTTGAGAGCGCAGGAGATAATGGCCGAGGCAGAACTGCCAGTATACTATACGGCTTATACTCCTTGCTTCCGTGCGGAAGCCGGTTCAGCCGGAAGAGATACGAGAGGTCTGATCAGACAGCACCAGTTCAACAAGGTGGAGCTGGTCAAATTCGTCAAGCCGGAAACTTCCTACGATGAGCTTGAAAAATTGACGTCCGACGCAGAAGAAGTCTTAAAGAGGCTCGAAATACCATACAGAGTAGTGAGGCTCAGTTCGGGGGACCTGGGATTCTCATCGGCTATGACTTATGATATAGAAGTGTGGATGCCTAGCTACGGAAGATACGTAGAGATATCTTCGTGTAGCAACTTTGAAGATTATCAGGCCAGGAGAGCCAACATACGTTACAGAAATGAAGAGACAGGAAAGGCCGAGTTCGTGCATACTCTCAACGGCTCCGGACTGGCAGTGGGAAGAACTGTAGCCGCAGTGCTGGAGAATTATCAGCAGGAGGACGGCAGTGTGATCATACCTGAAGCATTGAGAAAATACATGGGATGTGACGTAATAAAGTAAAATGGAAATCAGAGAAAATTTACTGTTTGGCGGCATAAGCCAGGAGAACATAGACAAGATACTTGTCTGTTCAAAGAGCAATATAAAGAGGTACGCTCAGGGAGAAAAGGTGTTCTTTCAGGGAGACGAACCCCGCAGGCTTTTCGTTCTTTTAAAGGGCAGAGTCAAATTTGTAAAAAATCTCTTTTCAGGCAAGAAACAATTTTTAGACGAGGCTTGCGAAGGTGGAATATTCGGTGAAAGCTGCTTTTTGGGAGAAGAAGCCTGCTACGGCTACGATGCAGAAGCAGCTTGCGAGACAGAGGTGCTTGAAATCCCTTGGGAATACTTTCATTGTTTCTGCGACAATACGTGCGCTCACCATCAGCGGCTTATAAGAAATATGCTGGGGATATTATCTACCAAAGAGATTCAGGCCATGAAGAAAATAAGCATGGTAACGCCTACGTCATTAAAGGAACGCATCGCCAACTGGCTTTTAGATTGTCTGGAAGGTTCTGACGGCGATGACGATACGGTATATCTTAAAATGGGCAGAGAAGAGCTGGCGGACTTTTTGGGAGTAGCCAGACCTTCTCTGTCGAGAGCTCTGATGAGACTCAAAGAAGAAGGTCTCATCGATGTGGAAAAAAATCGAATCACGGTCTTAGACAGATACGCTCTTGAAAAACTGGCCGATTAGTTTTAAAGCGTCGGTCTCTCTTTTGACCTCCCCTCTCCCGAAAAGGCAGAGGGGCTTTTTATATCTGTGATAAAGCTTACGCCTGCAATAATGATTGCACAATTTTTATCATACTTATCATATAATGTAACCTTGGTTACATACTTATGCCTTCTTATCGATTAAAATGATAGTATAAATATGGAAGGAGGGCAATTATGTTATTTCAAACGTCACAGGAGCACCAGCAGCTTCGCGCCCAGATCAGAGAATGGGCAGAAAAAGAGATAAAGCCCATAGCTTTTTCTCTCGATAAGAACAACGAATTTCCTAAAAAGCAGATAAGGGATTTCGGCAAGATGGGATTTATGGGGATTCCCTATCCTAAGGAATACGGCGGAGCGGGAAAGGATATACTCAGCTACGCCATAGCCGTGGAAGAACTGTCCAGAGTGGACGGCGGAACGGGAGTGATATTGTCGGCTCACGTTTCTCTGGGAGCATATCCTATCTACGCTTACGGAACACAGGAGCAGAAAGAGAAATATCTCATTCCTCTCGCCAAGGGCGAAAAGATAGGAGCCTTCGGACTTACAGAGCCTAATGCGGGCTCCGACGCCGGCGGTACAGAGACTACTGCTGAACTGGTAGGCGATCACTATATTCTGAACGGAGAAAAGATATTCATCACTAACGGAGGAGAGGCAGATACATATGTGATCTTTGCAGTCACGACCCCGGGCATAGGAACCAAGGGCATCAGCGCCTTCATAGTGGAAAAAGGATGGGAAGGATTCACCTTCGGAGATCATTACGACAAGATGGGTATCCGTTCGTCGGCTACCTGCCAGCTGCTTTTCAGCGATGTCAAAATACCTAAAGAAAACCTTTTAGGAAAAGAAGGCCAGGGCTTCAAGATCGCCATGGCTACTCTTGACGGAGGACGTATCGGCATAGCGTCTCAGGCTTTAGGTATCGCTCAGGGGGCCTATGAAGCGGCCGTAGAGTACGCCAAGGAGAGAGAACAGTTCGGAGCTCCGATAGCTCAGCTTCAGGCCATACAATTCAAGATCGCCGAGATGGCCACTAAGATCAGAGCGGCCAGATTTCTGGTATACAGCGCCGCTGAGCTGAAAGAGAATCATCAGCCTTATGGAATGGAATCGGCGATGGCTAAGAAATACGCTTCGGACATATGCCTGCAAGTAGTCAAC
>FR882598.1:77828-94774 GCA_000435715.1 Firmicutes bacterium CAG:145
GGAGGAAACGGATACCTGAAAGGAATGGAAGTAGAGAGATTCTACAGAGACGCTAAGATCTGTACTATCTATGAGGGAACTAACGAGATACAGAACGTGGTGATAGCGTCCCACATATTGGGCAAGGCTGCCAAGGCGGCTCCGGCCGCAAAGACGGCGGTAAAGAAATTGCCTGTTACAGGGGCCAGAAAAAAGATGATCTTTAAAGACGGATCTCCGGCAGAAAAAGCTACCGCTCTGGCAGAAGCCCTCAAGGCCGACGGATATGACTTTTCCGTGGGAATAGATATCGATACTCCTATAATAGAAGCCGAAAGAGTAGTCAGCGCCGGCAAGGGAGTAGGCTCAAAGGAAAACATGAAGCTGATAGAAAAACTGGCCAAAGCTGCCGGAGCCGCCGTAGGTTCATCAAGACCCGTGGCCGAACAGCTCATGTATGTGCCTCTCAACAGATACGTGGGGATGAGCGGCCAGAAGTTTACGGGCAATCTCTATATAGCCTGCGGAATTTCAGGCGCGAGCCAGCACCTTAAGGGAATAAAGGACGCTTCTACCATAGTAGCGATAAATACAAACGCTAACGCCCCTATATTCAAGAATGCCGACTACGGCGTCGTAGGAGACCTGAACGAGATAATCCCTGAATTGATAAAGGCTCTGGGAGGAGACTCTCCCAAGAAGCCTGCGCCGCCTATGGTAAAGATGAAGAGACAAGTTCCGGAAGAACCGTCTCCGGCGCCTGTAGGAAGATACGTCTGCCTGGGCTGCGGATATGAATATATACCTGAACTGGGCGACGAAGAAGGCGAAGTCGCTCCCGGAACACGCTTTAAGGACATTCCGCAGGAATGGACTTGTCCTGAGTGCGGCGAGGAGAAGTCAAACTTTATCCCCTCGTCTGAAGAAGTATAATGAAAGGAGAAGCAGAAAATGAGCATTGTAAGAAAAGTGACCGAAGACCTGTACTGGGTGGGAGTAAACGACAAGCGGCTGCATCTCTTTGAAAACGTTCATCCCATACCGAGGGGAGTATCATATAACTCTTACCTTCTGATGGACGAAAAGACCGTGTTGTTTGACACCGTAGACTGGTCGGGATGCAGAGAATTTCTCGAAAACGTGAGAGAAGTTCTCAGCGGCAGAACTCTCGATTACCTCATCATAAACCACATGGAACCGGATCACGCAGCTTCTATAGAAGAAGTCTTGATACGGTATCCTGAATGTAAAGTGATAAGCAACGAGAAATCCTTTATGTTCATGCATCAGTTCGGATTCGACGTAGAGGGAAGAAAAGAAGAAGTCAAAGAAGGAGATACCAAGAACTTTGGAAAACATACGGTGACCTTTGTGGCCGCTCCTATGGTACACTGGCCGGAGGCTATGGTGACATTTGACACCACTGACGGAGTTCTTTTCTCCGCTGATGCTTTCGGAACTTTCGGTTCCCTGGACGGAAAACTCTTTGCCGATGAAGTGGATTTCGACAGGGACTGGATAGATGACGCCAGAAGGTATTTCTGCAATATAGTAGGAAAATACGGCCCCTTCGTTCAGCATCTGTTAAAAAAGGCGGCGTCCGTGCCGATCACCACCTTCTGCCCTCTTCACGGTCCCGTATGGAGAAAAGACCTGAAGTATTATATCGACAAGCATGACAAGTGGAGCAGATATGAGCCTGAGGAAAAGGGCGTGCTGATAGTCTATGCTTCTATGTACGGAAATACAGAGAAGACAGCGCAGACTCTGGCGACGGCTCTGTGCGAGAGAGGAATCACTAAAACGGCAGTATATGACGTATCCGATACAGATGTGTCTTATCTGATCGCCGAAGCTTTTAAATACAGCCACATAGTGCTGGCCTCACCGACTTATAACCTGAACATATATCCTAAGATGTATGATTTTCTTCATCATCTTAAGGCGCTCAATTTCCAGAAGAGAACTTTCGGAATAATAGAGAACGGCACCTGGGCAATCAAATCAGGGTCTCTGATGAAGGAGTTCATCGAGGAGGAACTCAAAGAATGTCTGGTACTGTCTGCTCAGGTTTCAGTCAACTCGTCTCCTAACGAGTCGAATATGAAGGAAATAGAAGCTCTGGCAGATTCTCTGACAGAATCTCTTAAGAAATAAATTTTCATTGCACAGATGGCCGGTTGTCATTGGCCGGTCATCATATGGCTGTTGATTTTTGCGAAATCTCCCGTCACCATCTATAATATGCGGCGACGGGAGATTTTGCATTACCTGCAGAAACCCTTGAGAAACAGGGGAAGCATCATGGAGGAGTACTGGCACAGAGAGTAGTTGCCGTTACACAGACACCAGTCGTACATCAATCCCCGCTCAAAGACTGCGTATGCTTTAGTTATGTCGTTGATGGACAGTTCTTCTCTGAAGAAACCGCTTTGCTGCCCCTCGATGGTTATCTGCCGCAGAAGTTTATAATAAGTCCTGCTGGGTTCGAGGAGATGACGCTCTCCCTTGGTGATGAGCTGTGATGAAAAGAGCTGAGCCAGCAGCGATACAGATACTGTGTTCTCTATCATCATAAAGAGTTCTCTGTTTATAAAGATGAGTTTGTCCAGCGGAGAAAGAGAAGGATCCATGGTATCTATCAGCTCTTCGTATTTTTCGTCGAACAGATAAGAAAGAGAAGTGAGAAGGGCGTCTTTACCGTCGAAATAGTGATAAAAAGACCCTTTGGAGGTTCCGGATGCTTCCACTATCTCATCTATGGTAGTGTCGTCATACCCTTGTTGGTAAAAGAGCTGCCATGCGGCGGAAACGATCTTTCCCTTAGTATTTTTTGAACTTTTCTTTTTCATATGAATCACCTGCCTCGCATCATCTGAACATAAAAATAAAATTTTATTTTTGATATATTTTTTAGTATAGAATACAGTATAGTAAAAATTTATTGAATTTTCAATATATTTAATTAAAAATATTCGATATGAGATTTAAAATCGTACAGGTCTGATTCTGTATTTTATTCTCTTTATAAATATGATACAATAACCGATGTCACATAGAAGAGAGGTATCAGACATGAGTTTTAAATTAGCTGAATATAAAGAGCCGGATTTTACAAAGAAGATGTTTACCGACGCGCCAAATGCAAGCCTGGTGAGAGCTCCTCACGCAAAGGCTGCGCCTAAAGGCTTTCATGCCACTTCCATATTTCCCGAATATTTTAAGATAGACGGAAAATGGCATTTGGCTAAGGACAGCAGAATGGACGCCGTGCCGGTATGGGACGGAGAAAAGATAAGAGTGGTGGAATTCAGAAACATCAAGGCCGGAGATATGATAGTCACCGGCAGGACGGAAGACGCCAGCGAAGGTATCTATGTTCACGATGACTGCTGGGTCAGAGAAGAAGAAGAGGAGATAAAAAACACTTTCGCATTCAGACAGGCCAGAAGCAGGGAGACCTCTTTCACTCAGGACTACAAAGAGCTCATCGAGCTTTTGAAGTATGAAAAAGAGACGGGCGGTTACGTGGTATGGGTACTGGGGCCTGCATGCAGTTTCGATACGGAAGCCAGAAGAGTCATGGGAGAGATAATAGCCAAGGGATACTGCCAGGCTCTGCTTGCGGGAAATGCCCTGGCCACTCACGATCTGGAGGGAGGATATCTTGGTACTGCGCTGGGCTGCGATATAGTCGATCAGAAACAGCATTTTATGGGGCATTATAACCATCTGGATACGATCAACGCCATAAATACTTATGAGTCTATCCCTGCCTTCATAGAAAATGAGGGCATACGAAGCGGAATAATATACAACTGCGTAAAAAACGACGTGCCTTTTGTGCTCAACGGATCCATAAGAGACGACGGACCTCTGCCGGAGGTTCTCGAGGACAACTATGTGGGACAGGACACGATACGATCCCACATACGCAAAGCGACTGTAGTAATAGGCATGGCTACAGTTCTGCATACCATAGCGGCAGGAAACATGACTCCTACTTACAGAGTCCTTTCGGACGGAACGGTTAGACCGATATATTTCTACATGGTGGATACTTCCGAATTCGCCGCCAACAAGCTGGGCGACAGAGGAAGCCTTGCCGCCAAGGGAATAGTAACCAACGTGCAGGATTTCATGAGAAATTTAAGCGCTGGACTTGATTTATGAGAGGATAAAAATTGCAGAAAGATTTGAAAAATTTTTTAAGACAACATTCGGAAATTTCCCCGGTTTCCTTCCACATGCCGGGGCACAAGGGAAGGAGAATATTCCAGGAAAACGGCTTTGACGACGGGGCTCTCATGAGAGCTGACTGGGATATAACCGAGATACCGGGAGCAGATAATCTGTTTCAGGCAGAGGGGATCATAGCAGAGACGACTGCTAAGTATGAAAGACTGTACGGCGCAGATAAGTCGTTTCTCCTCATCAACGGAAGTTCCGGCGGAATAATAGCCTCGATATTGGCTTCTGTACGAAGGGGCGGCAAGCTGATAATGACCAGAAACTGCCACAAGTCGGTGTTTAACGCTCTTTCTCTCGGGGATATATTTCCGGTATATGTGTATCCCGATATCGTTTCAGAATACGGAATACAGGGAGCTGTCTCTCCTTCGGCTGTCGAAGAGGCTTTGCTCAGGGAACCTGAGGCCGAGGCTGTCATACTGCCCAGCCCCAACTACTATGGAATATGCAGCGATATCCGGGCTATAGCCGAAGTGGTTCACAGATACGGCAAGCTACTGATAGTGGATCAGGCCCACGGAGCACATCTGAAATTTTTCGAAGGAAGACTACAGGAGAAATATGGGATACATCTATCTTTCCCTCCTTCTGCGGAGAGTTCCGGCGCTGATATCGTGATAGACAGCACTCATAAGACGCTGGCTTCTTTCACTCAGACTGCGGTGCTCAACGTCTTTGGCAAAAGGCCGGACATAAGCGCTATAGAAGACAAACTTCAGGCAGTGGAGAGTTCAAGCCCGTCTTATCTTCTGATGGCCAGCCTCGACATAAACGCTGATTTGATGAAAGAAAAGGGTGGTATGCTGGTAAAGAAGTGGCAGGACAACCTGGCCCGGTTCTACGAAAAAGCAGCTTCAGTAGAAGGCCTGAGGATAATGAAGACGGAAGGCATGGATCCTACAAAGATCAATCTGGATATGTCGGCGCATGGATTTTCCGGAAACTACCTTGAGAATTTCCTCATAGAAAGAGGAATATTTGCAGAGCTGGTGAGCGGCAATATAGTGATGTGCATGACGGGCATAGGCAACGAAGAGAGCGACTACCTGCGGCTGATCGAAGCGCTGAAAACAGCCGCCGCATCGGGCCGCGCCGCGGCAAAGAAGCGACCTGATCATCCGAAGGTCCTGGCGAAGAGACTGAAACAGGAGAAAGTACCTGCGGCCAGAGAAGCAGTGAGCCTCGTCGATGCGGCGGGGAGAGTGTGCGCCGCATCGGTCATCCCTTATCCGCCGGGAATTCCGATAGTATGTCCCGGAGAAGTCTTCGACGAAGAAGTGCTGCTATACATAAAGAGTCTGAGAGAAATGAGAGAGAAGGTCATTGGAGTCAGCGAAGACATGAAAGTCATGGCGGGGAAACGGCAGACCGATTAAAATAAAATAAGACAAAAGAACGATCAAAAGTAACTAAGAGGTGTGTAACCGTATAAAAAAGTGCCTACCTGTAAGACTGCGGCAAAGGGGTAGAATTGAAGCAGAAAGATGAGGCGCCTGAAAGAGGGTTTTATACGTTACTGCAGAAGATTTTCATGAGTGAAGAGTCAAACGCACACCTGATGGTTACTTTTTCTGGTGTTTCTAACAACTTCCTAACAGTAAAACGAAAATTTTTGATGATTTTTGAAGACGGTTGTTGTATAATGTATTTTGTATGAATATGTACAAATTTTAGAAAGGAAGGTCTCAAGAAATGAGTCACAAACATTTACACAGCGTTCATGTGAGCCATTACAAGCACACTGCCGGTTGTGCCACAGAAGTAATGCCGATTCCGGACGTTGTAAAAATTTCCATGTCTCAGCATATCGGAGCACCTTGCAAGCCTTTAGTCAATAAAGGCGACTACGTAAAAGTAGGACAGCTGATCGGTGACGTAGATGCTTTTGTCAGCGCGCCGATACACTCCAGCGTTTCGGGAACGGTGACTGCCATAGAAGAGCAGAGATCTGCCGTTGGCGGCAGCGATACTCTCGTTGTCATCGAGACGGATAAGAAACAGGAAATTTACGAAGGCGTTAAACCTCCTGAAGTCAACGACTTGCAGGGTTTTGTAAAAGCCATAAGAGACAGCGGACTGGTGGGCCTTGGAGGCGCTTCGTTCCCTACTCACATCAAATTTAATCCTAAAAACATCGATGAAGTACACACCTTGATCGTAAATGCGGCGGAATGCGAGCCTTTTATCACATCCGACCACAGACTCATGTTAGAGGATGCCGAAGATCTCATCAGCGGCATACAGCTTACGATGAAGTATTTAGGCCTCGATGAGGGCTTTATCGGAATCGAAGAGAACAAACCTGACGCTATAGCTCATCTGGACAAATTACTGGCAGATAAGGGCATAACCAATGTAAAAACGTTTAAGCTCCAGGCCAGATATCCTAAGGGAGCAGAAAGAGTTCTGGTTTATGAGATCACAGGAAAGACCATGAATGCAGGCGTGCTGCCTGCTGATCTTGGCGTTATACTTTCCAACGTCACTACTTTTGCAAAAGTAGGAGAATATTTCAGAACGGGTATGCCTCTGGTGACAAAGAGGATGACAGTTGACGGCGATGCCGTGGCCGAACCTAAAAATGTCATAGCACCGATCGGAACTATGATAAACGATGTCATAGCTTTCTGCGGAGGCTACAAGCAGGAACCGAGAAAGATCTTGATGGGCGGACCTATGATGGGAAGAGCTATCTTCTCCGACGAGATGCCTATAGTTAAAAATAACAATGCCATTCTGGCATTTTCTAAGGAACAGTCCATGGTAAAAGAAGAGACCGCATGCATTAACTGCGGAAGATGCCATCAGGCCTGTCCTTTCAATCTAATCCCTACTGCTCTGGCAGACGCATACGACAGAAGAGACGCTCAGGCCCTCTCAGATCTGAAAGTAATGCAGTGTATGGAATGCGGCAGCTGTTCATATGTCTGTCCGGCAAGAAGACCTCTGGGCTTCACAAATAAGCTTGGAAAAGCTGTGGTAAAGGAGGCTGGAATCAAGTAATGGAAAAGAAAACATACAGCAATTTAGTAGTATCGTCAGCTCCTCATATCGTAAGCAATGTTGATACCACCAGGATCATGGCTATGGTAATCATGGCTCTGATTCCGTCGCTTTTGGTAAGCATATATGTGTTTGGAATGAGAGTCCTGACGCTGACAGTGGTCTGCATCGTAGCTTCTGTATTCTTTGAATGGGCATGGAACGCTCTGATGCACAAGAGACAGACCATAGGCGACCTCAGCGCTGCGGTAACGGGACTGCTGATAGCCTTCAATGTGCCGTCGGGGCTTCCTTATTGGATTGCAATAGTGGGCTGCTTCGTGGCGATAATCGTTGTAAAACAGTTGTTTGGAGGCGTAGGTAAAAATATCGCAAACCCTGCCATTACGGCAAGAATCGTGCTGTTTATATCCTTCGCCACCGAGATGACCACTTGGCCTCTTCCTAGAATGGCGGCAGACGCCACTTCCACGGCGACTCCTCTGGGAGTGCTGGCAGAAGGCGGAGAGCTTCCTACCAACATGGAAATGTTCCTGGGCTTCATAGGAGGTTCCATGGGTGAAGTCAGCGCTATCGCTCTTCTCATAGGAGGATTGTTCCTCATATGGAAAAAGGTCATCAGCCCGATAATCCCCGTATGCTTTATAGGATCGGTATTCGTATTTGCGTTTATCTACTATGCGGCGACAGGCGGCGACGCACTGAACATGGCTATATTCCATGTTCTTGCAGGAGGCGTGATGCTGGGAGCCTTCTTCATGGCTACCGATTATGTCACGACTCCGCTGCTGCCTATGGGTAAGGTAGTATTCGGAATAGGATGCGGAGTGATCACTATGATCATAAGACTCTGGGGTCAGTACCCTGAGGGCGTATCTTTCTCGATACTGATCATGAACTGCCTGACACCGCTCATCAACAATTTCTTCCAGAAGAGAATGTATGGAGGTGCTAAGAAACATGAAAAGTAAAACTTTTAAAGAATACATACAGCCGGTAGTAGTCCTGGTGGCTATCTGCCTGGTAATCACCTTTGCCCTTGCATACGTGAACTCCATAACATCGCCTATAATCGCAGAAAACAGCGCTAAAGCCGCTGACGCTTCGAGAGCGGAGCTGCTGCCTGCAGCTGAAAGCTTTGAAAAATACGAAGGCGAGCTTCTGGTGGCGGTTCCTGACAAAGTATTTGTTACAGAATGTTACGTTGCAGAAGGCGTGGGAATGGTAGTTACCGTTCAGTCGTCGTCTTTCGGAGGCCTTGTAACAGAGATGATAGGTATCGACAGCGAAGGAAGCATCACGGGAGTCAAGGTGACTGCTCACAACGACACCAAGGGACTGGGAACCAAGGCGCACGAATCCGGCTACCTTGAACAGTACAAGGGTATGACAGAGCTGGCAGGAGCCGACAATATCAAAGGCGATTCAGCTGTAACATACATCAGTGGAGCTACAATATCTTCCAATGGAGTTTACCAGGGAGTAAGCGTGGCCCTGCAACAATATCAAGCAGTTCAAGGAGGTGCTAACTAATGAAAGAAAAAGCAAGTAGATTAGCAGTCCTCACGAAGGGCATAATAAAGGAAAACCCTAACCTGGTATTACTGCTGGGAACCTGTCCTACGCTTGCCACCACTTCGTCGGCATTCAACGGTATGGGTATGGGTATCGCGGCTACTGCCGTACTCATCTGCTCCAACATTGCGATTTCGCTGTTGGCAAAGGTGATTCCCGATAAAGTAAGAATACCTTGCTACATCGTACTGATTGCAGGGTTCGTAACATTAGTACAGTTTATCGTTCAGGCATTTGCCGAACCGCTCTACAATTCGCTGGGCGTGTTCCTGCCACTGATCGTAGTTAACTGTATCATCCTCGGAAGAGCGGAAATGTTCGCCAACAAGAACGGCGTTCTGGATTCTGCTCTGGACGGAATAGGAATGGGCCTCGGATTTACATTGTCTCTGACCTTCATCGGAGCCATAAGAGAAATCCTCGGCGCAGGAACCATCTTCTCCGGATTCTTCCTCGGAAGCGAAGAGCTGGTTCAGAAGCTTACAATTTCACTGCCGTTCATTTCGGAACATCCTATGCTCATAGTAGCTCTTGCTCCGGGCGGATTCTTTATCTACGCTTGCGCCATCGCAATCGTAAACAAGATTCTCCAGTCCAAGGGCAAGAAGCCGAGAACATTCGGCTGTCAGGGATGCGCGCTGGCTTCTGTATGTCAGCAGGAGAAGTGCATTGAGGAATTAGAGAAAGGAGTTGAAGCATAATGTCAGGTTATTTAACTATCCTACTGGGAATAATTCTGGTCAACAACTATGTTCTCGCTCAGTTCCTCGGTATTTGTCCGTTCCTCGGAGTATCAAAGAAACTCGACTCTGCCGTCGGCATGGGCGCAGCCGTAATATTCGTAATGGTATTGGCTACAGCCGTAACATGGCCGATAATGCAGGTCCTGAACGACTTGAACATAGCTTATTTACAGACTATCGTGTTCATACTCATCATAGCTGCCCTCGTACAGTTTGTTGAGATGGCGCTGAAAAAATTTATCCCTGCGCTCCACAAATCGCTGGGCGTATACCTGCCGCTTATCACTACAAACTGCGCGGTACTGGGCGTATGTATTTCCAACATCGACCAGGGATACAATTTCCTTCAGTCATTAGTTAACTCTTTCGGCGCAGGCGTAGGATTCCTGCTGGCGATGGTGATTTTCTCGGGAATGAGAACCAAACTGGAAGGAAACACCGATATTCCGGCATCGTTCCAGGGCGTTCCTATCACCATGACTGCAGCCGCGCTCTTATCCCTTGCATTCATGGGATTCGGCGGATTAGTGTAGTATAAGGAGGCGAGTTAAGAAATGATGGATATTTTAATACCGGTATTGCTGGTAGTAGCAATGGGTTTCATCTTTGCCGTCATCCTGACTATTGCGTCAAAGATATTCTTCGTACCTGTGGATGAAACGGTTACAAACTTAAGAGCCGAGCTTCCGGGAGCCAACTGCGGAGCCTGCGGATTCGCCGGCTGCGACGATTACGCTGCCGCATTGGCCGAAGACCCTTCCATCGGAACATCCAAGTGTCCCGTAGGAGGCGCCGACGTTGCCGCCAAGCTGGCAGGCATACTGGGCGTAGAGGCCGGAACGGCCGAGCCTCAGGTGGCGGTGGTAATGTGTAACGGTAACAATCAGGCTGCAAAGAAGCTGATGGAATATCAGGGACTTTCGACATGCTCTGCTGCAAAGCAGCTGTTTGGCGGACTCAACGTCTGCTCTCACGGCTGTCTGGGTCTGGGCGACTGTCAGGCAGCTTGTCCTTACGGCGCTATCCAGGTATGTGACGGCGTTGCAGTGGTCAACAGAGATATGTGCGTAGGCTGCGGTATTTGTGCAAATACCTGTCCTAACCGCGTTATAAGAATAGCCCCTGCTAAGAACAAGGTTATCGTACAGTGCCATTCCACCGATCCGGGAGCCAAGACCAGAAAGGCCTGCTCCAACGGATGTATCGGATGTAAGAAGTGCGAAAAGGCTTGCAAGTTTGACGCTGTCAAGGTTGAAAACAATCTGGCTATGATAGACCCTGAAAAGTGTAAGAACTGCGGACTTTGTGCAAAGGAATGTCCTACAGGCGCTATAATAAACCTGAGGGCTAAGAGAAAACCGGCAGCTCCTGCTGTTGCTCAAGAAGCGGCAGAAGCTTAAAGACTGATCTTTCTAATAAAGATAATCAAGGATCCCTCCGAATGGAGGGACCCTTTTTGTATTGACTTTTAAACACAAATGTGCAATAATAGTAATAAGTATTCATTGTAAGGTGTACGTTGTTATATGGGTACGGTAATTTTTTCGAACATGGAGGTACCCTAATGTATAATGGTACAGTAAAATGGTTTAATCCAGAGAAAGGCTTTGGTTTTATTTCCAATGATGATGGCAGCGGAGATGTTTTCGTACATTTCTCAGCGATACAGATAGATGGATACAAAACTTTAGCCGAGGGCCAGAAAGTTGTTTTTGATGTGGAAGCTGATCCGAAAAACAGCGATAAGCTCAGAGCTATAAATGTCAGCCCGGCTTAATCAAAAAGGACTTGAAAGAGGGCGTATCTTATGCGAGGTGCGCTTTTTCTTTTTAATATTATGAGCAGGAGGGTATCATGGAAGAAACAAAGAGAGAAGTCCTTGATGTCAAGGATGGGAATATATCTAAATTGAACGTATCAAGGGGTGAAGATCTGGTAGAATTGTATGCTCAGAACAATATGCTGCAGGAGCTGGATCTCAGCGCTAATAAGAAGCTAAAGATCCTCGAGTGCAGCGAAAATCCCCTGAGATTTATTAAGGCAGCCGCGCCGGGGTCAGACGGCATGACTCTCATAAGCTTAGAAGCGGGAAGAGGAGGCTATGTAAGCCTTAAACTGGCTCCCGGTGTTCAGCAGTATAACGCAGAGCCGGACGAGGGCTTTGAATTTGACGGTTGGTATGATGAACTTGGCGACAGACTTTGCAAAGATCTTGTATGGAACGACACATGCGGGGCAGGCAGAACTATAGTGGCATGGTTCAGAAGTAAATAAAACCGGGATATATCCCCGGTTTTTTATTTACATCAGTATATCAAAAAAGGCCGTAAAGTAGCAGTATAAGATCATAAGAAAAAGCTGTTTTCGGCACGCCGGCTGTACATATCCTCCAGTTCAGTCTTGTGATACAGATAACCTTCGTCATCGAAATATCTGGCAGAAACAGGGCATCTTTTAAAACAGGCACAGCATTTTATACATATACCTGTCATCTTTTTCACATCTCTTGGGTCTATGGAGCCCATAGGACACACCGAAGCGCAAAGCCCACAGTTTATGCAGTCCTCTGAAACCTTGGGAATTACCTTGCGGATATCGATATGTGTTCCGCTGCGATCCTGAGGTTTATAATAGCCGCCATAAGTCTCAGCTATGCCACTGACCTCTATAGGAGCATGCGGTTCGCAGGCGATAGCTTGATCTTTCAAAGAATCCAATTTTTTTACGATGGATCGTGCGAAATCATCTATCTCTTTCATGTCTTGGTAGTCCGGCCTACCCGCTCCCAGAGAATAGGAGAAGGAATGCTCGCAAGAGACGGCCGCAGCAGCAACAGTATAAAAACCCGCATTTTCCAGTATATCGCGAAGCTCTATCAGCGAATTATCGAAATTTCTGTTACCGAAAGTCACCACCGGTATGGCGGCCGCTCCGTTACCTCTTATAGAAGAAAGATATTTCAGCAGTACGTTGGGGACTCTTCCCGCATAAGTAGGAGTAGCAAACACCGCAAGATCCGAACCGGGTTCTCTACCTTTGCTTTCTGATACTTCTAAGTCGCCGGTATCAGCTCCGCTGATAGATGCAAACCCCTCTCTTGCCTTTGGCAGTGTGAAATCGTAATCGCATCTTTTAGCTCCCAGCAGATTTGCAAGCTCATCTGCCATATGGCAGGCGACTTTCTTCGTGGTTCCCGTGGGGCTGAAATAGACTGCCCATACTCTTTTGAATTTCATAATATCCCTCCTCTTATCAGATCGGCGGACTCATATCTTGAGGTGAGGCAGCTTTGCCATGACCAGGTAAGCTACCACGCCTATCAAAATGCCGCTTAACATGCCGGAAAACAGTAATACAGAAAAATATGACATGAGCCTTACGTTGGACATTATTATGCAGGCCATAATTAGCTGACCGAAATTATGTAAAACGCCGCCGGCCATGCTTATTCCCACGGTTCCGAATATCTTCGACTTATATAAGATATACATCACGAGAATACTCAGGATACCGCCGGCCATCGAGTATATGATGCCAAAGACTCCCGTAAAGAGGAGGCCGGCCGTAAGGATCCTTACGCAGTTTATTATAAAAGCATACTTGAATCCCAGCTTATATATGGCGATTATGACTATGAGATTTGCAAGCCCCAGCTTGATGCCCGGTACAGGTACAGGCATGGGGATGAGAGCTTCAATGTAGGAAAGAATCATAGCCATGGCCGCCAGTATGGCGCTGAGAGAGAGGCGTTTGGTTCTGAGAGCGTAAGAATTTCCGGATGTTCTTGCGCCCGGCGTCTTATCCTGCGACGACATCTACACCGCCCCCTTCCGATACGATTTCTGCCATAACTCTGTTCGGAAGACAGACTATGGAGTCCTTTGACTGTGTTATAGATCCTTTTTCTACACACAACTGATTGGCGCAGTCTGAATAAGTCATTGAAACAGAACCGTCTTTTATGGTAAAATTATTGATATGGCCGTTATTATTTATCTCTATGGTCTGATTCTCGTTTATATCGTAGACGCCGTAAATATTGCCGTCTACCCAGACCATCACTTTGCTTGCGGGCTCGCCTGATGAAAGAGAGAACCAAGAGATGAGAAGGCCTGCTATTAAAATGATAAAGAAAAGAGCGATATCTGCTTTTTTAATCATGATAAACTCCGGGGGAAAAGTTGATTTATGAAAAGAATATTTATATTATTGCTCATTGTTGCAATGATTATTATACCACAGACAGGGTGCAATTCACAGAGTAATAATGTGGGAATAGAAAAAATGAGCTTCCATTTAGATACTATATGTAAGATAACAGTTTACTCCATGGACGGCCTTGAAGGCATGAGCGAGGAAGAGCAGAGAGAACAGGCGCTGATGGTCATAACAGAGGCTTTCAAACTGTGCGACGAATATGAGGGGATCCTCAGCAATATGAGAGAGGGGACTGATATCTATAAAATAAACAATGCGGCAGGTCAGCCTGTTACAGTCAGCGATACGGCAATCGAAGTGATTGAAAAAGGAATAGAGTACGGGCAGCTTTCTGAAGGGAGATTCGATATAACCATCGGGGGAGTCAGCAAACTGTGGGACTTTCATCAAGTTGACGAAAACGGAGAAAAGACCGGCACAGTGCCGGATCCCGAAGTCCTGAGAGAAGCAGTTAGCCACGTGGGATATGAGCAAATAGTAATAGAAGGAAATACTGTACGCCTTTTGGATCCGCAGGCTCAAATAGACCTGGGAGGTATCGCCAAGGGATATATAGCCGATAAGGTGGCAGAATATCTCGAATCTGAAGGAGTCACCAGCGCTCTCATCTCTTTGGGCGGAAATATAGTGGCCGTAGGAGAAAAGGGAAAAAGCATGGAGAACGGCGCCGGAAGCCAATTCTCCGTCGGCATAGCCGATCCCGATTCCGATAAAGGTCAGCTTTTAGGGATAGTTCCCTGTAAAGACAAGACAGTGGTCACGTCAGGAACGTATGAGAGATATTTTGAGAAAGACGGAGAACTGTATCATCACGTGCTCGATCCGAAGACCGGTTATCAGTATGATACAGATCTGGTATCTGTCGCCGTGATCGCTGACAAAGGAAGATCTGTAGACTGTGACGCACTCAGCACCATCTGCCTTTCCCTGGGAAGTGAAAAGGGCATGGAATTCATCAGGTCTGTAGACGGCGCCGAGGCCATATTCATAGACGATCAGGGAAAAATAAGCTTCTCATCCGACGATATAGGTTTTAAACGGGGCGTTGTCTGAAGGTATCAACTGTTCCACACAGAGACCAATCTTTTGATTAGAGATTCTATCTTATCCACAGGCAGCTTGCTGTAATAGAAGATAAGAGACGTCGTATCCTGATCCGTAAGTTCAGATAAGGGAACCACCGCCAGTCCGATGGCCTTTGCTTCAGAGCAGAGTTCATCGGCTGTTTTTTTTGTCCGTATTTTTATTATGAGGTTTATCCCCGAGCGAGTATCCACGGTGCTGATGTTTCCGGCCGGCTCTGAGGCGAAAGCCTGCAATGTGAGAGACAGTTTCTGTGCGTAGAGACTGCGCAGCTTGCGTATCCCCGTATAATAATAACCTTTTTCCATGAAGAGAGCCAGCGTCAGCTGTTCAGCCTTTGAACAAGTCTGAGTATACTGATCTTTTATCTCGTCGAAAATACTGCTTAGAAGCTGGGGCAGCACCATGTAGGAAATTTTTACTGCAGGGAACAGGGTAGAAGAAAAAGAACCAAGATATACTACTCGATCCTTTTCATCCAGACTCTTTAAAGCCGGGATAGGTTTTCCGAAATATCTGAGCTCGCTGTCATAATCATCCTCAATGATGAAACTGTCGTTTTCGGAAGCCCATCTGAGAAGCTGCCGGCGGCGTCCTATGGGCATCACAGCCCCTGTAGGGAACTGGTTGGATGGTATCACGTAAACTGCTGAAGCGATGTTTATGGGCAGTTTACTTATATCTATACCTTCTCGAGTGACGGGGATATGCGAGATGGCGAATCCGTTTTCTCTGAACATACTTTGGACCGGAAGATACCCGGGGCTTTCAAGGGACACGTGATCTGCCTCGAGTCTCTTGAGTATACGGCAAAGATGACCGGTTATCTGCTGTGTTCCTGCGCCTATGACTATCTGCTCAGGCTTGCAGGTGACGCCTCTGGCCGAGTATACATATCTTGCTATCTCATGGCGGAGGGCCTCTTCGCCTTGCGGATTGCTCTCAAAGAGAAGGAGATCGGAGTATTCGTTATAGACTTTGGAGGCGCACTTCTTCCATTTGACGAAGTCAAAACATTCCGAATCACATATATATGGATTCTCTTCGGACTTAAAGACCTGCTCCGTCAGTGGAGCCTGCCTGCCCGGGGAATATGGTATCTGGCCCGTTGATAAGCCCTGCGCAGCATAATAACCTGACTGAGGCCTGCTGATTATGTAACCTTCCACCAGCAGCTGATTATAAGCTGTCTGAGTGGTGGTGATGCTTACGTCCAGAGCTTTTGAGAGACTTCTCAGAGAAGGCAGTTTTTCCCCTTCTTTTATTTCTCCCGACAGTATTCCGTCGCGGATCTTCTCATATAACTGTATATATAATGATTCTGAAGAACTGTCAGAAAAATCTATGATAATCGGCTTCATAAAATAAACCCTCCATACTGTACATTTAAAAATAGTAAAAAGTGAGTATTTAAAAGATGACATTTTAGTAGTATTATAATACCAGACCAATAAAAAAGCAATGTTAAAGGAGTATTTTTTATGACGGGTACAGAGAAAACAAATAAATTAGTTCTTACGGCGCTGATGGTATGTTTAGTCCTGTTGGCTACTTATATAATCAAGATTCCAAGTCCCTTCACTCAGGGGTATGTTCATCTGGGAGATACTATGATATTCCTGTCGGTTCTGCTTCTGGGCAAAAAAGGCGGGGCAGCGGCGGCAGGTCTTGGCTCGGCTCTTGCTGACCTTCTCGGAGGTTACGCCGCCTATGCTCCATGGACGTTTCTGATAAAGGCTCTCATGGCGTTCATAATGGGAGCTTTCATAGAGGCGGCCACAAAGAAGAAAAAACATCATGTCAAGATAGGATCGGTTCCGGTTGTGGAGATCGTGGGAATGATACTGGCCGGCATAGAGATGGTGATCGGATACGCCGCAGTTGACGGAGTACTGGCCGGCAATCTTTGGTCAGGTATATTGGGAGCTCCTTTCAACATCGGACAGTTTACCGTAGGTTTGGTGCTTGCGACTATCCTTGCCATGGCGCTTTACAAGACTCCCGCCAAGAAGCTCTTTGTCTACAGGCTTGACGAGATACAATAGGACGGCATACGGAGGCGGTACTTTTGACTGCCGTCTGGATTAGAGGCCC
>FR882598.1:94812-114733 GCA_000435715.1 Firmicutes bacterium CAG:145
TTTAGTATCCGGGCCTTTGAATCAGATGAAGTTAATGGTAAAGGTTATCAGACTATCCCGTATTTTACAAGAAATCTGGCGGCTATCACCTGCTCGGGTATCAGAGCGATCACTGCGTTGCTCATAAAAATGCTGTCCAGCCCTTTTTCCTTTATGTTTTCGGCGATGACCCTGCAGATGGCCCTTGGACCTGCAGCCGATTTTATGTCCTGTATATAATCAGGTATTCTCACGTGTATTCTGCGGATGCTCTTAAAAGCCTCCCAGGCTTCGTCCACCTCCTGCTGGGCGTTGGCCACAGCCTCGGGAAGCATCTTGAGAAACGATTCTTTGGAGTAGATCAGACACGGATCCATTCTGAAGATTCTGGCGCAGGGATCCGCCCATCTTATATCCATCCTTGAAAAGTCTCCCTTGGCAAAAGCAAAATAACTGCCGTCCAGTATGCCGAAAGTCTTAAGTGTATCGAGATAACCAAGCCGCATGTTTCGGCGAGAGTTATTCGTGTCAAATATGAGAGTGCTTCCGAGATTCCAGCTCGATTCTACGACGGTGAGATCTTTAGCCTTTTTAAGAGGCTCCTTTTTTAATATACCCATGGCGTTCAGCTTGACAGCTATTATAGAGGACGGATTCTTTTTCATGGCAAGATCTACGGGGAGAACGTCGGCGTAACCTCCGTCTATATACTCGATGCCGTCTATTTCATAGGGATGTACTGCCGGGAAAACAGATGAACTGGCCAGTATATAATCGATGAGTTTTCCCTTGGGGATATCTTCCTTATAGAGATAATGGGGTTTCATGCTGGCTCTTTCCATGACGACCAGCCCATAATCTACGGGGGACTTTCGAATCCTTTCTTCGTCTATATACTTTTCAAGAAGAGCTTTAAGTCCCGAAATGCCTGCTCCGCCGTTAGAAAAGATCAGCTTTGCATAATCTATGAGCTGGCTGTCTTCCGGCACGTCAAAGACCATGTGAGTCTGGATCTCTCTCCACAGATTGATAGTGTCATCCAGATCTCCCTGACATACCATGGCTCCGTTTATGGCCCCCACAGAGGAGCCTGTAACGATGTCTATTTTTATTCCGAGGTCAACCAGCGCCTGCCAGACACCGGCTTCATAAGCGCCGCGGGAACCTCCGCCGCTGAGGACCAGAGCAGTTTTCGATTTTTGTCTGTTCGTCATGCGAGACCTCCTTAAAAAGATACCAAAATTTTACCACAAGTGTTATAATGTTAGCAACGTCATATTTATGATGGCTTAAGACGAAGATAAAAATTCACGCTATAAAAGAGATAAGGAGAAAACTATGGACGAGAGATTGAAGAATATAATAGACGATTCAAAATCGATAGTGTTCTTCGGGGGAGCGGGAGTCTCTACAGAGAGCGGTATACCTGATTTCAGATCGGAAAAAGGACTGTACAGTGCGCAGAAGCAGTATGGCTTTTCACCGGAGGAAATACTGTCCCATACGTTCTTTATGAGACATATGGAAGTCTTTTTCGATTATTATAAGAAGAATCTGATATATATGGACGCGCAGCCCGGGGACGCTCATAGGACGCTTGCTCATCTGGAAAGAGAAGGCAAGCTGAAGGCCGTAGTGACGCAGAATATAGACGGGCTTCATCAGAAAGCAGGCAGCAGGAACGTGTTTGAACTTCACGGCAGCGTTCTGAGAAATTACTGCATGGACTGCGGTGAATATCACGATGTGGAATATATAATGAACGAAGAACACTGCCGAGACGGTATCCCCCTGTGCAGAAAGTGCGGAGGAGTCGTAAAACCCGACGTAGTCCTCTATGAAGAGGTTCTGGATGACGAGTGCGTAAACGGAGCCATATCAGCCATAAGCGCAGCAGATACTCTGATAATCGGAGGAACTTCTCTGGTAGTTTATCCCGCGGCAGGTTTAATTAGGTATTTTCGTGGGAATAATTTAGTATTGATAAATAAACAGGCTACTGGGTATGACAGTAAAGCGAATCTGGTGATAAATGATCAAATAGGAAAGGTTATGAAAATATAATGAACATTCTTGTATCTAACGACGACGGAATAACGACAGAAGGTATAAAGTCGCTTGCCAAAGCCATGTCATCATGCGGAGACGTATATGTGGTGGCGCCGCATGTCCAGAGAAGCGCCAGCAGCCATGCTCTCAGCGTAAGCGGTGAGATCACCCTGAGAGAAGTAGAATTTGAAGGCGCCAAAAAAGCTTACGAATGTGACGGCACGCCGGCCGACTGCGTAAAGCTGGGGATAGATATGCTCAAGCAGGAGGGCGTAATAATAGATGTGGTATATGCGGGAATAAACCATGGCGGAAATCTTGGTACAGATACCATGTACTCGGGAACCGTTTCCGCCGCAGCCGAAGGCATGATGGCGGGTCTTCCGGCTGTAGCCGTTTCTGTCAACAGTCATGAAGCCTCGCACTTTGAAGGGGCATGCAAGCTGGCAGTACAGACGCTGCCGCTGGCAATGAGTTTTGGAAGAAAAGGCGTTATAAGCATAAACACACCTGATATACCGGCAGAAGAGATTAAAGGAGTTAAAGTCTGTAAGCTGGGCGCTGTGGAATACGATCAGTGGTTTGAAGAAATATCGCGCAGCGGAGATTCTAAGACTTACCGATATAGAGGAACGCCCAGCGAACTGGATCACTGGACCGAAGATATGGACGTAAGACTCATAAGACAGGGATATGCCACAATATCGGCCATAAGATATGATCTGAACGATTATGAGGGACTAAAAGAAATAAAAGGATGGGAGCTGAAGATATGATGAAAGAGATAATCAGGATAGACAGAGACGACTGCGTGCTTGTAGCGATAGATTATCAGGTGAAGCTTCTTCCGGCCATGGAAGACAGCAAGACCATAGAAAAAAATACTGTTAAACTGGCCAAAGGCCTTGCGGCCTTAGGAATACCTAAGATAGTTACCACTCAATATTCAAAAGGTCTGGGGCAGACTACAGAAGAGGTAGCCGAGGCGTTAGGATATTTTGATCCTGTCGATAAGGCATCCTTCAGTGCATATGGGGACGAGAATTTCAGAAAACGTCTCGAAGAGAGCAAAAAAAAGACTGTGATCCTGGCGGGCATAGAGACTCACATATGTGTGGAACAGACGGCGCTGGATCTCCTTCAAGGCGGATATCAGGTAGTCCTGGCAGCCGACTGCTGCGGATCGAGAAATTATAAGAACCACGAAATATCCGTCATGAGACTTTCGGCTGCGGGGATAGTGATGTCAAGCGGCGAGAGCATTTTATACGAAATACTTAAAAGCGCAAAATCTCCTGAATTCAAGGAGATTTCGGCGATAGTGAAATAAGAGGTAATATGATTTTTGACAGAGATTTTAACGATTTGACAGAAGAAGATATAAAGCTTTTGAACAGTTACTTTGACGGTTATGATTATGAATCGTCTACACATACGTTTTTGGCCAATTATATATGGAGAAATACCCATGACCTCACATGGCAGGTCATAGGCGACTATCTGTGTATCGCCGGCCTTGGAACTCTGGAAACGGAAGAAAAAGAATACTTCATGTCGTTTCCCCTGACAAACTCGGGCAGCTATGATGCGGAAAAAGTCAGGGAGGTCATAGAAGAGGCCAGACAGATTTTCACAAAGAAGGGACAGGCTTTTGAGCTCAGTCTCGTTCCCGGATCATTGGTGCCGATCCTCAAAGAGGTGTTCGGAGATTCGGTGGAGACGGAACACACAAGAGACGATGACGATTATATTTATTTAAAGGATGATCTGATCAAGCTAAGCGGACGCAAGTATCATCAGAAGAAAAATCATCTGAATTATTTTCTGCGGAATTACAGCTTTACCTATGAAGAGGCTACGGTCGATATGGTTCCTGAGATAATGGCCTATATAAGAAGCAAGAACGAGTATAAGCTGGGAGAAACGCCCGAAGAGTGGAAAGAGATACTGGAACTTGAGACGATCGCCATAGAGGAACTGCTTAAATTTGTAGGCAGAGGGCTCCTCACGGGAATAATAAGGATAGACGGCAGGATAGAAGCCGTCACCCTCGGAGAATTCGCAAAGACCAACAGCAAAGAGACTGTCCTGGTACATGTGGAAAAGGCTGATGACAGGGTGAGAGGCCTTTATCAGGCCATAAACAACGAGTTCTGCAAGAGGCTTCCCGCAGAGACTGTTTATGTCAACAGAGAAGAAGACATGGGCATGGAGAACCTGAGGCAGACAAAGCTGTCTTATAAGCCGGTGAAGATGGCAGAGAAATATACGGCAACTTTTAAATAAAGGCTTTTCGCAGAGCTGTTTTTATGATAAAATAAACTCAAATAATGTTGTTGAAAAAAGAAGAAAAGTTTTGTTAATTTTTTATCAGAAAAGACTTGCTTTCTTCGTTGGTTTGTGGTTAAATAATCTTGTATACAAGATGTATTAGTTATTAGTTAGTACAAATCGACTCAAAGTAATCTAAGGAGGATACACAAGAAATGAGAGAAGTTGTAATCGTAAGTGCGGCAAGAACACCTATCGGAAGCTTCGGAGGAGCCTTAAAGGGAGTTCCTACAAGAAAACTGGGCACTATCGCTATCAAAGGAGCAGTTGAAAGAGCCGGAATCAAACCTGAGATGGTTGATGAGGTTATCATGGGTGTAGTTCTTCAGGGAGCTCTGGGACAGAACGTTGCCAGACAGATGACGCTGGATGCAGGCCTTCCTATCGAGGTTCCTGCTATGACTATCAATAAAGTTTGCGGATCGGGACTGAGAGCTGTTGAACTGGCTGCTCAGATAATCAAGGCCGGAGACGCTGACATAATCGTTGCAGGCGGAGCTGAAAATATGTCTGCTACAGCATACGCTATGCCTTCCGCAAGATGGGGAGCAAGAATGAATAACGCTCAGATGGTCGATATGATGGTAAACGATGGCCTTTGGGACGCTTTCAACGGATACCACATGGGTATCACTGCAGAAAATGTTGCAGAGCAGTGGGGAATCACCAGAGAGCAGCTGGACGAATTTTCCGTGATTTCTCAGAACAGAGCTGAAGAAGCCATTAAAGCAGGCAAATTCAAGGATGAAATCGTTCCTGTAGAGATTCCTCAGAGAAAAGGCGATCCTATCGTATTCGATACTGACGAATTCCCTAAATTCGGAACTACTATAGACAAAGTTGCCAAGCTTAAACCTGCTTTCAAAAAAGACGGTATCGTTACAGCTGCCAACGCATCCGGAATCAACGACGCCGGAGCTGCAGTAGTAGTTATGTCAAAAGAGAAAGCTGACGAACTGGGAATCAAGCCTCTGTGCTCCATAAAGGCTTACGCTTCCGCAGGCGTTGATCCTTCTATCATGGGCGTAGGACCTGTTCCTGCTTCCAGAAAAGCTCTGGACAAAGCAGGCCTGGCTATCGAAGATATAGATCTGGTAGAGGCTAACGAAGCATTTGCCGCTCAGTCTCTGGCAGTTAGAAAAGACCTGAATCTTGATCCTGAAAAGACTAACGTAAACGGCGGAGCTATAGCTATAGGACACCCTATCGGAGCATCCGGATGCAGAATACTTATCACCCTGATCTACGAGATGATGAAGAGAGATTCCAAATACGGTTTGGCTACTTTATGTATCGGCGGCGGCATGGGAACAGCTCTCATCGTTGAAAGATAATCGGAACAGGATTTTAAACCTCAGAACGTGAGACAACAACGTTCAAAAGTAAATATGCTTTGAAGAACCGCGATTATTGACTTGCGGTTCTTTTTTGCTTATATTATAGAAAAAGAAATTTTTTATCGGTAAGAGAGCGCACAGTTATGAAGAACAAACAGACAGCCGCCAATTTGACATTGCTTTTAGTAGCGGCCATATGGGGCGGCGGATTTATAGCCGGGAAGATGGCTTTGACCGGGCTGTCGCCTGCGGCGATAATAGCATACAGGTATGGTATGGGAGCTCTGATGTGCGGCGTTATTTTCTGGAAGAGGATAGCCAAAACTTCTAAAGACGTGGTGAAAAAGGGTATATTGATCGGCGCCCTGCAGGCGGCGGGACAAGCCGTACAGCTGATAGGGCTCCAGTATACTTCCAGCGCCAATCAGTCATTTTTGTGCAGCGCCTATGTTGCTTTCGTACCCTTCATAAGCTGGGCCATGATAGGAAAGAGACCGAAGATCAAATCTTTTGTTGCAGGCGCAACGGCCCTTGCCGGCATAGGCTTCATATCGCTTAAGGAGTCCTTTACCATAGGAATAGGCGACAGTTTAAGCGTATTGTTTGCGGTGATCTTCGGAGTACAGATAGTCCTTATCGGCAAGCTTGTGGATAAAGATTCCGATATAGCCGGACTGACTTTCTTTCAGATGCTTACTGCAGCCTTGGCAGGGTTTGCAGTCTGCATAGCTCAGGGAGGTCTGACTCTTGATATAGGAAAAGAAGCCATCATCGGAGTGGTTTATCTGGGAGTTCTCAACACTTTCGTGGCCTTCATGGCGCAGAACTACGCCCAGAAATATGCCAAGGATACTACAGCCGCATTGATAATGAGCATGGAGTCACTGTTCGGATTTTTATTTTCTGTGTTATATTACAAAGAAGTCATTACAGTTAAATTTTTAGCCGGCAGCGTGTTATGCTTTGCGGCAGTATTGATGAATACGATAGAAAAGGGGAGAAAAAGCGGATGATATTATTTTTCAGCGGGACAGGAAACAGTCGCCATGTGGCCATGAATCTGGCTCTAATGATCGGCGAGGCAGACGCAGCAGATATGGGAGACATGATAAAGAGAGGGGAGCGCAGAAATTTTAAGTCGGACAGCCCCTACATCTTTGTAGTTCCCACATATGGGTGGCGGATGCCGAGGAGAGTGGATGATTTTATCAGAGAATGTGAGTTTGAAGGATGTAAAAAGGCATATTTTATTTTGACCTGCGGCGACTCTATCGGAAACGCCGGAAAGTATGCCCAAAAGCTTTGCTGTGAGAAGGGGCTGGAGTTTCAAGGCTGTGGGGCGATTAAGATGCCGGAAAATTATATAGCCATGTTCAGCGTTCCCGACGAGGAGACGTCACAGAGGATAATAGCCTCTGCGGATCATGCTCTGAAAGCTCTGGCTAACAGGATATCCGGTAGAGATAAAATAGAAGAGTCATATTCGGCGGCCGGCGCACTGGAGAGCCTGATCATAAATCCTCTGTTCTATAAATTTGCGGTGAGAGCAAAGGGATTCAGAGTCACCGACGAGTGCATAGGATGCGGCTCCTGCCAAGATGTGTGCCCGCTGAACAATATAAGGATGGAAGACGGAACTCCTAAATGGTCGGATAACTGCACTCATTGCATGGCGTGCATATGCAGATGCCCTAAAGAAGCTATAGAATATAAAAATATATCGGTAGGAAAACGCAGATATTATCTGGACGAATAACGAGGACGGCGACTGCCGTCCTCGTTTTATGCTTTTCCCAGATACTCCTCAAGAGTAATTCCCCTTGAAGTAATTTCAGAAGCTGCCTCTATACCCACATACCTGAGATGCCAGGGTTCATAGTCGTATCCCGTTATGTTGGTCTTACCACTCGGGTATCGGATGATGAATCCATATTCGCTGCAATGGTTGTTGATCCACAGCCCTTCCGGATAGTCTATGAAGTTCTGGCTGAGTCCATAACCCATAGACTTAGACGTTATATCTACAGCCCACCCAGTATGATGCTCGCTTCTTCCCGGATACGCTGAACGAGTATTGGTGAAAGCTTCTCCGTTTTGGGCCAGAGAACTGTTATACAGACTTGTCTGAAGGGCATATGAGCGATAAGTAGAGCAGATCATGAAATTAAGACCTTCGCTCTGAGCTGCTGATAGCATCTTAAGATATGCTTCATAAGCTTCTCTTTTGAAATATAGTCCCTGATTTGTCGAAAGTGAACCGTCTACGGCGACCATATCGGTCGGATAGTAATCTTTTGAAACAGTGTAGAGTTTATTTACAAGAACCAATCTGTTTCCGTCATCTGAAGTCAGCGTCGCTATGACGTCGGGAATTCCTGTCATATCTACGCTGTTTGCGCCCTGCGCACCTGCCGCACTGGCCAAATTATCTCCTCCTTCGGATGGATTTGGGGAAGAGAGCCGAGAGTCCTTGTAATCAGCAGCCGTCTTAAGAGCGTCTCTGAACATGGAAGAGACAGCCCCCGGCGAAGAGTCTTGGCCGGAGAGACCGGATCGCTGACATCCCCAAAGGCTAAGGACGATTACTATGGCTGATATTAAAATTATAAAGCTTTTGAATTTTCTCATCTTTCAAGTCCTTCTCCTGATTATATGTATATTATAAATTATTAAAAAATGAATGTCAAAAATTATAAGCGGCACTGGATAAATTTACGCCTTGATGATATAATTCATAATATACATTACTTGGAGGAAATAAAATGGCAGACAATTTTATTCATGAGATCATCGAGCGAGATCTTGAAAATCATAGATACGGAGACAAAGTTTGTACACGTTTCCCTCCGGAACCCAACGGATATCTTCACATAGGACACGCCAAGTCCATATGTTTAAACTTTACGACTGCCGCTAAATACGGCGGAAAGTGCAATCTAAGATATGACGATACCAATCCGGTCAAAGAAGATATGGAATATGTAGATTCCATAGAAGAAGATGTAAAGTGGCTGGGATTTCAGTGGGACGAGAGACTGTGGGCTTCTGATTATTTCGATAAGATGTACGAGGCTGCCGTAATGCTGATACAGAAAGGGAAAGCCTTCGTCTGCGATCTTGGCGGCGATGAAATAAGAGAATACAGGGGCACTCTTAAAGAACCGGGAAAAGAAAGCCCTTACAGAAACAGAAGCATAGAGGAAAATCTCAGTCTCTTTGAAGAAATGAAGGCGGGCAAATATGCCGACGGTGAGAAAGTACTGAGAGCTAAGATAGATATGGCCTCGCCTAACATAAACATGAGAGACCCTATAATATACAGGATCGCTCACGCTTCGCATCACAATACGGGAGACAAATGGTGCATATACCCTATGTACGATTTTGCTCATCCTATAGAAGATGCCATAGAGGGCATAACTCATTCCATATGTACTCTGGAATTCGAGGACCACAGACCGTTGTACGACTGGGTACTTAGGGAAGTGGGTTGGTGGCAGGCTCCGCCTCAGCAGATAGAATTTGCAAGGCTCAATCTCACCAATACAGTCATGTCCAAGAGGTATCTCAAGGCGATGGTAGAGGACGGCACCGTAGAGGGATGGGACGATCCGAGGATGCCGACCATAGCCGGCATACGCCGCAGAGGATATACTCCTGAAGCGGTGAGAACTTTCTGCGAAACTATAGGGGTGGCTAAATCTAACAGCACAGTGGATATATCTCTCCTGGAGCATTGTGTCAGAGAAGATCTCAAAGAAAAGACCGAGAGCCGCAATGTAATTTTTGACCCGGTAAAAGTGATAATAACCAATTATCCCGAAGGCCAAAAGGAGATTTGCCAGATAGAAAACAACGTTCAGAACCCGGATATGGGCGCCAGAGAAGTTTCTTTTTCAAGGGAACTGTGGATAGACGGAGCAGATTTTATGGAAGAGCCTCCTAAAAAGTATTTCCGCCTTTTCCCGGGTAATGAAGTAAGGCTGAAAGGCGCTTACTTTATAACCTGTACCGGCGTAATAAAGAACGATGACGGCAGTATAAAAGAGATCTACTGCACTTATGATCCAAAGACCAGAAGCGGCAGCGGTTTTGAGGAGCGTAAGGTCAAAGGCACCATACATTTTGTAGATGCGTCTGATTCAGTTCCCGTGACCGTCAGGCAGTACGGATACCTGATGGTAGAAGACGAAAACGGAGAGATGGTAAAAAATCCCGATACAGTGAAAATCTCTACGGCTTACGCCGAGAGTTCGCTGAAGAATGTTTCGCCGGGAGAGAGATTCCAGTTTTTCAGACACGGCTATTTTGTGGCCGACTCCAAGCTTCACACGAAAGAAGCGCCGGTGTTCAACGAGATAGTAGGGCTTAAAAGTTCATGGAAGAAATAACAGGAGATTGATATGCAATATAAAATAGAAGGCACGCCGCTGCCGGTAGTCATCTGCCAGCTGGACAGAGGCGAGTGTATGATGACGGAAAAAGGAAGCATGAGCTGGATGACTCCCAACATGAGGATGGAGACCACCAGCAACGGCGGAATAGGAAAGGCTCTGGGAAGAATGTTAGCGGGAGAATCTATCTTCCAGAACAGATATACGGCCGAGGGAGGCGAGGGCATGATAGCTTTCGCTTCCAGCTTTCCGGGAACTATACTTCCGGTGGAGATCACTCCGGACAGACCTGTCATAGTGCAGAAGAGCGCGTTTTTGGCCGGCGTGGAGAGCGTTGACATCTCGCTGTTTCTGCAGAAGAAACTGGGAGCCGGCTTCTTCGGCGGAGAAGGCTTTATAATGCAGAAACTTTCGGGAAAGGGTATAGTCTTTGTGGAGATAGACGGCTCCACCGTCGAATATGATCTGGCGCCGGGACAGCAGATGATAGTCGATACAGGCTATCTGGCCATGATGGACGCCACCTGCTCCATGGACATAACAGCCGTAAAAGGAGCGAAAAATATGTTCTTCGGCGGAGAAGGAGCGTTCAATACTGTCATAACGGGTCCGGGCAAAATAGTGCTTCAGACTATGCCTGTGAACAGCGTAGCAGGGGCGCTGATACCGTTCATGCCTTCCGGCAATTAACATAACATCTTGCAAGATTACGAGAGCATCTTTCGCATTTCAGTTCTGACGATTGCCGGAGATGCTTTTTTTTAGAAGAAAATATCTGAAAGGGGATAGATTTGATCGAAGATTATGCGAGGACTATCATCATCTGCGCCGCGGCTATAGCCTCAGGCATAATTATGGGGTGCGGCGCAGTGTATATATTCAACAAGATTCCGGGGAAATGGCTCTGCGACTACGGAAAAGAGCCGGATGAGGAACTTCTTCACCCGACGCGCCAGAGGATAAACAGCGTTCCGTGGAAATACTGGTTTTCTTGTTTTTTTGTCATGGCCGGAATTTATCTGGGATTGAAAGATCCCGTCTATGGGATAATCGCTCTGATGACTTGTTGGCTCTTATGCGAGATGGCCATAGCCGATATAAAATACAGGATCGTTCCGGATCAGTTTATCATCTTGATGATGGTGGCGGCAGTAGGATTCGTCCCTCATCATAACGGAGGCGTCTTCCAGGGAATCTGGGGAGGACTGATAGGCTTTGGAGTCATGCTGATCATAGGTATTTTAGGCAGGCTGATATATAAAAAGGAATCTCTGGGAGGCGGAGACATAAAGCTGTTCGGGGCGCTGGGACTGTGTCTTGGAACAGAAGGAATACTGACGGTCTTCGTCATTTCCACTTTTGTGAGCGCATTTCATCTGGGGTTTCTGATGATAAGAAAGCGTATAAAGCCCAGAGAGCAGAGACCTCTGGTGCCTTATATCGCCATATCTTCGGCGATTTATCTGGTCATTTTACATCAAATGAGTTATAATATTATGGTATACATCTGAGAAAGGACAAAATAGATGATAACAAGCAAACAGAGAAGCTTTTTAAAATCCATGGCTCACAGCATCGACCCTGTAGTATATATAGGCAAAGCCGGAGTCACGGACAATGTGATAAAAGAGATAGATACTTGTCTTGAGATTAGAGAACTGGTGAAAGTTAAACTTCAGGAAGGATGCGACCTTAAGCCAAAAGACGTTGCCAATGAAGTAGCGCAGAGCCTTAAGGCCGAGTTCGTACAGGCTATAGGCCGCAAGTTCACTCTGTACAGAGAGTCTAAAGAAAACAAGCAGATAATTCTTCCCAAAGCCTGATCCGGCGGATTCAGAGTGAGACGGAAAAATCCCCTGTGGAGTAAAGATATGATCCGAGAGAGAAATATTTTGCTTACAATAGAATACGACGGCAGCGGTTTTTTCGGCTGGCAGAAGCAGCCTTCTGTCAGAACGGTACAGGGAGAACTGGAACGAGTACTTTCCGCAGTATGCGGATCGGAAGTGAAGCTTAACGGGACAAGCCGTACGGACGCAGGAGTACATGCCCTGGGGCAGAGAGCCTCATTTAAGGGAAAGTACGGTATACCTGCCGACAGGCTGATGCTGGCTTCAAACAATATTCTGTCAGGAGCAAGAAATGGATCCGGGGCAGGAGAAATAAGGATAATATCGGCAAAAGATATGCCCCTTGACTTTCATGCCAGATTCGATTCTAAGGGAAAAAAGTACAGATATGTGATATCAAACAGCCAAGAGACAGATATTTTCAGGCGGAGATATTGCTATCAGATAAATAGGCCGCTGGATATACAGGCCATGGCGGAGGCGGCGTCATATGTTATAGGCACACATGATTTTGCTTGTTTTCAGTCCGCAGGCGGCCAAGAGAGAGAGACTACCGTCAGGACTGTGTATGATCTTCAGATTAAAAAAAATAATGACGATATCCTGATAGAGATATCGGGGGACGGCTTTCTCTACAATATGGTCAGGATCATAACAGGAACTCTCGTGGAGATAGGGCTGGGCAAGAGAAAAGCTTCCCAGATGAAAGATATAATAGATTCTGCAAGCAGAAAATCGGCCGGTCACAGAGCGCCGGCAGAAGGTTTGTATTTAGTTGAAGTTTATTACGAACAGGAGATTTAAAAATGAAGAGACCTTCTTGGGATGAATATTTTATGGAGATGGCCGAATTGACGGCTAAGAGATCGACCTGTATGAGAAGACACGTAGGCGCCGTGATAGTAAAGGATCGCCACGCCATAGCCACCGGGTATAACGGAGCTCCCAGCGGCATAATGCACTGCGAGGAGAGAGGCGGCTGCATACGTCAGCAGCTCAATGTGCCTTCCGGACAGCGGCACGAACTGTGCATGGCTCTTCACGCCGAGCAGAATGCCATAATTCAGGCGGCGGTGATGGGAAACAGCGTCGAAGGAGGGACCATCTACATAACTCATCAGCCTTGCGCCATCTGCGCTAAGATGATCTTGAACGCAGGCATAAAGAGGATAGTCATAAAGGAGGGATATCCCGATGAACTGGCGGCCTCTATACTCGATGAAGCAGGACTGAAAGTAGAAAAGTTATAGCAGAAACATAAAGGAGCCGCAGTATTATGTACAGTACATTGTGGATCACCTTTTTAATGGCTCTGGCGATTTCGCTGGCAGTAACGCCGCTGGCCATTAAACTGGCGCCCAGAATCGGTGCAGTGGATATACCAAAAGACAACAGAAGAATGCATACAAAGGCCATGCCCAGATTCGGAGGCCTTGCAATATTTGCCGGAAGCGCCATATCGATGCTGGTATTTTTGAGGTTTGACCCTAAGATACTTATAATCACCGCCGGCGGAACCATGATATATATGCTTGGTGTGATAGACGACCTGAGAAACTTATCTCCTAAGATAAAGTTTGCGGGACAGCTTTTGGTGGCAATAATGATGTATATGTGCGATATTCGCATAACTTTTATCACCAACTATTTCGGTCCGGGAAACAGCGACCTGGGAACGGTGCTGTGCTTTATCATAACTATTTTGTGGATAGTGGGCATAACCAACACGGTGAACCTCATAGACGGGCTGGATGGGCTGGCCGCAGGGACGGCAGCCATAGTCTCTCTGTGTATCGCTTACGCGGCATACATTCACGGGACATATCTGGCGGCGGGAGCTATGCTGGCTCTTGCGGGAGGGGCTTTAGGATTCCTGCCGTATAATTTTTATCCGGCTAAGATCTTTATGGGTGACGGCGGCTCACTCTATCTGGGATTCATGCTCTCGACCCTTTCTGTTCTGGGCACGGTAAAGAGCGCGACTTTTGTCTCGATGATAATACCGGTTTTGGTTTTAGGTGTTCCTATATTCGATACTGCTTTTGCGATCTTAAGAAGATTTGTGAACAAAAAACCTATCATGGGAGCAGACCGGGGACACCTTCATCACAGGCTGATGAACCTGGGATACGGACAGCGGCGCGCTACTTTGATGTTATACGGTATAACGGCCATAATGGGCATAGCGGCCGTACTCTACAGCAGAGGGCTGTACATGGAAACTCTGGGACTGTCGGCCATAACTATGATGTATCTGTATATATTCCTGACGGATTCCCAGCACAAAGTTCCTCAGATAAAAGAGGACGAAAGAGATGATAAGGATAAAAGCGGAGGTTCTCCTCATATGTAGGAAACCTCAGCACTTGAAAACAAATAATGGAATGGTACTGACTCCCGAAGGTTTTCTGAGGGGAAAGGCTTGTAATATGACACACAGCAGATAAGTGCCGGCGTTTTTCGGCGCTTAATTTTTTTGAAAGGAGGCAGGGTTTATGGAAACGAGAGTAGCTGTTATAAGCATAATTGTAGAAGATATAGAAGCCGCAGAAAGTATAAATATATTGCTGCACCAATACAGACAATACGTAATAGGAAGGATGGGAGTTCCTCACACTCCTAAAAAGATTTCTATAATAAGCGTAGCGGTAGACGGGCCTATGGACGCTATAAGCGCCCTTTCCGGAAAACTGGGAGCTATCGAGGGAGTCAGTACCAAGACCATATATTCAAAAAAATGACTCTGAGAAAGATGATAGAGAGAAAGAAGGTATAATATGAAGAAAATAGTTGCATTAGGATTGGCTTTAATCCTGTCTCTGGCAAGCCTTGCAGGCTGCAGCCGGAAGGCGCCGGAAAACGTGACAGAGACCATAAACGTCGCTGCTTTAAACGGGCCGACAGGAATGGCCATGGTAAATCTCATGGATATGGAAGACAAATATGACATTACGACTTATCAGGCGCCTGCCGATGTGACAGCCAAGGTAATCAGCGGAGAAGTAGATGTAGCTGCAGTTCCGTCTAATCTTGCTGCCGTGCTCTATAATAAGACAGAGGGAGATATCGTAGCCATAAGCCCTATAGCTTTGGGTATGCTTCAGATTTTAGGAAACAACGTGGATATAGATGATGTGGGCGAGCTTGCAGGAAAGACTATAGTTGCCAGCGGACAGGGAGGAACACCTGAATATGTGCTGGAAAAAGTCCTCTCAGATAACGGTTTGACTATATATGAAGATGTGAATGTAGAATGGGTGGCCAATCATTCAGAGGTCAACGCAAAGCTCCTGAACCAGGAAGGCACCATAGCTATGATACCTGAGCCTTTTGTCTCAACTGCTCTGTCATCGGGCCAGGAGGGAGTTGAAGACCTCTTCGATCTCAATGAACTCTGGGAGGAGTCTACAGGATGTGAACTTCCTATGGGAGTCCTCATAGCTAAAAAGTCTTTTGTTCAGGAGAGAGAAGATGATCTCAAGGTTCTTTTGAATGATCTGCAAGAGTCAGTGGATTTCGTCAATGATTCTCCTGCAGAAGCGGCCAAGGTCATAGTAGAAAAAGGATTTATCGGAGATGAAGAGATAGCCGAGGCGGCGATTCCCGGATGTCACATCACCCTGTATACCGGAAAAACGAGCCAGACAGGAATGGAGATGCTCAAGACATTCAATCAGATTTTATTCGATCTGAACCCTGCCTCTGTAGGCGGAAAGATGCCGGATGAAGACTTATATTATCAATAGAGACGGAGATTCAAAAGATGATAGAAATAAGGGCGCAGGATTAAGAATTACTGTGCCGGTACTGTTGTTCTGGCTGGCAGTATGGCAGGCGGCGGCTATGATAGTTCATAAGCCGCTGCTTCTGCCGGACCCGGCGGAAACGGCGGCGGCGCTGGCTGCAATGGCAGGTAAAGCGGAGTTTTATCTCAATATAGGATGGACCTTTTTTCGCTGCATGGTGTCTATGGCGCTTTCATTTTTATTGGGGGCGGCAGCTTCGGCAGCAGCATACAGGTTTTCGGCAGTCCGTCATCTTCTCTCGCTTCCGGTGGGATTTTTTAAGGCAGTACCTGTAATGGCTATAATAATATATGTCATATTGATCGCAGAGGCTGACTGGGTGGCTATAATAGTCTGCTTTCTTATGTGTTTTCCTATAGTATATACCAATATACTTGCAGGACTTGATTCTATGGGTAATGAACTTAAAGAAATGGCCTGTGTATATAAGCTTAACGATGTTCAAAAAGTGATATATATATACGGCCCGTCGGTCAAACCTCAGATAAATTCGGCGCTCAGGCTCATCTGCGGGCTGAGCTGGAAGGCCGTAGTAGCCGCAGAGGTGCTTTCCATACCGAAATATTCTATCGGATATGAGATGATAAATTCCAAATATTATCTGCAGACGCCGACTCTGATGGCGTATATACTTGTCGTAGTTGTATTGAGTATCGGCATTGAACGATTAATGAATATTTTTCTTGAAAAATCCGATGCCGGCGATTATCGGGGAAGTCGTCTTAAGAGAGAACTGGGCAAGGCAGCACGTAGAAACAGCCGTGAGGCAAAGATCCCTGACGTTGAGGCTGCTTCGCCGGCCATAGAGATGAGAGATCTCAATAAGAGTTATGGTTCAAAACAAGTTATAGATCATGTGGATATGACGTTTAAAGGCGGCGAGACGACAGTACTTGTAGGTCCGTCCGGCATAGGAAAGACCACCTTGGCAAGAGTCATATCGGGTCTTGAGGCGCCGGACAGCGGAAGCCTTGTCATAGGAGGACACATGGAGCTGTCATATCTTTTCCAGGAGGACAGACTTTTGCCATGGCTCAACGTATATGATAATATGTCTATAGGGCTTTTGAAATCAGGGGGTCTCCCTGATGATATATCGCTAAAAGACGATCCGGTGATAAAGATGGCGGAAGCTTTGGAGATAAGCGATTCATTATGGAAGCTTCCCCGGCAACTTTCGGGAGGAATGAGGCATAGAGCAGCTCTCGGCAGGACGTTTTTGGCCAGGGCCAACGTGATGATACTCGACGAACCTTTTAGAGGTCTTGACGCACCTCTTCGCAGCAGAATCATAGACAGGCTGTGGCAAAAAGAGACCGAGACTAAGACTGTGATAGTGATAACCCATGAACCGGGGATCTTTAGAGAAAAGACGATAAAGATGAAGTAGCCGCTCAATGTTTATCCCAAAAGACGTGAAGACATCTAAGGCCTTTGGTCGAATCGTCTGATCCTATGCCCCGGATGAAAGACGCTTTTAAAAGATAATAAACTCGCTTAACTGGCGGTTATGATTTAAACGATGATCTCACAAGAAAAAGAGAGGTAAAGGATGCCTGATAAAAATATAGTTCTCGGAATATTGGCTCACGTGGACGCAGGTAAAACTACATTATCGGAAGCTATTTTATATAAGACAGGGGTCATAAGAAAGATGGGAAGGGTCGATCATCGGGATGCCTTTCTCGATACGGATTCTATAGAACGGGCCAGAGGCATAACCGTATTCTCAAAGGAGGCCAGATTTTCTCTTGGCTGGCGAAAGGCAGTGCTCATAGATACTCCGGGACATTCTGATTTCAGTTCTGAAATGGAGAGGACTCTCGACGTGCTTGATATGGCCGTACTGATAGTAAGCGGAACAGACGGGATCCAGAGCCATACCGTGACTCTCTGGAACCTTCTTAAAGCCCGCAATATCCCCCTGATGGTGTTTATAAATAAAATGGACCAGCCGTCAGCTGATGAGGAAAGAGTTATGAGAGAGCTTACAAAGCGTTTCGGAACCGGATTTGTAAAATTCTCGAAGGCTACTCCTCAGGATATGGAAGAGGCCGCCCTGTGCGGAGACAGCCTCATGGAAGAGTATCTTGAAAGTGGCGCGCTGTCGAGAGAGCATATCAGCGAAGCCGTATCTGAAAGGAGCATGTTTCCTGTCTGCTCAGGGTCAGCGCTTAAGCTTGAGGGCATAGATGAGCTCCTGGACATTGTGCGCCTTTATACCAAAACGCCCGAGTATGGAGAATCTCTGGCGGCGAAGGTCTTTAAGATAAGCAGAGACAAGCAGGGAAATCGCCAGACCCATATGAAGGTAACCGGGGGATGTCTTAAACCCAAGATGATGCTTGATACTGCTCCCGGACAAAGAGAAAAGGTGGATCAGGTACGGCTTTATTCAGGAGATTCCTTTGAAACTGCCGCATGCGCCGAGGCAGGAGAGATATGTACTGTGACGGGTCTTTCAGGTACTTATGCGGGGCAGGCTATAGGGGCTCAAGAAGAGGGACATTCCCCCATGATAGAGCCGACTCTGAAATACAGGGTGATACTGCCTGAGGGGACAGATCCCGCTCAGGCTATGCAGAAGCTAATACAGCTAAAAGAAGAGGATCCGCTCCTTGACATCTTGTGGCAGGAAGAACTGCAGGAGATCCATGTAAAAGTCATGGGAAAGCTGGAGCTGGAGATCTTGCAGAAGATAATAGAAAAACGTTTTGACCTTATCGTCTCTTTTGGCGAGGGTAAAATATTATACAAAGAGACCATAGCTGAACCTGCGCTGGGTATAGGACATTTTGAGCCTCTGAAACACTACGCCGAAGTACATCTTTTGATGGAGCCTCTTCCTGAAGGGAGCGGTCTTGTGCTGTGCAGTTCCGTCAGCGAGGATGTGCTGGACAGAAATTGGCAGAGACTTATACTGTCGCATTTGAATGAGCGAAAGCACCCCGGAGTAATCATCGGTGCTCCCATAACCGATATGAAGATCACATTGGTGGCTGCCAGAGCGCATCTGAAACATACGGAGGGAGGCGATTTCAGACAGGCCACATACAGAGCCTTAAGGCAGGGTCTTAGAAAATCTCGCTGCACGCTCCTTGCGCCCATGTACAGATTCAGAGCCCAGATCCCTGTAGACAATGCGGGAAGACTGATGGCAGATATGCAGAGGATTGGAGCCGATTTCAGCCTTCCTGATATTTTGGATGAGAACACCGCTGTCATAGAAGGGAGAGGCACAGCCTCAAAATTACAGGATTATCAGCAGGAAGTGGCGGCATATACCAAGGGGGCAGGCAGTTTTTCGGTCGTATTTGACGGCTACGGACCTTGTCCCGATCAGCAGCAGGTGGCAAAGGAGGCCGGCTACGATCCCGACGCGGATATCTTAAACCCCACAGGTTCTGTATTTTGTGTAGGAGGAAGCGCTTCGTATGTCAGCTGGGATAAGGTGGAGGCGGCAGCCCATATCAGGCCGGAAGACGTATGCGGATCCAATGAACAAGGGCAGAGCGAAAGTTCTGTGAGAGGGTCTGCCGGTACCCTGAGCGCCGACGCCGAGGAGCTAAAAGCCATATTCTTAAAAACATACGGAAAGAGCAAGAGAGACGAGGCTCTGAGGAGGGAACGTCTGAGCAGGGGAAAAATAAGACCTGCCAGACCTGAGGAAACTGCGCTTCCAAAATTGATAAAAAAAGATGAGGTAAAAAGAACAGATTACTATATAGTAGACGGGTATAATGTCATATTTGCCTGGGATGAATTAAAGGAACTGGCGTCGGTAAACTTAGATTCGGCGCGCGAGAGCCTCATAGAGATACTGCAGAATTACGGTTCGTACAGAGGCATCAGAATTACTGCAGTATTTGACGGCTACCGAGTGAGTAAAAACACAGGAACAGTAGTAAAATATGAGGGAGTGGAGGCGGTTTACACGAAAGAGGCGCAGACTGCCGACCGTTATATCGAAGAGAAAGTATACAAGATGAGCAAGACTTCTGATATACGAGTAGTGACTTCCGATAAATCCGTCCAGATGGCTGCTCTGGGAGACGGCGCGCTGAGGATGTCGGCCAGAGAGTTTTATCAGGAAGTTACCGACGCTTCACAGGAAATAAGAGAAAAGCTGAAAAACTTATCGGCGAAGATCTAAAGAAGGCGGCCCTTTGTAAAGG
>FR882598.1:114764-116285 GCA_000435715.1 Firmicutes bacterium CAG:145
TAAAGGGCCGCCTTCTTTGTATGCTTTTGCGGCCTTGGCCGCTTTTTTATTTGCTGCGAATATGACCGAGCAGCAGATTCATAAAGATATTATGTATCATTTCCCTGATTTTGCAAAAATTATAGAAGAGGAGCAGGATACATGAAAAAAATCGTAGTCATATTTGCCGCGTTCCTTCTAACGGTACTCCTGACAGGATGCCGGGAAAATGCGGATATAAACGTCATCTCAAGAGAAGCCGGATCCGGAACGAGAGACGCTTTTACACAGCTTACAGGCATAAAAGAAAACGGATCTGATAACACGGCGGTGACATCAGAGATCACTTCATCTACCTTCGTAGTCATAAAATCGGTAGCAGGTGATAAAAATGCCATAGGTTATGTGTCCTTAGGCACTCTCGCCGGCGATGTCAAGGCTCTGAAGATAAACGGGACGGCTCCTTCTGCAGAAAATATAGAGAACGGGACATATCCTTTAGTGAGGACTTTCAACATAGTGGATAAGGGAGATCTGACTGCCGAAGCTCAGGATTTCGTGGACTTTGTCATGAGCGCCGAAGGCAGAGAGATAATTGAAAAAGAAGGATATGTGGCCGCAGGAGAAGCGGATTCTCCTGAAAAAGGTGAGACAGACTCGAGAAAAGGCAGGATAGTTATAGCCGGATCTACATCGGTGGCGCCCCTTATGGACGTACTTGCAGACAAGTATATGAAGTATCATCCTAAAGTAAAGATAGAGATACAGCAGACAGGATCAGGGGCGGGGATAACATCGGTGCTGGCGGGAGCCTGCGATATAGGCATATCGTCCAGAGAACTGACGGAAGAAGAGATGGCCAAAGGAGCCTGCGCCTCAGCTATAGCCAGAGACGGCATCGTGGTGATAGTCAATCAGGAAAATAAGATGGAAGATATGACCATAGACGAGATAAGAGATATTTTTACGGGTCGAAGGACCGTCTGGAGGTGAGGCTGTGAGCGAAAAAGTGATGAAAGTAGTCTTTGCATTTTCGGCCATGTTTTCGGTGGCGGCAGTGGCCGTTATATGTATATTTCTCCTATATAACGGAGTTCCGGCCATGAGAGAAATCGGATTTTTTGAATTCATAGGAGGAAAGTCATGGAAGCCCACAGAGGGGCAGTTCGGCATATTTCCCATGATAGTCGGAAGCGTCTATATGACCGGAGGAGCCATAATACTGGGAGTTCCCGTGGCTCTGCTCTGCGCAGTATTCATGACATGGTTCTGTCCGGCAAGTATATACAGGTTTTTCAAACCTGTTGTAGATCTGCTGGCAGGCATACCATCTATAGTATATGGCTTTTTCGGCCTCATGGTCATAGTACCAGTGATGGGAGAAATCACAGGTACAGGAGGAAAGAGTATACTGACAGGGTCGGTCATACTGGCTGTCATGATACTGCCTACTGTGATAAATGTGGCCGAATCTTCTATAAGGGCAGTACCGGAGAGCTATTACGAGGGATCTATGGCCCTTGGGGCGACTCATGAGAAGAG
>FR882598.1:116326-127645 GCA_000435715.1 Firmicutes bacterium CAG:145
GTCATCCCCGCGGCCAGATCCGGCCTTACAGCGGGAGTCGTTTTAGGGATAGGCAGAGCCGTGGGAGAAACTATGGCGGTAGTCATGGTGGCCAGAAATCAGACCGCCGTTCCAGGCTCTCTGCTTTCGGGCGTCAGGACCATGACAGCAAATATAGTCCTTGAAATGGGATATGCCGGCGAGGGTCTCCACAGGGACGCTCTCGTAGCCACGGCAGTAGTCCTCATGGTCTTTGTTCTCATCATAAACTTGTCCTTTTCCATGCTGAAAAAGGGGGACGGACGATGAAGGCAAAAAAAAGCAGGCAGAAAATCTTTTCTGCTGTTTTCCGTACAGCAGTGATGTTATCTGCAGTTATAACGGCGGCAGCAGCGCTTTTAGTGCTGGTATATATCTTATATAACGGGATCCCGGGGCTCACCCTTAAAGGCATGTTTTCATGGCAATATGACAGCCAAAACGTGTCTATGCTTCCGGCCATAATAAATACCGGTATAATGACGCTTTTATCGCTGGCTATGGCTGTTCCCATGGGAGTGATGGCGGCCATATATCTGGCTGAATATGCAAAGCGGGGGAATCCTCTTATAAATATAATAAGAATAATGGCAGAAACTTTAGCGGGCATACCATCTATAGTATATGGGCTCTTCGGATATATACTGTTTGTGATCACTCTGGGATGGGGATATACTCTTCTTTCAGGGGCTATAACTCTTGCCGTCATGATATTGCCCTTGATAATGAGAACTACTGAAGAGGCTCTCATGTCTGTTCCGGACTCATACAGGGAGGGCAGTTTCGGCCTTGGAGCCGGGCGGCTTAGGACTATATTCAGGATAATAATTCCGGCGGCCGTGCCCGGAATAGCGGCCGGCGTGATTCTGTCCATAGGCAGAATAGTAGGAGAATCCGCCGCGCTGATTTTTACTGCCGGTACTTACCCGGCTGTACCGGATAGTTTGTTTGCCTCCACCAGAACTCTGGCAGTTCATATGTATGCTCTTCTGACGGAAGGACTGTATGAGAAGCAGGCATATGCTACAGCCGTAGTGCTGCTGGTCATGGTGGGACTTATAAACGCGGCGTCCGGAATTCTTGCAAAGAGACTTGCTAAAGGAGGCAGGTAGATGGAGAAGATAAAGGTAGAGGCTCTCGATCTTTATTATGGAGATTTCAAGGCTCTCAAAAATATAAATATCGCCATAGCTCAAAAGGAGGTCACTGCTTTTATAGGTCCCTCGGGCTGCGGAAAGTCTACTCTGCTCAAGACTTTTAACAGGATGAATGACCTGATCGAAAGCTGCAGAATAGACGGAAAAGTCTATATAGACGGTCAGAACATCTATGAAGATATCGATGTGACTATGCTGAGAAAAAGAGTGGGAATGGTTTTTCAAAGACCTAATCCTTTTCCTATGAGCATCTATGATAATGTCGCCTACGGCCCCAGGACTCACGGTATAAGAACCAAGGCGGCTCTTGATGATATAGTAGAACGTTCTTTAAGGGCGGCGGCTATCTGGGATGAGCTGAAAGGAAGACTTAAAGAAACTGCATTAGGGCTTTCGGGAGGCCAGCAGCAGCGACTTTGCATAGCCAGGGCTCTGGCGGTAGAACCGGAAGTACTGCTCATGGACGAACCTACCTCCGCTCTGGATCCCATATCTACTTCTAAAATAGAAGATTTGATAGCAGAACTGAAAAAGGACTATACGATAGTCATTGTCACCCATAATATGCAGCAGGCTACCAGGATATCAGATAAGACAGTCTTCTTTCTGATGGGAGAAATAATAGAATACGAAAGGACAGACCGGCTGTTTTCCATGCCGAGGGACAGGCGGACTGAGGAATATATTACCGGAAGGTTCGGGTGATGATATGAGAAACGAATTTTCAAGACAGCTGAATCTTCTAAGCAGAGAGATGACAGAAATGGGAAACATGTGCAAAGCTGCTATAGAACAAGCAATGGAGGCATTGTTTTCCGGCGATATGGATGCTGCAAAGAACGTGATACTGGGAGAAGAACAGATAGATCAAAAAGAAAAGGACATAGAATCCCTGTGCATGAAGCTTCTTTTGAGGCAGCAGCCGGTAGCCTCAGATCTGAGGACTATCTCCGCCGCATTGAAGATGATATCCGATATGGAGCGTATAGGAGATCAGTCAGAAGATATAGCGGAAATAGTTGAATATATGGAGGCAGATGCCATCCCGCAGGAAGAAAATCTCAAGTCCATGGCCCAAAGAACTGTAGATATGGTTATTCACAGCATAGAGGCTTTTGTGGTCTGTGATGAAAGTATGGCCTCAGAGGTCATAGAGGCCGACGATGAAGTGGATGACTATTTTCTGAAGGTCAAAGAGGATCTGATAATTATGATAGCAGACTCTCCCGAAGAGGGAGGCCTTTATATAGACCTGATGATGATAGCTAAGTACCTTGAGAGAATAGCGGATCACGCCACCAACATAGCCGAGTGGGTAGTATACGGAATAACGGGAAGGCGCAATGTTTAATTAATCTTAATAAGGGGAATAATATATGTAAACGTATGAGGAGGTAAATTTATGAAATATTTTGTATGTGAGCACTGCGGAAATATCGTAGAAATGGTAAATGATTCAGGCGTGCCTGTAGTATGCTGCGGTGAGAAGATGAAGGAACTTGTTCCAGGTTCTGTAGATGCTGCGGTAGAGAAGCACGTGCCTGTAGTTACAGAGGATGGAAATAAGGTAAAAGTGTTCGTAGGAGAAGTAGAGCATCCTATGGTAGAAGAACATTACATCGGATGGATTGCCATCGAAACTAAAGAGGGAATGCAGAGGAAGTATCTCAAGGCCGGAGAAAAGCCTGAAGCCGTATTTGCTCTTGCAGACGGAGATAAGCTGGTAGCGGCTTACGCATGGTGCAATATCCATGGATTGTGGAAAAAATAAGATCTGACCTTTAGCAGATATAAAAAACAGCGAACCCGTACGGATTCGCTGTTTTTTAATTTTGATGAGAGACTCGTTCTGAAATTCCAGTCATTCAAAGACGAGAGACATTAAAGTTTGATATCGCCCTCGGCCAGTATCACACCACTGCCGCCCACTTGTATATTGCAGGATTCATCATCGGATACCTGAATATGGCTCAGGATCACCGACGGCCTATCCATCTTTTCGCCCTGCAGGAACTTGCAATTATCACCGCTTTTTATAAAACCGTTCAGGTAACCGTAATATGTCAGGGCTCCGTTGGAAGTCCCGGTGGCGGCTTCCTCATCGATATCGTATAAAGGGGCAAAGTTCCTCACGTGACAGGTGGTTCCTTCTTCGGCGTCGGTAGTAAAGGCATGAACCCCCACGACTTCGTATCTCTGAGACAAAGCCGACAAAGCAGAAAAATCAGGAGAGATGGCCTTTAGAGATTCTCTGTCTGCCACAGGCATCATGATATCTGGAAGCCCCGTGGATATCATCTGCGGAATCAGATTGACTCCCTTTGACGTCTGATCTTCATAGTCGAGACCCATAACTTCGTACAGTTCTTTAAGAGCCGGCTCATCAGAGATCTGGCTCATCTTGACAGGGGAGGCCATATCCATCAGTACAAAGCCGTCTTTTATATCTATATTGAGATCTCCGGCGAGAGTGTGATTTATATAATTACCGTTATCCTCTACATAACCTGCGTGCAGGAGAGCTTTAAAGGAGCCTATCGTGGCATGACCGCACAGGTCGACTTCTGCGGCAGGTGTAAAATAACGAATATTGAATTCTTTTTCGTTTATGCGTTTTATAAAAGCTGTCTCGGAATAACGAAGTTCCGCGGCCGTTTTCACCATGATTTCATCAGACGGAAAATCCGACCCGTCCGGCAGGATGACCACCCCTGCGGGATTACCTCCGAAGAGAGTATCTGTAAAAGCGTCTACTATGTAAAATTTCATCTTGGACCTCCTCTCATTTCCCTTATAAATATCTTGTATTAAAGTCTTTAAGTATTTATATACAAAGTATATTTCAAATCGAAAAATATATCAAGAGCAATCTGTAAAGACCTTGGCTCGGATGCGTCTTTCTCTAAAAAAATTGATGATCTGTCCCGGTGAGGGTTTTCTCTGAAGCTGCGCTAAAAAGCCAAGTAAAGACAGACAAAAAAGTGAGAGAATTATTGAAAAAAGGTCTCTGTGAGGGTATATACAGATTTAAGAGTATTTGCTATATGGCAAACCGCGGCTTTATTTTTTGGGTTCTTCGTGGTATAATGAACCCATCGATCATGACAGCGGCGTTGCCGAGAGGAAGGGTTCATTGAACCGATGCCGCCGCGTCCGCTGCCGTAGCGTTTGTTGCGGCGAAAAACAAGCGCATGCTGTATTCTACGGAGGAAATCACAAATTCTACAACAGGATTTGTAAAAATGGTTGTAGAACCGCAATAATAAATCGGAAATTACAGCATATTTGCCTTTTCACCGTCATTCAGGCTGTTTTTATCCCTAAAATGCTGTAGAATCAGTACAAGGGGCTAAGAAAATACAGCATGCCGGCTCTGCGACAGCAGAGACAGCAAATTGCGGCAGCAGAGCCGGCAAATTGCAGCGACCACCGAGGGCTACCGCCAAGAGGAGGGGCTCATTGAGCCGCCGCGTCCGCTGCCTGTCTGGTTTGTGGTATAATTATTAAAACAGAATATAATTTAATAAACGCCGTAAGCTCTGCCAAAACTCTGCGGAGCTTGTGCTGTAATTTGAATCAGCATCGAATTTTTTTCTGCCGATAACGGGCTCTTTTGTATCGCTATAAATAAGAAATCATTGACCCCGCTTCAACAAAAATGAGAGGTAATGCTATGGATAAGAAATATTACTACAGAATGCTCGGCATAACGAGAAGCAATCCTACACAACAGCAGATAAGAGAAGCATACGACCAACGTATGGCTAAACTGAACTCTTCCGACTATGAGGATGACCGTCAGTATGCCCGCAAGAAGATGAAAGAAGCTACCATGGCTTACAGTGTTCTTACCGGAGCGGCCCCTTCTGTAACAAAAAAGCAGAAGCGGGATTATTTTGAGAAATTCAAAGATGCCATGGAAAGCCGGGAGGGCAACGAGTCAGCTGACAGTGCTGAATTTGACGAGGGCATGGCCCAATACAAGAGATCTAGGGAGAGAGAAGAAAGAGCCTCGGAACGAGGCTATGAGAGAGCAAGACAGGAAAAAACCGCATATCGTTCATCCGGGAGAAATCTGTCGGGGAATTTTCAGAATATAACGAACTCCAGAAATAAAAAGACGATGATCGGCATAATCATAGCGGCCGCAGTGGTCATCATCATAGGCGCGGGAGTATTGTTTGGAAACCTGGCCGATTACCTGTCGGAAAAATTATCTTCATATGAACCGGGATACGATTACGAAGAAGAATACAACTATACCCTGAGTGACTATGAAATGGAACAGATAGATGCCATAGGATCCCAATACAGAGAAGAAAATTACTATGAAATGCTGGATCTTTCTGCCGCTTCCCAGAACGCTGCTTATATAGACTGGACTGAGGGATCAGGCGAATATGGCGGTGATGATATGTTCGACGGCATATTCAATGTCGTCTACGATATGGGCATATATGACTTATCGAGCTTCTTTGACTATATAACCGGAGAGAAAGACTATTACTTTAATTACGATGACAGGGACTGCGCCGAGACATTGATAGAGTGGATGGGAGCGCCGAAGTTTGCCGATGTGGCGGGAGCCGTGAACATGTATACCGATACTCCGATACTGAGTCTCAGCGATTATCTGGAATACTTAGATAACATAATAGCAGAAAATGCATATTGAGAAGGTGAACTTGGATGACAGAGAATACAGTGTTTGACATCGCTCCGATCAAGTATTCGGAGAACGGCCTTGCAGTCCTCGACCAGACCAGACTGCCGGGAGAAGAAATATATATAAAAATAGAAAATAAAGAGGATATATGGGAGGCTATATATCACCTCAAAGTAAGGGGAGCTCCGGCTATAGGCGTGGCTGCTTCGTATGGACTGTGCATAGAGGCCGGACGCTTCGAAGGCGATTCTATCAGCGAATTCATAAAATTTACTAAAGAGGCTGCCGCTTATATACAGAGCGCAAGGCCTACAGCAGTGAATTTATCCTGGGCGATGAAGCGACTTTCTATGGGGCTGGAAAATGCAGGCGCGGCGACTCCTGCGGAAGGCAAGGAATGGCTCCTTAAGGAAGCGGAGGCTATACACAGAGAAGATATAGCTGCCTGCAAAGCCATGGGACAGTACGGGCTGTCTCTTCTCAGGCCGGGAATGGGTATATTGACTCACTGCAATGCCGGGACTATAGCCACGGCCAAATATGGAACCTGCCTGGCTCCCATATATCTGGGGCAGGAGAAGGGATATGATTTTCGGGTGTTTGCCGACGAGACAAGACCGCTGCTGCAGGGAGCCAGACTTACTTGCTGGGAACTGAACAAGGCGGGAGTAGATGTGACGCTGATATGTGATAATATGGCGTCTTCTGTAATGAAAAAGGGATGGATAGACGCCGTAGTGGTAGGCTGTGACAGGATGGCGGCCAACGGAGACGGCGCCAACAAGATAGGCACCTCTGCGGTGGCTATCTTAGCTAAAGAATACGGTATACCGTTTTACATGTACGTCCCTACATCTACTATAGATATGCAGACTCCCTGCGGAGACGATATACAGATCGAACTTCGCAGAGGCGAAGAGATATACAAGATGTGGTACGAAAAACCCATGGCCCCGGAGGGGGTCAAGACATATAATCCATCCTTTGACGTGACAGATCATAAATACATCACGGCCGTGATTACAGAAAAGGGGATCGTAAGACCTCCTTACGACCGCAATCTAAAACTGCTGATGACAAAGTAAGGTGGCGCATTACATGGAAAACTCACAAAGTAAGACGGGATTCATAGCTAAATATGCAAAGATAACTACGGTGATCGCAGTGGTGTTCGGAGCCACATCGGGAATTTTCGGATCGCTCACCGGAGCCGGCTCCATGGCCATAGGCTTTTGGCGGCTTACCATAGCTCTGCCGTTTTTCATCATACCGGTGGCGGTAAACGGCGAAAAGAGAGCAAAGCTTAAAGCTATAAGTGCAGCAGATTGTTTATGGTGTTTTGCAGGAGGCGCTTTTCTTTTCGGCCATTTTTTCTCGTGGTTCAATGCGGTTAAGCTCACCAATATAGCCAGCGCTTCGGTGCTTGCTGCTCTTCACCCTCTCGTGGTTTTGCTGGTCACCGTCTTCGTCTATCATAAAAAAGTAGGCTTTAAATCGGTAGCCGCCATAATCGTGGCTCTGATAGGAGGCGCTGTCATAGCTTTTTCCGGAGCAGGGTCTTTTGCCGGCGGAGATCTTAAAGGAGATATATTCGCATTTTTAGCGGCTATGTTCATGGGCTTGTATTTTTCCGTAGGCGACAGCGTGCGGAAAAGAGTAGACGGAGGACTGTATGTCCTGCTGGTCTTTACTTCATGCTGGATATGTTTTGCCGTAGGTTCTGCCGCGACAGGTACGCAGCTTTTGGGCTATGGACTTATGGATTATGTGTATATAGTCATAATGGCGGTAGTCTGCCAGATCGGAGCTCACGCAGTTTTCAATATGTGTATAGGACATGTTAGTTCGCTTTACGTTTCCACCTGGGAGGCGGGAGAACCGGTATTTGCCACCGCGATGGCTTTAATATTCTTAGGACAGGTGCCTCGTACATACGAGATAATAGGCTGCATAATAGTAGTGTGCGCACTGTTGTACTATAACAGGCAGGAGAGCAAGAATGAGTTATAAAGTAAAACTTCAGACATTTGAGGGGCCCTTTGATCTGCTGGTATATCTCATAGAGAATGCTCAGATGAGCATCTATGATATAGAAATAAAGAGCATAACCGGGCAGTACCTCGAGTATATAAAAGCCATGCAGGAAATGGATATCGCTGTGGCTACAGAATTTATGGTGCTGGCCTCTTCTCTCATCGAGATCAAATCCAAGATGATCCTGCCTCGCATCAGCGAATCGGGAGAAAACATGATAGAAGAAGATCCAAGACGCGAATTAGTGGCAAGGCTCGTAGAATATAAGAAGTTCAAGCAGGCCGCAAGGATACTGCAGGAGCAGGAGGAAGCGGCGGAAAGTATATTTGAAAAGCCCAGAGAAGATATTTCCGAGTATCTGGACAAGCCCGACGAGTATCTCAGCCTCGATCTTAAACAGTTCGCCGCGGCTTTCGCATCTTTCATAGAAAAGAAGCAGAGGATAGAGGCCGTCCGCAAGCAGTATACCAGGATACAGAGGGAAAGAGCCACCACAGAAAACAGGATATCATATATAGCTTCCAAGATACGCCAAAAAATAGGAAAGATCTTTGATTTCCGGGAACTGATACCGGATAAGAAAGATAGATACGATGTGGTGGTGTCATTCATATCCGTCCTGGAGATGGCAAAAGAAAGGGTAGTCAACGTGCGCCAGAAAGTCACCTACGGGAATATAGAGATAGAATCAGGAGAGAGAATAAACGAAGGAGACATCAGATATGAGCAGTAAGAAAACTATCAAATCCGCCTTTGAATCCATGATGTTCACTTGGGGCGAACCGCTGGAGGCTAAGGTGGCGGCAGAAGTTTTCAATATAAGCAGACAGGAGGCCGTAGAATACTTCGAAGAACTTAAGGAAGAGTATGAGCAGGAAGGGCGCGGCATAGTGATCAGGCGTATAAATCAGTCTTTTCAGTTTGTGACCAGAGAAGAGAACGCCGATTATATCAGGGCGCTTTGTACTCCGGTAAAGACGAAGAAACTTTCCCAGTCGGCTCTCGAGGTGCTGGCCATAGTGGCCTATAAACAGCCGGTGACCAAAGGAGAGATCGAAGCCATAAGAGGAATAAGATGCGACAGGGTCATGGACGGACTGATGAAAAAAGATCTTGTCTGCGAAAGAGGCAGGGCGGATACGGTGGGCCGCCCCATACTATACTGTACAACAGATACTTTTTTAAAGAACTTCGGCTTTTCTTCCATCAAAGATCTGCCTGAAATAGATGATATCGACAGCATCGCCGGAGGAATCGCAGAAGATGTGGAAGAAGAAGCGCCGTTTGCAGATGACGGACAGATGCAGATAGAGATTTGACAATCACCGGAAGTCAGCTTGGATTTTAAAAGCCCAAGCCCTATGGCATTAAACAGGAATATAACTCCCTCAAAGCAGTAAAATGCTATGAGGGAGTTTTTATGAGTAAAAAGTTTAAAATCATACTTATATCATGTCTGTGCCTCGGAATTTTCGGAGGATTTTCTGAGTTCTTCGGTCCGTCTCTTTATGTGGATGAGGAAAGCGTACTGGAGGGAAAAGATTATACGAGAGCCGCCGGGGACGGAGATGATCAGGGAGTCAGAGCGCCGACAGTGGCAGCAGAGGGAGCCATACTCATAGACGGAAAGAGCGGAGATACCATTTACGAGAAGGACGCCGATAAAAAGCTTTATCCGGCCAGCACCACAAAGATAATGACCGCCCTGGTAGCGCTGGAGATAATAGATGAGATAGGAGCCGATCTCGGCTCGGAGGTCATCGTTCCGGCAGAAGCAGCAGGCGCTGAAGGCTCGTCGGTGTATTTAAAGGCAGGGGAGAAAGTCACTCTAAAGGAACTCATGTACGGAATGATGCTGCAGTCGGGAAATGACGCGGCGCAGGCGGTAGCTATATGCTGCGGAGGAACTCTCGATGAATTTGTATCAAGAATGAACCTTAAAGCTCAGGAACTCGGCTGCGCGTCTACACATTTTATGAACCCCAGCGGCCTCTTTGACGAAGAACATTATACGACTGCAAGAGATCTTGCGATCATAAGCCGGGCCGCCATGGAAAGAGAAGATTTCAGAGAGATAGTGGCGACTTCCCGCTGGGAAAGTTCTGACACGGGAAGAATTTTTAACAATAAGAATAAGACGATTTCTCAGTATGAAGGAGCTACGGGAATAAAAATAGGATATACCGAGAGGTCAGGAAGGACTCTTGCGGCCTCGGCGAAAAGAGACGGTAAAGAGCTGATCGCTGTGGTACTGAACGATCATAACTGGTTTAACGACGCATATTCGTTGATGGATTACGGATTCGCCAGATGGGATGAAGAAAATGACAAGGACAGGGAGGTAGACTGATGGCGTATATTTGTATGGACAGGGGAACAGATAAATGTCCCTGTGCGTTGATGGAGGCAGGCCAATGTTATACATGCAGCATGATACAGACGGGAAAATGCAGCTGTAGCTGCGGCTGGCAGGGAGTATGCCCTTATACAGAATATAAACAGAGAGGAAGCAGCGTCATAGAGCCTAAGGAAACGAGAAACTTTGTGGTGGCCGAGAGACATGACTTTTCACCGTCTCTGTCGGTGGTCACTCTCAAGGTCCCTTTTGCCTACAGCACTAAGTGCAGGGAAAAAGGAGCTTTTATGATGGTGTGCAAAGATCAGTGGCAGATACCGATATCTGTCATGGAAAGCTATACGGTAAAGGAAGAAGAAGGTCTGCCTGAAGGCAGGATAAAGCTGGCCATAAATGCTGCAGGCCCCAAGACTATAGGTTTGCTTAAGCGCTGCAGCGCAGGCAGCGTGTGGAATGTCAGAGGCCCATATTTTACAGGACTTGTGAGAAAAGAGATCTATGACCCCAAGGCTCTTTCTATAGTGGCCGCCAAGGGGATTGCCCTGATGCCGCTTCTCAACATGAAACAGGAAATAGGCGGGAACCTGGCGGGTTTTTATCTGGACAGGAGCAAACTGCCGGAAGAATTTGAAAGCGAGTATCTCAGCGATCTTCAGTATGAAGAAGCAGATCTCACATACAGGATAGAGGAAACGGCCGAAAACATTCACAGGAGCTATAAATTCTGCATGGAAAGTACAGACAGAAAGCCTAATGTCTTTCTAATGGTGTCTCCGTATTTTTTAGGCAGGTTGACAGAACTTCTCGATATAGATAAAAGAGAAATAATAGCGCCTAACCATGTTAATATGTGCTGCGGCGAGGGCATATGCGGAGCCTGTTCTCACACTGACGCCCAAGGGGTAACCGTGAGGGGCTGTAAATGCTTTGATCTGTAATATGCCGGGGGCGCCGGTTCCATGACAAATGAAAAGCCCGGGCAAGAGAGCCCGGGCATATTCTCAAGAATGCTTTCTGCCGATATTACATATCTGCAAGAGAACTGTAGCTGTTAGCCATATCGTAGATTCCACCGGTCAGAGCGTTGG
>FR882599.1:0-9735 GCA_000435715.1 Firmicutes bacterium CAG:145
AACCCCATCGGTGCCTTTCGCAGAAAGGCGGATTATAACTATGACAGAATTCAATTATACTGTGACGGAAAAAGACCGGGAGCTCTCTGTAAAGGAGCTCCTTCGGCGTAATTTTCATTTTTCATCCAGGCTGCTGACTAAGATAAAGCAGCAGGATCTGGCAAAGTTAAACGGCGAACCTGTCAGGGGCTGGATGGTTGCGCGCCCAGGAGATAAGTTGACCGTAAAACTCCCCGAGGAAACTTCTGATTTTCAGCCTGAGGACATTCCGATTTCAGTGGTCTTTGAGGACGAATCTCTCCTTGTAATAAACAAACAGCCGGGATTTGTGGTTCACCCTACTAAAGGTAAACCCAACCATACCATAGCCAACGGCATAGCAAAAAAAATGGCCTGCGAAGGTCAAAGCTACAAGATACGCTTTGCCAACAGGCTTGATATGAACACCTCCGGACTTTTGATAATAGCAAAAAACGGCTTTGTTCAGGAGCAAATAATACGCCAGATGAAAGCCGGAAAAACAGAAAAAAAATATCTTGCAATACTAAACGGCTGTATCGAAAAAGACTTCGGTACAATAAATGCTCCTATAGGCCGACCCGATCCTGATGAAGTAGAACGATGGATATTGCCGGTTGAAGACGGCGGATTTGATTCCATAACCCACTATCGTGTTTTGAAGCGTTTCGATAAGGGATATACTCTTGCAGAGATTTCTCTTGAAACTGGAAGAACTCACCAGATTCGTGTCCATATGGCCTCTATAGGCCACCCGGTTACCGGTGACCACCTTTACAATAACGGGGATCCTTTTCTGTACAGAAAGCTTAACGGAGATTTCAGACGCATAGAGGGAGAAGGAGAAAAAAGCACATCAGAATACATAGACAGACAAGCTCTCCACGCATATAAGCTGTCATTTATTCATCCGATTACAGGAAAAAAGCTTTGTCTTGAGGTGCCTATGCCCCATGACATGGAAGAAATGATAAAAAGGATATCATGTTGATATCCTTTTTACTTTATCTTTAATTATATGTAAAAACATATTATCTAACAGTATATTGTAGTTCTTTGTCCGAACCTATTTGCACTTTCGCTTCCCTCTCCTACCGTAAAAACAAACAACGCCATCCATCCAAACACAGGAAGTAAGCAGAGGCTCATCCATTTTGCACTTTTTTCTACATCATGAAGTCTTCTTACTGTAGCAGAAAATATAGGTATCAGCATAAGAATACAATATCCCTTTACAAAGATATCAATCGCAGGTATTTTAGCTGAAAACCAAAGCAGTACAGCCCAGACAACAAGAAACATCAATATGAATAACCAGTATTCTCTTCTGTTAGTTCTGCCTTTTAATGAAAGGCTGTTTTTAAGAGAATAAATACAAATATCTATAGCCCTGTTCATTTTGTACCTCCGTTATATCTGATAATCCATGAATGGCGTTGGTTCGGTAGTAATGTCATAGAAATGCCACCATTCGTTTTCGTAAGCCATAAAACCGACGCTCTCCATTACATTTTTCATATATTCAGCATTTTGGCGTCCTGTATTTGATGTTGTTTTACACAGCAGGGAAGCCCTTTCAGAAAAATCATCAAATTCTGAAGGCATTTCTATTTCATTGCCCTTCATATCAGTCAAGGTTATATCTACACAAAGTCCATTCAGATGAGTAGGACGAAAGCTTTTGATTTTTTCCATGTCCGGCGGTCTTGCTACAAAATCGTCATCAGGCATTATTTCCCAAAATTTCTTCTGTGCACTGATTGGTCTGTATGCGTCAAGTATCTTTACTCTGTATCCGTCTCTCCAAAAAATGTTTTTTGCCTTTATCAATATTTCCGCAGTATGCTTATCCATATAACATTCATTTGAACTATATATCCTTTTGCCTGTAAAATTGTTTTCTGTAGCGTATTTCAAATCTATTATAAACTCCTCGTCAATATCATACAGTCTGACCAAATTTCCTTTATCTTCTGTCATAAGTATATTCCTCTTCTATATTGATTATATTGTTGAATTGAAGTTCTATACCGTTGATTATACACTCCTCGTCAATATCAAACATTGAATTGTGCAAATCCACCCTTTCTCCTGCTTTCTCACTGTAACACCCGAGATGAAAATAGCAGGCAGGTCTTTGCTCTGCAAAACAAGAAAAATCCTCACAGCTTAAATCAGGCGTCTCCTCTATTATTACTTTTTCTTTTCCGAGAAGCTCTTCAGCGGAATTTTTCACTATTTGAGTAATACAGTCATCATTTATCAGAGAGCCATAGCTTTCATAAAACATAACCTCAGCATCTGCTCCCATTTTTTTTGCGGTTAAACAGCATATCTCCTTTACTCGCTTCCTCATTCTAATCCTTGTATCAGGGTCTACAGTTCTGATTATCCCCTGCATCTCCAGAGAATCGGCGATTTGATTCCGCACTGTTCCTCCATGTATTGAACCGAAAGTGCATACAGCAGAATCCAGCGGGTTCACCTCTCTTGCAATCATTATCTGAATAGCGGTTACTATCTCTGCCGCAATGCATATAACATCAACTCCCTCATCAGGATGAGCACCGTGAGCGCTTTTTCCGTAAATACGAACATCAACCATATCCGAAGCAGCGTACATCTTGCCAAACTTTATCCCTACCTGCCCTATATCGTATGACGGCTCTACATGAAGTCCCAAAACAACATCTACTCTCGGGTTTTCAAGAACCCCCTCTTTTATCATGCCTGCAGCTCCGCCTACTGTTTCTTCAGCAGGCTGAAAAAAGAGCTTCACAGTGCCTTTAAGTTTATCCTTATATAAAGACAACAGTTTTGCCAAACCAAGCAGCACTGTTATATGTACATCATGACCGCATGCATGCATTATACCCGGCACTTTGGAGCAATATGGAACATCGTTCCGTTCTTCTATCGGCAGAGCGTCCATATCGCCTCTTACAGCTACGACAGTCCCTGTTTCTCCCGATATCCATGCCATAATGCCGTTGTCTGCTATATGCTTTTTATAAGGAACTCCTATGTTATCAAGAAACTTGCATATCCTTTCGGCAGTTTGCGACTCATGTTGAGACAGCTCCGGGAACTGATGAAAGACTCTTCTCAGCTGAATCATTTCTTCTTTGAATTTCTCTCTATCTAACAGATCTTCAATTCTAATACTCATAACTCCCCTCGGATTATATAGGCTTCCCATAAAAGGAAGCCTATATGAATGAATTATTTTAATAACCTATAGCAACTGCTATTCCCAGCATTACCATCTGAGCTACCAACAGTATCAAGAATAACGGTGTAAACCATTTATACCACTTTTGCAGTGATATTCCACCAAGTCCGCAGATGATTACTATATCTGCTGTCGGCCAGAATATATTGGATAAGCCGTCTCCGAACTGGAATGCCAATACAGCAGTCTGTCTGCTTACGCCTATAATATCGGCAAGCTGAGACATTATAGGCATTGTTGCGGCGGCCTGACCTGTAGCCGATGGAATAAAGAAATTGATTAAGGTTTGTACTATAAGCATCAGCTGCGCTGATATGGCCTCAGGAGCTCCCTTAAGCAAGTTTGATAATGAGTAAATTACCGTGTCAAGAATTTGAGCGTCGGTCATTACTACCATTATACCCTTGGCAACACCTGTAAGTATGCAGCCCCAAACTACTGTTTTAGCACTGTCTATGAATTCTGCACACCATTTGTTTGGACTCCATTTGCATATTCCGGCAGCAACCATAGACATTATAAGGAAAAGTCCGCATAATTCAGGATATCCCCACCCCAACTCCATAAGACCATACATCAGGATAGCCAATATAATTACCACATCAAGGAGTACAAGACCGTCTTTAAGAGTAAATTGGAATTGATCCAGTTCATCTCTGTCAAAGGAATGTATGGACTTTTCACCATATACTACAGACAAACGAGGATCTTTTTTAATTCTTGCACCATAGCGCATTACATAAATTATGGATAATATCATAAATACAGAGAAACAAACGGCTCTGAATGCAGTCCCCGAATATAATTCAACACCGGAAATTGTCTGTGCTACTCCTACAGAGTATGGATTTAGCGTAGCTCCCATAAATCCTACGAACTCTCCTACCGCTATGATTGCGAATCCAAACATCGCATCATAACCAAGCGCAATTCCAAGACCTACTATAAGAGGGTAAAATCCATAGAACTCGCTTGCCATTCCGAATACTGAACCGCCCATTCCGAAAATAAGCATTATGATAGGAACAAGCAGTATCTCTTTGCCTCCAAGTTTACGCAGGACTGTTCCTATCCCGGCATGGAACGCTCCCGTCTTTACCAAGATGCCGAATGTTCCGCAACAACAGAAAATAACAAAGATAATATCGGCAGCACTTACGCATCCTCTGTACAGAGAACCAAAGAATCCAAGTATGCCTGTGGTCGTAACCTCGGATTTGTCGATTTCATGATATGTTCCGTCTATAGCAACATTTCTGATGGTACCGTTCACATCCACCTCATGATAATCGTAACTTCCTGAAGGAATGACCCATGAAAGTATAGCCATCAGCAAAACTACAGCCGCAACGATAATCAAGGTATCGGGCATGACTATTTTTTTCTTTTTCTCGTTCATAATTACCTCCAACTAAATTTAAAATAAATAAAACTTATTATCTCATACCGAATTTCCCTTTTGTTTACTTATAACACTTCATTTTTCAAGAGATCATCATAGCTCTGTCTTCTAACGGTAAGGCGGTCTCTTCCATCTTTCACAAATACCACTGCCGGAATGGGATTTCTGTTGTAATTGGACGCCATGGAATATCCGTAAGCGCCTGTGGAAAATATAGCTATTATGTCTCCCGTTTCAGGTTCTGCCATTTCTATATCTTTCATCAGAATATCTCCCGACTCACAGCATTTGCCGCATACCGTAACTTTATCATTCCTTTGACAAGAAGCCTTGTTTGCTACAACGCCCTCATATTTCGCCTGATAAAGAGCCGGTCTGATATTGTCGGTCATTCCTCCGTCTACCGAAACATATTTTCTCATGCCGGGAATGTTCTTTATACGGCCTACGGTATAAAGACTTATGCCCGCTTCTGCCACAATGCTCCTGCCGGGTTCTATAACAAGAGCCGGAAGTTTTGCATTTTCCTCCTGATAAAATTCTCTTACTCTATCCATCAGAGGGTCTAAAAAATAACTGTAGGGTTTTCTCTTTTCATCTGTATAAGTTACTCCGAAACCACCTCCCATGTTTATTTCTTTTATGTCAAAATCATATCTGTCCTTAATATTCTTAATATGATTCAAAGTAACATTAAGTGCCTGTATATAAGGTTCTTTATCAAAAAGTTGAGAGCCTATATGGAAATGAAATCCCAAGAACTCCACATAAGGCGAATCTATAGCTCTTTTGACTTCGTTGTAAAGTTCCTCTTCATCCTGAGGCATTCCGAATTTTGAATCTTTCTTACCCGTAATTATATAATCATGGGAATCTGCCTTTATGCCCGGAGTTATACGATATAAAATATTTGCTTTTTTATCTTTTCTTGCACAGATGTCCTCTATTAGTTTTAATTCACCTATGCCGTCTACTATTATTCTCCCTATACCATAGTCTATAGCAGCTTCCAATTCTTCCGGCAACTTATTGTTTCCGTTAAACTCTATCCTTTCCGGCGGGAATCTTGCTTTTATTGCAGTATAAAGTTCCCCTCCGGAAACCACATCTATGCACATTCCTTCTCTTTCACAGATTTTCATCATTGCGACTGTGCAAAACGCTTTGCAGGCATAAGCGACTCTCGCATTGGGGTATTTATCCGTAAAAGCTTCTTTAAGTTGAGAAAATCTTTCTAAAATATCATTTTCTGACATAACATACAATGGCGTACCGTATTTTTGAGCCAATTCGACCGTATTGCAGCCGTCAAAATACAATATTCCGTTTTTTATTTCTCTGGTCATTTTAATTTCCTTTCCATGAGATATGATGTTTTGTTATAAATTTAATAAGCAAGACCTGTGCCAAAGTTAAGCATAATTGAACAAAAAAAAGAGAAACCATTGATATTTCAATGGTTTCTCTCATAATCAACCTGTTCGCCTCAGGTGAGAGTTTGCGATTAGTTTCCGTTTAAAGTCTCATTTTAGAGACTTTAGTCTTACTTTTGAGAAATTCAATCGATCCCAACCTCCTTTAACTTCTTGTAAAAAGATGACCGAGGGAGATTTAGTTCTTCCATAGTTTTAAGTTTATCGCCGCCGTTTCTCTTAAGAGTATCTGAAATTATTCTGTGCTCTTCATCTTTAAGTCTTTCTTTTAAGGTCTTGTTTCCTTCCTCCACAGAATCTTTCGGCAGCATCAAATGCTCCGAATATATCAGTTCCTCGTCGCATATGGCTACTGCACATTCCACTACATTTTTCAGTTCTCTCACATTTCCCGGCCAAGGGTAGGACATGATTATATCTATAGCTTCCTGAGAAAACTGCTTGGTCTTTATGTCATATTCTCTGCAGTACTGATCCAGTATGGAATTTGCCAGAAAATAGAGATCGCTTTTTCTCTCCCTCAGAGGAGGTATGTATATAGGAAACACATTGATCCTGTAATAGAGATCTCTTCTGAAATTGCCTCTTTCCATCTCTTTTTCCAGATCTTTGTTGGTTGCCGTTATTATCCTCACGTCTACGTCTATAGGTTTAGTGTCGCCTACCCTGTATATGCGCTTATTTTGTATCACGTGAAGAAGTTTTATCTGTATCTCGGGCGATATATCGCCTATCTCGTCGAGAAAAATAGTTCCCCCGTTAGCTTCTTCAAAATATCCTGCCTTGCCCTGAGAACTCGCTCCCGTAAATGCCCCCGGAGCATATCCGAAGAGTTCGCTCTCAAAGAGCGTCGGTGAAATGGCGTTGCAGCATACTTCCACAAAGGGCTTGTGAGCCATATTCATATCATGTATTTCTTTTGCCAAGACTGATTTTCCCGTGCCGCTCTCTCCTGTAAGCATAACGTTGAACCTGTTCTTTGATGCCTTTGACGCCAGCCTCTTGACAGTTATCATCGTCTTATCGTTGCCGATAAAATTGTCAAATCCGTCTATTCCGGCAAGTTCTTCGTCTGCATATCTTCTTTTCTTCAGTTTTTCCAGTTCGGCAGCCATCACATCCCGGGAAGCCGGCTGATTCTGTACAAGTTCCTTATCCTGAATGAAGATATACACCCCGTCTTCGGGCTCTCCAAGTTTTATCCTTACCATATGGCAATACATAGGGCGTTTATGGATGTTATAGACTTTTTTTGTTCCCTGTCCGTTCTCTCCTCCGAGAAGCATCTTTATATCGCTTATGAACCGGTCGCCTTCGAACAGTTCTTCCATTCTTCTTCCTATCTGAGGGCACAGATCGCTGTTTTCTCCGTCCGACCTCTTCTCAAGAAAGCTCTTTCCTCTCAGAAGGCTTCCTATCTCTTCGTTTCTGAAGCCGTATCCTCTTGCCTGAAAGAATTTGATATTTCCCGTATTTTTATCGATAACAACCATATGGCCTATGGCCTCGAGGTAAGTCATAGAATATTCAACATCGTTGACATTAATGGATATGACGCTCTTTTTTTCATCTATAAGCGCCGAAATGCCAAACCCCAGATACCTGTGGTTCAGCTCCATAGTCTGTTTCAGGTCGTAGCTGTGGGCCACCTTGTAAACAGGTTTGATCTTTCTGTTCTTATAGACTCCTATAGCCAAAAGTGCGTCGCCGCATTTTATTTTGCCGTCGTATATATTTATCAGTTTGAGATCCTCAGGAGAAAGCCCGTCGTCGTTGCCCAGGTCATTGTCGGCGATTACGACGATATCTCCTTCTTCGATGTTTCCTTCGTCATGTCCCTGACTGTGAGCCGGAAGTCTTATACCGGTTATCTCCTTTGCCAGGTTGCTGTAGGCTCCTATATTGTAATCTTCCTGAATATATATAAGACCTCTGCCCAGACCGGCTGCAATGCTCTCAAAAGCCGCGGTAGTCTTGCCGTGATCATTCATATGAATATCATCCCTTTTACTTATCTGTTTCTGTCTATATATTCCTGCACTCTTTCACCATCTGTCGGAAGCTCCACATAAGTAAGGCCTCTCTTCTGGTAGCCGTCGGCTCCGTTTCCGGCGATCACCATCACCCAGCCGTCCTCTGCCATATCGCAGGCAGCAGCTATGGCCTCTCCTCTGTCTGTGATGACTTCTACAGGTTTATCTGTATCTATATGTTCTTGTATCTGCCGGCATATTTCAGTCACCGATTCTGTTCCCGGGTCCTGTTCTGTCAGGACGATCTTGTCCGCATATATATTGGCAAGTTCTCCGAGATCTTTTCTGCGGTTATAAGCTTTATTGCCGTGACATCCGAAGACCAGAAGTATTTTTCTTCCCGGATACAGCTTCCTGACATTATCAAATAGCGTCTGGTAACTCAGCTTATTATGGGCATAATCTACGATCACGTCTACATCTTTGTTCCTCATGTGATACAGTTCCATACGTCCTGCTACTTTCACATGAGCAAGTCCTCTCTTGATATTTTCAAACGGAACCTCCAAAGCCCTGGTCATTGCTATGGCGGCAAGAGCGTTGGAAGCATTATAGAAACCTCCTATGCTGACGGTTATCTCTTCTGTACCGCCCTTATGCCTCACTTTAAAGGCGAGGCTGTCAGGAGTGGACTTGACATCAAACCCGTAGTAGTCGTCTCTTTCTGTCCGGCCAAAAGTTATGATTTTCTTGCAGTGTTTTTCCGCCTCCTCCATTACCCTGCAGAGATATTTTTCTTCCATTTCAAGGTTTATACAAGCGATCTCACACTGACTGAATAGTTTAAGTTTTGAAGCAAAATAGTCCTCGATGTCAGGATGTTCTCTGTCGGATATATGATCTTCGGAAATATTGAGAAATCCTCCTACTTTATATCTGAGCGCTCTGGTTCTGTCATATTTAAGAGCCTGAGAAGATGTTTCCATAACAAGATACTTACAGCCGTTTTCGGCGCAGTCTGCAAGTATTTTGTGAAGCTGCAGAGTCTCCGGGGTAGTCATCTTCTTGGCTTTCACCTTGTGCCGGCCGTCGTAGGTATATATTCCCGAGACAAAGCCTATCTCTTTTTCTCCTATGGATCTGCAATAATCATCCATGATGGACTTCACAAAAGTGGCTGTAGTAGACTTTCCCTTAGTCCCTGTTATACCGATCATCTGCAGCTTTTTATTCCAGATTTCATCATAAAAAAACGCCCCTGTATCAGACATAGCTCTGCGCATATCGCTGACCAGTATATAGGGAAAATCTGCTCTTATCTTCTTTTCTGACATGTAACAGACAGCCCCTTTTTCTATGGCGTCCTCAAGATACTCTTCCTTAAAGTTCATCCCCTTGCATATGAACAGCGTTCCCTCTTTAACGTCCATTGAATTGTATGATATATGTTCGACCTGTTTCTCGCCGGCATCCAATACGTCGGCCTCAAGCAAAAGGCTTTGCCGCTCCAGCATGGATAAAAACTCCCCTAAGTTCTTTTTCGTCATGGTATCCCTCTTTTCATAATTCGAATCGTGACCGAAGCGTAGAAATCTTTGATTTCGCTAACGCCGTCAGGTTATTATACTATAAACGCGGCAGCGGTGGTTCAATAAACCTTTCCTCTCAGCGGCAGCC
>FR882599.1:9804-14073 GCA_000435715.1 Firmicutes bacterium CAG:145
GGCGGCAGAGCCGCATGCTGTATTTTCTTAGCTCTTTGTACTGATTCTACAGCATTTTAGGAAGAAAAACGGCCTGAATGACGGTACAAAGGCGGTTATGCTGTAAATTTTGATTTATTATTGTGATTCTACAACCATTTTAACAAATTCTGTTGTAGAATTTACGCTTTTCTCTGTAGAATACAGCATGCGCCGTTTTTCACCGCAACAAGCGCCACAGCAGCCGGCCGTATTTCTAAAGAAATACGGAGTTTATGATACAATGTTCTCTCAGGCGTAAAAATCTTTGATTTCGCTAACGCCGTGAGGTTATTATACCATAATCCCCGATGATAATATACTTTTGTTTGAAAATTTTAAACTTGATAGCTATTCCAGAGCCGATGCCGGTATTTCTTTGAATTTCATAAAAACTGCCAACAAATTCTTACGATTTTGTTGGCAGTTTGAGACATGTTGGCAAATCTGCCAGCCCGAGCCGCAAAACTCAAGGCCGGGCGGCCGCTTATCTATCCGTATCATAGAGTCCTATCCTACTCAGCCTTGATGGCCGCCAGCTCAGTCTGCAGCTTATCCCTCATATCTGACAGCTGAGTAAAGTTCATATTGGGTATATACATTTTTTCTACCATCAGATGAGCATCTCTGGCCAGCGAGAGATGTTTCACGCTCTTATTGAGAAGAATATCGTACTCTTCATTTAAAGACTGAATCAGTTCACTGTTCTTTCCGATATTGAGGATATTCATGTAATCTTCCATATCTATCAGAATTATTTCCTGCCCGCTTTCATCGGGAGCAGGTATCTCCCACGGCTGTATATCGTGATACCTGTTCATGGTAACGAAGGCTGTTTTAAGTTCAGGAATCACGATATGTTCTATCTTCTCTTCCGGACACATCGGGCAGTAATAAACTTCCACATCCAATCCTCTGTATATTGCGCCTTCAGTGACTATCTCCATGAAGCTGCTGTTGGAATAGCCCACCGGAGAATCGATCATATATACGCGTTTCATGTCTCCCAGCAAACTGGTGATGTAATTTACTACGCCGTCTCCCGTAATGGCGCTGGCGAAAAATTTCTTTCTCTTGCCCGGTTTCAGAGAAATATCCAGATCCCCGTATTCGCTGCCTACTATATCGGCTACTACCTTATATATCTCACTGTCCTCAGAAGCATCGTTATATATCTCCTCAAGGCTCCTGTATACGCTCTTAGCAGCGCTGAGATAATTATAGGCTATACGATACCATCTGGATGTTTCTTCGTTCAAATCGATTATTTCGCTCTTGTTGACAGCTATCGCTTCTTCGTCCCAAAATTCACCTAAATTGACGATCTTATCTACCGCCCCCGGAGTGACCGGATCTGTAATATGAGGGCTCGTTCCGTCTATAACTGCTATTCTCCTGTCTTTAAGCACTATGCCGTCAAGAGAATTCTCATCGGCAGAACAGTGCAGATAATCTATATCCTCGTCCATAGATGCGAAATATTCCGCAATCCTGTTCATAAAAGTAGATTTTCCGGTACCGGGACCGCCCTTGATACATACGATCTTATTGGCCTCTCTTTGTCCCAGAATATGCTTGTAATACGAAAAAAATCCCAGCGGTGTGTTATTGCCTGGGAAATAATGTCTCTCTACGGACAAAATTATACCTCCTTAACATAACATATTTCATATTATGCCAAGGAGGCTCATGTTGTTCTATTATATGTTGTCTATTTATTGTCTGATGTCGGGATCATCATGACGTTCTTCTTCTCTCTGACCTTGCGCTGCGTCGCCCTGACATCCGCCGTTTTCATGCGGAGGCTGAGAATAAGATATCCCCTGAGGATTTTCGACTATCAGATTTCTCGTGACGATTTCATAGAAGACGACATTGGACATTTCCAAGTAGAGACTCACCACCAGCATCGGAAGCCAGAACAGATTATAAAACAGGATATATATTATTCCCGTGCTATCCGTCATGATATCGAATACAGACTGAGGAATAGCCGCAAGGAAAGCCCATCCGAAGAAAGATAAGTTAAGGCAGAACAGCTTTCCCTTATTTCCTCTCATCAGACGTTTACTCTCGTTTATACATTGTGAGGCCGACAGATCCGGATTATCTACCCTTATATAGAAGCACTGGCTGTATCTGAAAGTTGCTATGATTCCGGGAATGACAAACAAAAGTCCCCAGAGCGCAATCTTGATGCTGTACAGAAGATAGAGGCAGAATGCCTTTCCAAACATGCTGAACCCTTCCAGATTGAGCGTATAATTTATATTCTTGCTTCTGAAGAAAGCCAGCATGAACATGGCAAAACCACATGTGAGGGCTCCCATGACGAGGAACTCATATAAGGCGCCTGCATACGAAATCGTGACTCTGTAATAGTAGCCGCTGATGGGAACGTATCTCACCACGCTGAAAAAATAGTCAAGGATGCTGGAAACGAAAGAGCTCAGAGCAAAAAATATGAGCATTCCCCAAAACATCTGGACCCATCTTCCTCTCAGAGCTTCCCTGGCTATTTCTCTTATCTTAGCCGACGGCTCGTAAACAATATAATTATTCATCTAAACTCTCCTCATTAAAATATAAATATCTTTTTTTATTATATCAACGTTACTGACATTTGACAACTGCCAAATTAAATTATACAATAGTTATGATGCTAGGGGAGCTGCTTGCTGAGAGAACAGGTCTTTTCATGTGACCTGTCAAACCCTCAACACCTGATCCGGTCAATGCCGGCGTAGGGAAGCAATATATTTATTTTAGTTCCCCTCCTAAATTTTAAGGAGGTCTTTTTATGTCAAAAAAGAAAAACAACAATCTAACACAATTAGCAGTATGCGCCATGCTCATAGCTTTGGCCACGGTTCTTGGGATGATCAAGATTTTCAATCTTCCTGCGGGAGGCTCCATAACACTCTTCAGTATGCTGGCCGCAACCCTGTGCGGCTACTATTTCGGAGTAGCTAAAGGCGTCATCGCATGTGTAGCTTTGGGACTGGTTAATTTCATCCTCGATCCGGTTATGGTCCATCCCGCTCAGATGTTTTTAGATTACATACTGGCTTTCGGCTTGATGGGACTGTCAGGTCTTACGGCCAATAAGAAAAACGGACTCACCACCGGGTATCTGATAGGTATTTCAGGCAGATTTTTGGGAAGTTTTCTTTCGGGATTCGTATTTTTCGCCGCATATGCTCCCGAGGGAATGAGCCCCGTCCTCTACTCCTTCTTATATCAGCTTTCATATATCGGAGTGGAAGGAGTGATAACCGTCATAGTCATCAATATTCCTGTAGTAAAGAACACTCTGATACGTCTTAAATCACAGCTGAATTAAATTTCGTAACGCAGGTTTTATCTCAAACTATTCGTTAATTTTATGACATTATCATTGATAAAGCGTCTCAAAGATGATATAATTTTATCCGGTAAGATTTTTCTTGAGAAAAGGAGTTATAAAGATGTATCAGACAATCAAGTATGAAATTAAAAACGGTATCGGTTACATAACGATAAACAGACCCGAGGCGCTCAATGCCCTCAACAGGACTGTCTTAGAAGAATTATTCGACGTATTCAACAAGATCGACGTCGACGATGATGTCAGAGCCGTAATACTTACAGGAGAAGGCCGTTCTTTCGTGGCGGGAGCAGACATAGCTCAGATGAGCTCTCTAACGGTTGCCGAAGGACGTTCGTTCGGAGCCTACGGCCAGAAGGTAATGAATTTCATAGAAAAAGTAGAAAAGCCTGTAATAGCCGCAGTGAACGGTTTTGCCCTCGGCGGAGGCTGCGAGCTGGCCATGGCCTGCGATTTCAGAATCGCTTCTTCAAAGGCTAAGTTCGGACAGCCTGAAGTCGGCCTGGGCATCACACCAGGTTTCGGCGGTACGCAGAGACTATCCAAGCTGGTCGGCAAAGGCATGGCAAAGATGCTGATCCTCACGGCAGACACCATAAACGCAGAGGAGGCCCTGAGAATAGGCCTAGTGGAGAAAGTAACCGAGCCTGAACAGCTGATGAGCGTCTGCGAAGAAATCGCCGCGAAAATCGCTTCAAAGGCTCCTATAGCAGTGGCAATGTCCAAGACATGCATAAACAAGGGATATCATCTCGATCTCTTCTCCGGCTCCGCTTTAGAGGCAGAGGCTTTCGGCGGATGTTTCGGAACGGAAGACCAGAAAGAAGGAATGAAAGCATTCCTCGAAAAGAGACCTGCGGAGTTCAAGAACAAATAAATTTAAA
>FR882600.1:0-697 GCA_000435715.1 Firmicutes bacterium CAG:145
AATAATCACTCATAATTTTATGGTTTTCAAATTCAAATTTAAAGGCGTTTGAGGGAATTCTCGGCGGCGGATTCTCAGTAAAGTCGAAATTCAAGCTGTTTGCGGGAATTCTCGACTGCGAATTCTCGGTAAAGTCAAAATTCAGCGAGAAGCAAGCTCCATGCGATTTGAGTATGAACTGCTACCCGGCGGAAAAAAACTCACCTCAAAAAAAGAAACTTGAACTCTTTCTCCAGGCTGGCAGTCCATTGTCAGGCTGTTTTTTTCAGAAAAAGAGGGCTGCGGCAATGAGGCCGTAAAAGTCATTCAGTCCTTTAAACCTCAGCATGTCAGAGGAGCGTATCAAGTGACGGACATTGCGATATGCCGCTGCCCGCAGTCCCTATCTCTGACGCATCTTTTCTCATCAAAAATACATTTAAAGTCTAAAATCCTACATAAAAATGATGAATTTTACATATTTTGTAAATTCATCCTTTTATTTGACGGTCATTTGATGTACTATTAAATCACATCTCAGGTACGGCCTTGGCTGTACGAAAGAAGGAGGTATAGATGATGGTGCAGCATCGCTGTTCACTATGCGGGAGAATACACAACAACATAACCTTTAAATGCGGATATGTATGTGAGGATTGTATAGACTACATCAAGACTTGTACTTAGATGTTTTTAAAGCCTGCTCCCATGGCTTAAC
>FR882600.1:717-1268 GCA_000435715.1 Firmicutes bacterium CAG:145
CATGGCTTAACCGCCATGGGAGCAGGCCTCGCTACAACTTAAAATAAAATGCTCGGATCAGCCCTATCTATCTTTATCCATGATGCTAAGACCAAGCTCCCGCGGAGAGCTATCCTCTCCGCCTCCTATGGTTTCGTGCTTTACGGTCGAGATTTTTCTCTCTGTTGATACGCTTTTTAGTCTTTCTCTTCATGACAGAGAAACCAAACCTGCCGATAGGGTTCTTCTTTATCCCAAAGTATTCACCGTGGACATAGGCCAAAAGGCCAGCCTTGTCAGCCGAGAGCCGTCCGTCTTCCTCCATAAGGCCTGTGTCTACGTGAATTTTTACTATTTCAGCTACAAACATGTCGTGGGTAGGATATTCATGTATCTCCCTTACTTTACATTCGAGATTAATGGGAGATTCAGCTATCATGGGACAGGACACCTCGCTGCAATTCAGCGGCGTAAGCTTCATCTCTTTAAATTTATCTGTGTCCGCTCCGGACTTGACTCCGCACCAGTCGGCCGCAAAGGCCAGCTCCTCGGTAGTCAGGTTTATTACAAAC
>FR882600.1:1305-9879 GCA_000435715.1 Firmicutes bacterium CAG:145
CTGCTAATTATTCCGTGAGAATGGCGGGATTTACGCACTGATATATAAGTCATAGGAGGCTGGGAATTTATTATTCCGGTCCACGCTATAGTCAATATATTTTTCTCCTCATCTCTGCCGCAGGATACCATAACTGCAGGTACGGGGCTCAGAAGAGTTCCCGGTTTAAGAGCTGTTTTTTCAAAAGGTGTGTTTTTTTCTTCATTAGATCTCTGCATCTTTGATCCTTTCACAAATTACTTTCAAGTTTCTTTATAACATCGTCGAATACCTGTGGGCGGAAGCTTTCAAATTCCATATAACGGCCTGTGTGCGGATGTACGAATCCCAGCACTTTGGCATGGAGAAGCTGCCCTGAGATATTAAACGGCTGTTTCTTAGGTCCGTATACCATATCGCCTACGAGAGGGTGCTTTATATATGACATATGGACTCTTATCTGATGTGTCCTTCCTGTTTCGAGTCTGGCCTCTATAAGAGTATAACGCCCGAAACGGGTCAGTACTTTCCAGTGGGTAACGGCATTTCTGGCGTTGCCGCCGCCATGTATCACGGCCTGGCGTATTCTGCTGGAAGGGTCCCTTCCGATAGGTTCGTCGATGGTTCCCTCCTCTTCAGAAAGATTATTGAATACGAGCGCCTCATAGCGCCTAACTATGGTGTGCTCGGCTAACTGCGCAGACAGACATTCGTGAGCCGTATCGTTCTTAGCTACAACAAGCAGTCCGCTGGTGTCCTTGTCTATTCTGTGAACTATGCCCGGCCTTATGACGCCGTTTATGGAAGATAATCTGCCCTGACAGTGATACATCAGAGCGTTTACCAGAGTTCCGTTCTCGTTTCCTGCGGCCGGGTGTACCACCATTCCTCTCGGCTTATTCACTACCAATAGATCATCGTCCTCGTATACTATCTCTATAGGTATATTCTCCGCTTCGGCTTTCAGTTCCTTCGGCGGTGGCAGAGTTATCTCTATGGCTTCACCTATGCTGACCTTATATTTTTTTAAGCGGCATACTTTTCCATCCACAGAGACCTGCCCCTGGTCTATGAGCTTTTGTATAAAGCTTCGGGATACTTCCCCAAGCTGCAAAGAAAGCACTAAATCCAATCTAGTGCTTTGTGTTTCCTCATCTATGACAAATGTATATTTCTGTATTTTATCCATGTGACCGACCGCCTGACGCAGGCGGACCTTTCTCTGATGTTTTGTTCTCACGCCGGTTCTCTCGAACCGCTCTTAGTCTTTTTAGAGGCGTCGTCCTCAGAAAAGAAGAGGGTATAGAGTATCAGAAAACCTGCTCCCACGCATACGGCTATATCCGCTATATTGAATACAGGAAAAAATCTGAAGTCTATCATATCCGTGACAAATCCAAGAAATATCCTGTCGATCAGATTTCCTATACCTCCGCCTATTATGAGACAGAGGGATAAAGGCAGACTCCAATGGTCGGTCAGATGTCTTTCCATATACCATGCGGCAAAGATTATAGCCGCCAAAGGCACTACGGTCAGAATAAAACCCTGTCCCGACAATATGCTGAAAGCGCCACCCCTGTTCTGTACATAGGTAATATGGAACACATCTTTTATCAAAGGCAAGCTCTCGCCTATATACATGGTATTTCTAATACAAATCTTTATGATCTGATCTAAAAGTATAATCCCTACTACCAACAAATACCTGAATTTTTTCATTTTGACTGCGCCTTACGCCAAGCTCCCCCTAATATCATCACCGTAAATTAACTATCGTTTTCGAGAGATCCTGCTTTGAAGTTTCCTGACCGGTCTTCTCCTCAGCTGCACCCTCTCCCCTGTCGCTCTGTACCGAAGGTTCAGGCATAAATTCGTTTTCAAACTCTGCGAAGAGATCGTTTCCGGAATAAGTGAGCCGTTCCAGTTCATCTTCCAGGAGTCTCTTGTATCTGCTCTTAAGAGTTTCGACTTTCGTTTTGAGACGGCTGCCTTCCTCCGTCAGCTTAGCTATGGATTCTCTGGCCTCCTTGGTGATCAGAGAAGCTTCGAGCTCGGCATTTTTTAAGAGTACCTCCGCTCTTCTTTCAGCGCTGGCAGCTATGTCGTTCATGAGTGACTTGGCTGCCTCGAGAGTCTCGTATACGGAAGTCTCCGTAGTGACGTGCTGATTTACCTGGTTCTTAGCCTTTTCAAGGTCTGCCTTGAGTTTCTTGTTCTCTCTTATCAGATTCTCCATATCCACTATGATGAGATCTAAAAAGGCGTCTACTTCCTCTTCTTTGTATCCTCTTACTGCTTTAGTAAATTCCTTATATTCTATATCCGCAGGTGTAATCATTTATTCCTCCCAAAACACTTTTATTAAAATCAAAGCGAAATCTGAAAGAAAGCCCAGCCCGTCTGCAGTCGAAACAGACGATCGCAGCGGTTCTTTCCCCGCCTGTTAAAACAGTACGATAATCTTTACGAGTATGTTTCCCGCCATCTCTATGACAAGCATAGCTAAAAGGACGGAAAAGTCCAGCATGCCGGTGTTGAACCTGGAAAGCAGCCTCCGAAAAGGCATCACTATAGGCTCGGTAAATCTGATTATCGCGCCGTATATCTTCCCCATAGGACTGTACATATCCCTTACAAACCAGCTCATCAACGCTCTTATTAAGAGCAGCGCCACTAAAATGTTACAGAACATATATATGGCGTAAATAATCGTTGCTTTCATAATCTCTTAATTTTTCTTACCTCCAGGGGTTCTTGTTTCCCCCGAAGTCAAATCCCCTTTCATCTTGATTGGCGGCTATATCTACGCTTTCCGGAGCGAATATGAAAATATTGTTGGCCACCTTCTGCACATTGCCGTTTAAAGCATATGTAGCTCCGCTCAAAAAATCAAAGATTTTTTTCGCCGTTTCGGTTTCTATCTTTTCTAAATTTATTATCACAGGTCTCCTCCCCTTTAAGCTGTCTACCAGCTTAGGGCATTCATCGAAGCTCTTGGGTTCTATGACCACCAGCTTGAAAGCGCTGGTTCCCGCCACCGAAATACGTCTGTCAATGGGCACGGCTTTGGTAGTGTCTCCCATAGCCTTAGGAGCCTTGTATTCTATCTGAGGCTTGCGGACGGATTCTCTCGATATTCTCTCCTTTTCCGCTTCTAATTCTTCATCGTCGAAGTCATCCTCAACTTCTTCAATGCCTACCAGCTTTTTAAAAGTGTCTGAAATTCCCATTATTAATTTCCTCCTCGTATTCAACCCATTTTTTTGGAATAATCTCTCGCTCCGAAGATAGAAGTGCCTACCCGTATAAGATTTGAACCTTCTTCTACGGCCACTTCAAAATCATTGGACATACCCATCGAAAGGTATTTAAAATCTAAATTCGGATGATGTACTTTTGCGTACTCGTCATACAATTTCTTGACTTCTGCGAAATAAACTCTTGCGTCGTCCGGATTATCTTCAAACGGGGCTATGCACATTAGCCCTCTTATCCTGATATTGGGACATTCCCGCAGAATATCATCTATCATCTTCCCCGTCTCTTCGGTTGTTATGCCGAATTTGCTCTCTTCCATAGCCGAATTCACCTGGATAAGTATATCCATGACGAGACCGTGCTGACGGGCTCTTTTGTCTATTTCTTTAGCAAGGTGAAGCGAATCGACGGAATGTATCATCGCCACCTTATCTATTATATATTTTACTTTGTTAGTCTGAAGATGACCTATGAGATGCCAGCGAACCGGCTTCACCTTCTCGTACTTATCCATTATCTCCTGGACCTTGTTCTCCCCGATATCTGTTATGCCGCAATCTATCGCTTCATTTATCTCGTCTGCCGAATGTAGTTTGGTTACGGCCACGAGAAGAACCTCTTCTCCGCTGCGTCCGGCCCTCTTGGCCGCGTCTTCTTTAAGTTTTTGTATATGCTTTATATTCTCTCCGATAGACATCTTCTCACCCCTTATCTGCTATTTTTTCCCGGATTTCAGAATCTCATCGTATGCGCTGATCGTCTCGACACGGTTTCCCTCCTGATCGTGGAAGAAATTCTTCTCAACGACAGTCTTTCCTCCCTGAGATGACAGTACGTTGACCGGTACAAAGTTCTCATTGTTGAACTTGTCCACCACATATACGCCCTTTACTCCGTCTTCTTCTACTATGCTGTCGCTGTTCAGGATGATTCCGCTATAGGCGGAAGCCACTAACTCGCAAGTTCTTATTCTGTAAAGGTCGAAATCCTTATACGTCCTGTTGCAGGATAATATTATCTGTACAGAGTCGCCCTGCTTAACGATGCTCTCAACGCTCATCGGTATCTGGTCTGCCTCATCCATTTTAGCCGAAACGCTGCTTCCTTCTGTAAATATAGACGCTTTTTCTTCGCTCATCCAGCACACCAGGTACCAGCTGCTGTTGTCTATCATTTTAAACAGTACGTCGCCTGCTTCAGCAGTGCCTGTGGCCGCGTCGTGTACTGCGCTGCCCGCTTCTTTATATTCTGATATGAACGACTTCTCAAGCTGGGTCATGTTCTCCGAATTGAGCCTGTCCTCATATCCGTCATAGCGATAGCTGACTATTCCCCTCATATCGTTTATCTGGTCTTGTCCGCCTAAAGCAGCCACAACCTCGCCGGAACGCAGGAGATCGCCGCTCTCTGCTTTTCGTTCCACTTTCCCCGACGACTGAGCCTTATATACCTTTTCATCTCTGACGAATACGCAAGTTGCCTCCTCTTTCACCTCTAAAGTGCCGTATTCCGCTATATATGTCTGTGTAAATATATCAAATACTGTAGGAACAATGTAAATTATCGTATATAAGAGGATAAATAGGATAAAAAACACTATCAATCCTTTTTTTGCAGTAAAGTTAATCTTTGCTTTTTTCATATTTTCCCCTTAAAATATTTTACCACAAAATATTGCCAAGCACAACAGGACTAACGGGGTTTTGCCGCAACCTTTTCCAATATTTTTTTCTCATCTTTAGTGAGATTTTTCTCTGCCTCAAGGTACTTCTTCCATAGGTCGGGACGTCGCTGTTTTGTGAGATTCAGAGCGTTTTCGTACTGCCACAGATGTATCAGTTTATGATTGCCGCCGGTAAGCACTTCCGGAACTTCCATATTTTGATAGGTTCTCGGTTTAGTATATTGATCACATTCGAGAAGGCCCGAATAAACAGACTCGTCGCTGGTTGAAAGAGAATTTCCAAGCACGTCGGGTATGAATCTTGCCACTGCGTCGATCAGCACCATGGCAGGAAGCTCTCCTCCCGTAAGTATATAGTCTCCTATGGAGACTTCTTCCATACCCCAATAGTCTATAGCTCTCTGATCTATCCCTTCGTAATGTCCGCACAATATCACCAGTTCTTCTTCCTCTGACAATTCTCTTATCTTGTCGTGATCCAGCACCCTGCCTCTTGGTGACATGTACAGAATCCTCTTTTCTCCGGCAGAGGAAGCCTCGAGAGCTCCGAAGATAGGGTCTGCAAGCATTACCATCCCAGGACCTCCTCCAAAGGGGGTATCGTCCGCCTTGTTGTGCTTATCTCTGCTGTAGTCTCTTATATTTATCAGGTTAATATTTATTATACCCTTTTCTCCGGCTCTTCCCAGTATGCTGCTTTCTGTTACGGCAGTAAACATCTCCGGAAACAGGGTCAGTACGTCTATTTTCATCAGCTTCCCCTCATTCTCTCGGCAGGCTCGTCAGTCTATCCCGGGAATAAGCCCCGGTATCACTTTTATCACCACTGTCTTTTGTCTTATCTCGACTTTTTCGATAAATTGTGCGACGGCGGGAATAAGTGCCTGTCCTCCAAAGGCAAGTTCCACCTGATAGATGTCCTGGGCGCCCGTCTTGAGCACGTCGCTTATCTGTCCCAGAGTCTTGCCGTCTCTGCCGTCTATCACCTCACATCCGATGAGGTCTCTTATATAAAAGGTATCCTCGGGAAGTTCTCTCAGATCTTCTTCTGTTATGAACACGTCAAAGCCCTTGAGAGATTCTGCCGCATTGCGGTCATCCACTCCTTTGAGTTTGGCTATTACCATATCCTTCTGATACCTGACATTCTCTATTTCATATTGTCTTTCATCGCTGCCTCGCCTGTCACCGCAGACGATGACGCTGTCAAGTTCTTCAAATCTTTCCTTATAATCGGAATAATGATATATCTTCACCTCGCCTTTCAGCGCTGCGGCGTTGACGATCTTTCCAATCTTTATCTTCTCCATAAGCAATCTCTTTCCTCTTACATATGGCCCGGCTGTACCGGCTTATGGCCGCAGTATCAGCAGTCTCTGCCATACTATTATAGGCACATAAATACCTCAGGTAAGTATGTGCCTACTTATTTTAGAATTATTCTTTCACAATTTCAACTGTCACTTTTTTATTTTCCTTAGTTGCTGCGGCGTTGACAACAGTACGGAAAGCTTTTGCGATCCTGCCCTGTTTACCGATCACCTTCCCCATATCGCTCGGGTCTACCTTAAGGCGAATAATCGTTCCCTGCCGGCTTTCGGTCTCGGACACTTCGACGCCGTTGGGATTGTCAACAAGTGACTTTGCGATTGCTTCAACCAATTTAGTCATTAGATTTCACCGCTTTCTTCCTATTTCAAAATTCCGGATTTCTTGAATAAGGCTTTTACCGTATCTGTAGGCTGAGCTCCGTTATTTATCCACTTCTGAGCCAGTTCTTCGTCGATCTTTATTTCTTTAGGCTCTGTCATAGGGTTGTAATAGCCGATTTCTTCGATGAATTTTCCGTCTCTAGGCGCTCTCACGTCCGCTACTACGATTCTGTAAAAAGGCTTCTTATGAGCTCCCATTCTCTTCAGTCTGATCTTTACCATTTTTGTTTTTCCTCCTTAAAACAATCCTTTAAATTTTTTATTCTTTTTCATAAAGCCGGGATTTGTGAACTGCTTCATCAGTTTCTTCGTATCCTCATACTTTTTTATCAAGCTGTTTATCTTGCTGACGGGCTGTCCTGATCCCGACGCAATTCTTCTTCGCCTGCTGGCGTTTAATATCTTAGGGTCTCGTCTTTCGGCAGGAGTCATGGAATATATTATGGCCTCCATCTGCTTCAGCTCTTTTTCTCCCTTTTCTATTTCATCATCGCTGACCTTCTTGTTTCCGAGTCCCGGCATCATCTCCAGCATCTTTCCCAGTCCACCCATCTTCTGCATCTGGCCCATCTGTTCAAGATAATCTTCTAAGGTGAATTCGTTTTTGCGAAGCTTCTTCTCCAGCTTGGCGGCCTGCTGGTCGTCATAGCTTTCCTGAGCTTTTTCTATGAGGGAAAGCATGTCGCCCATGCCAAGTATTCTGCCGGCCATCCTGTCGGGGTGGAAAGGCTCCAGAGCGTCCAGCTTTTCTCCCATACCCACGAATTTGACAGGCTTGCCCGTCACTTTCTTGGCTGAAAGGGCTGCTCCTCCTCTGGAATCTCCGTCCATCTTGGTCATTATAATTCCGTCGATGCCCAGCTTCTCGTTGAAGCCCTCGGCGGCGTTCACCGCGTCCTGTCCGGTGAGGGCGTCTACTACCAGCAGTATTTCGTGAGGCTTTACGGCCTTTTTGACTCTGGCCAGTTCCTCCATCAGTTCCTCGTCTATCTGAAGTCGTCCGGCGGTATCGACGATGAGCACATCTCTGCCCTTTCTCTCGGCCTCTTTGCGGGCCGCTATCGCGATCTCTTCCGCCTTTCGGTTGTTTCTGTCTACGTATACGGGTACGTCTGCGCCGGCTGCCACCACTTCGAGCTGGTCGATGGCCGCAGGCCTGTAGATGTCGCATGCGCAGAGCATCGGCTTCTTGCCGTTTTTCTTAAGGTAAGTCGCCAGCTTTCCGCAGGTGGTTGTCTTTCCTGTTCCCTGAAGTCCTACCATGAGGAGTACGGTGAAGCCGCTGGGCGAGTAGGTCAGCTTGCTTCCGGTTCCTCCCATGAGGTCGGTCAGCTGCTCGTTTACTATCTTTATTACCTGCTGTCCCGGCGTAAGGCTCTGCAGAACTTCCTGCCCGAGGCACTTTTCTTTTACTTCCGCCACGAATTCTTTTACTATCTTGAAGTTTACGTCTGCCTCGAGCAGCGCAAGCTTGACTTCCCTCATGGCGTCGTTGATGTCGGCTTCTGTCAGGACTCCCTTGCCTTTCAGCTTCTTAAATGTATTTTGAAGTTTTTCAGATAATGATTCAAATGCCATCTTTTCTCCTTGTGTCGGGCGGCTGTGGTTTGGTACGACCGTGATTTAGGCGGTCTGGCGACCGTCATTTGGGTGGCCGGCTGTGCAGCTCGGCCAAACGAATCCTATGTGACAGTCCGACCTGTCTGTTCGTCATCTTCGATGTTTTTCGGCGGCTTCAGTGATGTTTAATCTTCAAGCCCGGCCACTATATCTTTTATATTTCTCAGATGTATCTTGGCCTGTCCGCCTATGTCAGCAGATTCTTCCAGCAGCTTCAGTTCTTTCTTGAGGTTTTCTGCCGCATTTGCTGTCTTCTTTAATTTGTCTATAAGTTTTAATTTATTTTCGTAATCTTCTAAAGCCTGTTCGGCTTTTTTC
>FR882600.1:9925-10914 GCA_000435715.1 Firmicutes bacterium CAG:145
GGCTTGCCTCGATATGCCGTATTCATCGGCAATCTCTGAAAGAGATAAATTCTCTTCGTGGTACAAAGCCATGACGCTGCGCTGTTTTTCCGTCAGCAAAGCTCCGTAAAAATCATATAAGAGGCTGGCTCTTGTAATATCGTTTATATCGCTAAGCATTGGTTCTCCTCGCATGATGTTAAGGCATTTTGCTTGACACAGCGTATATATTATCATGACTGCGGCATAGGTGTCAAGTTTTTTTGCTTGAAATATGTGAAAATATGCGAAGAAGAGAAATTCCGCTTCACCTTGCGATGGCCGGTAACACCGATTACCCGAAGCAGAATCCTGCTGTAAAATAAGTTGAGCTGACGGACAGTAAGGTCATTGGACGGTGGGCGGTGCCGAGGGCGTGCCGGCCAGCGCCGTCTATCGCCGGTGTTCCACTCAAAGTTACGAGTTTGTTGGGGATGAGTGGACGAGCACAGTGATCTGAGACCACTCAAAACAGCTATGTCTTGCAGAACGGGTGGTCGAGGGTCCACTCGTTTTCAAGCTTTTTCGGTTTTTGAGTGGGTGAGGGTCCACTCAAATCCGAAGTTTTGTTGGAAATGAGTGGGTACCATCCCACTCGAAGCTGAAGTTTTTTGAGAATGAGTGGGTGCGACCCCACTCGAAATGACAATTTTAATAAAAACGAGTGGTGTTACTCCCTTTGCAAAATGTAAATTATATTAAATTTTTGTAATTTTTTAGCTGATTGCTGCGAGATAAGTCCACTCAAAGTGAAGATATCTTGCAAAACGAGTGGGGTATTGCCCCACTCGAAACAGCTGTATCTTAAAAAATGAGTGGGTACCATCCCACTCGAAACCGAGGTTTCATTGAAAACGAGTGGGTGTTGCCCTACTCGAAACACTAACCTTTCAGAAAACGAGTGGGTTCCAATCTATCGTGGTCTATCGTAGCCCCCACGGTTCTGCCCAAGCCTCTCTCACAGTCCCTCC
>FR882600.1:10958-14927 GCA_000435715.1 Firmicutes bacterium CAG:145
CCTCTCCCCAACTCGAAACGTTCCTCTGCCCGCTAAGCGGGCAGAGGAACGTACGGCGAATCGTGTTATAAAATCTTTTCTATCATTTCTATCGTTCGCATTATCACCCCTGCGTCAATGCTTCCATCAGCGTTTTCGGCCGTCGTAATAAGCTGAACAGAAGGCATTATTCCATTTATTATATAAGTTTCAATCTTTTTCAGCGTATCTGTTCTGTACTTCTGTGATCCCAGCAGTCCAAAGTGCTCCCAGTAAAGCTTGTCTCCATACCGGTTTGTAAACGTAAAATCCGGATGCACCGTCACTCTTTCACCGAGAGTGTCCTTTAGAACCAAAGGTTTTTCATACTCAAACTCTACCTTCCTTGATTTCAAAAATTCGGCGATCATCACTTCTGACTTTGATCTGACTTTTAAGCCAAAACTGGTCAGATGAATTACACCGTCATCAAACAGTTTTATCCCCTCTTTAATATTTACCTTTTCACCGGCAGGTACTGATTCCGTTCTGTAAACTTCCGGAATTATCTTTTCAATATCATCAAATTCATACGGCCGATATTTCATCAGCATCTTTTCCTGGGCGGTAATATTGTTTTCCAATACGGATATTGAGATTTCAAGACGTTTGCGAAGTTTAATCTCATCGATGATATCTCCTTGCTTTTTAGGTATGTAAGTCTGTTTTCTCGTTTTGTTTTCGACCAGATAATACTCTGTGCGCTTGCAGTTAAGGCAGCCGCCGGGAAGAGTTTTTATCTTTCTTCTATAATCCTGCGCCAGTTTTTTCTCATATTCTATTTCCTTCTGAGTAAATTCTCTAAAATTCATCTTTTCACCTTCCTGGTAAAATTATACATTTTTTCTGCGCATTTGTAAATATATGTAAATAAAAAATATGGCCGGCCCGAAGGTCAGCCATGTAAAGATTATGGATAATCATTGAAATTGAAATCTTTGCCCGTCAGATGAAAGTTCATATTCAGAGCCTTAAAGGTATTATTTTTTATTGAATCACAGTTGTGAAAAATTCTATGCATGTATTGGCAGCGACGGTTTACTGCGGAGCTTTAACTCAAGAATACAATTCATCGGCGATTCCCGGTACCAAGCAAAAAAAGACCCTCACCGAGAATTTTTTCTTTGTAAGTCTCGGTTACCTTAAATTATAGAGCATTTGCGGGAATTTTTGAGCATCTTATAGCGGTGAAGTGGCTGCCGGGAGAGCCTTAGCGCCGTTCTTCCCTGATTTCCGCTCTGAAAAGTCCCGTAAACGGCTTTAAAATCTGCTTTACCGAGAACGCAGCGCTAAAAATTCCCGCAAACGTCACGATTTTAGAAAAAACCGGGACTTGCCCGCCAAAGCAAACTTACCCGCCAGAACAAACTTCCCTTTCAGAACAGGCTTGCCCTCCAAAGCAAACTTGCCCGCCGCAGAACATCGCCGCCCTTATCTCTTTTTTTCCAGGTCATTGCAATGTCTCCGCCTGCAATCATAACAACCCGTCAAACTTACCGCTCTGCCTGTTTCCCTGGGCTGTACGGCTGGCCTAAAGGTCAGCCGTACTCTTTTTTCTAAATATACTTTTTGTCTATCCAGCCTGTCACCTGGCCTGCAACGCCGACCCGCGACTTAATGTTGGTGATTCTGATACGTCCCTTTATTACTTTATCGTCCCACAGATAATAAGTTCCGTTCACGTGGGTGGCCGGGACTTTTCCTGTCGAAGAAGAGTATAGCGGCGCGCTGACCAGCTTGACAGCTTTACCTGCCGTGACCGAAGGCGCAGGATCCGGCTGCGGCGATACGCTTTCGCCTCCTTGGGTGAAAGGAACTCCGAAATATTTGCAGATACCCTGAGCCAGCGCTTTTCCCACGCTTTCCGAATCGTGGATGAAACTGTCTACGTCGGTCTGGTTAGTGTGAAATCCAAGTTCGCAGTAGATGGTCTTGGCGCTGGGCCTGTTTATCTCATAGAGATTCGCCCTCTTTGAAAACTGAGCCTTTATGCCTCCCGGGTATATCGCTTCAAGGAACGGCGCCACAGCATTATATATAGCTCTGTATGCGGCATTATCCTGATAGAACATGAACAGAAGATATCTGGCCGATTCCGTGGCTGAAGCGTTGGTATGAATAGGCACGTAGAGAGAGGCGCCCTTGCTGTTGGCTTCCTGACATCTTTTCGCCATGTTCTGGGACGTCTGGCCTATTATAACATCGAAACCGCTGTTTTTAAGATATTTTGCACATACTTCGGCTATGGGCCTGGTATGTTTATCCTCGTAACAGTCCGGTCTTAAACATTTATTTTGGTTTTTCCCGTGGTTAGACGGGCTTAAATATATCAATTTTGCCATAAAAATTCTCCTTTCTTTTTATTATATGCAAGTGTGATTTGACTGTTCTTTTCGCATTTGACAAGGCTTTTACGCAGTCCTTCTCCAGCAGTAGGCCGTTACGTAAGGCGGCATATTGTTGTGAGCGCCTCCGCCCCCTGAGGAAGAAGCCGTGCCTGTAACGCTGTGAGTATGCGATCCGTCTGAGGTAGTCCTTCCCGCCCAGTATCCCGGAGAGGAAGAAGCAGACTTATGAATAGTAGCGTAGATGCTTCCTCCTGCTCCGTCATAGTCGCATCCTATATTGTGATAATGGCTTCCGCTTGAAGACGCCGACGCGCTGATGCTGTGAGTGTGGGAAGGAATCTCGGAAATTCCCAGAGTTACGCTGGAGGCTCCGCCGGTGGAACCTGCCTTATAGCCGCCTCCGGCCGCAAGCACGAATCTGCCTGTTATCTGAGTCCAGGTTCCGCCGAATATCTGCGACGGGTCGGTGTCGTCAGAGCTCCAGTAATATGATCCCACAGGGTGAGTAAAGTCCAGCAGAAGACGGCTCAGAGACGCCACATTGCCCTGCTGACTGTATTTTGCCGCCAGCTCAGCGGCAAAGCCTCCTTTTTCCGTATCCACATAGATTCCGCCGTAGAGCTTGGCAGGGAACTGAGATACGAAACCTTCTTCCACCGGATGTCCTCCCAGCGTCACTCCCTTATTGTCTGGCATAAAAGACATGTTTACTATCTCTGTAGGGATGCCGAAAGTCACATCGGGGCTTTTTTCGCCGAGAGCGTCGGTGACATAGGCTTTCACTTCATGGGTAGCGTCTATAGACACTTCTTCTTCGAGAATCAGATCAAAGGTTTCTCCGTCAAAGAGAGAGAGGGGCTCTGCGAAAGGCTGATCGTCCAGAGTCAGAGTCAAATCTGCGCTGTTTTCCGCCAGGCTGACCGATACTGCTCCGCTGACTCTCAGCCTGACTCCGGAAGTGTCGGCGGTCCACTGACCGTTTTCGACAAAGCCCCTTTCCACATTCAAAGTCACTTTCGGTTTTTCGTACTTCAAAACGGTGATATTCTGACTCTTTTCAGCCGTCTGAGGTCTCATGTCGGCTACGACGGCCTTTATCGCAAGGCTGCCGTCTTTAGTTATCACCGGTGAAGTCCAGTCGGCAGAATCACCCTCTTTTTCAAGACCTGTTATCCTGTATGACTTGATGGATGATCCCGTTCCGGCAGACGCCGATATCTTTACTTTGGCCTTTGAATAGCCTGCCACATAGATTCCTCTGTCTATGAGAAACTGCTTGTCGTTGACAGGAGTTACCGTCATAGAGTTGATTTTCACTTTCTCATCGGTGGAAAGAGTACAGCTGGCCGAGGCAGCGCCTATAGACGAGCCCGATACTCTGGTAGTGCAGGAAAAGCTGCAGGAAGCCGAAGATGACGACGGTATTTTGGCCAGGAGCTTATCTTTTATGGAAGAAGTATCCCAATCTATAGAAGTGGCCGTAGTGCCGCTTGCCACCGTTCCCGTTTGCCCCAAAAAATTGTATGTGATATCGCAGGTCGCCTCCGGCGGATATTTTCCCGTAAGGGTGATTCTTATCTTGTTTCCTATCTTGCCGCCGGCG
>FR882600.1:14956-38267 GCA_000435715.1 Firmicutes bacterium CAG:145
GGCCGTCATGGAAGCCGCCGTATAATATCTTGAAATAGAGATATTGGAGCAGCCTGTGGTAGACAGTACTGAACTGCTGGTATACGGATTTGTGACGGCGAAAGTCGCAGAAAGCGCAGTAGTTTCTGCGGAAGCCGCTACCGTTATATCTTGATTTACAGTATGAACAGCAGTGCCGCTCCACGTCTCAGTTCCCTTGATAGGTATGCTGAAAGCCGTTCCTCCCACCGTCAGTATGCCTGTAAGCTTGTACCCGTTATACGAGGCGGCATACTGCAGCCTTGCCTGTACGATTATCCCCAGCGTGACGGCCGTCGCCGAACGTGATTTTTCCGTATACTGCACCGTATAGAAACAATACGGTCCTCCGTAAGTAGATTTTTGGTTATATAATATAGTAATAGCCATTATTTATCACCTCCTGTGCTGAAAGTTATTCTGCCGCCGGGCCATGCCTCTATGGAAAGATTGCCCAGAGTGATGACTTTTTTCCCGGTACCGGTCTGGACGCCGAAAGAACAGAGAACTTTTTTGGCTTCATCAGTCTTTTCGTAAAAAGCGATCTGATCGTTTTCCTGCTGCATTATCACGTTGTTGGTTCCAGAGCCTATGGTCATTATCATGCCTTCTTGTTCATCTTCTTGGACTTTTAACATATCTGAAAATTCAACTCCGCTGACGCCTATTTCCTCTGCGAAGATCTCTTTTACATTGAGAGCCTCAGTGCATATGCCCTGCTCGTTTATGGCGGTGGTATAAGTATCTCCTCCGTCCTTGCTGAAACCTATGCCGTCTTTGTTGCCTCGTATAAAGCTCCCCTTTCCGTCGGCGTTTCTCATTATAAAGGAATCGTTGATTCCGTCTCCGTCGGCGTCTATGATCTGAAACACTCCTCCTTTAGAATCGTTGATTTCCTTAGTCATCATCATGGCTCTGTCCATACGGCTTGACAGCTGGCTGAGAGTCTTGGATGAATTGTTTGACTCAAAGCTGTAGTTGATATCCTCTTTGCCGTAAGAGTACAGCGTCGATGACAGTCCTCCGTTGATGATCATGTTATGTTCCATGACGCAGGCGTAAACGTCGCCGCCCGTATCGTCTTTTATCTTGATTCTGGTGCCGGGAAGTATCCTGAGATCGCCTCGGTGTGCCACAGAACACGGCTGAAACTCAAATCCATGAACCTGGTCATATATGGCTTCTAATATCTCCCCGGTCATATACGGATTTTCAAAAGCTATGCCCAGTCCGTCTCCTTTTGAAAATCTTTCTTCTTCAGTTCCCGACGATACGGAATTTATCTTCTGCGTATCGGATTTCAGAAGCTTGAACTGGTTTATATACTGCCTCTCTCTTTCGATGGTGATATCGCTGTCCTCGTACCAGGAGAAAGTCAGCTTACCGTTTCTGTTAAAACGGGCGTTTTTTCCCATGAGGCCGGCTATATATCCTATCATCTGGCGGCAGGTGTAGTTGCCGTACCACGGTATCTGTATATGTGCATACGGCGAAAAGTCATAATCTATCTCAAAACCGCACTGCCCGGCTATATCTGCGGCCACTTCTTCTATGGAGGCCGGCGCGTCTATCCCCGGCGCATATTTTTCTTCGGTTCTGCAGAAAGGATCATAACATTCCAGCGTCACGGTCTTGTACTTGTTCTCAGTAGCGTGTCCGCATACGTAAAATGTACCAAGAGCCGTATCCGCATCGTCTATGGTGACTACAGGCTCTATCATGGCAGTCTTAAACGCCAGACCTGAGGGTACTATCATATCTACTGTCAAGGCGTTGGCGCAGGAAGCTCCCATGGTTATGCCGTCCGAGGAGTTATACATTTCGACCAGATTTACTGAAATGAGGTTTTTTCCGCACACAGTCATCTCGCTGCTTGTTCCTCTGTTGAAAATGAGCCTGCTGCATATATTGCACGCAGGCCAAGATGGGTCTATCTTACATGTAGAATTTGCCATAAATCTCACCTCCTATACTTCCATAAAGCTTATGGAAAGGCCCTGCCACTTCCATGAGTCCTCCTGCCCTTCCTCGCCCTTGTCATAACAATACATAGGCGCCGTACGGCTGTTTACGTATACTTCTGTCGTTACTCTCTTCCCAAGCCTTGCGTCAGGATATTCCAGCACAAACGATTTTTCCTCTATGCTCTTTAAAAGCCCTGAGATTTCTTCATCGGAAAGAACTGCCCAGGTGGCGCTTAAGGTGACTTTGCTTGCTATCACATCTCTGAAATATTCTCCCAGCTGGTTAGTGCCGCTGCAGCCTTCCGCCTCGACGTCAACGGAATCCCACTGGAGAGTCTGAGGGTCAGGCAGCGGAGTCTTATCGGCTGCGCCTTTCTCATCATAAGTTATTACATTTAAAATTGACATTTTTTCCTCCTTTTCTCAATTAAAAACGCCTTCCGCTTTTGGCTTGAAGGCGTTTTTATACTTTTTACTTTATATGGAGATCAAATCAGAAGCGGCGACATTCCCGTCTGTTTGACTACTCCGTTATGATATTTTATCACCTGTCTGCCTATCTCTCTTCCGTCCAGCTGATTGGTGATGTTGAAGGTATAACTGCCGTTTCCTGTGCCCATGGCGCTTCTGACGGCATTGTATACACCTCTTGATACTGATTCCACTATCTGATTGTTGTTCATGACGGCGGCTCTCGATCCGAAGGAACCTACGAGTTCGGGACCTGCTTCACGGGCGATGAACATCTGTCCGGCGTCTACCATTCCGCCGGCGGCCATCCTAGGAATTTCCAGGAGCTTGATCTTCTTTATCTCGACTCCGGGTATCTTGTTTATCAGGCCGATAGCCAGGTTGATGGCTTTGAGGAAGCCGTTTATGGTCTTTTCGGCAAACCCTATTATAGAGTTCACCACCTCCTTGAAAGCTCCTCCTATACCGTCTCCTATCTTGGTGCCCACTTTCTTGAACAGGCTCACTACTTTATCCCAGATTCCGCTGAAGAAGTCCGCTACGCCTCCGAAGATGCCCTTTATGCCTTCCCAGATCTTGCCGAAGCCCTCTTTTATCTTTTCGCCGTTGCCGGTAAATATGCCGACTATGACGTCGAAGACTCCGCCGAAAATCTTAGCGGCTCCGTCCAGTATGCTCGAGATGAATCCCCATACGGTTTCGACTACTGCCATCACAGTATCGCCGTGTTCTTCGAAGAATCCTCCTATTATCTCGAAGACTCCTGCGAATATCTCTTTGGCGACTTCGATTATGCCTGAAATCACACCCCAGACTGCGCTGACTATTCCTCCTATGACCTCGCTGTTTTCCTGGAAGAAGGTAACTATCTGAGTTATGACTTCTCCTATGAACGTAGCTACGTTGGTGATAACTTCCACCAGCGTATCGAGTATGCTGCTGGTTCCCTCTCCTCCGTTTATGAAGGAATCGAAGAGGCCGGTCACCACTTCTATGACAGGCGAAAGGGCTTCTGTTATCTTCTCCCAGATCTTGCCCATCTTTTCGCTCAGCGCTTCATTGGTGGAAAGCATCTCTACAAAATATCCCACCAGGGTGGCTACTACTGTGGCTACGGCTGCTATGCCTCCGAAGCTGAACTTGGTCTTTGAAGTCTTCTTGGCGGATTTTTCCACGGTATCGCTGATGTCGCCCATGGCGGACTTAACAGTCTTGGAGCCGTCCTTGATTCCGTCTCCCAGCCCGTCGGCTATGTATCCTCCTATGCGTTTCATGACTTTTGATGGGGAGTTGATTTCGAGGGTGGTTTCAAATTCTTTTATAACCCCGTCCTCTCCCAGTTCTTTTGTCTTCATCTTGACCGACTTTAGACCGTCTTTAAGTCCCTTTGATACTCCGTCGGCTATGCCCCCACCTATAGCCTTGCTGCCGGCAGCAAGATCGGCGGCTACGCCTTTGATAGTGTTGCCAAGGCTACTTCCTAAGTCGTCAATCACCCTTTTACCTTTATCAAAATATTCCTCCAGTTCTTTAGCCTTTTTCTTCCCCGCTACAAAGCTCTGGATCATCTGACCTATAGAAAGCACTACACTAGCTATACTGGAAACATCTGCCGCCACCTCAAGGTTGAATGTCTTAGCCTTAGGTATCTGCCCGATCTGTAAGACTATGCTGTTTATCATCTCCTGCGCCGCAGCGAGGGCTGCGGTATCTACGGAGAGCATGTTTACATTCTCTGTACTTTGTGCCATTTTTTCTCCTTTCTCTTTAAAATTTCTTTTTTTACTAAGTGTTTTGTTGTATAATTTTGATATATCTATATTGGAGGTTACCCTATTATGTATGTTTATTACGATTACTCCTTTGAATTTTGGGCAATAACTATTTTAAAACTGCTTCTTGCTTTTGCTGTTATCTACCCTATATTCAGGGTTGCAAAATGGACATATTATATACGTAAAACTGTCATTCCTTTTTTTCAAAAAATGCAGAAAGAATATAACGCCCAGTATCCTATATTGATGAAAAATATTGATGTTAACTCTTTTAACATGATGCCTAAAGATTCAAAGAAAGCCTGTATATTTTTTACAGACACTAAGTTTATCATTAAAAACATAATGGATAATACTGTTTACGTCGAAATACCTTTTTCTTCAATAAGCGGTAGCTCAATTTATCATAGTACCCTATATAGTCCTGTTTTGCCTCCTGATTATCAATTAGGTATATACTTTGACGATGTGAACATATCAAACCCCTTATCTCGTTATAATGTCTATTTTTCCACTTCCTGCGAAAATTTCTTCACTAAAAAAATCTACGGAGAATATTTTTTCATTGAAGATTTTGTTCTCAAGGTAAAATCGTTTGACACATGACCTCCGTTTATATCACTCCTTTCTCTGCCCTACGTCGCTGCCCGAATCAACGGTATAGGGCGGTTGTAAATTTTTAAGAACACAAAAAAACTACCATTGCCGGTTCATGGTAGTTTTAGTATGCTCTTGTCAAAGGTTCTGTTTTTCAAAGCCCTTGACAAGAGCATAGGTGTTCCTTTCTCTTTAAAAGTTCTTTTTTTACTAAGTGTTTTGTTGTATAATTTTGATATATCTATATTGGAGGTCTTTTCATCATGACTACTTCTTATGACTTTTGGGCGGACGCCTTGCCGGATATTCTCAGGATTTTAGTAGCTGTTATGCTCACATCGATTTGCGTTATTTATCCTCTAATTAAAAGGGCGCGTGTCAGATGGTATGCCCGCAAAAATGTCATTCCTTTTTTTAAAAAAATGCAGGATGAATACAATGCCAAGTGTCCCATACTGATGAGCAAGGTTAGCGCCGAATCCTTTAACATGATGCCTAAGGACAGCAAAAAGGCCTGTATATTCTTTACAGACTTCAAGTTCATCGTAAAAAACATCTTCGACAACACGACTTATGTGGAAATACCTTTCACAAATATCTTGAGTGTTTACTTTAGTGATGGTATTGACGGGCATTATTACCTTAGTATTTCTTTTGGGGAAAGATATGATAGTAAATTTGAAATAACATTCTTTGCCCCAAAATTAACCAGAAACGTCAAAAAAGCCTATGGTGAATATCTATATGTCGATGACTTCGTCCGCAAATTGAAAACATTTGACACATGACCTCCGATTATATCACTCCTTTCTCTGCCCTATGCCGCCGCCCGAATCAACGGTACAGGGCGATTGTAAATTTTTAAGAACACAAAAAAACTACCATCTCCGGATTATGGTAGTTTTAATATGCTCTTGTCAAAGGTTCTGTTTTTCAAAGCCCTTGACAAGAGCATACACCTTCGTTCTTAAGGGTAAGGGAGAGTTTATTATATGAATCTTCAATCGCTTTAAAGGCGTTGGTTGTGGTTTCTTGTATTTTCTCGTTGGCGTTGCCAAATAATTTTGACACACTATTTAAGCAATTCTTAACTATCCCTCCCTCCTCTTCCATATTGAATGTTCTTTTTAGGCTTTCAAAGGTATTTATTCCAGCAGAGATGGAAGTCATTAAGTCGGCAAACTCAGAGTTTACAATTCTGAAGGTATTGCCTAAATCCTTAAAAACATCCGATAGCTCTTCGGCTTTTTTCTTTTCTTTTTCTGACATTTTTTCTCCTTTCCTAAAATATAAAAGCTCTGCTTCATCAGCAGAGCAATCTTTAAATATAACTTATTTGATCTTTAAATTCGGATAATATACAAACGGGATAAAAGGTCTGTCAAGCAGGCAACTGCTATACATATCATATTCATCCGGGAAAGTTTCTTTCAGCATATCTTCCACTTCTTCTTTTACATTTCCTTTTCTCGATATGATATATTCCTGCCTGACAGGTTCTATCTTATCTATTAAATCGTCGAAGTCATTTATAAGCCAATCTCTAATTGCGTACGCAATCTTTTTACGGTCGGCAGTCACATAATCCGATAAGAGTAGCCTTGCAACAAGCGGCGTATTTTTATTTAGCCCTTTGATAAATTCCTCCAAAGATTTTGTAGCCTTTCGCTCGCTTGTGATGGGCTTTTTTTGCAATCTAAAGTTGCTTCCCCGATCCCACGCATTTATTCTGTCCTTATGTTCTTCGTAAGCTCGTAAAATAAATGGCACATATTTTTCATCAGGACTGTATCTCTGAAACGACTCACATGTCACTTCAAACATAGCAAGGTTTGACAAGTCTACCCATATACTATCCCGCCTTCCCCAAAGCCACTCTAAATGTTTTCGTTCTTTTTCATCTTCTTCATATTCAAGGTTTTCTTTTGCTTCGAGAGCCTCATCAAGACGCCTGAATATCTTTCTTATGTACTTAATTTCTGCTTTATCTACCTGAAGAATATTATTCAGAACCTTTTTGATTGTATCTTCACCCAGCATGCCACACCTCCATTTTTGATAATTATACTATCAAACAGTTAGGTTTGCAACAAACGAATTCGCATACTATCCCCATTTTAACCTCCTTTCTTCCTTCACCTTTCAAATATCCTCCGGAGTAACATTCAAAGGCTACCTTTATTTTAAGAACACAAAAAAACTACCATCGCCGGTTCATGGTAGTTTTAAATATGCTCTTGTCTTTTCTTTTGCGGCCATACAGAGATAAATTTCTCGTCGGCATCTTGCGGCAGAAGGCGCATTTAACCACGCCTTCTGCCTCTATATACAAACCCTTTTAAGGTGAAAGGGGCCTTGCTTTCGGTTCATATATATGTCACAGGCCGTCTCTCACAGGCCGTCTCTGTCTATGGCCTCGCTGTTATTTTCTTCATCTTCTTGTATGTCCTCAAGTTCTTTCTGCGCTATGGCAAGACCCCTGATGAGGACTGAGGGCACTTTGACGCCCATCTGCACCAGATTTTCTGTAATGCTCCTGGCCTCGTTAACTACCAGCATGGTGAGGGTGAGCCACCCTATATATTCGGCAGCCGCAAAGCCAACTCCCATTTCATCGCCCATTATCATCAGGTTTTGTCCTGTCATAAAAGCGACGAAGATCAGGACCCAGTATCCCAGCTTCTTGCAGATACCTTTCAGACCGCAGACGCTGGATTCTCTGCCCGAAAATCTGGCTTTGCATGTACCTGTTATCCAGTCTATGATGTTGAATATCAGAAAAGTCGCCAGCACCGCGCCATACTGATGAAATATCTCGGCAGCCATAGCAAGGACAGCCCCCACCGTCAGGTTATATCCGTCTAATAATCTCATTTTTCCTCCTTTTTTATCTGCGAATTGTATTCGCTGACGTAAGCGGAGAAAAGTTCGGCGTCCCTTCGGCTTCTTTCTTCTTCCGAAATCTTCTCCGGAAAAAGATCAAAAGGCGCCTCCGGATAAGGGCTGTTCTGAGAGAAAGCGCAGGCCAGAGCATGGGTAAAATAAATCCCTGTCATCCAGCATTGAAAATTTATTTCTTCCATTCTGGCTCGCTGCTCTATTTCTCTCGCCCTTATATACGGCGCCAGGTCCGCAGGAGACAGTTCTCCAAGCTGCTCCTTTGTCAGCCCTGCGCAGATGGCGAAGGGGAGCCATTCCCGGCTTACGGCTTCTCTGAAAGAATCAGGAGCCGGCTCTTTGGAAGCGCCGGACGCGCCTCCGCCTTGCCGCGGCCAGCTTTCTTCTCCGCTCACGCCTTGAGAGCCCGAAAAAAACCGCTTTCCTCCACGGCTCTGTTGATGTCTTGCATTATGTCATCAAACTTGCCGCCTGAGGCGATATGGGCCTCGATTTCCTTTCCCGCTTTTTCAGCGTCCCCGCCCATAGCAAGCGCTAAAAATGCTCTGACCGTCGACAGCGCCTTTTTGTCCATTTCGGAAAATGACGCTCCCAGATCTTCGAGTTCGCACATTGCGTTGAAATTTAATTCAGGAATCGTATATTCTCTGTCGTTAATTTTCATGATTTTTCCCTCCCTTTCATCTCAGATTAAGCTGCTGTTATCTCGCCGTTTGGAAGCACGGAGATCTTCATGTCTACTGCTGCGTTGAGGCCGGCTCCGGCGATGGCCACAGAGTGAGAACCGTCGAAAGTGAAAGTTCCGTTAGCTCCGAATTCCACCGTATAAGTAAGATCTTCTCCTTCGTTTTCCTTGAGGGTAGCGAAGACCTCCTTATCGTAATTAGCTACGAATTCCATAGCTGCAAGAGCCTTTACTCCCGGGATAAACTTCTGTACCGTGTCGGCCAGAGTAGTAACGTCGATAGCCGCAGGGGCTGCCCCAAGATCAGGGAAAGACTTGATGTTCACGGTTACTAAATCCGCTTCTTTGTTCTTGATTTTTAAAACTGTTCCTTGTGTACTAATTGCCATAATTATTTCTCCTTTTCGTTAATTAGATTTTTTCAGGTAAACGGCAGTATCTCTCTTGAGAGTCCCGTAACTTTCATATATAGCAGTATCTATGCTGATTATTTCCCAGCCTTCAGAAAGCATAGAGGAAAGCTCGTTTTCGATATACTCCGTATCCCCTGTAATACATTTTACCTGTATCATAATTTGTTCCTTTCTGCCGGTTCCGATTGCAGTGGCTCTGCTTCATAGGCCTTTAAGCCTCCCCGATTTCCTCCGGGACGCACCATGGTGTGACCCGGCAATGCGTAAGTATCATTATCCTTTATAAAGCCTCGTCGCCTTAGAGCCCGCCGCGGCTCTATTTTGTACATCAGTGTTTATCGCATAATGCGCACTTGTACTTCGGCTCTTCTTTAAAAGAACGTCTCGGAACTTCTGGCTATTAAGTTGTCGATATGTTTTTTCATATTCATGTCCTGTTCGGTACCATTTCAGACATTTTGTTGTCCTTATAGGACAACAGGAATCATACTACAACTTTTTGCATGCGTCAAGACCTTTTTGGACATTTTCTTAAAATTATTTTTAGATACGACTTGATTTTTTGTCCGTAATAGTCTATAATGTAGTTACAGCAAGGGAAAGGACGTTTTTAAAATGAGTGAACAAGAAGCAAAATTGTATGAAATTATGGGAAAAATGCTTAAAGAGGCCAGGCTTAAAGCAGGTTTTACTCTCGAGCAGGCCGGAGAAAAGATAGGGGTCATCGCAAAGACCATACAAAGATATGAGACCGGTCAGAGAAAGATAAGCATGGATAAACTCATGGAGCTCACCTCACTCTTCGGCGTGGATTACACTTCGTTTATCTCCGCCGCCAAAAGGCGTCTGTCTGAGGAGACTTCAGCGGATTTTGCCGGCGATCATCAAGCCGAAGACGGCTACTACCTTGATGATGAAGTGGCAAAGATAGCGCAGCAGGTATACGAAAGACCCGAACTTCGCATGCTGTTCAGCGCATCCAAAGACGTAAGCGCGGAAGACCTCAGAGCCGTTATTGCTTTGGTTGACCGTATGAAGAAGGAAGATGATTAGTATATGTACGATCCAAATTACGCAAAGGTGATATTGCTGGATTTGCCCTGCGCCGTTCACGGCTTTGTAGTAAGCGACGGCTTTGATTTCTACACCATAGTCTTAAATTCAAGGCTCAGTTATGAAATGCAAAGACAAGCCTACATGCACGAAGTTTCACATATCGAAAACGGCGATATATCAAGGATGCAGGATATCAACCGCGATCTCATGGAAGACTGCGGCGCAGATATAATAGAAGCTTTGCGCCACCAGCTATGCAAAGTATAGAAAATAAGAGGGCGGCAGTCTGCCGCCCTCATGCCTCTAAAAAAGGAAAAGGGTGCGATACCTTTTCCTTTTTTATTTAAAACATCTGTATTTTCATAGCATCCCGGCAGGGAGCGAGAGAAATGTAACCCGGCCTAGCTAAAGCCCTCTTTAAAGCTGCCGGATCATAGGTCGTCCGTTGCATTTATTTTTTTGTTCCCCGCGAAAACTCTCCTGCCGAGATATTATGGGCCGCAGCTTTGGCAGACGAATATGCAAACTGCAGATTATATCCGCCGGTATCTCCGTCCACGTCAACTGCTTCGCCGATAAAGTATAGCCCCTTATATACCTCGTGTTCCATTACTGCAGAAGTTTTGTGACACAATGACACACCTCCGCCGGTGGCCATAGCTTCGCTGAATCCTCCTAATTTACGTATTTTAAACTTATATCCCGTCAGAACTTCTGAAAGAGATTTCATCTGTTTTCCTGTAAGCTGTGACACTTTTCTGTCGCTTACAGATAATTTACATGCTATGGCCTGAGCAAATCTTTTGGGAAGACCCAAATTTTCGCTCATATAGGTCTGGGGCGATCTGCCGTTTCCCGGAAAATCCCTTTTAAAGCGGTCTGTGACTTTCGTCTCGTCCGCCGGAGCCAGAAAGTTCACAGACAAGATCATGCCGGGCCGCATATATCTGGAGTTATTCAGTATGGCAGGTCCGGAAAGAGTTTTACTTGTAAACAATAAGTCGCCTGCAAAGCCCCTGAGTCTCTCCCCATCTTCAGTCTCTATATACGCTTCTATGTTTCTGAAGCTGACGCCGCTGAGGTCTTCAAATTCATAATCCTCCACATATACGGGAGTGAGAACAGGTCTTGGCTCCTCTATATCTATGTTAAGGTCTCTCGATAATATATTCAGCATCTTTCCGTCCGAACCTGTACCGGCATAAGAACAGCCGCCGGTGGCTATGACGAGATTTTGGCACCGGTAGCTCTTTTTCGGCGTATAGATCGTAAAACGGCTTTCAGAAGCTTTCTCACCGCCGGCAAAAGGCTCTATTCGGATGACTTCCGACTCATATTCGGCAGCGATACCTTTTCTTTTGATCTCCCGCAGCAGAGCATTCAGAACATCGGCTGAGGCCATGGAGGCAGGAAATACTTTGCCGTCCTCTCGCTCTGTGAGCGGTACTCCTATACTTTCCAAAAAATCGCACAACTGACGGTTGTTATATCTTTGCAGTATTCCTCTTATGCGTCGCCCCTTGTCTGCGTAATGGGTCATAAATTCTTTGATAGAACCGCCGTGAGTCACATTGCAGCGCCCGTTTCCTGTCATCAGAAGTTTTCTTCCGGCCTTCTTGTTCTTCTCCAGGACGAGAGCCGAAGACTCGGCGCCCCCATCAAGACTGCAGGCGCAGTAGAGCCCTGCGGCCCCTGCGCCTACTATTATAGTTTCATAATAAACCGCATCCATAATTCACCTTTAAAATCCCATGCTGTCTGTTATGCCCAGGCTTTGCAGGTACGACATCAAGTTCTGATCGATGTCCGTAAACATGAACCCTATATACGGATTATCGTTTACGCCCTCATATATCATACTTTCATTTATACCGCCGATCTCGCCTGCCACATTGGACGGGTGAGAAGCTTTATCCTCCTTCGTCCCTTTATCTAATTTTTTCTTCGCCTTTTCAAAATAGATATCTATGCTGCCAATACCTCTCGATTCGGTCAGCGAACGATTGCCGTTCTTATAGCTTCCCTCGGTCACGTCTTTTTCCCATGCCTTAAGTATCTCGATAATCCTGTCTTTGTCGTCTATTATTACGGTAGACATATCATCCTCGCTGACATCAGCGCCGCCCTCGCCGTTCTCATAATCGTACCAGTATGAATCCACCGGCGTTATGATCATATAACTTATCTTATCTACATTTATATAAGAAGTTATCTTGCTCTTTTCCACGTATTCTTCACAGCTGAGCAGATCGTTTATGATTTCAATTGCCTCATCGTTTAGCACTATGTTATATCTGCGGCTCAGTTCCTTTCCGTTCTTCAGATGATAATTTATGTTTATATATTCGTTATATACATAGATTTCATTTCCCTTTTTATCGGTAAGAGGAGGTTCATACTGACTCTCCTGAGAAGTCTCTTCATCGACTATATAGATACCGTTATCTATGATGTACTGATGAAGCTTGCGAGTCAGTTCTATAGCCTCCGGCGAAGTGAGCAGAGGCTTGTTGTTCACATACTCCTGGCCTGCGTCTCCGTACGCCAAGTTAGCTACATCGTAGCCTTCCACCAGGCCCGACATCTCGACAGACTCTACCTGATCCGCCTCGGGCACTCTGTTTCCGATCCCGAAAATATCGAAGACGGTTATGGATATGAAAACAGCCGCTATACACATATATATCGCCAGCGAACGCAGAAGTCCTCTGTTGAATATCCTGACGCTTCTGTTTACTACTATCTTGGTCACGGCGAAGGTAAACAGTATGCCCAATATCATGCCGACTATTATAAATGCTCTCTGGCGCGTAAAATTCCAGGCCAAAAGTCCAAAGGCGCTCATTCCCACGAATACGGTGAGGTAGGTGCATATCTCTTCAAAGACTCTGGAAAGCATGGAATTTCCCACAAGTTCCAGTTTTCTCGTCCTGTAGATCTCCTTCGATACTGCTCCCAGCGCAAGACCTGCTATAAAATAGATCCCGTATGCTTTTAGTGTAAGAGGCTGAAAATAGAATATCAAAGCGAATACAGGGTTAGTCTTAACTGAGAAATCCAGCACGCCTTCGGGAAGCGTATAAAATCCCGCTATAAAGATCTCTCCGTAAGTCTTTATTATGAACGTGATCAGCGGCGCTATGACCATCATGATTCCTACGGCTATGAGGTTCATATATACGGTGCCGGTGAGAGACCCCGCCAGCACGGCTATGCCATAGAAAAAAGTTATCATGGACAGCGAACTTATAAACCATATTGATATGTCCCTAAGCTGTATGATCTCGGTACTCGGAGCTATGGCGCAGTAAAGCAGCGCAATCAGCGCCACCGGTATCAGACACAGTATCCATCCGCTCAGATAGTATGAATTGAACAGGCGATTCTTTGACATGGGAAGGGCGTGAAGCATCAGAGCCTTAGATTCTCTGTGCAGATAGCCCATCATGATAGACGCCGAAACTACCGGCACTATTATCAGTAGCGCCATGTAAATAAGTTTGAGGTTATTAAAAGATTCCGTTATATAATTCTCCAGTTCCGGAATATGTTTCATATTTGAGAGCACCGGGAATATGCCGGCAAAGAAATACATTACGAAAGATAAGGCCGGTATATACCAATACATTTTGAAACATTCTCTTATGAGAGGCCATGAAAGGCTGAAATAATTTTTATTCTGCACTTCGGCCACCTCCAAGCTTTTCTATAAATATCTCTTCTATTGAAACCGGCATCATCTCCAGCAGATCTCCCTCGAATATCATCTTTCCCCCTGCTATTATGCCTATATAATCGCATACGTCTTCCATCTCTCTTGCATTGTGAGATGAAATGAGAACGGTCATTTCACGTTCGGCCACATCACCCATTATATAGCGCCATAATTTTCTGCGCACTATAGGATCGAGTCCGTCTATAGGTTCGTCCAGTATCAGATAATCCGGCATAGCCGACATAGCAAGACAGAAGGCGGCCTGTTTACGCATTCCTTTTGAGAAATTCCCCATATTTCTCCTAACGTCTATTTTGAAGTCTTCTGTCATCCTTTCGAACCGTTCGTCATTCCACCGCTGGTATATGTCCTTATAATACCCCCTCATGTCTTTCAAACTGTAGCCTCGGAAGAAAAATACCTCGTCCGGTATGATGAGAACTCTCCCTTTGAGTTTTTCGTTATCTATTACCGGCTGTCCGTCTATGGCGACAATCCCCGAATCCTGGGCGACAAAACCGGCCAGGTGCTTTATCACAGTCGTTTTTCCCGCCCCGTTAAGACCCATCAGACCGTAAACAGAACCCTTTGGAACAAGCAGGCTAAAGTTATCCAGAACTCTTATATCCTCATATGTTTTGCAAAGATTTTCTATTCTGATCACAGGTCATTCTTCCTTTCTTCGATTGTCTCAATCGCAATTTTGTAAGCTTCTTCATAGCTAAGGCCGAGAAACAATAGTTCCCTGAATGCCCCCCCTATGGCGTTTTTAGCCTTGCAAAGACCTTCTTCATCAGGCACTATACTCTTTTTATCCGCAACGAAGGTCCCCACCCCCGAAGACGTGTAGATATAGCCCTGGCGTTCAAGTTCTCTGTAAGCCTTCTGGATGGTATTGGGGTTGACCCCAAGTTCCCGGGACAGTTCTCTTACCGAAGGCATCTTAGCTCCGGTCTGCAACTGGCCCATCATGATCTGCTCTTTGAACTTGTCCACTATCTGGTCATATATTGATTTGTTGTTACGCAAATCAAGCTGAAACATAGCTTACCTCCCTTTTCACCCTAAGTGTACCATGCACCATAGTACACTGTCAATATTTTTCTTTCCAACCGCCGGTTTTCATGTTACAATTGCTATACATACTTACTTCTCTAAAAAAGGAGGTCGCAATTTGGATCGATTTGATGAAGAAAACAGACGGGTTCAATATTATTCGGACGGGCGTTTTCACGACGGAGAACGCTTTGACGACAGATACAGTTCCTACATAAACGCCGGGAGAAGAAGAGGTCTTCCCTCCTGGGCAAAGGCAGTAATAATCATAGTCCTCATACTTGTGGCTATAGCCGTATTTACGGCCGGATGCAGCAGCATCATAGGCGGTATCGCCGGAGATTCGGATTCTTCGCAAGTCACCACTAATTTCGGTCATGATTATATAGGAGTCTTATACGTTATCGACACCATAGATGAGTACGGAAGTGGTTCTTACAATCATCAATATCTTCTAAACGCCATAAATTCCATGGCAGAAGACGACCGCAACAAGGGCATAATCCTTTATGTGGATACTCCCGGCGGAAGCGTCTATGCGTCGGATGAACTTTACTTAAAGATAAGGGATTATCAGGAGACTACAGGCCGGCCTGTCTACTCGTCGATGCAGTCGCAGGCAACTTCAGGCGGCTATTATATCTCGGCTCCGTGCGATAAGATCATCGCCAACAGAAACTGCTGGACCGGATCTATAGGCGTCACCATGGGCACATTTATAGATATAAGCGGTCTGCTGTCTGATCTGGGCATAAAGACAGAGACGATAACTTCCGGAGCCAACAAAGCCATGGGAAGCAGCACGGAACCTATGACAGACGAGCAGAGAGCTATATTTCAGTCTGTGATAGATGAAGCCTACGAGCAGTTCGTCAGCATAGTAGCGGAAGGCAGAGGCATGTCCGAAGATCAGGTAAGAGAGCTGGCTGACGGAAGAATATACTCCGCTCAGCAGGCAGTAGACAACGGTCTGGTGGATGAGATAGGAACTTTTGAAGAAGCCGTAAACGATATGGCTGCAGTCTACGGCATGGAAGATGTATATGTAGAATATTTCCGATCCAAGTCCTATGCAAGTCTTTCCGACCTGCTGGGTATCATAGCAGATCAGAAGGGTTCTTCGTCTGTCACAGACGCCGAGGCCATAGAGGCGCTGATCGAGCTCAACGGCAGCTTCAGGCTGAGCTACATGAGCAATGTGTCTAAATAACCATTGATTCAGTCGACTTTTTATGATAAAATAATACATTATTAGATTGGAGAAACGCATTATGAAAAGAATCAAAACTTTAAAAACCGCTTCTCTCTGCGAGAGCGCTAAAAACGGAGGATGCGGCGAATGCCAGACTTCCTGCCAGTCGGCCTGCAAAACCAGCTGCGGAGTTGCAAACCAAAAATGTGAGAACGAGGAGAAATAAGCACCTCGAAGTTTATCAAAAATCAGAATTGCCGCCACTTAAGGCGGCAATATTTATGTCATTTTACCGGAGGAAAATATATGATACATCAGTACCGGATGGGCGGCTATAATATAGTGCTGGATACCTGCTCGGGATCAATACACTCAGTGGACGAGGTCGCCTACGATATAATATCAATGTATCCTGAAAACTCCAGAGAAGATATCGTAAAATCTATCCTGGAAAAATACGTACACAGAGACGACGTCACAGAAGACGATGTCATGTCATGTATAGATGATATAGAATTTCTCAAGGCCGAAGGAAAACTGTATACGCCGGATACTTTTGCAGAGGCTGCGGGAACATTCAAAGAGCGCAGCAAAGATGTTATCAAGGCTCTGTGCCTTCATGTGGCTCATACATGCAACCTGAACTGTTCCTACTGTTTTGCCAGCCAGGGAAAGTATCACGGACAGCGGGCTCTCATGAGTCTTGAGACAGGTAAGCGGGCCTTGGATTTTCTGATAGAGAATTCCGGAGACAGGACGAATCTCGAAGTAGACTTTTTCGGAGGCGAGCCGCTGATGAACTGGGAAGTAGTGAAGCAGCTGGTGGAATATGCGAGGGTTCAGGAAAAAAAGCATCGCAAGAACTTCCGCTTCACCCTCACCACCAACGGCATGCTCATAGATGAGGATGTCATCGACTTCGCAGATAGACAGATGAGCAACGTGGTCTTAAGTCTCGACGGCAGAAAGGAAATCCACGACAGGCTCCGCGTCGATTACAAGGGCAACGGAAGCTATGACGCCATAGTTCCAAAATTTAAGCGCCTCGTTGAATCGAGGGGAGGCAAGGATTATTATATCAGAGGCACCTTTACTCACGCCAATCCGGACTTCACCAAGGACGTGTTCCACATGGCAGACCTTGGATTTACACAGCTGAGCATGGAACCGGTCGTTGCCGCAGAAGGTGATCCGGCCGCTCTGACCTCAGAGGATATAGAAATCGTGAAGCAGCAGTACGAAATACTTGCTCAGGATATGCTCCGCCGCCAAAGGGAGGGCCGCCCTATAACCTTCTATCATTATATGCTGGATCTGACCGGCGGTCCATGTATATATAAGCGGATATCCGGCTGCGGCTGCGGAACTGAATATATGGCCGTGACTCCTTGGGGAGATCTCTATCCGTGCCATCAGTTCGTAGGAGACGCGGCCTACAAGCTGGGAGATATATGGGAAGGCGTCAGCAATTCGCCTCTTCAGGAGGAATTCAGAACCTGTAACGCATATTCCCGTCCCGAGTGCGGCGACTGCTGGGCTAAGTTCTACTGTTCGGGAGGCTGCGCCGCAAACGCCTGCCATGCTTCTGGAAGCATAAGAGGCGTCTATAAGCCCGGCTGCGAATTGTTCAAAAAACGAATCGAATGTGCGATCATGATGAAAGTAGCGGAAACTGAAATATAACAGGCAAAAAATGAAGACCCCGTATCACTGATGATACGGGGTCTTCAATGCACATATTAAATTCATCATACTACGTTTAAGCAGTAAGTATCATGCGGAAAAAATTTAAACAACGTTTTATGATAATTTAATTCAACAATTATAAATAATATACCTTATCTCTTACACTGATGCCTTTTTAGCTTTTTTGGCTTCTTTATCTGCCAGATAGTACTTGCCCGGAGTATTGAAGTATTCCTTCTGCAGCTTCGCTACCTGAGGTACCATTATGATCAGTCCAATCATGTTTGGAGTCATGATAGCTGCCAGGAATCCATCTGTGATCATGTACATCATAGTCAGGTCTATGCCCGATGTCGCCAATACCATAGCTACAGGGTATACGTATCTCCATACCTTGGAGAACTTAACTCCAAACAGGAACTCTGCCTGTCTCCAGCCATAGAATGCTGACACTACGATAGTAGAGAACACGAACAGGAATACGCAGATTGCTACAAAGTAGTCTCCGAAAGTTCCGAACGCATTGTGGAACGCAGCCTGAGCGATTGCTCCGGTCTCGTACTCCGTTGTAGTCCACATGCCTGTGGTCAGCGTCAGAAGAGCCGTAACTGTACATACGATCAGGGTGTCTACCGTTACTTCGAATACGCCCCATACTGCCTGCCTGATAGGGTGATCTACTGTCGCAGAAGCATGTGCCGTAGGCGCAGTACCAAAGCCCGCCTCGTTGGAGTATACTCCCCTGGCAGCTCCCCATCTTAAGGCCAGCGCGATGGTGGATCCTGCGAATCCGCCTACTGCTGCATGCGGTGTGAACGCATATACGAAGATGCTTCCCAGTGCAGGGAGGATCTGGTCGGCATTCATGAAGATGATCACGAAGGCTCCAACCATATACAAAATTGCCATTACCGGTACCATCAGGTCCATGACTTTGGTTACTCTTGAGAAACCTCCCGCAATTACCAGTACTACTAATATAGCCATGATAACTCCGGAAATCTTTTCGTCAACGCCCATGATTACAAACTGGGCTGTTCCTGATAATGCCTGAGTACAGAGTGAAGGGATCAGTTCGATCATCAGGCCGATTGCATAGAATCCGCCCAGGAACTTGCCGATGCCGCCGCCTAAGGCTCTCAGGTAGTAGAAAGGTCCTCCTACCCACTCGCCGTCATCGTTCTTTTCTCTGTATTTGATCGCAAGAGCGATCTCGCAGTACTTGGTTCCGCAGCCGATTAAAGCTATGAGCCAGATCCAGAATACTGCTCCCGGGCCTCCCATTACTACTGCCGCAGGCACGCCTACGATGTTGGAAGCTCCGATGGATGAGGCAAGAGCTGCACAAGCTGCGGAGAACGGAGATACTTCGCCTTCCTCTGACTTTGAAAACATCTTGCCGAAAGTCTGCGAACATATGTATCCAAACTTTCTGAACTGCACGAATCCTAAACGGATCGTGATGTAGATGCCGCCACCTACAATGAGGAACAGGATCGGGAGACCCCAAAACCAGTTACCAAACGCGGCAATTGCTTCTAAAATAAACATAGTATTATTCCTTTCTTACATAAACAATTCCGCCTTAATTTAATATGTACTTTTATTATAACTTTTCAAGTTGTTAATTTAAATGCAAGAAAGTGTTAAAAAATTACTAATTTGTGTATATGTTTTGTTAAGATTATTTCAAGACGTATATAGTTTCCGTTTTTATAAAAAAAAGCTCTCTCATCGGATAAACGTGATGTTTTCTGCTTTCCGTGAAAGAGCCTTTATATGCTACATTCTCTTTTCTCTTATTTCTGTTAAAAGCTTCTTTGTGAATTCGTCTACCGACATCTCTCCCAGTTCGCCTTCCTTGCTGGAACGCACCGAAACGGTACCGGATTCTTCTTCTCTCTCTCCGATAACGCACATATAATTTACGCGGGCGTTTCTCGCTTCTCTAAGCTTGTAGCCGATCTTTTCGTTTCTCACGTCGGCTTCTACTCGGAGCCCTGCCTCTTCAAGCCTTTTTTTAAGTTCGTTTGCATAGCCTGCAAACTTTTCTGTGACTGTCATCAGTCTTACCTGTACAGGCGCCAGCCAGAGAGGGAATTTACCTGCGCAGTGCTCTATGAGTATACCTATAAATCTCTCTATGGAGCCGAAGATTACTCGGTGGATCATTATAGGTCTGTGTTTTTCACCGTCGGCGCCTATATAAGTCAGATCGAATCTCTGCGGCATCTGCATATCCAGCTGTATGGTTCCGCACTGCCATGTCCTTCCTATGGAATCTTTTAGATGGAAGTCCAGTTTCGGACCGTAGAACGCTCCGTCGCCTTCATTTATTACGAAAGGCACTCCCATCTCTTCTATGGCGTTTCTCAGGGCGTTCTCAGCCATTTCCCATTCTTCATCGGTTCCCATAGAATCCTCAGGTCTCGTGGAAAGCTCTACATGATATTCAAATCCGAACATCTTATATACATCGTCGCAAAATTTCGCCACATTTTTTATCTCTTCGTTGACCTGCTCGGGAAGCATAAATATATGAGCGTCGTCCTGAGTAAAAGTTCTCACTCTCATCAGTCCGTGAAGAGCTCCCGAAAGTTCGTGCCTGTGAACCTGCCCCAGTTCGCCGCAGCGAATAGGAAATTCTCTGTAGGACCACATCTTTCTCTTGTATACCAACATGGATCCCGGACAATTCATCGGTTTGATGGCGTAATCTTCGTCATCTATCTTAGTAAAATACATGTTATCTTTATAGTGATCCCAATGTCCGGACGTCCTCCACAGCTGTTCGTTGAGGATCAGCGGCGTTTTTATCTCTTCATATCCTCTCTTGACATGCTCCTGTCTCCAAAACGTTTCGAGGGCGTTTCTTATGACCATTCCCTTAGGAAGAAAGAAAGGAAATCCCGGACCTTCTTCTGTAAGCATAAACAGATCCATCTCTCTGCCTATCTTGCGGTGGTCGCGCTTCTTAGCTTCTTCTATCTTGGCTATATACTCGTCCAGGAGTTCCTGCGACGGAAATGCGGTAGCATAGATCCTCTGCAGCATCTGTTTATCAGAATCGCCTCTCCAGTAAGCTCCCGCTACGCTCATGAGCTTAAACGCCTTGATCTTGCCTGTGGACTCCATATGAGGTCCTGCGCACAGGTCGACGAAGTCTCCCTGCTTGTAAAAGGAGATCACCGCATCCTCAGGAAGATCCTGTATCAATTCTACTTTATATGGCTCGCCTGCCTCTTCCATATATTTGATAGCTTCTGCTCTTGGAAGTTCAAATCTTTCTAAAGGATAATTGGCCTGAACGATCTTTTTCATTTCTTTTTGAATCTTCATAAAGTCTTCTTCTCCGAATTTATGTTCAGAGTCGAAGTCATAATAAAATCCGTTCTCGATAGCCGGGCCTATGGCCAGCTTTGTGTCGGGCCAGAGGCGTTTAACCGCCTGCGCCATAATATGGGAAGCTGTATGACGATAATCGTACCTGACTTGTTCGTCTTCCCAGTTTAATTTTTCTTTTGCCATATCATTCACCTTTTCTTTCTATATCTTCGATAGCTGCCCGCCGGCAGGGCTAAAATCACTTATATCTACAGTATTTAATTATATAATACCGCCGGGCATAATGTCAATTTTTTTGTCCGGAGGCGGAGGCGGGGGGATGGGAGGCAGGGCGGGCTGTGCGGGGCTATGGATATGGGCCTATGCTCACTATTTTTCATATTTGAGACTATTAGAGAGAATTTTTTTGATGCTCATTCTCTCTTTTTGGTTTATTCTTAAGAAAAAAGAGAATTTCCTTTTCGGAGCCGGTTTTCAAGCTGCAATATTTCTCTCTTTTCCTTCGTCTTTTGAAAATAGTGAGCATACTTTTTTGGCAATGCTCACTTCTCTGCCCTTTTACGCTATTTTGAGAGCATTTTACGCAAAAAAATTCTCTCAATATATGCTAATATTTCTTTTTGTGAGCATGGCCACTTTTCCGCATATAAGCAGGGGCGCTTTTCCGCATATAAGCAGGAACGCTTCCACGCTGCCACCCACTATCATCTCACAGCAAAAATTTTTTTATGATGTTATCCAAGACCGCCGGATCCTCCACATCTCTTTCAAAAGTATAGATTAAATCAGTGTGAGTTATATAGCCGCAGCGCTGGTACAGCATCATCTTCTGAATTGCATGAGCAGCATATTCTTCATCGGTCATAAGCCCAAAATGCTCCCATATCACCTGCTTGTCGTCCCACCTTCTTATGATGAAATCAGGATAAACCACCCTGTTACCAAGTTGAAGTCTCGTGTCGTATTTGTATGGCAGATCATATTGTGAAAGCTTATCTGCGATTGTCCTTTCCGACTTAGACCGAACAGCAATCCCCGACTTCGTCTTATATTTTAAATTCTCGGGAGCCATAGGATTTTTATCTCCTGCGTCATCCAGCCACCTCGTTACAGATGCCGAATATCTGTATCCAGATATTTCTTTCATATTGCTGCTTGCTCGCGCATACGGCACCCCCTCTATCTTATGCAGCGCGTCTTTCAGAATATCGCAAATTTTGTCAGCATAGCGTATTTCACCTCTTAAATACCTCTTTCGGGCTAAGTTACGGACTTTCCGGCTATCTGTCGTAATACCGGTTTCGACTCCTTTTGCCTTTTCCGAAAACACCAGACGGTCTCCTTTTCTCCTTATGACCAGCTGGCCGCCTTTGATTCCTTTCACCTCTTCCCTGTAACCGCTCAGGAGTTTTTCCTCGCGGTTAATAATTTCTCTCAGTTCCAATAATACTCGCCTGTTCATAAGCGTCTCCTTTTTATGTAAAATTTTACCATATACGCAGACATAAATCAATTCTGTTTAAAATTTCCTTTCCATGGTATAATTGCTAAAAAGGAGGCTCTAATGAATATCAACGAAATCTTTGCTCATGTAGATGAGCTGTTTGAAAATAAACGGACCAACGAGGTGGAGCCCTACCTGCTTTCGTGTCTTGCCGAGGCGGAAGCGGCCGGAGACCCGGCGCTGATACCTATATGCAACGAGCTGGGCGGATTATACAGAGCGACCGGCGCTTATGAAAAGGGAATACCTTTGTATCAGAAGGCTCTTGCCATGCTAAAGCGGCTGGGCCTTGGAGGAAGTGAACATCACGCCACTACTCTGATAAACTTCGGGACCAGCTATGCCGTCAAGGGTCAGCCAAAAGAGGCTCTGGCGATTTTTGAAGAAGCTACGTCCATGCTGAAAAATTTAGGGCTGTCGGAAGATTACAGAACTGCCACTCTGTACAACAACATGAGCATCCTCTGTCAGGACATGGGCGATTTTGACAAGGCTCTTTATCACTTGCAGAAAGCGTTGGAAATCCTTACAAACCTTGCGGAAAGCGAGATAGAGATTGCCGTTACCTATACCAATATGGCTCAAATATTTATTCAGTCCGGCAGGATTGACGACGCCTTTGAAGCAGCGTCCAAATCCCTTGAAATCTTTGACCGGGCCGATGGCGACGCAGATGTGCATTACAGCGGAGCCCTTGAGACCATGGGCCATGTGCTGCTGAAACAGGGGAACACCGACGGCGCTCTCGACGCTTTCAAGAAGGCCCGCAGCCTTGCCCTGAGAGATTACGGTCCGGAAAGCTTGGCTTACAAGGCCATAGACGAAGTTATTGCAGAACTTGGAGGCGGCGACGATGAAACACCTTGAAATCTGCCGCCGATACTTTGAGACTTTGGGCCGGCCTATGATCGAAAGGAACTTCCCGAGGCTGGCAGG
>FR882600.1:38302-50276 GCA_000435715.1 Firmicutes bacterium CAG:145
CGGCCGGGCTGGTGGGCGAAGGCTCCGGCTGTTTCGGCTTAGACGACGAAATTTCTCGGGACCACGACTTCGGCCCGGGATTCTGCATATGGCTGGCAGACGATGATTACGATGCCTATGCGGACGACCTGTCCGCAGCCTACCGCAAGCTTCCCGGCGATTTCATGGGCCTGACAAGAGAAAATATCGTTGCGGGGGAAAGATTGGGAGTCATGAGGATTTCCGACTTCTACGCTTCCTTCACCGGGTGCGCCGGCGTTCCTCAGACCGACATGGACTGGTTTCTGATTTCAGAGTCGAATCTGGCCGCCGTCACCAACGGTCAAGTCTTCTTTGACAGCCTCGGAGAGTTCAGCCGCATAAGAAAAGGGCTGCTGGGCTTCTATCCCAGGGATGTCCTTCTTAAAAAATTAACCGCCAGATGCGCAGTCGTCTCCCAGTCGGGACAATACAACTTTCAAAGGTGTCTCGACAGAAACGATTTGACGGCCGCTACCCTCGCGCTGTCCCGCTTCATAGAAAACTCCATTTCCATGGCTCATCTTCTGGTGAGGAGGCCGACCCCGTTTTACAAGTGGAGTTTCAGAAGTCTTTGCGGTTTTGATCCTCAGACGGCCGGCTTGATAGAAAAAGTGGCACTGAAAAATACGGCGGCGCCTGAAGAATGTATAAACGCCATAGAAGCCGTATGCAGCCGCCTCGCCCATATGCTGTGTTCAAAAGACCTGGCTCATTTCAGCGGCAATTTTCTTCAGGATTATATACCGCAGCTGATGAACGCAATAGAAAATCCGCAGCTTTCGGCCATGCACCCTATGGCTGACTGCCTGTGAATTTCAAGGAGGAATCGAATGAATTTTCACGACCCTGATAGGGAAAAAATAGAAAAAATCATAAATACGGAATGGGACATGTTTCAACAGGTGGACAATATAGGTGGCCGTGCAGACTGCCAGGACGATTTTGAGACTTTCTACATCATGCGCCGGAGTCAGTACGACAACTGGACTACGGAAATGGTCGACGCCTACAGTGACTTCGCGGCTCGTTCGCAAGAAGAAGGCCGCAACCTGGTTTCCGAGAAGTACGCCCGCATGATGGCTTATACCGACTTGCATTACTTCAACAAGCACCTCCGAGACAAACTGCCGGCAGTGCCCGCAAAGAATTTCAGACTTATAAACAGAATCGTGGAGCGCCTCATCTGCTGGGAGGAAGAGATGGCCCGGCGCTATCCGAAGCTGGCAGGCACCGCTCGCCCAATCAGGTCTTCAGAGGATAAATACGGATTCACTTCCATGGAGACTTACGCACGAGGAGAGCTTGAAACCTATCCCGAAGAGCTACTTGCTCTTTACTGCCAGTATGTGGACGACCTGTGGGATGAGGGCATTTCCCTCTCCCGAAAAAATCTTCAGACCATGGTATCCATGTACGGTTATGACAGCATAGACGAAGCGGAGGGAGCTATTTAGCTCCCTCTTTAACTCATTTGCAGCATCCTATTATCATTACAGCCAGATCTTTGGCGCAGTTTTCCTGTTTCTCGACAAACTTTCGTCCGAATTTTTCTACCCTTTCAAGATCATACTTATCTTCTTTTATCGAGTCGGCTATACAAGAAGGATCGCCTGAAATCACTCCCGGCATCTCTTTCATATAATCTATATAGAAATCCCTTGCAGCCCCGTAAGTATCATAATCAAAAGTATAAAAGAACAGCGGTTTTTTCAGTATGGCTGCTTCGAATATCACGGCGGAATAATCGCAAATTACATAATCGGCCGCAAAGAGCATTTCAAGAGTAGAAAATTCTTCATCTGTAAGACAATTATCGCATGTTTCTTTCATGAGAGGATGTTTTTTCAGAACAAAGATGTATTCACCATCGTCGAATTTTCCGGCCAAGTCATCTATCTCTCTGGAAATATCCTTATCTTTTCTGAAAGTAGGAGCGTATACCACGATCTTTTTGCCTTCAAACCGGGGATATCTTTCTCTCACTCTTTTCACCGCGCTTCTGGCAAACTCATCATCCGTCAGTTTATCTACTCTCGGAAGAGACATGACTTTCACAGCTTTTTCATCATACCCGAAGGCTTCCGAAAAATACGGCAGACAGGCGCTGCCGCTGGTCAATACCCAGGTATAATTTTTATGCATCGACATGGATTCAGCCAAATCGCGGCTGCTTCCTTCCCCTTCTCCCACTATGCTGAGGCCAAACCTCTTGAGCGCGCCTAACGCATGCCACATCTGTATCACTGTAAGGGATTTTCTCTGGCAAAGAACGCTGACAGCTATACAATATGAATCTAAGACCACCACTTTAGATGTGGCAATATGATACATCTGGCGAAGCACATGAAAACAATATACAATCTTATGAGCCAAGTTTCCCTCCAATTTTTTGCACAGGAAAATCAGCTTTATCCGAGGAGCCTGTCTCATCAACTCCGCCTTTAACAGTTCCATGTCTTCGCTCTTATCGTCTGACTGCCGGCTTATAAACGTTACTTTATCTTGCACAGGCAGTAGTTTCATCGGTGCAAATATTAAGTTTAGCAGGATTATGATGATTTTCAATACGAATCTCATTCTATTTTCCTATCTTACTTTTTAAATTTTCTATATCTTCTCTCGTAATATGACGTTTGAGCCTCTGAATCAACCTGTCAGCTCTGCTGTTTTGGATGTGGCAGCATTTCACAAGAATCGCCGGGGGAGAAGTCTCAGCTCTTGCCAGAAAATCCTCGTCTGCCATATCTGTTATCATGGCTCCTTTTCGCAACCTCTCAAAGCCAAGGGTCCTGTAGAGCGTATCTACATCGTGCGGTCCTCTGCCGCTGAATTTGAAACCTTCGAGGGAGCTCTTTCTGAACAGTTTATTTGAAAAAATATTGTCGCAAGACGCGATCTTTCCGTATTTTTGCCGTCCTCTCTTAGTATATCCAAATGCGGCGCTGATAACAGGTATCGGCTTGTATGAGCTTTTGTCAAAGTTCTTCATTACCATAGAGACGAATCCCAATCCAGCTCTCGATTCCAGCTTGGAGACCATCAGCTTTAAGGAATTCTTGGTGAACATGGCAAACTCATCGAAAATGATTATATATCTGCCTCTCGCCTGCTTCACGGCTCTGCTTAAAAACTCCGCCGCAATGTCACCCTCTATAATTTTGAGATTGACTTTGTTTCTGTATGCTTGTCCCACTGCGCCGTCAAAAGAGGCCGGCAGTAATATTTCGAACCTGGGGAAAGCCTGATTATAGACGCTTCCCAGCATCATGTCCACCTCTTCGGCCGTATGGTCCGGCGTCAAAATCACTGACACAACAGGTTCTCTGTCCATTTCTTCAGGCGACATAAAGCCTCTCTCGAGGTTCAAATCTCTGTGGCCTGCCAGCAAACTGCTCCACTGTTTATCGCTCAGGTAGCTGCGATAAAGCTTTGTCCTTTGGTTAAGAGTCTCGCTCAAGTCCTCTTCTCCCCTCCAGATTCCCCTGTAATAGCCGTTTATCATCTCTCCCTCTATGAAGCGATAGTACAGCTTTCCCAGATAATCTGCCCTCTCTTCTTCTGACAAATACTTACCGGTCAGCTTTTCCGCCTCTTCACGTATACGGTCGTGGGAAGCTAAAAGGCTTTTCAGATATCTGCGGCTTATAATCTGGGTGGCCGACGGAGTGAGCCAAAAAGGCCTCTTTATATAGTTATATGCTATGGTGTCGCACCCAGAAATCACTTCTGCGCAGTTTAACACTCTATAAGTGAATACACCGTCCTCCGCATTATAAAGCTGCTCAAACCGAAGGTCGTGTTCCCTTATAAGTCTCATGGAAAACATCTTATGACACAATGACCACGCGCCTATAAAGTGGGGGTCAGCCGGACTTATATTCTTTTGTTTAGCCAGCTTCTGAGAATGCATGTATATGAGAGATTCTCCCAGATTCTTTTCTTCCATGACGCCTACCACCATATCTGCCGCCCCGGATGTGGCCGCCTTATACATCTTTTCAAGGGCGTGGGGCGGAATATAATCGTCGGGGTCATAGAATACTATATATTCTCCGGATGCAAGGTCAATAGCCTTATTCCTCGCCGAGGCCACTCCGCCGTTTTCCTGCCTGAAATACTTAAATCTGACGTCAGAAGCGCAGAATTCCCCGGCAATCTGGCCGGAACTGTCGGTGGAGCCGTCATCTATTATGACAACTTCAAAATCCTTGAAAGTCTGATTCTGTACAGATTTCAGCATATCATATATGTAGTTTTCCACATTGTACACCGGTACTGCTACAGAAACCTTGTTCATATCTCACCTGTCAAACATTCCAGAGCATTATGGTCTTGCCGCCTGCCTTGGCTATATCTTTCTCAAAAGCCGTGTGCATGTCGTCCACATTCCGCACATCTATTACATCTCCGACTATATTCTTTAAATGCTGAACTATCTTTGGATGCTCACTGAACATAGCCACGGTATTTTCAAAGTCTTTTCTGCCGGAACGGCTGCTGCCGAACATCCTGAGTCCTTTTTCCAGGATCATGCGGGTATTTATGGGAACAGGGTTCTCCGATACGCCTAAGATAGCGATGGTGCCTTCGGGCTTTATATAGTCTATAATCTGATCTATCGCCTTTGTGGAACCGTTTCCTCCCACACATTCGAAAGCGTGATCTATCGCTATATCTTCGGGAATATTTCTCACATCATAGGTTTCGTCAGCAAAGGTAAATCCCGTCATCTTGTCGTGGCTGACGCCCATTATATATATCTTGCTGTCGGGATAACGGTATCTGAGAAAAATAGCAGTAATAAACGCCAGATTTCCATCTCCCCAGATAGCTATATGGTCTTTCCTGCCGTGGGCTATCTTATCGAATCTTCCTACCGCATGATTGCTGACTGAAATTATCTCGGTAAAGGCCGCCACTTCCTTGTCTATATTCTCGGGAAGTCTTACTATTCTGTCCCGCCTCATAGCCACATTATCCTGCATGAAGCCATCGAAGCCGCTGGCTCTGAATTTGCTGGAACGCAAGTAGTTTTCGGCTATGAACGGGTCTTCTTCCACCGGAGTGTTGGGGATCATCACTACCGCCTCTCCCGGTTTGAATTCGCCTTTTTTATCGCAGGAAACCACTCCTATACCCTCATGGATCAGCGCCATGGGAAGCTTCTTCGCAAGAACTTCAGGATCTCTCGTCCCCTGATAATATCGCTGGTCCGCATTGCATATGGACAGATGAGTAGGTCTTATTATCACATGGTCATCGTCCATCTGTATATCGTTAAACTCAATTTCTATTTTTCTCGGCTCTGTAAGCCTGTAAATCGTGTTGAGCATTCTAACTCGCCTTTCATCTTTTCATCTGCATCCGGCCCTTGCAAATCCGCAAGGCTTATCTTCGATGCAGAGTTTTTCTCATATATCCTGCTGTTTCAGCAGGCTTTCGGCTACCGTCAAGTCGTATGGATAAGTTATCTTTATGTTGGAATTTTCTCCCCGCACCAGGCTCACCGGCTCTCCCTTTATGACGAATATCTTAGCTGCGTCTGTCAGTATCGCCTTTTCTTCTTCTGTAAGCTGCTCATACATGTTCTTAAGTTTGAGAGCCTTAAAGCTCTGGGGAGTCTGCCCCTGATAAAGGTCCGCCCTGCTGGGTATGGCCGTTATGCTGTAGCCGTCGCGGCTTTCCACTATGGTGTCCGTAGCCGGCACGACTGTGTCGCATGCTCCGGATTTTTCGGCGGCCTCGATATTGTCTTTGATTATTCTGTATGTGACGAACGGCCTCACCGCGTCGTGGGTCACTATCACCGTCTCTTCATTCAGAGCCTGTGACTCCTCGATATGCCTAACGGCGTTCATTATGGTCTCGTTTCTGGTCTCTCCGCCCTCGAGCACCGTAATGCGGCTGTCGCTGACATACTTTTTCAGCAGACCTTTGGTATACTCGATCCAATCCTTGGGGCAGAGTATGAATATCTCCTCGAATTCGCTGCAAAGGCAGAATTTTTCTATGGTGTGGAGGATTATGGGCTTTCCTCCTATGTTTATAAATTGCTTGGGCTTTTCGTTTCCCATGCGGCTGCCTATGCCGCCGGCTAAAATGCACGCGTAAATCATCATTTTTCCTCCGTCAGTCTGTCTTCACCGTCTTCCATGTCGGTCTCAAGTATGAGGAACATGTAGAAGCAGGTAAAGAATCTATTTAATACGAACAAGCTTTCAAAGCAGTTTATCACGAATATGAATATGAGCATCAGATACCATCTGCCCTTTTCTAAGTGCTTGGCCCTCTTTATCCTCTGAAGCAGTATGGCGATGAATAGGCCGAAACCTGCCCAACCTGTGGCCGATATCATTCCGATGTAGCCGTTATGAGGGCCGAGCTGGGAGGATGATACGTAACCCCAATATATATCTTCATGGTCATTTATATACTGGATTCTCTCTTCCTGTTCCAATTTTAAATTTCCCTCTCCGAATATTAAACTATTATTCTGATTTATAATGCATTCTTTCCAGATTAAATATCTTCCAGAGCTGATTTTATCCATTTTATGTTCTAAATCAGTATAATACAATGTCCCTATATTTTGGCTGTGATTCACTACAAGATACACCGGTAATAACGTAGCAATACACATGACCAAAACTCCGGCAATGAGTGTTTCTTTTCTTATTCTAAGTAACTTTTTCTCTGCAATAACTAATATTACTATCGCAATGGCACCTACATCGGCGCTTCTGCACCCGAATAATATGAGCGCAACAATATTATAGACGGCAAAACCTGCTATAAAGTACTTGTTATAATTTTTCTTTCCATATAGAATTACAGCCAATACTATTGAAAAGCCCGCCATGAGCCCTGCAGTATTAGTATTGGAAAACAGCATCGCATTCCCTGAATCCTTTAGATAGCTATATTCATATAACAGAGTCTGCAATCTTGTGCCTAAATAATCATACATATAAAACAAAAGCAGGCTCAGTCCGCTGATAATCAGTTCTAACCATATAAAGATTTTTATATATATGCTTTTTTCATCCTGCAGAGTTGTTTTGCATATACCCACAAGAAAAAATATTTCAAAGAAAACCGTCCTGATGGCGCTGTAGTCAAATCCGCTCTGCCAAAGTGAGATAAGTCTGGCGATAAAATAAATTATTACGATTACATTGCTCTTTATCCATGGCTTCAGCAGACGTTTAGGCTCCGATAAAATATTGCAGGCCCAGATGGCAAGCACGCATATTGCTAATAAGTTTTGGAGAGTTTCTATCCTCTCTCCTATCCATAAGTTTATTACGGTATTAAATAAAATAAAAGAGAGAGCCATTGCAGGCATAAGTATTTTAGAGTTTAATATATTCAGTTTTCCTATCCATGGTTTTGCAGCTGCTGTTTCCATTATTCGTTGTCTCCTCCAAAAACCCATTCTATGACTCTTTCGGTAGATCTTCCGTCACATGACTTCATAAATTTTTCTTTGAAAGCGTGTCTTGAACTCTTGCATGTTTTTTCTGCCTTTATAGCTGCGGCCAGTGATTTCCTGTCAAAGGCTACTTCTCCGTAAAGATAATCTTTAAAGTCAAAATAGAGGCCTCTGTTTTCCTGATAATTTTCTCTGTCATATATAAAGTATACCACAGGCTTGTCCAGCAGAAAATAGTCAAATATGACTGAAGAGAAGTCTGTCACCAATACGTCTGCCACCGTCAAAAGGTCGTTTATATCTCCATATGCAGATACATCTGTGATTTTCGCATTTTTCTCATCATACCCGGAAAGGACGGGGCTCTCACATATTCCTCTCATCATATTGCTGTACAGTGCCGGATGCCACTTGGTTATTATATGATACTTATTCCCCAGACAGCCCGCAAGAAAGTCGAGCCCGAGCTGTTCAAAGTCATAATGAGCGTCTTCAACTTTTCGCCCCCTATAGGTAGGCGCTACCAGCACCACTTTCTTATCCCTTAGGTCGGGGAAAGCTTTATAAACTCTTTCTCTGGCTTCAGCTGTCTCATTCCGATCGAAAAACATATCTGTTCTGGGGCTTCCAACAGCCTTTACACATTTTTCGGGGACATCGAAAGCCTCGGCAAAGCAGGGACGTACAGTTTCAGATGTCACTGCAACTTTAGTATATTTTCTGTATCCCTTATTTATATTTTGAATATTATCTCCTGTGTTCATTCTGCTGAAACCGAACTTTTTAAAAGCGCCACATCCGTGCCAGAGCTGAACCAGTTCCTGCCCCTTCCTAAGCTTCATCGCAGAAGTCAAACTGAAAAAGTCGTCGAGAATTATATATTTTGAATCAGTCAAGTCTCTCCACATCTTTAATTTTCTCGAAAGCTTGTCTCTCTGACGTCTGTCGTGCTTTACATAAACGTTTTTCTCATATTTGCTGTCCAGCGAATCAAAGACGGCTTTAAGATTTCCGTCCAAATTGAAATGAGACTCTGACAGGAAAAGAACTTTTTCCCGGTCAAGTCTTAGGAAAAGCAGCATTATTCTGTTATAAATAAAGAAGAGAGCCAAATTAAGAATTTTAAAAATCCTTCTTTTCATAATATCTACGCTACTTTCTCAATCTATTTTTAGCCAGATCATAAAAATATCTGAACTCTTCGGTTCTTCCGTATATAGTTAGCATCATAATGTTCGGCACGGCTGCGCTTATTACGCATCTGAGTATAAATGCTGTTATTCCCGTCTGAGGCACTATCATATTGCTTCCATATGTGACAGCCATAATTACAGCAAAAGCAAAAAGATACTGAATATATCTTGCCGCAAACTTTTTAGCAGGCTTCTTAAACCCATATTTATACAGGACGTGAGGCTCTATCCATACGCAGGTCGCAACGGAACTGATGATAGTGCCCAAGATGACTCCTGCCACTCCCAAATATTTCACCAGAATAAGCGAAGCTATCAGGTTTATCAGCGATTCGTAGATCGGCATATATCTGTTCTGCCAGTACAGGCCCTTGGCGTTTTTAAAGGTCTGAGCTGCGCTGCGCATACCTGTAAAATATATTTTTACTACGATCAGCAGGACTATAGTTTCACTGAACAGATAGCCTTCCCCAAGCCATATGTCGTTGATGAACGGATTCATCAGGTTGAACAGACAGCAGCAGGAAAACACATACATCCAAAAGTTTACAAATAAAATCTTAAAAAAAGTTTTTTCCTGCCGCTCGACGGATTCATTTACCGCCAGATTTCCCACGCTGGCAGAGATGGCCTGAAAGAATTTGTTTATGAATACTGCCACAGCGTTAGTTATAGTGTAATAGTTAGCATATATTCCTACGCTGACAAGTCCTACAAACTTGGATAAGATTAAATTGTCGGTAGCGAATACTATTATAGTTCCGATCTTGTGAAATACCATCGCCCCTGTATTTTTTTTAATCTGGCCGAAGATTTCTCCCGGTACAGGACTACGGCGCTTCTCTTTCAAAAATGGATATCGCTTATCGGCGATGGCCGAAATGCTTATGTTTCTAAACAGCACGAACAATATACCGATCACCATGTATGCGATATAATCTTTGGTAGTAAATAAGACCGCCACCTGCACCGTGACCATTCCTATTTCCCATAGGCCGTTGTTGATCACTACTACTGAATTATTTTGATTTGCCGTAATAAAGGCTGCTTTATAAGAGAAGAAATATGACACCGACGAGTTCATAACATATAATGCGTATATCCAGTAAATCTCGGGGATATCAGGCATGTCCTTGATAAAGAAGTCTATCCATGGCGTTATGGAAAGGCCAGCAATCAATATGAACATTCCCACAAAAATATAGACCTTCTTGTAAAAGCCCATTATGGCGCTGATATTCTCTTTTTCGCTTCTGGCGATAGGCCCGTACATACTGAAAATTATGGCCTCTCCTATCCCAAGCTCGGCCAGAGACAGCATCATGAGTACGTTGCTGAAAAGTCCGCTAAGCCCCACATATTCAATTGTCAGCACTTTTATTATAACCGTTCGGCTTATGAACTGGCTCAGTATATGAACCAGCTGAAGAGCCCATGCAGCCTTAATATTGCGTGCGGAATTTTGTAAACGCATAGAATCCTCTATTCTTCAATATCTATATTTTCTTTCTCAAATACCTTTGCAAGGGTTTCTCATATAATTCATGAATAATTACACAAACAAAGCATAGTAAAAATAATGCAACCAAAAAATCAAATTTATTATCTCCAATATTAAGGAACTCTATAATCTTCAGGCTTGGGGTCCATACAAACAGTTGAAGTATATAAAACCCATATGTAAGTTGACTTGCATAAATTAAGCATTTACTATTTGAAAGCCTCCAACATCTTATCTTTGAGGAACAGAATATGATTATACAAGCTAAGATTACACTATTATCTTCAATAAATTTATAATGAAAGTGAAAGCCACTTAGCAAAATAAAACTGCTTATGATAACAATAATTGTATAATAAATATTTTTCTTTTTATTTTCTTCTTTACCTTCTCTGTTATTATTAAACTTTAAAGATGCAAGCAACATCCCCATGATAAACTCTATAGTTCTGTAAAATGGGTTTGTATACAATGACATGCTCCCACTTATGGTTGCATAGTATGGCATATATCTGATAATGAATATACACAGACACAATAATATAAATCTTGTTCTAAATGAGCTTCGCTGAATTATCTCATGAACAAGCGGGAATAAAAAATAACTTATTATAATACAACTGATGAACCAAGTTCCACCGTTATGTAAAACGCCAAAAACAGAAGTAAATACACTCTGCAAACCCAGTAACTCTACCGGAGCTAACAAAAGTCCTTTTATAAAATCCTGACGATTAAGTAATATCCATGCAAAATGCACAAAATAGTAAAGGGGTAAAATACTTATTGCTCTCTTTTTATAAAATCTTGATAATTTCTCCTCTTTAAATAATGACCCCCCCCATTTGAAATATACAAGGAGAATCCCGATAATGCAAAAAAGGCAGTCATTATTATGCCTGTCATCTCTATAAATAGATTATTTAAAGTCATGCCAAAGGAAAATCCTGCCATTGTTTGTGCGTGCCTTCCAAAAATGAATAACGCACATATTATGCGTACTATGTCAAACATAAAATATCTTTCATTTGTACTATTAGCCTGTACAATTTTTTGTTCTGTAACATAAGCTGTATTCATGATTTCATCGCTTTCTATTTCTATTATATATTCTTGAGAAAATTGAGATTATGCTAAAAAATATTCTATTCATTCTCACTCTTAATGTCTTTCTCCTCATACGAGAATGTAAAAACATTTTTCACTATATAAATTGGCCTGTTTTTAACCTCCATATAAGTTTTTGATAAATACTCTCCTATCACCCCTAATAATATCATTTGCCCCCTCTAATAGCAAAATTAAGCACACTATTGTGGCATATCCGGAAACGTTAATTCTAAAAATGATGCTACTTTAAGAGGCGCTACACTATAGCCAGTAAATCCGTCTATTGAATAGCGCAGCAATTTTTTAAAAGGCTAAGAAGGTTTTCCATATTCTCTCATATTAACTTCGTAGGGAATATATTTTGTATTATATCCCACCCAGGAAAAGATTCAAATAATTGAAATATTAATTACTTATACTTTTTATATATTCTTTTGCGTACGCTTTCGTTGAAGCAGAAAATGCGATTGAATATCGTTTATAACCACAAATAAACTTCTTACTAAAATTTCTATTCAGAAAAAAATCCTCAAATAAACCAAATAAATCTCCCAATTTATAATTGGCTTGTAAAAGCTCTGCCAATAGTACCGAATAACTATCAAAATATTATGCTTAATTCGTTATAAAATATAAATTGCTCACTATACTTAATCATTTAAATATTAAAAACGCTATTATCTCTTCCTTATCAGATCTAATCCTCATACTCTCTCT
>FR882600.1:50343-83476 GCA_000435715.1 Firmicutes bacterium CAG:145
CTCTCGCATATTGTATGTTCTACGATAATTAGTATTGATATTCCAATAATTATCCACTGATAAGAGTACGCTAAAAAAGAGCTTGGCGAGAAGACTGCAAAGACAAAAGCCGTATCCATCAAGATAACGGCAAGTACCGTTTCGCTTTTATTCTGTAAGTATATTTTAATGAGTTTTATATATATATATAGTAAAAACATCAAATACGCTGCAAAAATAAAAACCCCATACTGTACTAGTATCTCTACCCACAAGCTGTGAGGGTTGCTTAATAAATCTGTACTTTCTTTCAAACCATTCAAGTATGCTTCAAAATTCCCAGGTCCATATCCAAGTCCGAATGTATCTGTAAACATCTCTTTTATACTGGTAAAATAAGTATCTAATCTTACATTTCCGGAGGAAGCCCCTGCATCCTCACCAAGCTGTGCGGCTATAACTTTTGATACTCCTACATTGGAAGGGTTAATTGAACCCTCTGCTGCTTCACTAACAAGTCCCAAAGCATATCCTACTTTTAAATATACCCATCGTAATGCGTTTAAAATATGGCCCCCTACTTTATATGCGCCAACGATAGATATAATAGTAAATATTCGTTGTATCCAATATCCCCTTTTTTTCTTTCCTTTCGTACTCACGCCTAACGCAATATATGCAACTGCTGAAATAATCACCGCAAATAGGGATATCCATGCATCCACTCTAATTAATATCGCAACGCTAATAAATATAATAGCAATATTTATAATAAACGATTTTACATTGTAATGGTCAAAGAATAGAGGAAGAAATATCGATATGAATGCTGCATAATCATTAGGGTTATAAAATACAGTCGTTGATAAAAAATTTAAACCTCCCAATTCTGAAGGTTCACCTGCTTTTTCTGCTGCTTCATATATACTTGATGTCGGTAGATGATATCCTGATATAATTTCAAATAACGCCACAATTAACAATACTATATATATCATTTTCATCATTTTAATAAAGACATCTGCTTTAACATCAAAAAATGATAACAATATAATTATACATAAACTCATTGCTGCAAGAGTTAATGATAATATTTCTTTCAATCCTTCTTTATATTGTATGTTTTCAATACAAATCATTTGAATGATTCCGTATATTATCCATATCAAAAATATAGAAATAAACAATTTCAAAAATATTGTTTCTTTGAAAGTGTCAAGAAGAGCTTCTTTTTTTTCTAATATTGTCTTTCTGAAACAAAAAATCATCATTAGCGGAATTGCAATTCTATATGAGGTGATTGTGGTTCCTAAAATGCTAATCTGCATCAGTGATATCATGCCAAATACGCTAAATATGCAGATACATGCAACAATTACTTTATCCCAGTATGTATTACATTTTTCAATTAAACTCATTTTGTCGTTCCTTTCATCCTATTCCTTACTATTGATATTGCTCCATCAATAATATCTCTATAAATGAATAGCAGCGCTAAAAGCGAAATCAAACAAATAATTATTCTCAATGCTAATGTAGCGAACCTTAATGAAGCTAAGGTTATAAATAATGCTCCCATGTTAACCGCAACAAGTTTTTTTATGTTATATGGACATTCATATACCTTTTGAGAAAAACAATTTACTGTCAGTAGCATTATTCCGTATCCTGCCCACGATGCTATCGTTGAGGCAAAGACGCCATATTGTGGAATAAATATAAAATTCAATATGACGCTTATAACTGCTGCGACTGTGACGCTAAGTAATATCATTCCAGATTTCTTTTCAAACGACAAGCCATAGCTAACTATTGTATTAGCCGCATAAAAAATCTGTGCAAAAAGCAGCCCTGGCAGCAATATATATGCATCATAATACTGCTGATCTACCATTATGGCTAAAATTTCTTTAGAAAAAATACAGACTACAAAGACTCCCGCAGTTAAAAATAGATTCATTGTATCTAAAATTACCACATACACAGTCTTACTGTTTTTTTCATCTTTGCTACTAAAAGCAAATGTAGTATACGCCATATAAATGCTGTTTGTAAAAACATTTACCACGCTGACGAATCTTGAACCTATTCCATAAAGGCCTACACTTTCTTCCCCCAAAAATTCAAGCAGCATCACTCTGCTTGATGCTGTAAGAACCCATGTTGAGATTCCCATAGGAACTAGAGGCACAGAATATTTAAGCATTTTCTTGCTTAAGTTTATGTCAAAATCAGAAAGCTTAGGCAAATATTTTGAACATGCCACATATAATAAAAGCATTACAATATTTGTGACCAGAGTGCTTACTATTAGTGCAGAGGCTCCCATGTTAAGAGCATATACTGTGATTATATTAGAGGCAATCATGGTTATAGAAGCAACAACATTTATTATTGCAAATGCTGTCATTCTATTTTCCACTCGCAAGTATATTGAAAAAGGAAGATACCATAGATTACAACTCATCCCCAGTAAGGCCAATATAACTGCTATTGAGTACCGTGAACTATTAAATAGCAATATTGAAATCTCATTAGCAAAGATAATGCTAATTATTGGCAGTATACTAGTTACCAAAAGTATTAAAAGGATAGATGAAAAAACAGCACGCTTATGCCTACATGTATTTTCATCAAAATAAAATGCACTATATGCAGAATCCAATCCTAATACCAGCACCGGGAATATCAGGCTGGTTATTGTAGTAATAGAGTCGGATACCCCCAACTGCTCTGGTGTGAGATATTTCGTATATAAAGGTAACAGCACAAAATTTATAGCTTTTGTACACACATTTGCTATAGTTAAAACGACACTTCCTTTTAAAAAAGCGATTAATTTTTCTCTCAAACCATATAACCTCTTTTATAAAATTTATCTGACAATTTTTATAAGCTCATCACAAATCATTTCTATATCTTTTGCTTCAAGATACGGATGCATAGGGACGCTGAAAACTGTATCACTTAATTGTTCACAGCGCCTCAAATCCCAAGAGTGAATCGTCTCAAAGGCTCCGGACTTATGAACTGGTATAGGGTAATATATCATTATAGGGATTCCTTTATCCTTCATCTTTGATACAATTAAATCCCTCTCTTCAATATTTTTTGCTTTTAAAGTATACTGCGCCCAAGATGACATATAGTTTTCAGGAATAACAGGAACTTCAAAAAATTCTGATAGCTTTTCTGTATACTTTTTTGCAACCGCATTTCTTTTAATTAATTCATCGTCAAAAATAGAAAGCTTTTCTATAAGAACGGCTGCTTGAATAGAATCCAGCCTACTATTCAGCCCTATTCTTACATTATCATATTTGTCCACACCTTGTCCATGTATGTGAATAGATCTAATCTTATCGGCAAGTTCGTCATTATCTGTGAATATGGCGCCTCCATCACCATAGCACCCCAAAGGCTTGGCAGGAAAGAATGATGTTCCCGCGACATCGCCAAAAGCTCCCGCCTTTTTATCGTCTATCATACCTCCAAATCCTTGTGCAGCATCTTCTATTAAAAACAAGCCGTACTTGTCAGCGATTCTTTTCAATTCATCCCACTCCGCCGGCATTCCGAACAAATCTACTGCTATTATTCCCCTCGGTGTGAGTTCTCCACTATCGATTACCGCTTTAATTTTATTTTCCAAATCATTCGGATCCATATTAAAAGACTTTATATCCGAATCAACGAAAACCGGAGTACCCCCTGCTAAACTAATGCTTTCAGCTGAGGCAAAAAAAGTAAACGATGGTACAAAGACAGCATCATTCCTTTCTATACCATATGCCATAAGTGGAATAGTTAACGCATCCGTACCACTCGCACAGCAAATAGTATGTTTGACCCCCACATACTCTGACAGCATCTTTTCTAGCTGCGTAACTTCCGGGCCTCCAATAAACGCCTTGTGTTCAAGAATTCGCCTTATGCCGTTCTCAATATTATCTGATATCTGTTCATATTGCTTGTGTAAATCTATAAACTGCATATTTTATTCCTCCAAACTCTTATCAGCTTCTTCTAAAATATTTATTACACGTATGGCTGCGTCAGCATTTGTTACTGATTGAATGCCCTCGCATATACATTGTCTGAAATGCTCTAAGCTACCATATAAAGCATCATACTGCTCAATTTTAGGTATTATGCCCTCACCACTTCTTGTCCTCATTACATAATCATCATATTCCATATCGTCTATGCACTCAAAGCCTTTATCATATACTATCAGCTTGTTAAGCACATCTACATCATCATAGACAAGCATTTTTTTAGTACCAGCTATTATTATTCTTCTTTCCTTAATGGGTGATAACCAACTGGCTGTAACATTTGCTATAAAATTTTCAAATTCCATAGTTAAAAATGTTATAGATTCTTTGCAAGAATAAGCTTTTTTGCCAATTGTTTTAATTCTTTTAGGCTCTGCCCCATCAGTAATATAATCAATTATTGATAAGTCATGCACACTTAAATCCCACATTGAGCTTACGTCATTTTTGAGTTGTCCAAGATTAATTCTCGAGCAATCGAAATATATTATATCCCCCAGCTCTCCTTCATCAATCAATTCTTTGATTTTTCTAATAACTGGATGATAAACCATAATATGGTCAACATGTATAAGCAGATTCCTTTGCTCTGCTATTTTTTTAAGCTCTTTGGCTTGTTCCACATTATCTGTGAATGGTTTCTCCACATACACATGCTTATTACTTTCTAAGACTTTTTTAGCAAGTTCATAGTGCGCACTTGTTTCTACCGCCAAAGCAATCATATCAATTTCAGGATCTCTTAAAAGTTCCTCAAATTCCAATGTATAGTTTACAGATTCGGCATAAAGATTCTTTGCTTTCTCTATCCTATCTGCTTTTTTATCGCATATAACCTTCAAATCATACTGCCTGTTTACATTAAGATTTCTTGCGACATTTGGCCCCCAATATCCATATCCTACCAATCCTACAGTTATCATTTTTTTCTCCTCGTGATTACATTAAGTTAAATATGTTATTTTCTATTTCTCTGCCCAAATATATTTTCTTTAAATGTTTTGTTACTTTAATCATGTCATGATATTTCTCTACATATTTTCTGCTTTCAATACCTATTAAACGTCTTTTTTCACCATCATTAACAAGTTCATCGACAACCATAGCAAGGCTTTCAAATTCCGCGCTTATGATGGGGAGTTCCGCCGGAAATGTTTGACGTATATCTTCTGAAATATAAGTTATCACCGGCTTTCCCAATGCCATAGCTTCTATTGCAAAAACTCCATATGTTCCTACCGAAATCTGATCAATAATAATATCTGCCCTTTTGTATATCTCAAAAGCTTCTTCTTGAGTCTTATTTTCTACCAAGATTAATTCATACTCAGAATGTACCTTTTTTAATTCTTCCAAAATTTGTTCCGTACCTTTGCCGCTTCTTCTGCTTGGCGCATGCACTATTATCGGTTTTTTCTGTTTTTCATCAGAATACGATGGTACAAATTTCCCAACATCAATTCTTAAGGGAACAATATAAATAGGTTTATCAATCGGGGGCAAATGTGGTAAGAGTTCAGCATCATGCAGTATTACTCCATCACAACCAGAAATAAGCCGTTTCAGCCTATCTTGTTGCTTGAACCTATTCTCCCCCATATCTTCTACCTTAAAATATTTATATTCAAAATCGTTAAAAACACCTCTGAGTTCAGAACCATGAAATTCAGCAAATATTTTCATTTGTTTTTTTCTATCTCTTTTGATGTCCCAATTGAATGGCAACAAGCTGTATCCATAATGAGAATGAAGTACATTATATCTTTCTTGAGCTTTAAGCGTAAAACACAACATCTTTAAAAAATACCATGGATACATAAATTTATTTTTACCAATCTTAAGGTCGAAGTCTGAAGCATACCCAAAAGAATTGCGCCTCCACACTGCCATATCAGCTTTAATGCCGTTTGCTCTGAGCCCTCGCACAGTATATATCCCTTGGCCTGCCACCTCAGACATGCCATTTATAATTCTTAACTCCATTCTAAAATACCTTTGTTTATTTAAATTCGCCTTTCATGTCGATGCTGGAAAAGTTCTCAAGAGGATATTTAACTACATCGCCAGTTTTTTGACTTTTGTATATTGAAAGAACTAATTCCAGTGCATTCCTCCCGGCGACAGCATCAACATACGGTTTTCGATCATTTTCTATAGCATCCACAACATCAGCAAACAAGCTAGTATGGCCATTACCATATACATTGCTTGTAGCCTCTTTGAGTTCTTTTTTTTGTATATCCTCTTCCGTTTCATCTGAAAAATCCCATACATCTATGTTATTAGTCGAGGTCCCACCTATTTTGACGGTTCCATTTTCTCCAAATATATATAAAGTTTCCTCAAGATTTTTAGGATAAACATTAGTGGTACCTTCAATAGTCCCTATGGCTCCATTTTTGAATTTAACTACAGCCATTCCCACATCCTCAGCTTCAAGATAATCATGAAATTGTTGTCTTGTGGCTCCAAAGACTTCATCTATCTCATCTCCCATCATCCACCTTAATAAATCAATTCCATGAATGCATTGATTCATTAGTGCTCCGCCATCCTGCTCCCATGTTCCACGCCAAGAAGCTTGATCGTAATATCCGTGATCTCTATTCCACCTTACATGTATCGAGCCATGCGATATTTTGCCAAAGCGATCTGCTTCCACAGCTTTGCGAAGCTCCTGAATTGCAATATTAAATCTATTCTGATGGCAGGCCGAAACCTTGACATTTTTCTTTTCTGAAAGTTCTACTATTTTATCTGCATCTTCTATGCTCATTGCCATTGGCTTCTCTATGATTACATTTACACCATGTTCTATACAATGAAGTGCAATTTCTGCATGTATTCCACTTTCAGTTGCAATGCTAACCAATTCCGGCTTCTCTTCATCAATCATTTTTTTATAATCAATATATTTTTTGATTGACTTATTCTCTTGCAAATTGTTTTTTTCAAGGATTGCCTCCATTTTTTCCTTATCTATATCACAAACTGCAACAATATCCAGATTGTTATTTAACGCAGCTTTCATGTGATTCACCGCAATCCTTCCGCAACCTATTAAAGCATACTTCATATTTTTCTCCTTTTCCCTACTATAGATTAAAAATCTTCCAATTTAATATCATCTTCTATTCCGGGTGATATATTGCAAACTTCATTGTAAATCATATTCTTTTTTTCAAGCAACAGTTTGCTAATTTTATCAGTCTTACTATTATAGTTCACATCGTACCAAATAGGATGTGTTAGAATATGTAAATTGTCATATTGGCCAGAAGCAATTGTTTCATATATGTTTTCTCTCCAATGCATATTACTGTCTGAAATATATTTGTGTTTTTTAAAAAACTTGCAGCTGTATGAATTGATGAAGTTATCTTCAAAATGTAGATCTGCCTCTAATGTCTGTTTAGATGGCATATGCATAGAAACTGATTCTATCTTAATTCCCGGAATAATCTTTTCCATAACATTTTTTTCATGAATTATCAGTTCCTTTATTTTCTCATTTCTTTCATCATAAGCTGAAGGCAGAGCATAGTTGGTTTCATCAAAATGTAGCCCGATATCATGTCCAAGTTCTTTTATATGCATAATCATTTCAATGGAATTTTTATTAAATATATTGTATAATTTTGAATTTAATAATATGAAGTATGTACTTTTGACATCTAAAGCTTTTTCATATTGAGCAAATTCCACAGCCTTTTCAAGAGATATATCAACATCATGCCTCAAAATAGCTTTCTTTGAATATTGTGTATCATCTCTATATTTTATTATCCCGTAATTATTTCTTAGAAGCAAATTAATTATTTTTTTGTAATCATCATATATAAAATCCATGTCATCCTCTATTTTCTTGTAAATTCTTTAGCCGGACTTCCAACTAAGCTGACATCGTCACCGAAGCTTTTTTGTACTGAAGTCGCTTGTCCCACGAAACAATTCTTTCCTACATGTACACCATCCCTTATGGTGCTGTTAGGCGCTATATAGCCATATTCCCCTATACTTGCACTTCCACTTATTTCTACGCATCCAGTTGTCATAGTTCCTCTGTGCAAGGAGCAATTATGCGCTATATGATTTAAATCATCTATAAAGCACGATTCTTCTATTATTGTTGGGGCTATTGTCCCGGACACTATTGAAGTTAAAGCACCAATTTCAACATTATCACCAATAATTACTCCGCCGATATGTGGTATTCTCACATTTCTTCCATCATCATCTCTCTCAACTCCAAACCCCTGAGCCCCAATTACAGAATTTTCTCCAATAACGACATTATTGCCTATGCAAACATTTTGCCTTATTTTCACTCCCGTTTTTAAAACGACATTCTCTCCTATTTCAACATCATGATCTATAAAAACATTGGGTTCAATTAAACAATTGCTTTTAATTCTCACATTCTCACCGACGACAATCCCCATCTGGTGCTCCTCATACTTCCTCTTTTCCATATTACATGCTAATATATAACTTATCGCTTTCGCAAAATATAGTCTTGCATTTGATGAAACAACTACATGATTCTTTAAGGCAATTTCCAAAAAATATTTTTCTATTGACGGTTCTATAATAATCAAAGAATTTTTTATATTTACCAATAAGTTCACAACTTCACAATTAAATCTCTGGCTCATAACAAACATAATGCTGTTATCTCTTGGCATAGAAACTATTGCTGCACAATTTACTTCTACATCAGTTTGGGTTATCGATTTTCCACCTATAGCTTCTTCTATACTAGCTGATGATACCTTCCATTCTTTCATTTTAATCTTCCGCTTCCTTCTCCAAAATACAGTCAAATTTTTTCTTATGCTTATCTTATTTCTTTCAACCCATCCTCTTGTTCCACATACATCTTTTTACATTTATCGCATTTTAAGTTATCATTGAGACGATTACCACACTCACATACCCATCCTACACGGTGTGCGGGTACTCCCGCCATAAGCGCATATGCAGGCACATCTTTAGTTACAACTGCACCCGCGGCAACCATTGCCCTCTCTCCAATATTGTGTCCACATACTATAGTTGCATTTGCTCCGATAGAGGCTCCATCAGCTATCCGTGTTTTTAAATATCCTGCACTTCCTTTCGGAAAATCAGCTCGAGGAGTCAAATCATTGGTAAATACCATGGATGGTCCACAAAAAACATTATTTCCCAACTCCACACCTTCATATATGGATACGTTATTTTGTATTCTGCAACCATCACCAATTGTAACATTATTGGCTATATTCACATTTTGCCCAAAAGAACAATGCGATCCTATTACGCTATTGCTTTGGATATGGCAAAAATGCCATATTTTAGTGTTACTACCAATTTTCACATTATCATCTATATAACTACTTTCATGAACAAAATATTCTTGACTCATATTAGCAACCTCCTGACAAATCATTTATTACTTCTTCTGCACGCGAAACCCAAGTATTTTTATCTATGTTATTTATAACATTTTCTGTTTTTTCTTCAAGTTCTTTTCTGTCTTCAAAAATTCTTAATAGCAAGTTTTTAAGTTCATCATTTCCATAATTTACTATCCATCCCAAGTCATATTCAGCAATGAATTCTGCTGCTGCCGTCCCACTATTAGAAATAATCGGCTTGCCATGTCCTATATATTCAAATAATTTAACCGGCATGGCCATGTCTCTATATTCACCATTTGGATAATACAAGCAACAGATATCTGCCTCAGCATAATACTTTTCAAGTTCCTCACCATAACAATGTACAAACTTAATTTTATCATTTACTTTATCCTGATATATATCTTTATTCCTATTGAATTCATCTTCAGGACAACATACAGTCAATTTTAAAAAACCTATATCATATACGGTTGAAACAAGATAGGTAATATCATTTAAATCAACTATTCCTCCCACATAGAACAACTGTAAGAAATTCTTTCCTTCATTTAACACATTATGTTGAATATGGTATGTTTTTTGTGAGCCAGATGGCAATGCTTTCCATTTAATATCAATATCTACATATTCCATAAACTTATTTGATGGAACATATAGAATATCTAATGTTTTTTTATATTTATATAAATCATATTTGAAAAAAGGGATGCAGCAATCTTGCTTCCATTTACTTGAATTTTTTGAATAAATTGAAAATTTCCAAAATATATCTCTATAAAACAAACCAATTTTTAATCCTTGATTTCTGCAAAATGTAAAAAATGAAAAATCCAGGAAAGGATATATAGGGATATGATTCTCTTCACTCAACACGGTAGGAATATTTATACTTTCAGAATATACAAAATCATATTTTACTCCATTTTTAATATTCTTTTTAATTTCTCTAATCTTTTGTTTTCTTTCCGAACCATACCCTGTAACATCGTCAACAATATAGCCGCATAACTTAAATGCGTTTAACATTTGATTAGGTCTTACAGAAGATCCCGCAGACATCTTGTCGCTAATTGGATTGGGATAATGAAAAATACATCTTTTTTTTCCCATGAAATTTCTCCTAATTATTTAACTCCATCAATACTAATATCAATCTCATTTTCTTCTATTATTTCACTTAAACCAACGATATTTTGTTCTATCATTTCATACCTGCTGTGAGGGCTCTGCATAATGAACTTTAGAATCGTAGTTTTTATGTCCTCAGGATATTCATTATACCAAAAAGCATGCGTCAAAATATGTAACTTATTATATCTATTAGAATCAATAATTTCTGTTATATTTTCTCTCCAGCGATGCCTGCTGTCTGAAACATACTTGAATTTCTTAAAAAACTCATCGCCATATGAATTTTTGTTTGGATATAGGTCATAATTTGCTTCCAAAGTTTTTTTCGAGGGCCTATGCATTGATACGCATGTTATATCTAGATCAAGTAAACCTTTTAAAATTACAATTTCATTGTTTATTACAGCCTCGAACCCTCCACATTTATTATAATATTCTTCAGAATAATTCGTTTCATCAAAATGCAAGCCAATAACATGCCCAAGTGAAATAATCTTTAATAATTTTTCATGTACTGCCTTTGATGCTATATTGTAGAACGGCGAAGAAACTAATACAAAGTACACTGCTTTAATGCCCAATTCATTTTCTAATTCAGCAAATTGTAAGGCCTTATCCACAGAGTAATCGACATCATGCCTCATTATGACACACTTTTCATGTCCCTCATAATTATTATAATTTACAAAGTCATAATTGTTGTTTTTTAATCTTTTGATTAAATCTTTATATGAATTATATGTAAAGTCCATTTTTTTAAAAAGGTATTCAATCAACCTGTCCTTTCCTTTGATATCGCAATATTATCCTATCTATCTTTCAAGAAGCGTATAAACTTTTTCCCTTAATTGATTAATTATTTTATTCTGGCACTTTAATATTGGGCTACAATACTTCAATGTTATCTCTTGGGAAAATATCCTTCATTGCATTTCTTGTGTCGAATATTTTATCTGCATTTTCCTGAATCATGGTATAATCAATTACGGTGTGTGCCGCTGCTATTATTATTAGATCATACTGCGATATAATTTCTGCGTTAATTTTTTCTATACCTTTATACTCTTGTCCATTTTCTCTAAATGACATTATGTATGGGTCATAAAAATCCGTATTAGCTCCGTTTGACTTCAAAATTTCTATTATATCTATAGCTGGGCTCTCTCTGTAATCATCAATATCATTTTTATAAGCTACACCTAAAACAAGTACCTTCGAACCGTTAAGGGGCTTCTTGCTGCGATTTAAAATTGCCATGGCCCTCTCAACACAATATTCAGGCATCCTATCATTCACCATCATAGAACTTTCAATCATAGATGTATGAAACCCATATTCACGAGCTTTCCACGACAAATAATATGGATCAAGTGGAATGCAATGTCCTCCAAGTCCCGGTCCCGGATAAAAGGCTTGGAAACCATAGGGCTTAGTCTTTGCTGCATCCACAACTTCCCAGTAATCGATTCCCATTTTATTGCAAAGAATAGCCATTTCATTAGCCAGGCCAATATTTATATTCCTATAAGTATTTTCAAGAATTTTTTCCATCTCGGCAACTGCAGGAGATGAAACCTCATGAACATCTCCATCAAGCACAGATCTATACATTTCAGCTATTACTTCACGTGCATTTTCACCTATAGCTCCTACTACCTTAGGGGTATTCTTAGTTTTAAACTGTTTATTACCAGGATCTACTCTTTCAGGAGAAAATCCAAGGTAGAAATCTGTCCCGCATTTTAATCCAGAGGATTCCAAAATAGGCTTAAGCAGTTCTTCCGTAGTCCCTGGGTAAGTTGTTGATTCAAGGACTACCATAGTTCCCTTTTTAATATGTTTTGCAATCTCCTTAGCAGATGATTCTACATAACTTATATCTGGCTGTTGATGAGAATCTAACGGTGTTGGTACACAAATGGCTATAAAATCCACATCTTTCACAAAGCTAAAATCTGTTGTAGCTTTCAGCATCCCTTTTTCTACTATCTCTTTTAAATCATCATCTACAACATCCCCAATATAATTATGTCCCTTATTCACAAGATCAACTTTAGCTTTCTGCACATCGAAACCTATAGTTTTGAATCCCGCTTTAGCCTTTTCGACCGCTAGGGGAAGACCTACATATCCAAGACCTACTACACCGACATTAATTTCTTTTTTCCTGATTTTCTCCAATATTTTTTTCTTCATTTCACACCTCATGCATGTTACTTTTTAAATGGCACTGCCGGTATACCTATAACCGTTGTATCATCCTCAACATTTTTTAGCACAACACTACCCATTCCTATTATTACATTATCCCCTATTTCCAATTGATTCCGAACTATTGCAGATGCTATATAAACATTTTTACCAGTTTTTACTGAGCCATATATTTTCGTCCCCGAAACCAAAGCATTGTTTTCACCTATATAAGCATTATGAGATATATGGCACTGAGCATCAATCTTTGTACCGTCTCCTACTATTGTATCATCTATTGTGCCTCGATTGATTACGCATCCGTTACCTATAAAAACATTTTTTCCGACTGTTACTCCTCCGTAATGCTTTATCATACTTTTCCTGCCATATTCATCTTCTGTATAAGCAAAGTCATCATGGCCAATACTTGAAAATGATTGTATAATACAGCCTTCTCCAATTTTAACTTTGTTTATAATACTAACATTATTATAGATTATTGTATTATCACCTATAGTAATGTCGCCATCTATACTACAATTATGACCTATTGTAACATTTTTACCTATATTTACATTTGGAGATACGTACGAGTCTTTGCAAATACCCGGTTGTATTTTAGAATTATCAAAAAACCTTTCAACGATTTTAAAAAAAACTTTCTTTGGATTTTCAGTTATAATATAATTTTTGAAGTCTCTATTCGCCTTTTCAGGCAATATAATAAGCTGTATGTCATGAGCGCCGGCTCTACTTAAAAGTTCAAGCTTTTTACACCATGTTATCGTCTTATCCTTATACTTATACATAGATGAGAATCCTGTTATTTCATCAGTTTCTTCTCCGTAAAATGTAATTTTTATATCTTCATACTTTAGAAACCTTAATATTTCTTTTATTTGCATAGTCCTTATTTTTTGTTCTCCATTCCCGATATAATGTTAACTACTTTCTTTGCTGCATGTCCATCACCAAAAGGCATATAGTCATGTTCCACATCCTGCTTAACATGTAGTTTTTTCAAAATATCTGATTTATTTGCTTTCGCTAATTGGTTCCTATTTCCTCTAAGTGTATCTGCCCATGCTACATCATCGGCTATAGTCACACACTGCTTTTCTGCAAAAAATGCTTCCCTCTGAAGTCCACCTGAATCTGTAACTACCTTTTCTGAATTACATATTAAATACAATGACATCAAATATCCAACAGGTTTGCAAATAATCAGGTTATCCATTCTGTATTTTTGTTTTAGCCTTATCGCGTCTGATGAGTTCCTTGGATGTACAGGATAAATAGTCGGATATTCTAACTCATTCATTGCAAACATAATTTCTCTTAAAGCCTCATCTGTTCTTGTGTTTTCTTCCCGGTGACAAGTCAAATAATAAAATCTATCTGGAAGTTTCAGTTCCTTATTATTAATGTCAAATATCTTCTTGTTTAGCTTTATCTCATTTTGTTGGGAATAAAATAGAAATGCATCTAGCATTATATCTCCAACAAAATATACATTGTCTGTCATACCTTCTTTTTTAAGTGAATCGACATCTGTTTTAGTACAGCACATTAAAAAAGTTGACAACTTATCTGAAACAATTCTGTTGATTTCTTCCGGGTTTGTAAAGGTGCCTTCCTTAATTCCTGCTTCTCTAACACCTGCCTCTATATGGCAAATTGGTATAAATAATTTAGCTGCAGCGATAGCCGCCGCCAAAGTTGAATTAGTATCTCCATATAATAGAACTAAATCAGGATTCTCTTCAGCCATTACTTTTTCAAGAGATATTATCATCTTTCCAGTCATATCGCCGTGGCTTCCACCTGAAATTCCCAAGTTATAATCTGGTTTAGGTATATTCAATTCTTGGAAAAATATATCCGACATATCGTGGTCATAATGTTGTCCAGTATGAACCAACACCTCTTCATGAATATCCTTTAAAGCTCTAGACATTACTGCAGCCTTGATAAATTGCGGTCTAGCACCAACAACAGTTAAGATTTTCATAATTAACTCTTTCCCCTTGAAATTCCTATAGTTTCCATCAACAAACTTTCTAATAATTTGCTTGAATTTTTATAGTCATATTGCATAGCAGCTTTTTTTGCACTATCACAAATCAATTCATATTCCATGTCATCCTTGTTTTTAATTTCCTGTATAGCTCTTGAATACTCGTCTGGGCTATTAAACGCTTTTGATATTCCACATTTAAATTTTTTAATAATATCATATCCCATCTCTACGTTTGCTACGATAGGCTTTCCACTTGCTAGATACTCAAAAAGCTTATTTTGACTAGTTCCAAATCTATCAATATTGCATTGTTTGTAATTTAACAATAGTAAATCGCCATTTTTCAAAATGTATGGTATGTTTTCTTTTTTAACCCTTCCTTTAAATATAACATTCTCTATTTTATTCTCTGTACAATAGCTCTCACTCTTTTCTCTTTCTTCACCATCGCCATATATAAGAAATTTTATATTACTATCTAATAATTTTGCACATTCAATAATGTTAAAAATTCCATTTGCTGCCCTTATAGACCCTGTATATATTACCTTGAAAGCTTTTGACTGCAAATCTGCATCATTTATAGAACATTGACTTGCATTTTCTTCAAACAATTCTAAATCTATTCCATTATTTATATAATTAATTTTTGATAAGTCAATGCAAGTGTCCCACTTTTTTTCTATAATGTAATCTTTGCCTCCCTCCATCGTAAATATTAGCTTATCAGCTTTCTTGTATATCCATTTTTCTAAGCGGTACATTCCCTTAATTATTGGATTTTTTTTTGTAAATCCAAAATCCAAAAATGTTTCTGGCCATAAGTCTCTAACTTCACACACACATGGAACACCAATTTTTTTCGCAATCTTTATTCCGGCTACTAATGCTAACGGATGCACAGACGACGCCAATATAACATCCGGCTTCCCTCTTTGTTTAATTTCTTGTCTCGCAACCCCGAAAATCTTCAAATAATACTCTATCATATTCCGTATGCGCTGACGCCCATTTCCCACATAATTTTTAGTTTTTATGAAAATATACGGGACATTATCCTTACCTATCTTTTCAACCGACTTTTTATCTCCTGTATTGATACTTATATCGCTGTTATGCACTGTGCTTGCACAAAATATTTTAACTTCATTGCCGTCTCTTATTAAATACTTCGCAAAGCTTTGATGTCTACCTGCGCCATCAAAATACATATCTGTCGCATAATGATTAAATATCCAAATTCTCACTGCTATTCTCCATTAAACATTCTTCTGTCACTCAATTATTTCTTATAATCTTTGCCGGCACTCCATATGCCACGCTGTCATTACATATATCCTTTGTTACAACAGACCCTGCGCCTATTATACAATTACTACCTACTTTCCTTCCCAAAGTAATGACCACCCCATCATCTATGAGCGTGTTTTCTTCTATCGTTACCCCTCCGGATAACACTACTCCCGATGCAATATAAACATGATCTCCAACAAAATTATCATGATTAACTTGAGACCCCGTATTTATTACCACATTATTTCCTATTACAGGATTGGGCGTGATAAGGCATCCGCACTCTACCAATACACCCTGGCCAATCTTTGCCTCCGGAGAAATTACGGCATCAGGATGAATAATGTTCACTGCCTCCCAGCCATTTCCAATAAATTGATCAAACACAGCTTTCCGGTACTTCATATTTCCGAAAGCGATAAAAAACTTATTAGTCTTATATTTTTCTTTCACTCTTTGTGCTTCTTCATAAGTCCCCTCTATCAAGTAGTCCTCATATTCTCTGCCAATCTTATTTTTATCTGAGTCCAACATGCAAGCAATTTCATATTTCCCTTGTGCTTTTATATTATAAATTACTACTCTTGCATGTTGCCCGCTTCCTATTAAAACAATCTTTTCTTTCATATCAATTTCCCATAAAATCTTCCATAGTCTCAGAAGTGTTCGAGCTTATACCATCTCTTTTTATTACAGACTTCACCGTATTAAATATAATTTTCATATCTAATGTAAAACTAATATTTTCTACATAGCTAATATCTTTTTCAAATCTTTCTTTCCATGATAATAAATTTCTTCCGCTAATTTGAGCCAAGCCTGTCAATCCCGGTCTAACATCATGCCGATGTTTTTGAAATTCATTATACAATGGCAAATAACTAACCATTAAAGGCCTTGGCCCGACTATACTCATATCACCTTTGAATATGTTGAATAATTCTGGAAGCTCGTCGAGGCTTGTGCTTCTGAGTTTTTTTCCAAAAGATGTGAGTCTTTCTTCGTCAGGCAGCAGTTCGCCGTTTTCGTCTTTGGCGTCGGTCATACTTCTGAATTTATACATCTTAAAGATTTTCTCATTCAGCCCCGGTCTTTCCTGCTTGAAAATCACCGGACTTCCCAGCTTAGTCTTTACTAAAATTGCAACGATTAGAAGTATCGGGCTGAGTATTATTATTGCAATCCCCGACAGTATCATGTCGAGCGCCCTCTTTATGAATCTTTCGTATATTCCTCTTCTACGCTTGTTAGCCTTCATATGGCCCTTTCTTTATTCAAAACAGCTCTTTACTATCTCAATAACTATATCCTGCTGTTCTTTCGTCATTTTATTATCGCTTGGTAGGCATAGCCCTCTGTGGAAAATATCCATTCCTACATCAAGCGGTTTACCATCTTTACCTGTCGTTCCTCCGGCAATATACGCATTAGTCTTGGCTCTGCCATCTCCGTCTCTTGCAATAAACGGATTGTTTCTGTATATCGGCTGCATATGCATCGGCTTCCAAATCGGGCGGCCTTCTGCATTGTATTTTGCCAAGGTTTCTAAAATTTCCGTCGGGCAGGTTTTACCGGCTTCCGGGATATACAGCGCTTCACACTCGCTTCTGACCTGCTTGCACATGGCTTCAGGATTGATAGCCATACACGACAGCCAGAAGTTCGGCTCGGAATTTTCGCTGTCATATGGATTCATTTCGACCGGCAAATCTTTGAAGCCCTCTCTGTATCTTTCATAAATGGCTTTTTTCTGAGCTATATGTTCTTCCAGATAAGGAAACTGTCCTCTCACCACTCCGGCGATTACATTGCTCATTCTATAGTTGTATCCCAGCTCTTCGTGTTGATACCATGGAGCGTTTTCTCTGGCCTGTGTGGACCACTTGCGTACTTTTTGCGCGGCCTCTTCGTCATCAGTTAACAACATTCCTCCGGACGAACCGGTTATTATCTTATTTCCGTTAAATGAAATGGCGTTATATGAGCCAAATACTCCCGTTTGAACGCCTTTGTACGTTGCTCCGAGAGACTCGGCGGCGTCCTCTATTATGACTACGCCGTGTTTGTCACATATTGCGCGAATTTCGTCCACTTTGGCCGGCGTTCCGTACAAATGAGCGAGCACAACAACTTTAACTTCCGGATAAGCTTCAAAGGCCTTTTCAAGCGCATCCGGGTCCATATTCCATGTGCCATATTCGGTATCAATAAATACCGGTACACCGCCTTCGTACACAACCGGATTTACAGTAGCGTCAAAGGTCATATCCGTGCAAAAAACCTTTTCATGCGGCTTAACTCCCGCAAGTTTAACTGCCATATGCAGTGCAGATGTGCCTGTAGCAAGCGCTACTGCATGCTTGCAACCGACTTTTTCGCAAGTCAGTCTCTCTACTTCATTGATGTTGGCACCTACCGTTGACATCCAGTTTGTCTTGTACGCTTCCGTTACAAAATCCAATTCGGAACCATGCATGGTCGGCGTGCTGAGCCATATTTTTTCTTTAAAAGGCGAAAATTTTGCCATAGCTCTTGTCCTCTCAGTGTATTCCTAATTATCCGTAATCGTATATGTGTCGCAAATTTCCTCTGTCAGCTCTTTTATCTTGTTGCCGTTTTCGTAGCTGGCTTCTATCAGCTCGTCCAGCTTGTCCAAGAAGACCGTCTCGTCCAGCTTCAGAGGCTTGCCTATATAAATCATCTTATTGGCTGTCTTGTCCAGCCCTTCCTCGTCCATGAGGATTTCTTCATAGAGCTTTTCTCCCGGCCTGAGTCCCACAATGTCGATTTTTATGTCTACCCCCGGCTTCAGTCCCTTGAGGCGTATGAGGTTTTCTGCCAGCTCATAAATCCTTACAGGCTTGCCCATGTCAAGAACGAAGATTTCTCCTCCCTTGGCAAAAAGGCTGGCCTGAAGAACCAGAGAAACCGCTTCCGGTATAGTCATGAAGAATCTTGTTATTTCTTTATGGGTGACCGTTACCGGGCCGCCCTCGGCAATCTGTTTCAGGAACAGCGGAATCACCGACCCGTTGCTTCCCAGTACGTTTCCGAATCTTACTGCCGCAAAGCGAGTGTGCTCCGATTTGCGGGCGTAAGTCTGGACTATCATCTCGCAGATTCTCTTGGTGGCGCCCATTATGTTTGTAGGCCTCACTGCTTTATCCGTCGAGATAAGTACGAAGTTGTCAACCTCGTACTTGTCCGCCAGCTTGGCGGCATTCAGCGTGCCGAGGCAATTGTTCTTGACGGCTTCGTTTGGAGATTTTTCCATAAGCGGAACATGTTTGTGGGCAGCCGCATGGTATATGATGTTTGGTCTGTATTTCTTGAATACGGTCTCCATTCTGTCGAAATCTCTTACAGAGCCTATGAGGGTGGAAATGCTTGCTGCCGGATAATGGCGTTCCAGCTCCATCTGTATATCATAAGCGTTATTCTCATAAATGTCGAATATCAGAAGCTTCTTTGGGTTGTATCTGACTATCTGCCTGCAAAGCTCGGAGCCGATGGACCCGCCGCCTCCCGTCACGAGAATGACCTTGTCTCGGATAAATTCTTCGATTCCCTTCTGGTTGACCTTGACGGCGTCTCTTCCCAGCAAGTCCTCATAATTTACAGGCCTGATCTCCTTGCTGAGGGAAGTCGTCAGACTCTTTGCCACGGCCGGAAGAATCTTCACCGGCTTTCTTGTCTCCTGACAAACCCGTATAATCTCTCTCGTGGTCTGTATGTCAGCCGAGGGCATCGCGATTACAATCTCGTCGACCTCGTATTTTTTTATGTTTTTCTCTATATCCTCTCTCGTTCCGACAATCGGAACTCCCATGATATATTTGTTTTTTTTGTTTTTATTGTCGTCTACAGCACACACCACCTGAGAGCCTTCGTCCGCCGCTTTAAGCTCTTTTATGAGCACCGTAGCCGCAGAGCCCGCTCCTATGACCATTATCCTGTTGGTGACCTCATTTTTATTCTGCTCATTGCCTACAGACTTTATTATGGCCTTTGCAAACCTGACGCAGGAGAATAATATGATCATTATGCCGAAGGTCAGCGGATAATAGCTCCTGGGCATAGGTATATAGACGAATACGTGATAGCATATTATGATTACTTCTATAAAGACCGACGCCTTGATTATCGCCCACAGCTCATTGAGGGAAGCGTATGTCCACACTCTGTTATACAGCTTGAACACTGCCATGACGGCTATAGTGGCAATAAAATATATGGGTAAGCTCTTTATAGCGCCCATATAATACTCTTCAGGTATGGATGATATGTCAAAACGCAGTATCAGCGCACCGAAGGCCGCTAAGGCGGCACAGCACATATCTAATACTGCCAATATTATGATTCTGAAATTCTTTCCGTTAATAAAATCCATCATAAAATCCTGCTTTTAGACACATTTTCATCTATGTAGTTTACCACAGATTCCTATAAATTTCAATATATTAAGGCAAGTTAATTTAGTGCTTTATTGGCGTTATCAGCTCATCGCCTCTTCCACATACAGCCATTGCCGGCGGCCGTCCATGCGCGCTATATCTTTCCATACAAAAACCTCCGTCTGAAAAATCGTCCGGAGGTATGTGTCAAGGGAGAGCATGATGATCTGAAAGCTTTATGAGATAATCGCTCATCCCCTTTTGACGGTAGATTGTCCTCTCCTTATATCGTCTACATACAATTTGACTATGCTGCTTATGGTTTTCATCTGACTTGGGCTGCAGGCCTTGAGCATTTCCGATATTTCCTCGCATGCCTGAGAATATTCTTCGTTGCCCTCTATGGGATACCTGCTCCATCCCAGTATATAATTGGGCGTCACTTCAAGAGCGTAGCATATGGAGCAGAGAGTCTGAAGAGACATTCCTTTATGTCCGTATTCTATAGATGCGAGGGTCTGATTTGACTTTTCCACTTTCTCAGCCAGTTCTGCTCTTGTCATTCCGTTAGCCAGTCTCATGGCCATGATTCTTCTTCCTATCTTCGCTATGTCTATTCTTTCGTTTAATGCTGCATTCTTTTCTTCCATGTTATTCTCCTTTGCCTGTTTCAAACAATTCCTCGTGCTTCTCCTTTAAAGTTATCCTGTTTAAACTTACAGTTGAAGCAACCTGTGGTTTATTCGTTACTACTTACAGACAAATTTTGAAGAAAAATTAAAAAACCCCCCTAAAATAATGCAGAACTTCTCGTTTCATGCACTATTTTAAGAGGATCATGTTCCCAATTATGTCTTTATTTTTATAATTATCTGTCTACCCTGAATCCTTTTGCATCATATATCATGACTCCTTCATTATTTTTTCAAAGCCTGCCTCAGTAGTCTCGGCGCTGATTTTTACCCTCGGTATCTCTTCATTATGTCCGCCATACGCACAGATCATATGCCGGAGTTTTTTCTTTCGTATATTTCCCCACTATAAAGCATGCGACATTAAAATCATATTTCTTCAATATGGGGAAATCAGATAATACATTCCATAAGAAGTTTGTCTTATATTTCAGGGCTTAAGATCTATATCCTCATTCTCTATCATCTTTCGCAGTTTCTCTTTTGATCTTCTGGATATACTTCTGACGTTGCTGTCGCTCTCTTTCAGAATAATGGCGATATCTTTTAATCTGTAGCCATAATCATAATAGAGTACGAGGACCTTCTGTTCTTTATCGCTGAGCCTGGATATGAGTTTCCTCAGCTTTTCCCTGTTCATGTTTCGTATAAGATCATTTATCTGCTTGCCCGACGAATAAGATGATCCCACCTCTGGGAAGTTTATACATTCCATCAGAGGCTGTTCATTACTGCTTTTCGTCTTATTCTTGCTTAAATATTTCAGTCCCTGTCTCTTTGCGATCTTGAGAAGCCAAAATTTCAGTTTGGATTCATCTCTCACTTTGTCTATATACGTAAAGGCTTCGATATATGTATCTTGAAGCGCATCCTCAACATCCTCAGGCGTAAGGTTGAAAGCGCCTAAATAATGAAGTACGTCGCTATAGTACGACAGCAATATCTCTATCCTTTTCTTATGGGTTATGGAGATACTGTTTTTTAATTTTGAACTTTTCATAAATATTTTCTCACTCTTCTTTGAAATTTACTGCGATCAGCGAATTATACCAAAATGATTTCCAAGGAATATATTATTCGTACGAAAATTATTATACTCCTTGTATAGTGTATTTTTCAACGTTTCTTCTAACGCATTATGTTACTGCGAGTTGCCTGATTTATAACTAAAAGACAAATTTTTCATTTTTTTGATAAAATTACCAAAATTATGCAACTTTTTGCCCGTTTTTTTACACTTATTTATAGATAGGGTAAAAACCATCCCAAAACCAATTTAAAAATCATAAGGAGAACCGTGATGAAACTCGACACACAAATGAGAATCGCAGCAAATCTAAGGACCCTGCGCACCAGCAAACGCTTAAGCCAAGCAGAAATCGCAAGCTTTATAGGAACGAGCAGATCACTCTATACTCACTACGAGCTTGGGAATCGAGCCCAAGATGCAGAAGCGCTGTACATAATATCAACTCATCTGGGAATCGATATGACAGCCTTTTTCGAAAACGATCCTCAAAGATTTCTTGGCTACATCGCTAACCACACATATCAGGATGACGAGCTCACGGAGCTCAATAACATTTACAGGAGGCTGTCTCCGTTTTCCAAAGGCATGCTCATCGAAAAAGCGGTCAATCTTTTGGAAAAAGAAAAGGAGAAAGAAAAAAGTCAGAAACCTATCATCGATATAAAGGATTGATATTATAAAAAAGGTGGCTCAAGTCTCTAACAGACTATAGGCCACCTTCTCTTTTTTTATAAATTAACTTGATCATTTCAGCCGTTTTATACATGGATTATGCCGCGCGTTTATGACCGTAAGCCACCTCAGGAGATGCCTGCGAAGAATTTTCTCCAGCAGTCTCGCCTCCCGTATTGCCAGAATCGCCTCCTGACTCACCGCCGGAATCGCCTCCTGTGTTGCCCGAGTGGCCGGAATCACCTCCGGAATCTCCCGAATCGCCTCCGGTACTGCCTGAATCTCCAGGTTCGCCTTCAGATCCGCCGGAGCCGCTTCCCGAGCCGCCCTGGTTTTCTCCGCCACCGCTACCGCCTCCTGAATTTTCGGCCGGCGGTCTGCTCTGATTCTGCTGAGAGGTGTCAACTGTCACGTTTTCTTCGTTTTCAATATTTCCGGCATTTCGCTCTGCCTCGATTTTCTGCGCGATAGTACTGCTTATCGTATTTACTTTTGATGAAGGAACATAATCTGTCTGCCCGAAGAACTTCACGTGGAGTTCTTTTACATTTTCTGCCAGATTAGACGGAAATACATACGAAACACCGCTTATATATCCTGTGCTGACATTATACGGCCAGCCGTCGGTACCCACTATATTGTATTGAGGGAGGCGTATTCCAAGTCCCAGAATATTACTTTTAGACAAATTAGTCTGGATTTGAGGCGTCATCATCTTGATGATTTTCTTTATCTCCTTAAAAGACATATCCTTCATCTTATCCGTCACGAGAGTCATGACTGTACGCATTCTCTCGGTCCGCTTAAAATCATCTCCTACGCCTTTTCTTATCCTTCCGTAGGAAACAGCCTGTACTCCCTCAAGCGTTTGTACTCCTGCTGATTTTACAAGGTTGTATTTCTTAGTACCTATATTATCAGCGGTCTCTTTTGTATATTTATTGAGTTGTTGTATCTCATAATCCTGAACGTCTACTTCTATGCCTCCCACGGCGTCTACCAGGTCGGCTACTGCCTTAAAGTTCACAACCACATAATTGCTGATATTCAGATCCATCGCCTGGTTGAGAGTCTTCATAGTCATCTCGGGTCCGCCCTTGGCACAGGCATGCGTTATCTTGTCATAAGAAGAGGTATCCCCCATTTTAAGGAAGGTATCTCTGTATACGGATAATATCTTCACATCATTAGTATCTTTATTGATACTGACGATCATTATAGCGTCGCTTCTGGTCCCCTTGAGATCGTCCATATCCCTGCTGTCTACCCCGAGAAGCAGTATGTTGTAATATCCGTCTACATCCACCAGAGAAAGATCATAATCTTCCGGTGTTTCCTCATGTATTTCATCGAAGATATCGCTGAAATAACTATATGCTATTATGGCTGCCGTTAAAAGAAGTACTATCAGCGTAGCCCCTCCTATCAGCAAGACCTTTTTCCACGTCTTTAATCCCTTGAACCAACTTTTAAAGCTTTGCCGCTTTTTCCTTTTTTTCGGAGTCTTCTTATCGGCTGCAGCTTGCTGTTTCCGTTCAATTCTTCCCATTATCGGTCTCCCTTTTCTCTTGTATTGCCCTATATTTTACCATATTAATATACCTTTGTAAATGTTTATAACGTAAAAGCGCAATATAAGGGGAAAGCCGGATATAGTCAAAATTCCCGAATATTTCAAAAATTCAAACGTTTGCGAGAGTTTTTTTAACTGATTCCCGGCAAAGCCGATTTTAAAACTGTTTGCGGGACTTTTCAGCACGAAAATCGAAGAAAAACGGCTTCAAGGCGCTTTCCTCCGCCTCAAGACCATCAAAAACTCCCGCAAACACTCTATAATTTAAAGAGTCCGAGACTTTAAAAGAAAAAATTCCCGCAAAGGAGCAAAAAACACGCTATACCGGGAATGTCTGGCAACCGACAGCCCGACTGTCCAACAGACCGACAGCTTGGCAGCCCGATAAATTAACGTTACTTAAGTTACCTTAAAGCGCCAATCGACGCCACTCGTAAAACGGGCGGTTTATCTGCCTCATAATATAAAAGGGCCGCTTATGACATGCGACCCCCTGTATATCAAATAACGAATACGATAATTTCGCATCGTTATCTTCACGCTATTTATTCTTTTTCTTTCTTCCTGAAAAAGGAGATCTGTTAAAATAAATGAGGTGAAAAGCTATCGTTAAATTCAAAGCTGCAAGTATATACACGATATCTCTTTCCATATTTTACCACCTTTCAAGATAAAATATACCATAATTTTCCATAAGCGTCAATCATGATCTATTATTTTTTACCTCTTCGGTGACTTTGGATTGAAGATCAGCGCAACTATATAGCCAAAAGCAAGAGCCACGCCTATGCCTGCCGCAGTAGCCTCAAGAGGTCCGGTGATAGCTCCGAGAAAACCTTCACGTGCTCCCTCCATGGCCCCCTTGGCCAGACTGTAACCAAATCCGGGAAGCGGTACTGTGGCTCCCGTCTTCGCAAAATCTGCTATAGGTTCATAAAGCCCCACCGCCTGTAAAACCACTCCAAACACCACGAATATCACTAATATCCTCGGAGCAGTAAGCGTAGTGGTATCCATGAGTATCTGTCCTATGATACAGAATACTCCTCCTATTAAAAATGCCCATAAATATTCCATCTATTCCACCTCCAAAGAAACCGCATGGGCGATGCCCGGTATGCTTTCTCCCTGAAAAGGAGAAATTGTCGAGAGCAATGCTCCTGTAGACATGAGCAGAAGTTTTTTAATCTTTCCCTGTTCCATCTGCTGCAGCAGATGTCCCGTAAACACGCTGGCCGAACATCCGCATCCGCTTCCTCCCGCATGTACATCCTGTTCTTTAGTAAACAGCATGGTGCCGCAATCGTCATAATGTTCGAAGACTTCTTTTTTGGAAAGTCCGGCATCGCCCAGCAAATCCATCATTATATCTTTTCCTATGAAACCCAGGTCTCCCGTAGCCACCAGGTCATAATACTCTATACTTCTTTTAGTATCCTCCAGATGATTGAGCAGAGTATCGACGGCTGCCGGCACCATGGCCGCTCCCATCTGATTTGCATCTTTTATTCCTGCATCTATTACTTTTCCTATAGTAGCCGATTCGGCCCTTATTATAGTCTTCTTTCGTGGATCCAGAGAATCTTTGCAGGAGATCACTGCAGCTCCGGCCGCAGTCGCCGTCCACTGAGCTGACGGAGGGCGTTGATTTCCATGTTCTACAGGCATCCTGAATTGTCTCTCTGCTGTACAGAAGTGGCTGGAGGCTCCTACCAGAACATTTTTAGCAAAACCACCGTCTATAAGCATACATCCAAGCAGCAGCGACTCAGTCATCGTAGAACATGCGCCGTAGAGTCCTAAGAAAGGTATATGCATATCTCTTGCCGTAAATGATGACGACATGAGCTGATTGAGCAGATCCCCGCTCAGCATGGCGTCTATCTGCGAAGTATCGAGTCCCGATCTGGTTACGGCTCTTTCCATGGCTTCCTTTAGCATCTTGCTTTCGGCCATCTCCCACGACTTTTCACCATACATATCATCATCGAGCACCAGATCGAAACATTTTCCCAAAGGTCCCTGGCCTTCCTTTTCTCCCACTACATTTCCCCGTCCGGTGATGCAGGGTTTCTCTGAAAACCTTACCGTCTGTTTTCCTATCTTTTTATATGACATATCCGCTCCATTCTCTGCGCCGTCTCTATCTGGGCGCAGAATCAATCACTAAAACATTCCTATTATCCAATATATGATACCTACTATAACAGCACTGGTTATACCACATACGAGAACAGGGCCGGCTACGCTGAATATCTTGGGACCTACTCCCAGTACGGGGCCTTCTTTCTTATATTCGAGAGCAGGGGCTACCATAGAATTGGCAAAACCTGTTATAGGTACTATAACACCGGCTCCTGCAAACTTGGCTATCACATCGAATACTCCGAGCCCTGTAAGTATCTGCGCCAGCGCCACCAGCGTGATCGTAACGAAGACCGCAGCGTCCTCTTCACCTATACCCTTATCCATAAGCATATTCTTATACCACAAAGACGCTGTACATATGAGGCCCCCGACTAAAAATGCCTTGAGACAGTTGCCGAAGTAATCAGGCTTCGGAGTGAATTGCTTGGCATATTTCTCATAGGCCTTAGCTATGTCCTTTTTTTCCGGACCTTCACTCTTTATATCATCGGGATACGTTTTTCCGCTCTCCGTTTCTTTGTTCATTTCCCTCTCCATTCTGCCTGTACATATCCTGCAGGCTTTTCTCATTCTCGGTTTTCATTTTTAGTATTTCCATTTTAAAAAAATTATGCAATAATAAATATGTTGTCCGGCAAATTTAAACAAGCGCATAGTTTACGCCAAATTCGAAAGAGGTAAGATCAACAGCATAGTAAGCTGCCCGCGCAAATCAAAGGAACGAAACATCGCGGCATACTCCGCAAGCTTCTTTTATACCGTTTTCAGCTGTGGAGAAAAAGAGAAAGAGAAATAAAGATGAATGAGAAAAATTATGTTTTAGCCTCCTCATCTCCAAGACGTATAGAGATGATGAGTGCCCATGGTCTTGAGCCGACCATAATCCCCGCCGATATCGAAGAGAATCTTCCGGCCATAGGAGGAATGAATGAGACGGTAATGTTCCTCGCCCTAAAAAAGGCAAAAGCTGTGGAGGCTCTCATCTTGTCAGGCGACAAGATTATAATGCCCGGAAGCGTCATAATCGCTGCCGATACTGTCGTATATAAAGATCGCATCATGGGAAAGCCTTCGAATTTTCAGGACGCATACAAGATGCTGACGGCCCTGCGGGGGACCTGGCATTACGTAGCTACCGGAGTCGCCTTGGTGTGCGCCGGAGAAAATAACGCAAGGGTATTTACAGATGTCACGAAAGTATATTTTAAAAATTACAGCGACGAAGATCTGCTCGAATATTTAAAGACTGATGAAGCCTACGACAAGGCGGGAGGGTATGCCATACAGGGATATTTTTCAAAATATGTAGAAAAGATAGAAGGCTGTTACGATACTGTGGTAGGATTTCCCTGGGATCGAATACAGGAAGAAATATCAAAATTATAAAAAGGGGAAAATCATGAAAGAGTTCATGTCAGAGTTTAAAGAGTTTATTTCAAAGGGCGATGTAATGAGTATGGCCGTAGGCATAATCATAGGCGGAGCTTTTACAGCCATCGTCAGCTCTCTGGTAGGAGATGTGATTACGCCGCTTTTAGGTATCATCATCGGCGGTATCGACTTTTCCGGAATAATTATCAGCGTGGGAAGCGCTCAGATACTGATAGGAAACTTTATCCAGGCTGTCATCACTTTTTTGCTTACAGCTCTTGTCATCTTTTCTATCATGAAAGGCTTTAACAGTTTCCTCAGGAAAAAGGAAAAAAAGCCGCAGCCTGAGCCCGCTCCGCCGGAACCTTCCGAAGAAGTCAAGTTATTATCTGAAATAAGAGATCTTCTGAAAGATAAATAACAAAATTAAGAGGATGTCCCAAAAGTCATGAAATGACTTGAGGGGTATCCTCATGTTTTTTGTATAAGCGAAAATATCGTGTTTAGACGCGGGGTGTGCCAGCGGCCCACCGGTTCTCTAAAAAAGACTGCTTGAGCGGGGCCCGGCCTACCCTATCTAAAGAAAAATATTGATTCGAGTGGAGTCCGACCCACTCTATTTTAAAAAAATAGCAATTCGAGTGGGTCCCTGCCCACTCATTTACACAAAAACCGTCCATTTGAGTGGGTCCCTACCCACTCGTTTTACGTTAAATCATAAGTTCGAGTGGGTTAAACTTCCCACCTCAAAGCTAAAAAAGGCTAATTCATCGCATTTATTTACATTATATGTAATTTTGCGAAGGGAGTATACCCACTCGTTTAAAGAAAAAATAGTAATTCGAGTGGAGTCTGCCCCACTCTATTTTAAAAAAATAGCAATTCGAGTGGGTCCCTGCCCACTCATTTACACAAAAACCGTCCATTTGAGTGGGTCCCTACCCACTCGTTTTACGTTAAATCATAAGTTCGAGTGGATCAGCCTTAAACTAAACGTAACATAAACAATCAAGCGGAGCGGATAAGGTAAAAATAGAGTGGGGATTGCTATCAATCGCCCATAACATCACAAAGATGGCACCTGAGGGATGAATATCCGGTGCTGTTTTTAATGAGAAAACCCATTTCAGAAATATAAGGAGAGGATGCCCCCCTCTCTATGATTTTAATCAATCATAGTTTTGGGACACCCTCTTTTCATATCATCTTCTATTTTACGGCCTTTTTAGCAGTTTCGCACAGCGTTGCGAAACCTGCGGCGTCATGTATGGCCATTTCCGAAAGCATCTTTCTGTTGATCTCGATACCGGACTTCTTCAGGCCGTTCATCAGCTGGCTGTAGCTGATTCCGTTCATTCTTGCGCCTGCGTTGATTCTGGCTATCCACATCTGTCTGTACTGTCTCTTTTTAAGCTTTCTTCCTACATATGCAGATCTTAAAGATCTCATAACCGCAGGGTTAGCAGCTCTGAAAACTTTGCTCTTTGCGCCATAGAAGCCTTTTGCCTGCTTCAGAATCTTCTTATGTCTCTTATGGGCGTTTACGCCTTTTTTTACTCTTGCCATATTTCTTACCTCCTAAACTTGCGATTATTTTGCCATGGATCTGAGCATTCTCTTCAGATCTGCGCTGGTTAAAGTAGTAGCTTTTCTCAGGCCTCTTTTTCTCTTAGCTGCCTTTTTAGTAAGAATGTGGCTCTTATATGCCTTATTTCTCTTAACTTTTCCGCTTCCGGTAAGTTTCATTCTCTTACATGCCCCTCTGTGGGATTTCATCTTATTCTTTGCCATGATGACGTTCTCCTCCTGTATCAATATCTTTTATGTTTATCACATTCAGCAATGATTCAACCGAGCCTCTTTTAGTAGGATCCGCAAGAGACGCAAATGCCCATGCCAAATGCTATTTATCTGACTTCGGTCCTAAAAACATAGTCAAATTACGGCCCTCAAAGACGGGCTTCTTTTCAACCACGCCTACGTCTGAAACTGCTTCTGCAAAAGTATTCATAACATCCATGCCCTTGGCAGCGTAATCTCTCTCTCTTCCTCTGAATCTCAGGCCTACTTTGACTTTATCTCCGTCAGCTAAAAACTTAGCAGCAGTTTTAGCTTTTACCTGAATGTCGTGAGCCTCTATAAAGGTCGAAAGTCTGATCTCTTTCACCTGAGTAGTCTTCTGCTTCTTCTTGGCTTCTTTCTCTTTTTTCTGAAGCTCATAGCGATACTTGCCGTAATCGAGTATTTTGCACACTGCCGGCTTGGCGTTAGGCGAAATATTTACAAGATCGAGCTTTCTTTCGTTGGCCAGATCCATGGCTTTGTCGATAGGCATTACGCCCAGCATAGTGCCGTCGGAATCGATCAGTCTTACTTCTTTGTCACGAATCTCTTCGTTTATGAGATTTTCCTTGCTAATGGTTCTTACACCTCCTAATTTTTTGCTGAAATTCTATTCAGCCGATCGGATTTCGATCTCGCTTCATCTCGTCTACGCATAATATCAGAATAATTTATAATAGACAACAATAAAGCGGATACATGAAGTATCCGCCTATACGCCTGAATATGACGCAGATGTCTCTATTAACCTGAACCGGAAACTCTGTCCGGGCAGGTGAGAAGCGGATAACTTCTTCTTCATACCCATACAGAATATCACAATGGCGTAAGTCTGTCAATAATTATTTTTACGGCGAAGAAGATCCGCCTCGCATCTAAATATCATACGATATCGCTCAGGTATCTCTTCCCGTTTTCCTCTAAATTTACACAATTCTCGAAAGCTGTTTCAAGATCCCTACCGCAAGCTACCATGCCATGATTTGACATTATCGCTCCGTAATTATTCCCCACAGCCTCCGCCGTATTATTCATCAGAGATTTACTGCCCGGGAGGGCGTATGACGCCGTCTTTACTTTATCGCCGAAGACCGAACTGTAAGCTTTCAGTACAGGCATGTCTTTGCCTGCAGCAGCAAATACACTGCAGTACTTGGAATGGGTATGTATGACAGCGCCTACATCAGATCTTTTCTTATATATGGCTGCGTGCAGTCCCTTTTCTGAGGTGGGCTTTATATCTCCCTCATACTCCAGCGATCTTATATCAACCTTTACCATATCTTCTGCGCCAAGTCTCATATAGTCCAGGCCCGAGGGGGTGACAAGCATGTATCTTTCGTCCAGTCTTACAGACAGATTTCCCCAGGTCCCCTGCACCAGACCTGTCTCCACCAGCTTTCGTCCGTACTTTACCAGAAGTTCTCTCAGCCTCTGCTCGCAAGGCGCGGCTTTCTGTTTGCGGATATGAGAAGCCGCGTCGGCCATCTCTTTGGTTTTCTGTCCCGTCTCCGCCATCTTCACTCTTTCTTCGGCCTTAGAATACTTCTTTTTATACACGTATCTCATGAGCCTGGCCTCCCTCTTGGCTATAGGCTTTCCTCCGCCGATTTTTTCAGCCAAGAAAGATATCTCCGCAGATTTTTCAAGTACTGTCAGGGCTACTATCGCCTCGTAGAGACTTCGTCCCATAGTCAGAGTATAGCCTATACCCTTTCCCTTTTTATCTGTACCTCGCAGTATCAGACAGCCGGCGTTGCCTCTGAGGGCTTTTCCGATGGATTTCCCCATTGAAGCGTTGCCATCCCTTCCGTCTGCTATATATGCAGTATGACCAAAAACCTGAGCCATATCGTCAAGACATGCTTTAAAAGGTCTTGCTTCTCTCAGGGCTTTCTGGCAGCAAGGAGTCTGAGAGTAGACCACGGCTTTCATCTCCGCCTTAGGTATCGGAAGCTTTTCAATGCCGAGCTTCTCTATGTCTTCTTCCCTCAGCTCTCCTATGTCCGCATCATCTCTTGTTGCAAATACGCCTTTGGGAGTCTCTATCATCATCTTGGTCCGGCCTATGGGATATTCTTGAGATGACATCATTTTCCCGTATTTTTTCATCACTTCATAGACTTCGCTAAAAGAGTTTTTTCGACTGTTCATATTCTTTTCCCCTATCTGTTATTTACTTCGGATATTTTAGAGTCGGAACTAAGTTTCCAAAGATGTCTCCCCGCTTTTACGGCAAAGAGACCTTTTATGATAAACTTTAGAGATCTTATCGTAAGATTTTATCATCTGCCGCCGAAAATACGAAAAAGGCCATCTGCTTATTAATAAGTATCGGCCTGCGGCGTTAATAGATTCCCATATTATAAATTAACTTATAAATCGATAGGCTGTCAATGTATACATGTTCTCATAAGATGAAATACTAAGAAAAAGTCGATTTTGGAGGTCATGATGAAAACTGATTACGATGTCATTATAATAGGAGGAGGTCCGGGCGGATACACTTCCGCTATCTATTGCGCCCGCTCATCTTTGAAAACTCTCATAATAGAAGAAACCCACGCCGGAGGCCAGATATCTTCAACCGGCAATGTGGATTATCCCGGTTTCGAAGACGGCATAGAAGGCTCAAGGCTTTTGGAAAAGATGAGAACAGACGCCGAAAATCACGGGGCTAAGACGCTTTTTGCAAAAGTATATTCTTTAAACCTCGAGAAAAGAGAAAAGACTGTATTCACCACTAAGGGAGATTTCAAATGCAGATCTGTAATATTGGCCATGGGCGCCTCTCCCCGCAGGCTGGGTCTTCCCGGCGAATCGGCTCTGTCAGGCAGAGGCATAAACTATTATATATCTGAAGGAGATGCGTTTTATAAGGGAAAGACGGCCGCCGTCATAGGCGGAGGAAACGCAGCTCTCGACAATGCCGTAATTCTTTCAGACATATGTAAAAAAGTCTATCTTATACACGAGGGCGGCGGCTTCAAAGCAGATGACAGTCTAATAAACGACGTTCTGCGCAGGTCCAATATAGTGGTCCTCTATCATACGGAAATCTCAGGTCTGTTATCAGAAGACGGTGTAGTGACAGGGCTTTCTCTCACCGACAAGACTTCCGGGAGAAAGGGCGTCATAGACTGCAACGGTATATTCGTCGCTATAGGAAAAACACCTAATACACGGCTCTTGAGGTTCCATTTAAAGACAGATAAAGACGGATACGTCATAGCCGATGAGACCACCAGGACCAATATAGACGGAGTGTTTGCCACAGGCGACCTACGCACGAAGCCGCTGAGACAAATAATAACGGCAGCTTCCGACGGAGC
>FR882600.1:83489-130460 GCA_000435715.1 Firmicutes bacterium CAG:145
CTTCCGACGGAGCGGTAGCTGCCATGAACGCAAAAGAATATATACGCAGGAATTGACGGACTTTCTTAAGTATTGTGCTGATGAGTCTCAGAATCAGTCCAGCAGCTTTCCGTCAGTAGTAACGGTAACCACCTGCCATGGTATGAACTTTCCGCTTTCCTGAAGCGCCTTTTTAGCTGCAAATTCGATGCCTCCGCAGCAAGGTACTTCCATCCTTACTATGGTCAGACTCTTGATATCATTTGCCTTTATGATCGCAGTCAGCTTTTCGCTGTAGTCGCCCTCATCCAGCTTAGGACATCCGATTAGAGTCACCCTGTTTCTGATAAATTTGTTGTGGAAGTCTCCATAAGCATAGGCGCTGCAATCTGCCGCTATCAGCAAATTAGCTCCGTCAAAATAAGGAGCGTTCACGGGAGCCAGTTTTATCTGTACAGGCCACTGGGAAAGCTGGCTCTTCATCTCAAAAGCATCGCTCATATGTGCCTGCGGTTCTCCCTTTGCCTGTCTGTCTATAGATTTCGACATACTTCCGGGACATCCGCACGGAATAGAATCAGATTGTTTCCCCTGGCTTTCTTTTTTGGCCTTATTTGCCATGACAGCCTCATGGTCATAGGCCGGGGCCTCCCTCTCCTCAAAAGTTATAGCTCCTGTAGGACATGCCGGAAGACAGTCGCCCAGACCGTCGCAGTAGTCTTCTCTCATAAGTTTAGCTTTTCCCAAAACCATACCTATGGCGCCTTCATGACATGCACAAGCGCAGGCTCCGCATCCGTTACATTTCTCCTGGTCTATCTTTATAATCTTTCTAATCATATTGTCAACCTCCATAGCTTGCTTTTATGGTCACATTCTAATATAATACATCTATAAATCCTGTTGTTTTTACAACAAAAGGGGTGAATATGAAAAAATTTTTTTCACAGCTTGATATGTGCGGCTTGTTCGACGGTATCGCTCCGGAAGACATCGACAGCATGTTGTCATGCTTAAAAGCCAAGATCACAAGATATACAAAAGGAAGCGCTGTTTTTCTGGAAGGCGATCCCTGCGGCAATGTGGGAATCGTTCTCTCCGGCAAAGTACATATCGTCAGAGAAGACTACTACGGAAACCGCAATATAGTAGCCATCGTATCTCCCGGAGAGATGTTCGGCGAAGTCTTTGCCTGCGCCGGGACGGATCTCATGCCGGTAAGCGTTTTTGCAGAAGAAATTTCTGAGATCATGTTTATAGACTTGAGAAGCATCACCGCAACATGCGGCCAAGGGTGTGAATCTCACGATGTAATTATCAGAAATCTTCTCAGGATCGTGTCAGAAAAAAATCTCATTTTGAACAGAAAGATAGACTTTCTCTCAAAGCGAAGTACTCGTGAAAAACTTCTCTCATATCTTTCGGCGCAGGCCAAAAGAACCAGATCTGCCGAATTCTCTATTCCTTTTAACCGTCAGGAACTGGCGGATTTCCTTTGTGTGGACCGCAGCGCCATGTCTGCCGAACTGAGTAAAATGAGCCGTGACGGTCTGATACGATATGAAAAATCCCGGTTCAGGCTCCTTTAACCGGCGCCGCAGATAGCGCAAGGTTGCTTTTTCTTCCCCGGCTTTTGAGAAGAGTATCAGGCTTTTATCGTATTCTGCGCTGCTATCCTTTCTATGCCGGTCGAAAAATTTGTCTTTAACTAATGCAAAATTTATGATATAAATATATTGTATGTTTTGCGCCAATAGCTCAGGGGATAGAGTAGCACACTCCGAATGTGAAGGCCGCGGGTTCGATTCCCGCTTGGCGCACCATTTCAGCCGGGACGTCAGCCGATGTCCCGGTTTTATTTGTGCCTGAAGTATTGATTATTGAAGCAGTTTATGTTATTGTTCCTTTATAGAAAGAAATATTTTTAACAAAGTTTTCGGTATCTTCTGCCAAGCTTAGATTAAAATATTCATTTTCACAGGTTACTGCCAAGTCATGGTCGTAATAAATAATATTCATTGTTTAAGCAGGAGGAAAGTATGAAAAAGGTTTTAGTATTGATGATGTCATTGATGTTATGTCTGGGAATGGCCGCCTGCGGCTCAAAGGACGAAGGCAGCGATTCCGGCGCGTCTGCGGAAAAAGACGTTCCTAAGGTTGAGAAGACAGTAGACGCCGTGGCGGAAGCCTTAGGTCTTACTGATGAAAAGCAGGAGAAGGCTTTTGAGATGGTAGGCGCTACTGACGGAGCAGGTTATGGAAATGTTGAAATCTACATATATGATGAAAGTTCAGACGCTTATAAGGATGTCATCGGTGAAGGCTACGACATGATGGGTATAGCCGTAATAAAAGCTGCAGCTTATAAAGACGGAGTAGTCTTGGTTCCATCCGGCTCTGACGGAATAGATCAAGGAATCATCGACAAGTTCAACGAGCTCAACTTCTAATAGAAGGGGCATGATTCAAGCTATATGTGCGAAAGATTCCTCCGCACATATAGCTTTTTTAGTACCGACAAGGTGCTATATAGGTGTTACTTCCACCTTCCTACAGCATAGATGTTTTCCCAGGTGTCTCCGCCGCTCTGTGATGTTACTATTACAAATGATACTTTTGATGATTCCCGTATCCGTAAGTATAATCTCTGACAGTATCGGCGACATATTCTGAAGGTTTACACTCCAATTCCCGTATTTCTCTCTTTATTATTTCTATCTCTTTATTGAGCTTCTTAAATTTTAAAAGTCTATTCTTATCCATCTCTCCTACCTTTCTCTCTGATTGGCAATCAGCACACATCATTTGTAACTTAAAAAGTTATAAATCAGGGTAAAAGAAAGCAAATCCATGCGTATACGTATAAAATTCGCTATTATGTAACTTTTTAAGTTACTCAAAGTCTATATTCTTTTTTGTCACTTGTCAAGTTATTTTTTCTTGATTTTTTCAATATTTATGATATAATCAAGTTACTTTTAAGGAGAGGTTAAAATGATGACTATAGGAGACAGAATAAAACAGCTTCGCAGAAAAAACAGCCTTACTCAGGATGATCTGGCAGAAAAGCTGAGTACCACCAAGCAGACTATCCATAAATACGAGAACAATATCATAACCAACATTCCCGCCGATAAGATAGAATCGCTGGCCCTTGCCCTTGGAACAACGCCTTCATATCTGATGGGCTGGGACGACGCAGCATATACTATCGCCGCTCACCATGACGATGAAGAATGGAGCGATGAGGAGTTGGCAGAAATAGAGGAGTTCAAAAAATACGTTCTGTCAAAGAGAAAAGATCAGTAGAGTCCAGTTTAACGGACACCTTTTATGATAGAATCTATATACAGTCAAAAAGGAGTTGATCGGATGAACAAATATGAAAAGCTTACCGCCGAGTTTGAAGACGAGCTCATCATCGAAGAGAGACTTATTAAAAATATCGGCCTTTACTCAGGCGGCATAGTATGGCTCAGAGATGATATGACTACTGCGTCAAAGTATTGTATTTTAGCCGAAGAGATCGGGCATCATTTGACTACTTCCGGAAATATACCGGATCAGACTCCTCTGGACAATCAGAGACAGGAACTCAGAGCCAGAAAATGGGCATATGAAAAGATAATACCTCTGGAGGCCGTCCTGTCCGCCATAGCTGACGGCTTTAGAGAAACCTGGGAGATAGCCGATTATCTCGAAGTAGAAGAAAATTTTTTAAAAGACGCTCTGAAGCATTACGGCCTTTTGACCTCAGAGTAGAGAGGAGTTCTCATGACTGCAAACAACGGACCAGCGCGGTGCCGCTGGGCCAACACAAAAAATCAGCTGTACATAGATTATCACGACAATGAATGGGGAGAAGAGTCCAGAGACGATCATCACCTGTTTGAGATGCTCATATTGGAATCTTTTCAGGCCGGCCTGTCGTGGGAATGTGTGCTCAACAAGAGAGCAGCCTTCAGAAAAGCTTTTGACGATTTTGACATAGACAAAGTCCGTCAGTATGATGATGAAAAAAAATCCAAACTCATGCAAAACGCCGGGATTATCAGAAACAGGCTTAAGATAAACGCTGCTGTAAACAATGCCTCCGTCTTCAAGGCTATACAAGAAGAATTCGGCTCCTTTGCAGACTACATCTGGGGATTTACTAAAGGAAAAGTGATATACGAATGTGACCAGATATCTTCGCCTCTGTCTGACCGAATATCAGAAGATCTGAAAAAGCGAGGTATGAAATTCGTGGGAACTGTCATAATCTATTCCTATCTTCAAGCCATAGGAGTGATATATTCTCACGAAAAGGGATGTTTTAAGTATAAGGAGGAATCGAAATGAGAAGACGGGACAGAGAAATGCCCAAAGAATTTGCGTTAGAAATAATCGATAAATGCGGATACGCAGTGCTCTCAATGATAGATCAGGACGCTCCGTATGCAGTGCCTATATCTGTGGCAAGAGACGGCGACACCGTATACTTCCACTGTGCTAAAGAAGGGAGAAAAACGGATATCCTCAGATCGTATCCACGAGTATGTCTGGTCTTCGTAGGAGATGTGCGACCTGCCTTTGATAAATTCACCACCGAATACGAGTCAGCCATCGTCACAGGCAATGCCAGGGAAGTTCTAAAAGAAAGCGAGAAGATACATGCCCTGAGAATAATCTGCGAGAGATATACTCCTTCCAATATGTACCAGTTCGATGAGGCAATAGAGAAAAGTTTAGATCGTACAGCTATATGGAAGGTTGATATTTCAACTATCAGCGGTAAGCGAAAGAAATACGGACCAGACGGAGAAGAAGTGAAATACGGAAGACCTCTGTCAATTCTTTAAATAAATTTGTGAACGTGTGTTTACTTTTTGTTCTTTTTATGCTATAGTGATTTTAATATAACAAACGCTGGGAGCTACGGTCCGATTAAAAAAGGAGAAACTACTATGGCAACACTTAAAGAGCGCGAACAGAGAATACTCAGCTACATGAAAGAAGAGATCAAGACCAAGGGATATCCTCCGACGGTAAGAGAGATCTGCGGCGCGCTGGGTATCAAGTCTACTTCAACGGCTCATAAGGACATCGAGAGTCTGGTCAAGCAGGGTTATTTAGTAAAGGACCCTTCAAAACCCCGCGCCCTCATGGTAGTAGATCCGGTTTCAGGTAAGCACGGCGAAAGTCAGCCATCTGCGTATGATGATTCCGCCCGGGCACATTCGGGCATAGTTAATATACCCGTGGTAGGCAGTGTGGCAGCGGGAACGCCTATTCTTGCGGAGCAGAACATAGAAGACTTTTTCCCTATTCCTGCCCAGTACGCTGCCGGAGGGGTAAACTATATGTTGCATGTACGCGGCGAAAGTATGATAGAGGCCGGCATAATGGACGGCGACCTTATATTGGTACAGCAGTCCGAAACTGCGGGGAACGGCGATATCGTAGTAGCTATGATAGACGGCTTTGAAAGTGAGGCCACGGTCAAGACCTTTTACAGAGAAGAAGGTCACATAAGGCTTCAGCCCGAGAACTCTTCTATGAGCCCGATCATAGTCAAAGATGTCAAGATACTCGGAAAAGTAAAGGGTGTATTCAGATATTTTAATTGATCATATCTTGCGTTCATAATGCCTGCCGCAAACTGATTTCAGATTTTCGGCAGGTTTTTTGATTCTACAGATCATAGTCGTTTCGCAGAAGCATCTTATGCTCTTTAAATCTGCCCTCTGATATGCTATCATATTCAGGTTCGGCCTGTACCGGCAGTGATTTGCAAGACCATATTCGTAATGACAAAAGGAGAAGCTGAAATGAGCTTATTGACAGTAGAAAACGTTACCCACGGCTTCGGAGCCAGACAGATATTAGAAAATGCCTCTTTCCGGCTGCTCAAGGGAGAACATATAGGCCTCATAGGCGCCAACGGGGAGGGAAAATCCACCTTTCTCAACATCATTACAGGAAAACTCATGCCTGATGAAGGAAATATAACATGGTCGCGCCACGTTACCGTAGGCTACCTGGATCAGCACAGCGTTTTGAAAAAAGGGATGACCATAAGAGAAGTTCTGAGAACGGCTTTCGATAATATGTATTCTCTTGAGCAGGAAATGCTCAAGCTGTATGAGGATATGGCTTACGCCGACGAATCGGCCATAAGCGATATGATGGAAGAAGCCGGTGAGATACAGCAGATGCTCGAAGCCTCTGGTTTCTATCAGCTTGACTCAAAGATAGAAGAAGTTGCAGGCGGCCTGGGTCTCTCAGATATAGGTCTGGATAAAGATGTCTCCGACCTTTCCGGAGGCCATCGTACCAAAGTGCTTCTGGTAAAGCTTCTTTTAGAAAGCCCTTCTATACTTATATTGGACGAACCTACAAATTACTTGGATCATCCGCACATAGTGTGGCTGACAAGGTTTCTCAGCGAATACGAAAACGCCTTTATTCTGGTATCTCACGATACAGAGTTCTTAAATTCAGTAGTAAACGTTATATATAACCTGGAAGGCGGCAACCTGACCAGATACACAGGCGACTACGAGAACTTCATGAGAATGTACGAGATAAAGAAAGAGCAGGAACTGAAAGCCTATGAAAGGCAGCAGGCCGAAATCGAAAGGCTCGAGGACTTCATCGCAAGGAACAAGGCCCGTGTAGCCACCAGGGGCATGGCTCATTCCAGGCAGAAGCAATTAGACAAGATGGAGATATTGGAAAAGCCTCAAAACAAGATAAAACCTGAGTTCAACTTTCTTATGGCCAGAACGCCGAGCCGCTTTATCGTAGAAGCAAAAGATCTCGTCATAGGCTATGACGAGCCTCTGACAAGGCCTGTCTCTTTCACCATAGAAAGGGGCGAAAAGATAGCGGTGACGGGAACAAACGGACTGGGTAAGACCACTCTCTTAAAGACTATTCTGGGTCAGATAGCTCCTATCTCAGGTCAGGTGTCATTAGGCGATTATCTGTTCCCCGGATATTTCGCCCAAGAAGCAGACAGAGATTCCTCGGTGAGCGCTCTGGATACTTTCTGGTCCGAATTTCCTTCCATGGAAAACAGAGAAGTGAGACTATGTCTTTCAAAATGCGGTCTTACCAACGAACATATAACCAGTCAGATGAGAGTGCTCAGCGGCGGAGAAAACGCCAAAGTCCGCCTGGCCGTAGTCATGAACCGAGAACACAACTGGTTGGTGCTGGATGAGCCTACCAATCATCTGGACGTGGACGCAAAAGAAGAGCTGCAGCGAGCCCTCAGAGAATACCCCGGCACAATATTGCTGGTATCCCACGACCCCATGTTCTACGAAGATTTCATAACCAGAACCCTTAACGTAAAAGACTGGACGACAAAAATCATATGATAAAAGACAGCTGCCGCCGCTTTTTAAGCGTCAGGCAGCTGTCCTTGCGTCTTTCATCCTATGGCCAGAGTCACCACCACGGGAACGCAGACGCACATCAGAGCTCCCGTGCAAAACGAATAGACTACCGTTTCTGCTCTGCAAGATCTTTCCACTATAGAAAGGCATACATCCATAGCAGCTACTCCAGGTATAGATGTACATTCCAGATAGCCTATCTTCTTGGCGGCTATCGGTATGAGTACTATCCCCAGAGTCTCTCTTATCACATTGTGCATAAACGATACGGCGCCCGCCACTGCAAAGCCGGCTTCCGTCAACATGCCCGGAGCTAAGGTGTACCAGCCGAAACCGGCGCTGACGGCAATCGACTCGCTCACCGTCAGAGAAGATATCAGTCCGTAGACTGCGCCCATGATAAGACTTCCGGCGACTGCCGCTATAGGAATAAATATAACTTTTATTCCCACTCCCTTAAAGCTCTGTATTACCTTTCCCTCGAGTCCCAGATTAAATCCCGCAAGAGCAAGAAGAATACATATACCCACTACCAGCCAGTCTCCCGACATATCCTGAAAAGCGTCTGTATCCTCGAATATCTCCGGTATCATAAAGTATCCCGCCGCCATTCCGGCAACGACAAAAGTCAGGATTATCAGCGTAAACTTGACGCCTCCCGACTCGGCTTCCCGTTCCTCTTCTCCTACCTGTTCTTCTTCCTCCGGAAGGCCGAAAATCCCCTCTTTATTCAATTTGAGAGCCTTTCTGGCGATATGTACCGCAAGTATGCTTCCGCCCACTACAAACACCGTTATCCCTGCAGCCTGAAGTCCTATAGACCCCAGGTTTGAAATCACCTCCTCGTTTGCGCCCATCCTAAGACCCATCAGAAATACCAAGATATATATGACTATGTTGGTAAGCTGTTCTGTAAACCGGAAGGTCTCTTTTTTATGACGTAACTTTGAAGCTACCGCATAACAGGCGATCATGATTCCCCAATATAAAAGAAGTAGTGACATGGTTTTTCTCCCTCAGATGATGAATTTATCATATGCCGCCTTCTCTGCCGGCGTCCGTAATAATTATCCGATGATTACAGGCACCAGAATCGGCACTAATATGCTTAGGATCGCTCCGGATATGAAGGAATATACGGCGATATCGCTCCTCGTGGCTTTCTCCACTATAGGCAAACATACGTCCATGGCGGCAGAACCCGGAAGCCCCACCGTCTCCACGTATCCGATCTTTTTAGCCACAAACGGAATGAGCACAATAGCAAACAATTCTCTCATAACGTTATGCAGAAAACACACTGCGCTGGCCGTCATATGTCCTGCTTCCATTATAATTCCGGGAGCTAAAGTATACCACCCGAAACCTGCTCCTATGGCCAGAGACTCCCGCATGGTCAGATCCAGAAAGAATGACATCACAAATGCAGCCGTGAGAGTGCCTGCGACCACGGCAGCGGGTATGGCAAATATGCGAAGCCCCACCGCTTTAAAGTTGCTTATGACACTGCCCTCTATTCCCAGATCTATTCCGACAAATATGAGCAGGAGGCACAGTCCAAGCTTTATTCCAAGGCCTGCCGCACTTTCGAAGGCTTCCATGTTTCCCACAAACATCTCTCTTATGACAAAGTATCCGGTCAACATTCCTATTATCACCGATATGAGTATGACTATTGTCATCATATTGACGTTTTGTTTCTCTTCTTCTTTCTCTATGGCATGCACCTGCTCCTTAAGATCGGCAGTATCCGTATTCTTCATCTGCGCCGGGTTATTGAAGACCTGCCGGTTATCAGTCTTTTCGCCCTGCGAAACCCGGCCGTACCTGTCTATACCCAGAAGTTTTCTCACTATATATATGGCAGCAGTAGAAAACAGCATGATCACTACGGTGATCAAAAAAGCAGAAATTCCTATGGTGCTGAGATTCTCCGTTATCTCTTTGTTAGCGCCCATTCTGGCTCCCATACACAGCACAAGAAGGGTTATGGCGACAGTCTGGACCTTTCCCGTCCAAAGAAGGCTGTCTCTCTTGCTTCTCAGTTTACTTCCAAAGAAATAACCAATAATTGTAACTCCCAGATATAGCGCTAAATCTGCCATTTGAAACTCCTAAAATTATATTTTTAAATCGGCGCCATTCTCCCGCCCATCAACACTGCCTTACTATAGAGACGAAACGTCCTGCGCCTGTCATATTGATATACAGTATAACATCTTATGCGATCAAAAATCTATACTAAGTAAAAAATTTCAGATAAAACATTGCACTATTTCCTTGACAAAAACACGACGGAGGAGAGATAATTGAATAACAGCATATTACAGAAATCGAGGAGAGTTTTCATGAGACTTAAAGCGGATCTGATGACCAAAGAGGATATGAACCGTGCGTTAAAAAGAATGTCACACCAAGTTCTCGAATGTAACCAAGGGGCAGATAATATAGTTATTCTGGGAATAAAGCGCAGAGGACTTCCCCTGGCAGAGGCCTTATCGAGTAATATCAAGGCAATAGAGGGTGTAAACGTACCTGTGGGAGAGCTGGATATCTCTCTTTACAGAGACGACGCTCCACGAAATTCAGACGATCCGGTTGTAACCGATTGTCATATTACTTTCGCAATTACGGGAAAAGACGTCATTTTAGTTGATGATGTGTTGTACACGGGCAGGACTGTAAGGGCTGCCCTGGATGCAATTTCCAAGTATGGTCGTGCTTCGACAATACAACTTGCTGTGCTCATCGACAGAGGGCACAGAGAACTCCCTATCAGAGCTGATTACGTAGGCAAGAACGTTCCTACCTCGAGGGACGAGCTTGTAGCCGTTTATGTCGATGACATAGATGGGGAAAGCGGCGTAAAACTATTCAGTAATTAGTCTCGATACACTTTTCTGACTCTTAAATGAGTCAAAATTTTGGATTTCTTGATTCATGTACGAATCAAACTTAAAATTGCATTGTTTCATCACTATTCCATAGGGCTCCCAAGACGGCTGATTTTGGCCATTCTTGGGAGTCTCCTATTTTTTGGCACGGCATTTGCATAATATATCTGCGTAAAGAAAAGATAACAATATAAAGAATTCAGGAGGTAAGTACGATGTGTAAAAAAGAATTATTAGATAAAGCTTTCACAGAAGCAGTGACAGAAGTAAACGTGAACATGATGTCCGATAAAGAAGTAGCTTTCGAAGCCATCGAGACATTCATGAAAGCGTTTGCAGAAAGGGAAAAGGCAGATTTCACTGATGATGAAATCAAAGCTACTATCGTAGCAGGTCTTGAGACCTTCGATGAGATAGCCCACAAAGACGATGTGGACTCTCCATTTAACGGAAAGATGATGCTCTAATCAAACACCATCACAACAAGCCCTCTAAATATATATAAATAAAACACACACAGCAAAAGACAGAGTCAATATGGCTCTGTCTTTTGCTTTTCCCTGATTAAAGCCGGAGCGCAAGTCCCGGCGTTTTTTAAAGTCCGTATTTAATCTTTTTTCTTGCCAGAGTCGGCTGAGGTATATTCAAGAGTTCGGCAGCCTTTCTCGTAGTCTTTTCTTTTTTAAGAGCATAAGCGATGAGCTTTTTTTCCTGATCCTCCATGATCTTTGAAAAGTCGATAGAAGCCTTGCTCTTGAACTCTTTCTTTATATCTACCAAAACGTCATCATAAAACGTATCATTGAGCAGATCGTCTACGGCATATTCGTCGATAAATTCTCCCTTATCCGTTATATAAAGACGATGCACGGTATTCTCCAGTTCTCTGACATTTCCGGGCCAATGGTAATCGCATAATTTATCTAAAGCATCTATGGTAAAATGCTTTTCAATGCCGTATTTTTTGCTGTAGTTTTTTATAAAGTTTTCAGCAAGGCATATTATATCCTCTTTTCGCTGTCTCAAAGGAGGTACTTCTATCAGGCAGATATTGAGTCTGTAATACAGGTCCTCCCTGAAGCTTCCCTCTTCTACCAATTTTTTCAGGGGAATATTATTGGCGCATATCACTCTCACATTGACTGTCTTCTGCTCCGTTCCGCCCACTCTGTAATATGAGTTTTCCTGAAGTACTCTGAGCAATTTCGACTGCATAGTCAGAGGCAGAGTTCCTATCTCATCCAAAAACAATGTCCCATTGTTGGCCATCTCGAAATATCCTTCCTTACCGGCGGCCTGAGCGCCGGTAAAAGAACCTTTTTCATATCCGAAGAACTCAGATTCAGCCAGGCTTTCCTGGATAGTGGCGCAGTTTATCTTGATACACGGCTTTCCTTTTCTCGGGCTGTTCCTGTGGAGAAGATCCAGTACCTTTTCTTTTCCTACTCCTGTCTCTCCCTGTATGATCACATTGCAATCATACTTTGCCACATTGAGCACCGTATCCACCAGATCTGCTGTCACAGGACTCATATATACAAAGTCCTCTGTCTTATGATGTTCTTTTTCCCTGGTTTTCGTTTTGGCGCTGTGAATCGCCATTGATTTTTTAGAGCGATGGGACAGTATATCGTCTATTCCTTTAAGGTCAGCCGACAATTGTCTTATGAGGTCAGAAGCAAAATCATAAGCTTTTTCCGCATACCCGTCCAAGGCATAGCTCGTAACTTCTTTGCCGAGGCAGTCTATAGCCAACAGACTCTGAAAATAGTTCTTTCTCACGCCGGCGTGAAATAAAAACCCCTTGTTTTTTACTAAAAGAGCCGAGATGGTTTCTGCGCCTTTTATGTCTTCAAGATTTATTATAGAGTCCATGAGGCCTTCTTCCTCTCTGTATATATGTTCGTAGGCGGTTACAGGCCTTGACATATCGGCAAAAAATACCCGGTCTATCAGATGCCCGAAAGTCTTCTCGAATTCCTTTTTATTTATATAAGTAAGCGAATCCTGATCTATCACTGAAATTATTCTCACATCGCTGTCGCTGTAATTCTTTGCCAGACGGGCATAAAGGAGCATATCTATCAGATTGCTGCCCACTATCGCTATCCTCTCAGGTTTTCTCTGGGTCATCACATCTCCCAGATCCAGAAGACTGCCTTCCTCGTCCAGTGCGCACAGCAGAGGTTTTATGTCCAGGTCCTGCGGCCACGAAGCTATCTGAGAAGATTCGAATACTATGGCATATCCGCTGCACCATATCTCGCCGTAATTATAATCCACTTTATCTATCTTTTCTATATATATGGGAAATCCGGAAATAGAAGCCAGACTTATTATCCTGTCTCCCTCCTTAAAATCACCTCCCCTGTAGCCGCAGCTTACCTCCTCTACAGTCCCCGCAATGATCCCGCTGCTTTCGGTGTACGGGTTTTGAAGCTTTCCCCTCTTGTTTATGATGGTCAGTATCCTCTCTTTAATACGGCTCTCGTTATATTGGCAGTCGCTGCATATCTGGTTGAAGTTATCGCCCTCAAGCTTTATGACTTCGACTGCTAATCGCATCTCTCCCGGTCTGACTTCTCTGGAGTTATCCAATCTCCATGCTGTAGGCGGTATAGCCCCTACAGGTTCTATCACTCTCTCGATACCAAAATATTTCATATGTTCTCCCTCAATGTTTTAGTTGCGGCTTCTCATGGTCTTATATTATCTTGAATTTTATACCTGTGTCAATATATCGATTTAATTTTGAGTCAAATATTTGAAATTACGTTCACAGATGGTTTTCGTCATTTACTATAAAATGTCGTAAAATAAAGGGTAAATTTTCTCAAATTTGCAGATAATAATATGAGCATTAAAAAAAATAAAACATTTGAAATATACAAGGGGGTTTTTATGAATAACAAAGAGGAAGGTCTTGGTCTTGGAAAAATAACCATGTTCGCCGTAGGCGCCACCCTCGCCAGCGGAGTCTTCAGTCTTTCCGGAGACTTCGCTGCTTCGGGAGCCTATCCGCTGGCAGTCCTCATAGGATGGGGCATAAGCGGTCTTGGGATGCTCATGCTCACATTATGTTTTTTCAGACTCAGCGTAGTCAGGCCTGATCTTACCAGCGGCCTTTACAGCTATGCCAAGACCGGTTTCGGAGAATATATAGGTTTCAACTCGGCGTGGGGGTTTTGGCTCAGCGCGCTCCTTGGAAATCTTTCTTTCATTACACTGTTCTTTGCTTCGCTGGGAAATTTCTTTCCCATATTCGGAAGCGGTACTAATCTCATATCCGTCATTCTCGGCTCGGTGATAGTCTGGGTCTTCGGCCTTCTCGTGCTGGGAGGAGTAAACGAGGCCATTGCCATCAACACCGTAGTAGTCATAGCCAAGGTCATACCTATAGCTGTCATGATAGTAGCTATAGTATATGCAGGAGCATTCGACTTTGAGATATTTTCTCAGAATATCACAGGAGAAGGATCAGGGCTGAACCTGATGGAACAAGTTAAAGCTACAGTATATACCACCGTATGGGTGTTTATCGGCATAGAAGGCGCCGTGGTCATCTCCGGAAGGGCCAAAAACACTTCTATAGCCGGAAAAGCCACCATATTGGCCTTCATCTCCTTATTCATCCTCTACGTCCTGATTTCCATACTCAGTATGGGGGTAATGACTACGGAAAAGCTGGCTGCTCTGGGAAACCCGCCGATGGCTTTCGTTCTAAAATCTGTCGTAGGTTCGTGGGGAAGCGCCTTAGTCAACATAGGAGTCATAATATCTGTGGGAGGAGCTTTATTCACCTACACCATACTCTGTGTAGACAGTATTTACGCGCCTGCCATGCAGCGCTGCTTCCCAAAGAGTTTTACTAAGCAAAATAAAAAAGGATCTCCCATCAGCGGCGTTCTTATCACCACTTTAGTCACTCAGTTCTTTCTCATCATAATCTACTTTAACGACGCCACATATCAGGTAATCTATGCAGTCTCCACCAGCGCCATCATGGTTCCTTACGCTCTGTCAGCCTTTTACTGTCTTAAGGTGACTGCCCAGGGGCAAGGACTGGATCAGATGAACGGAGGGCGAAAGTTCATGGTATGGGTGTACTCTATCCTGGGTTCGGCTTACGGCATATGGATGCTGTATGCGGGAGGAGTGACTCATCTTCTTATATCAGCCCTTCTCTACGCTCCGGGTACTATCTTATATGTCATAGCCAGAAGAGAACAGAAAGGAAAAATTTTTCCACGCCCGGCAGACAAGATCACTTTCGTTTTTCTGATAGCTATGGCTCTTCTCTCTGCATATCTCCTGACAAAAGGTGAAATCTCCATCTGATCTTTACGGAAAAGACCCTCTCTTGCATCTTGCAAAAAGAGGGTCTCTTTTTCTTATCAGATTATCGCTTTTACTCCATAAGTAGCCATGGTTACTATGAGACCTGCCGCCGCTACTCCCAAAGCTATAGACGGAAAAGCCCTCTTAAGCTGCATGTCCAGCATAGCGGCAACCAGAGCGCCGGTCCATGCGCCGGTACCCGGGAGCGGTACGGCTACAAGTATCATCAATCCCCAGAACTCATATCTGACCACCTGATCTTTTTTCTTATCAGCCTTCTCTTCAAATTTTCTGACCAATCTACCCAGTCTTTCGCTCTTGCTCTGCATCCATTTGAAGATCTTTCTTATAAAGATTATTATGAACGGAACGGGCACGAGATTTCCCAGCACGGAGACTATCAGCGCCGTGCCTACGTCGAGACCGTTTATGACTCCGAGAGGAATAGCCCCTCTCAGTTCTATGATGGGTACCATAGATATGAGAAAAGTCATCATTATATTGCCTGCAGCCGTTCCCCAGAGAGAAAACATGTATCTGTTACCTGACCCTTTCGATTTTCTTTGCCGAATTTATCTCCGCCTGGGCGGCCGCCAGCCTGGCGCCCGGAATCCTCAGCGTAGAGCAGGAAAAGTAATTTATCCCTATAGACTCGCAGAATTCTATGGTGTCCGGGTCTCCTCCGTGTTCCCCGCATATTCCTATCTTCAGCTTAGGCTTGGTCTTTCGTCCGGAAATGCAGGCCATTTCTATCATCCTTCCCACACCTCTCTCGTCGAGAGAATAGAATGGATTTTTATCCAATATGTCCTTCTTTATATATTCTTCTATCAGATCTTCAGTATCTTCCTTAGACAGTCCGTATACTAATTCAGTGAGATCGTTAGTGCCGAAAGAAAAGAAGTCTGCCTTCTCGGCTATCATATCTGCCAGCAGAGCTGCTCTGGGGGTCTCTATCATGGTTCCCACAGAAAAATCAAGGCTGGCGTCTGCCGCCTTCAGACATTGCATTGCCGTCGTCTCTACAGTCTCCCTGACGTTGGTGAATTCTCTCACAGAGCTTATAAACGGCACCATGATCGATATATTCAGATCCCCGTCTACTTCCCCTCTCACTTCAAGGGCGGCCTCTATGACAGCCTCTGTCTGCATCCTCACTATCTCAGGGTGAAGCACTGCCAGTCTGCTTCCTCTCTTTCCCATGGCGGGGTTTTCTTCTCTCAGCAGAAGTACTTTTGCTCCAAGTTTTTTCTCAGAGATTTTCAGCTTCCCTGCGAGATTTCTTATGTCTGATTCTGCATGAGGCAAGAATCTGTGAAAAGACGGGTCCAAGAGCCTTATGGTGACGGGCCTGTCCTCCATTATCCTGAATATACGCTTAAAATCGTCTTTCTGATAAGGCTTCAGGGCAGCTATCGCCCTGTTTCTTTCCGCCGCATCCTCAGCTATTATCATTCTTATAAAATCATATATTCTATCCTCTCCGAAAAACATATGCTCGCTGCGGCAAAGGCCCACGCCTTCTGCCCCCAGCTTTATAGCCAGGGCGGCGTCTTCCGGAGTATCTATATTTGCTCTCACACCTACCGTCCTGAATTCATCAGCCCATTCGAGTATGGTGTTGAAATTGTCGACAGTCTTTACGTCGATGGAATCCTGGTCTTTAAACTGTTTAAGCACCAGTTTATTTATATCCGACGCCCTTATATTGGCTACCGAAGTCTCTCTGTCTACTATGCCTTCGCTTACCATATCCACGGCGATCTTCACCGATGCAGCCGGAGTCCTTCTGGCTGCTTTAGTCTCAAGCATATAGAGTTTGCCGCTCTCTACAGTAAATTCTATCTCCTGTACATTTTCATTATATCTTTCCAGCAGCTGAGCGATATCAAAGAATTTTCTGTAAAGCTGAGGGAAGAAATCTTCCATCTTCTCTATCTTCACAGCTTCTATATCTCTGAAAGAAGTATCGCCGCCCTGACTCTTCATCAAAAATTCTCCGCAGGTGATCTTCTCTCCCGTATTGGGATCTCTCGTAAAGACAGTACCGGTACATGAATTCTGATCCATGTTCCCAAATACCATAGCCTGTACCACCACAGCAGTCCCTACGCTCTCAGGTATTTCGTGAAGCTCTCTGTAGGATCTGGTGGCATAAGAATTCCAGTGTCCCAGGGCGGCGCTCACTGCCTCCCTGAGCTGATCGAAGGGTTCATCCGGGACGGGACGTCCCGTCTTTTTCATTATTATTGACTTATACTGCATGGCCGTATCAAATAGGACGGCTTCTTCCGAATAATCCTCACCGTCCTTATCCAAAGCCTTCTTTTTTATACTTTCATATGCGGCGATGAAATGGCTCTGAGGTATCCTCCTCACCAGCCAGCCGTAAGTCCTGAGAAACCTGGTGTAACAATCGAGAGCAAATTCCATGTCGCTCAAGTTCGCCAGTCCCTGAACAGTCTTGTCGTTGAGACCGAGATTGAACACCGTACCGGTCATGGTAGGTATCTTTATCACGTTGCTTATGCGCACTGAAACAAGCAGCGGGTTTTCCCCGCCGCCGAATTCTTTGCCTGTAACTTCTTCTACTTCCCGTATCTTGGTCCTCATCTCTTCTATGATTTGTGCGTCGAGGGCTCTCCCTCCGGCAAAAAATCTGCCGCATGCTTTGGTCGTTATCACAAATCCAAAAGGAACGGGCAGCCCCATCCCCGTCATCTCCGAAAGATTGGCTCCCTTTCCTCCGAGAAGGTTCCTCATCTTCTTGCTTCCCTCATTAAAGGAACAGAGAAATTCTCCCATATGCCGGCCTTTCCGTCACTTAAAATGACAGTCTTTCTTCTATATATGAGCGTACCTGATCTACAGGTATTCTGACTTGCTCCATAGTATCCCTGTCGCGGACAGTAACGCAGCCGTCCGTCTGAGTATCGAAATCCACGCAGATGCAGAAAGGAGTTCCTATTTCATCTTCTCTTCTGTATCTCTTTCCTATGGAGCCGGAAGCGTCGTAATCTGTCATGAAATACTTGGACAGTTCCTCATGTATAGGTTCTGCCACAGGTGAGAGTTTCTTGGCCAGAGGAAGAACAGCCGCCTTGAAAGGAGCCAGAGCAGGGTGGAATTTCAGCACCGTCCTGACGTCTTCCTTGCCGTTTGAATCGGTCAGCACTTCCTCGTCATATGCGTCTATCAGGAATGCCAAAGCGACACGGTCGGCTCCCAGAGAAGGCTCTATCACGAACGGAACGTACTTTTCTCCCGTCTCCGAATCGACATAGCTGAGATCCTGATTGGAAGTATTGATATGCTGAGTGAGGTCAAAATCGGTTCTGTCTGCGATACCCCACAGTTCTCCCCATCCGAACGGAAACATATACTCTATGTCCGTAGTAGCGTTGCTGTAATGTGAAAGTTCTTCTTTCTCGTGGTCTCTTGTTCTGATATTTTCCATATCCATACCGAGATTTTTCAGGAAGTTGACGCAATATTCCTTCCAGTAAGCAAACCACTTCAGATCTGTTCCCGGTTTGCAGAAGAATTCCAGCTCCATCTGTTCAAACTCTCTCGTTCTGAATGTGAAGTTTCCGGGAGTTATCTCGTTTCTGAAAGATTTTCCTATCTGGGCTATTCCGAAAGGAACTTTTTTTCTTGCAGTCCTCTGAACGTTCCTGAAATTGACGAAGATGCCCTGAGCAGTTTCAGGTCTCAAGTATATCTCAGACTTCGAGTCTTCTGTAACTCCCTGAAAAGTCTTGAACATAAGGTTGAACTGGCGTATGCCCGTAAAGTCAGTCTTGCCGCACTCAGGACATGCGATCTTGTTCTCTCTGATGTATTCTTCGAGTTTCTCGTTAGACCAGCCATCTACTACCACATCTTCGATACCGTTTTGGTGCATATATTCTTCTATCAGCTTATCAGCCCTGAATCTGGCCTTGCAGCCCTTGCAGTCTATCAGAGGATCTGAAAATCCTCCTACATGACCGGAGGCCACCCAAGTCTTAGGATTCATCAATATGGCCGCGTCAAGCCCCACGTTATATTTGGACTCCTGTACGAACTTTCTCCACCAGGCTTTTTTCACGTTGTTTTTGAACTCTACCCCTAAAGGGCCGTAATCCCACGTGTTAGCAAGGCCTCCGTAGATCTCCGATCCCGGGAATATAAATCCTCTGTTCTTGGCTAAGGCCACGATTTTTTCCATTGTTATGTCTTTTTTCATGTCTGATAAACCCTACCTATCTTTTCTATTCTTCTTGTTCTTCTTTTTTTTCTTCTTCGAAGATCTCTTGGATCTTTTCTTCTGCTGCGTCGAAGGCCTCTTCCGCCGCGTCGGCCGCCTCATTTTTCTTTTCTTTTATGCCGTTCCACATATCTGTGGCCTTGTCTGCTACCGACTTATATGCGTCTACGCTCTTTTCCTTAATATCATTGACTACCTCGGGAGCCTTTTCTTTGACGTTGTCATAGATAGCGCTGCCCTTTGCCACTACTTCATCTACTACCACGCTGCCTTTTTCTTTCACGTCGTTTGCCAGATTCTCGGCTCTTCTGCTTACGTCCACCACTGTTCCGTCATCTTTGGTAAGTTCGATCTTGCACTTGAATCCAAATGCGGCGACTGCTGCGGCCAGTACTCCCCAAGGAGCCACGATGGTGCCGATGAGACCCACGTTTACAGGAATATTGACCACTGTTTCGTCGTCTTTTTTTACGGAGATCTTGGTGACGTTGCCCTTCTTCACCAGCTCCTTTACTTTTTCAACGGTTTCGTCTGCAAAATCTCCTGCCTTGCTTCCCGATTTTATATTCACCGTCTCCTCGATCGCAATTATAGCGTCCACTACGCTGCCGTCCGCAGCTTCCAGAGCTTCCTTGGCTTCTTTATATGATACGCCTGTTCTGTCTTTTACCAGTTCGATCTTTTCTAAAGTGATTTCCATTTTAATACCTCCTCAGAGTCATTTAATTTAGAAAAAGCTTTCGCTCTTCAATCCTTTTATATCCATATGATAGGATATGTATTCTTTCATTATCTCCTGCAGGGTTCCCTGCATCTGGTCGTTAAGAGCTATTTTTTCAAAGGCTGACATAGGCATCCTCCGAAAATATTTTAATATTTCTATTATACCAAAATCTGCTTTATAAATCAATGGCCGGTTGCCTTCTGTCAAAAGCTTATCTGCACATTCCCGGCAGATTACTCCTCCTTCTTCTATGCTGAAGCAAATTAGCCCTCCGTCGGACTGGTGAGGGTCGCATCCGCAGGATGCGCAGGAATTCAGTTCAGGCATCATCCCGAGGATGTCCAGTATCTTTACAATGTAGGCCATAATCAGAGTCTTATGCTTTTTTTCTCTCTTCTCAAGGGCTTCCATAAACTCCAAAAGCAGAGAGAATATGCGGGGCTGCGACATTTCTTCAGGCAGCATTTTATCTGTAAGTTCAAGCACGTAAGAGGCTGCCATATACTTATCCAGATCTTCACCTATAGCATAATAGCTCTTTATGACCTGACCGTTGTTGAGATTATAATTATCTCTGCTTTTAAAAAGCTCATAGCGGCCATAGCTAAAAGCTCTCGCCGCCAGAGCGGTCTTATTGCGTCCGCCCTCATTGATGCTGGCACCTACGCTTATCTTTCCGAATTTTCTCGAAAACAGGGAGATCATCCTTCGCCCCCCTGCGGCTTTTACTTGTCTCAGTACGATACCCTCAGTATCTGTTATCATATGTTCATTCCTTGTATCCAAAATTTGAAAGAGCAAGGTCCGAATCCCTCCAGTTCTCTTTCACCTTTACCCACAGTTCAAGAAAGACTTTGCAGCCCAGGAGAGCTTCGATCTCGAGCCGGGCGCTCTTCCCTATGCCTTTGAGTTTTTTTCCTTCTTTACCTATTATTATGCCCTTGTGGGATTTTCTTTCACAATATATGACGGCCCCTATTTGGGTCAGGCTCTCTTCTTCTTTGAATCTCTCTATCTCGACAGCCACTCCGTGAGGCACTTCGTCTCTGAGATAGTGAAGTATTTTCTCTCTTATGATCTCGCTGACTATAAATCTCTCGGGATGGTCGGTCACCATATCCTCAGGGAAGTACATGGGTCCTGGGCTCAACAGATCCTCCGCCGCCCGGCACAATACGTCTATGTTTTTGCTTTCTAAAGCCGACGTTCCGTAGATGCCGTCGAAGATTCCTATCTGTGAATAAGCGTCGTACGTTTCTTTAAATTCTTCCGGCGTCAGCTTGTCTATCTTGTTTATGACGAGGATCTTGGGAGTCTTGACTTCCTGCAGCATCTGGATGATATACTTGTCCCCGGGGCCTTTATTGGGGCCGCCGTCCACCAAAAAGAAGATTACGTCTACTTCTTTAAAGGTGTTGACGGCAGATTCCGTCATATAGCTGCCCAGCTTGCTGTGAGGCTTATGTATCCCCGGCGTATCTATAAATATCATCTGAGCTCCCTGATCGCCTTCTCCTGGCATTCTGGTATAGATACCTCTTATGGTATTTCTCGTAGTCTGCGGCTTATCTGCCGTTATGGCCACCTTTTCTCTCAGAATAGCGTTCATCAGAGTCGATTTTCCGACATTTGGTCTACCTACTATACCGATAAAACCTGTCTTCATAGTCTGAATCCCTCCGGAAGTATTTCATCCATCGTATAGACGCTCAGAGAATCCTCATCGTCGCCTGTGATTATCTTAAAGTCGTCATCGCAGAATTCTTTCATAAATTGTCTGCATATCCCGCAGGGCCATGCTTCTCCCTCGCTGGACACGACGGCAATGGCCTCGAATTCCCTCTCTCCTTCGGATATAGCTTTCACAAAGGCTGTTCTTTCGGCGCATATAGTGGCTCCAAAAGAAGAGTTTTCTACGTTTACACCCGTAAATACCTCTCCGCTTTTAGAAAGCAGCGCAGCTCCGACTTTAAATTTTGAAAACGGCGCATATGCTCTTGGAAGCATATCGCAGGCTTTTTCGTAAAGTTCTCTGTACTTCATGACTTACCTCCTCAAATCCAGTTGATTCATTACTGCCTCTTCTCTATTTCTCATCGCAGCCTTCTCTTCATCTTCCATATGATCGTATCCCAAAAGATGAAGCAGGCTGTGAACGAACAGATATATAAACTCTCTCTCGTAAGAGTGGCCATACTCATCGGCCTGTTCCTTCACTCTATCTTCGCAGATAACCACATCTCCCAGGCAGATTTCTCCTGCCTCAGGCAAATCATCTGTTGACTCAAACTGAGGAAAAGACAGCACGTCAGTCACGTTGTCCACGCCTCGGTAATCTCTGTTGAGGCTCCTTATCTCTTCCGGCGAAATCAGCGTAAGGCTGATCTGCGCCCTGTCTTTGCAGACTCCCTCCGAGTCCAGAACACAGCATGCCGCCTCAGTCAATTTATCCATCATTTCATCTGCCGGTGCCTGTCCTTCTTCAAGATATATGTTCATCATCGTCCTCCGGATATTTCTTGTAATATCTGTCGTAAGCGTTTATGATCTTTTTCACCAGTTCATGCCTCACTACGTCGGTATCCTTCAGATGGCAAAAGTCTATGTCCGCCACGTCTTTCAGGACTTTGGACGCTTCCACAAGGCCTGATTTTTTCCCTCTTGGAAGATCTATCTGAGTCACATCTCCTGTAACCACCACTTTAGACCCAAAACCCATCCTGGTGAGAAACATCTTCATCTGTTCTCTGGTGGTGTTCTGAGCCTCGTCCAATATTATGAAAGAGTTATCCAAAGTGCGGCCTCTCATATACGCCAGAGGAACTACCTCTATGGCCTCTTTCTCCTTCAGTCTTAAACTTGCGTCTCTTCCCAGCACGTCGTATAAAGCATCATAGAGCGGTCTAAGATACGGGTCGACTTTATCCTGAAGATCTCCCGGAAGAAATCCAAGTCTTTCTCCTGCTTCTACCGCAGGCCTTGCAAGAATGATCTTCTGAACCTCTTTGTTCTTAAAAGCATTGACTGCCATGGCCACGGCTATATAAGTCTTGCCTGTGCCGGCAGGACCTATGCCGAATACTATATCTTTTTTTCTTATGCTTTCTACATATTTCTTCTGCCCTATGGTCTTGGGCCTGAGAGGCTTTCCCTTGTGGGTAAAGCATATCACATCTTTTGCGACATTGCTGTCTCTGTACGAAAGCCCTTCTTTTTTGAGCCCCGCTACATATGACGCTTTTTGTCTTCCCAGACTTTCACCGGACTCAAGTATATTTATAAATTCTTCCACTATGCTCTGAGCCAGATCTAAAGACGCTTTTTGTTGCTCCAAAGGCATATTCTCGTCTGCTTTGAATACAAGACCGTCGTCTCTTTGTAATATATCTACTCCGGTAGCTTCTCTTATTATATCGAGATTAACATCCAAATTGCCAAAGAGCATCGCTCTGTCAATCTCCTGCAGCATCTGAATTTTCCTGTCCAATTAGAATCTCCTGTTCTTCTCCGATTTGACGGCGAACTTCGAGAGTTACGCCTACTTCTATTATATTTTCTTTATAGGAAAATTTCAAATCTTTCTTTAGAATTTGAGAGTTTTCAGGCAAATTTTCTTTAGCCCACTGTCTTATCTGCTGATTGACCTTATCTCTGATCTGTTTCTCACTCTTTTCTGTCTTATTGGACACTATATTCTCATCACGATCCTTTTCTCCTCCTGATATATATCGCTCCTGATTAAAAGTCAGTCTGTAAGGAACCGTCATGGTTATCTCGCCCTGAGCTCTGACAAAATACTGTTTCGGCCAGTCTTCTTTAAAAACTGTAGCCTCTATAGGAACGCATCCTGAAATAAGCACCTGTCCTTTTTCCACATAATCTCCCTCTTCTACCAGCGCCAGACCCCTGTAGGAACCGATGGACTCTATGTAACCGGAAGTATCTGCGACTATATTGCAGTAATATTCGCGTTCCTCCATGCCTTCTTTCGATTTGACTAAAGACATCTCTTCGTCTTCAGTGTTGATTTTGCCTTCGGAGATGTTAAGAAAGACCTTTCTTCCGTCGTATACAAGCTGCACCCATGTTACCTGAGGAAAAGCGTCATATATCAGGTCTTCAGCTCGGCTCCAGTCTATCCCCGGGATATACGATCCTTCTTCTATTCCCGCCTCTGCCAGGCAATTAAGCAGCTCTGTCTCCGGTATGCCCTTATATCCGTCCACAACTATAGTCTTAACAAAAAAAGACTGGCTTATCACCAGCAGCAATATCAAAACGGCGCAGGCAATTTTCATGGGAGTCCTTTTCAGTCTGCCGAGACGATAATATGCTCCCTTCTCCGACATGACTGTAATCCTATACAGAGCCTTCGCCTGCTTTCTCAATATCTCAAGATCATAGGCGGTAAGCCAACATTCGGCTTCCATCTCTGAAATGACCCTGATATTCCTCAGATCCAGCCCTTTTTCGAGAGCTTTATTAAAAAGTTTATCTATTCTGAATCCTTCAATCTTTATCTTTACCCGATGTACGGAAAAATTCAATTCCCTGTATGGTTCCTTCAATCAGAAGCCTCCCCTCAAAAATTTCTTTTATGACAAAGCCACTGCCTCTGACAGTGACAAACTTTTTACCGGCAGATACGGTGAGGGAGGTTTCACTGATCATCACTATTGCCGTCACATTTTCTATTATCGTTAATTTATCATCGGCGATTACCCTGGGCTGACGAAAATTCAGGTCATGGCTCATCTCTTCTCTTAGCTTCAAATCAAAAACCCCCTTCTTCTTAATTCTATGAAAGGGGGTCATAGTTCATTACTAAATATGGGTATCTGAGAGTCCTGTTTCTATCTTGCCCGGCGTGCTTTCTCCATCTATGACATCAGCTGCAAGAACATCCCCGGCTTTTATGAAGCCTCCTTCGAGCACTTCGGCAAAGATGCCTTCTGATGGCATTATGCAGCTTCCCATAGCGCGGCCTATAGCGCAGAGGCTGTGACATTCCTTACCTATCTGCGTCACTCGCAGCAGTGCTTCTCCGGCTCTGAGCAAAGTTCCTACGGAAAGCTTTGACAGATCTATCCCTTCCGTTATGAGATTTTCCCCGAAGCTTCCGTCTCTGACCTGGGCTCCACGAGCTTTAAAATCCTGTATACTTTCATAAGAAAGAAGGCTTATCTGCCTGTGCCATCTGCCGGCGTGGGCGTCGCCTTCAATCCCGAAGCCTTCTATGAGACGGACGCTTCCTTTGGCAGGCGTCTTAGCAGTTCCCTTTTTTTTGCTTATACATATGGTTCTGATGATTCCCATGATCTTTTTCTCCATCTAAAGTCAGTGTCTATCTTGTAATTGTATCACAGTTATTGACATTTTTCTTCTGTAAAAGTAAAATTTAAGCACGTAGGAGGCATCTTTATGAAAATCAATCTTCACTCTCATACTACTTTCTGCGACGGAAAAAACTCTGCCGAAGAAATGGTCGTCTCGGCCATAGATCATGGATTTGATGTGTTCGGCTTTTCGGGACACAGCTATACTCCTTTTGATGAAAGTTATTGCATGAGCCTTGCCGGAACCGTTGAATACAGAAAGGAAGTCGAAAGGCTTGCAAAAAAATACGAACGCCGCATAAAAATTCTCTGCGGAGTAGAACAGGACTTCTTTTCCGATCAATCCGTACGGCCTTATGATTATGTCATCGGATCTGTACATGCTTTCTATAACAAGAAATACGATAAATATATATATGCCGACTACGATCCGAAGATATTGGAAGATGCGTGCCGGTTATATTACGGCGGAGATTTTCTGGCCTTAGCTGAAGACTATTTTGAAGAAGAATCTCTGGTCGTTCAAAAAACCGGCTGCAATATAATAGGTCATTTCGATCTCATCACTAAATTCAACGAGCAATCTCCGATGTTTGACGAAAGTCACCCAAGATATACAGCTGCGGTTGACAAGGCTCTGAAAAGGCTTATATCCTCGGGAGCAGTCTTCGAGATCAATACTGGAGCCATGTCAAAAGGGTACAGAACCACACCGTATCCATCTGAGTCCATACTGAGAAAGATCAGGGCCGGAGGGGGCAGGGTGATAATCTCATCTGATACTCACTCTGCAGATACCGTCGATTTTGCTTTCGATGACGCTCTCAGGCTGGCAGAAATATGCGGCTTTGAAACTCTGTCTTATCCTCTGCGATGAATTAAACTACGTCCTGAATTATCGTGAGCGGAAGTGGTGGGCTGAGCAGAAGTAATAGAGCTGAGTGGCCTCCAAGCTATCAACATAATCACAAAAAAGCAGCTCTCCCCAGCTGTTTTTTTGATTGTATGTTAAATGTCAGAGCAGGCAGCGCTTCACCGGTCTTGGGCTTGGGCTGCTGAGTTTGGGCTTGGGATGCTGCTCTTGGTCTTGGGCTCCTGGGCTTGGGCTACTGCTCCTGATTCTGGGCTATCCCACTGGACTTGGGCTGGACCGCTGGGCTTAGGCTGGCTTGCTGAGCTTGCTTTGACCCACTCGTTTTGTACAAAACTGTCTGTTCGAGTGGGTTAGTTCCCACTCGTTTGTGGAAAAATCGTTGTTTTGAGTGGGTCATCCCCCACTCGTTTTGATAAAAATCACTTGTTCGAGGGGGCCAAAGCCCACTCGTTTTCAGCAAAATCGGCGGATCGAGGGGGGGCTGTTCTTCTTCTAAAACCATATGGATTCTCTGTTTTTTACATTATTTTATATTATATGTAATTTTTGCAAAGGGAGTATACCCACTCCTTCTCAGCAAAATCGGCCGTTCGAGGGGGTTCTTGCTCCTCCCCCTCCTTCCCACTCATTCCTGAACACGTACATTCGTCTACACAAAACTCCTATCATTTTCGCATCCGGCTTTAGTTTATCACTACAGCTCCACTACACCCACGATAAGTCAGAGTCTATTTTCTCTCACACGATAATTTAATCTACCTATTAAAGTAAAAACGCACCTGCTCCTGAGCCTTTACCATTTGCCCACTGCAGAGTGCGTTTTTACAGCTTACCATGTTTATTTTTCAAGTTTTATACTGCTCAGAAAATATAACTTCCTGCCGAAAAGGCGGTCAGCACCAGCAGGCACAGCGCCAGAACACTTAAGCTTCTCTTTAGACCTTTGATCCTGTTCTTATCCATTTTTTCTCCCCCTTGCTGCGGACCGCAAAGGACATATATATCCCTGTCTTGCGGTTCTCTCATAAACCTGCCGATGTTTTTCGGCCTTATTACTTTCACATACTTATACTGACCTTTTGGCATTTCGTTACAGAGTTTTTGAAAATTTTTTTAATTTTTTGCAGCGTACTCTTCTTCAGACTCCTGATATATGTCTCCGAATAGTGGCTTGGTGACATACGCCGGTTCTTCCTGACTGAAGGACCATATTTTTACCGTGGCCTTAGCCGGAGAATTTTTTACTACGATGGCTCTGCTTGGCTTCTCGCCCTCATCTTCGGTGTTGAATGTGAATTCCCAATATTTTTCGCCTTCGTATTCGGTCTTTTCCATGTCCACAACCCAGCCTATCATTCCCATTCTGGTCATGGCTATCACGTCCGATACCACAGGAATATTGAGTATTGCGACCGCAACCACCAGCACCGCAGCAACTACTATCAGCTTCTTCTTTTTTCCTTAGTCATGGTACTCGCCTCCTACTTCTTTAAAATCCATGTCGTCGCAACGATCAAAACCAATGCAACCACGGCTATTATAGCCATCATGATGTAAGGCAGCGGATCGTTCCAGCCCATTATGCGTAACGCCCCTGTCATGAGCGCTCCGCAGACGACCAGCGCCAACCACCGGAGCACGGCGTAAGCTGTTTTTATTTTGGCCGCCACGGGCTGAACCTCTCCGTTTACGGTCATATCCCGCTTCTTCTTTTGATACCACATCGATACCGAGGCTTGAACAACTGCGGCGCTAACCGCCGTTATAATTATTATTGCCAAACCCTGCCCATAATCTACATCTCCGCGTACATTTTGGATTCTGAACATACCAAGGGTCAGCGGTAAGGCCACCACAAAGATCATATATATTCCATCGAGAATGATTTTTCTTTTTTGAGAGTTCATTTTGATGTTCCTCCTTGGTATGATTTAACCTTGCTACTTTTACATACTTATACGGGCAAAAGTCCATTTCGTTACAGGGTTTTTGAAAATTTTTTTAATTTTTTGCAGCATATTTCTTATAATCATCATGGGAATGGGGCATCATATTTTTTTCCTGTTTAAAAACCATGTCGCCGTAACGAGTAAAATCAACACTACCACAGCTATTATCACCATCTTGCTGTAAGGCAGCGTATCGTTCCAGCCAATTATGCGTAACGCCCCTGTCATGAGCGCTCCGCTGATGACCAGTGCCAACCACCGGAGCACGGCGCAAGCTGTTTTTATTTTGATCACCTGAGCCTGAAATTCTCCATTTGTAGTCATATCTTTCTTCTTTTGATACCACATCGATACCGATGTTTGAATAACTGCGACAATAATCGCAGTTATGATTATTATTGCCAAACCCTGCCAATAATCTACATCTCCGTGTACATTTTGAATTCTGAACATACCAAGGGTCAGCGGCAAGCTTACTACAAAGATTATACATATACCGTTGAGAATGATTTTTCGTTTTTGAGAGTTCATTTGCATAAATCCTCCTTATTATATTGTATAATCATCCTTTTACAAATGCATAATTGAAACCTTTTGGATAATATGTCCTTTTTCCAGGATGATAATGATAATTTGTAACTGTCTTTAAATATTTATAGCTTGGAGTGCTTTGAATATTAAACTCGTTCTTGTGTTCCTCTAATTTCAACAGTTTACTATCATCTATAATACCATTGTCTATGGTTGATGCAACAGTATTTGCTCTTTGAGATTTCATTGTCGAGTCATTGATACAAGCCCATGTATTAGTTGCAGATATCATAATCATTACTAATAGGAGAACCCCGCTTATTATCCTTTTCATTTTACTCTCCTTTTTGTTAATTTTTTTAAACAACTTCTTTGACAAGCTATAACTTATTTTAGGATTCCTTTAACCTCCTTTCCTGAATCCCATATATAGCAATGCCTTATTTAAGGCAACGAGTACGTTTTACAAATTCTATTCCCACGCACACTTCCATGACTGAGTCACTTTAACTCGCTGATTGCTGTTGTCTATCTGAACACATCTAACATTATTATAGAGTCTGCAAGTTCTTCCCAATCTTTTCAAAGTAAACGGACAATTCATGGCAGCCGTTTCACCTACTTTTGCACTCGTATTAGTAGTATACACTGCTCCACCGCCAGACACTTCGCGCCCGTCTTCATACAGCCATCTCTCGCTGTATCTGACGCTTACACCTTTAGCACTTAAGGTGTAATGGTTGCACAAACTCATCTTATACATATGCTCTGCCATTGTTACTTCATATGTGGCCGTAAATTTCCTGCTTCCGTAGCCTTTCCAAAGGGTTGATATAGCAGGAGCATTAGCAGTTGGTTTAGCCCCATAAGGCTCCTCTGCCACATCTTCAAGAGTTACCTTTACATAGCAATCGTCTCCCAATTCAATGATTTTCTCATATTTGCCATCCACAAGACTGTCAGCTCCTATTTCCATCTTAGAAAGCTTTTGCTCCGCCAGTTCTATCTTTTCAGCCAGAAATTCATCATCATTCCTATTCGCTGTACCGGCAAACGCAACTGTGTTTAAAGAAGCAATAGTCATCATCAGTGACAGCAATATTATCTTTCTTCTCGTGCTTTTCATATATCCTCCGTTCTAACCCCTTTCTTTCCTAAAAGATACCATCTCCCCAGAGTTCATTTCAACAGCAATGTTGTGAACGGTCGTTTTTTGTTCTGAACGGTCGTTTTTTCCCTTATTAGCGCCCATAACAAAACCGGCAGACAAAAATCTGCCGGTTTTGTTATGGGCTTCGCCTTTAATTTTATCTAAGGGTTATATCTGTAAGTATGCATTCGACATCTCTATGCTTAACTTTTTCCCAGACTACAGCTCCTCCGTTCCTTTCGACTGCCTCCGTAAGGTTCATTATGCCGAAACCGTGGTTCTCCTTGTCGTCTTTGCTGCTCTCTCTCTGCATTCTGCTGTCTTTTATAACAACATCTTCTGCCACCGAATTTATTATCTTTATAAACTGTCTGTCCTTGTAGTTCGTTATTCTGATGTCGAGGATTTTTTCTCCCTTACACTTAATTGTCGCCTCGTAGGCGTTTGCTACCGCATTGGTAAGAATCACGCAAAGGTCCGTCTCATCTGTCTTCATATCTTGATTAAAAGCTCCCATGACTTCCATCTCGAAGCCTCCGAGATGACACAGCCTGTAATATTTATTTATTACGGCGTCGCCTATTATGTTTCCCGTGTCGACGTATTCGACCGTCTCCTGCTTATCGAGGAGTCCGTGAACATATTGTTCCGTCTTTGCGGCATTCTCATCCCTTGATATATTATATATCGCCGTCAGATGAGCTCCATAATCGTGCCTGAACTTTCTCAGCTCCATCTGAATGTCGCTCAGCTCCACATACTGTCTGGTCTGCTCGCTTATACACCTCTTGTTCAGCATATTTATCTTGTGCAGTTCCTTCTGCTGATACTTAAGTATTATGTACAGTATGGCGACTGCGAATATCAACACGCACAGTCCGGCATTGAACAGCTCTTTTACACCTTCCAATATGTAATATAACGAGTCTTCTTTGTCTCTTACCCCGAAGCCTCGAATAACCCAGAAGAGGAAAAAGGCCACCAGAAAGTAAAACAGCTGGCTTCTGGTTTCAACAGCCTTGTGTATCTCTTTTCTATGGGAATTAAATCTGCGGTATAACACGAATGCAACGAACAGCGCTATCACATAGCCCAGCACATTCCCCCACAAGAACACGTCCGCTATATCTGCCTCTCCTCGTATCAGTATCATCAGTATGCCGATTCCTAAATAAATATCTCTGCTAATCACTACTACCGTCGCCAGTATTATTCCTATGGGCCTTATGCCGAGAAGGGCTACGGGAATGATGGTCATGGCTCCCCAGTATACGAGGGAGCTTAATCCCAGAAGAGTTTTCACCATCACCGCTGCCATTCCTATGGTCGCCGCAACAGCAAGGGCCAGCAACAAGGCTTTTTTCTTTTCCCATTTTATATCATAACCAAACACTCCCCAAACAATTAGGACTGTGGCGGTCACTTCCGCTAAGAGCATAACTGAGGCTTCAAATATATTCATCTCTTTCCATACCTCGCCATCTTTCTGCAATATTCGCCGTACCTGTCGCTGCACTCTTTTCTGCGGCGACGGCTTACGGTCAGCTTTTTTCCGCTTTCTTCCATTATTATGACGTCTCCGTCAAAGCTTTTGATATGGCTGCAATTGACTAAATAGCTTTTGCTTATGGTCATGAACATATCCCTCGGCAAAAGCTTCTCCCACTCTCCCAGACTCTTGCGCATGAGCTTGGGGTTTGCCGTGTTTGCTCCCGACATATATATTTCAGAATATACTCCGTCCATGGATATGAGCTCTATGTCCGCCGCTTTTACCGCCATGTTGGGTTGTATATTGATAATCTGGTGGCCTCTCAGGAGATTGCGGGCCTTTTCCATCAGTTCACAGAACTGTTGATATTTGAGCGGTTTTTTGAAGAATCCGATGACGTTTTTTCCGAATGCAGAAAAAACATTTTCCACATAATTTGTGACAAAAATTATCAGAGCCTCGTTTTCTGTCGCCTCAAGCTCATCCTTGATAAGTATTCCGTTTTTCCCCGGCATTTCAACATCGAGAAAAATCACATCCGCCTCGAAGTTTCCCTTGTCCGCAAAATCATTTACGGCCAGAAACTCCAGCCCCGGCAGCTCCTCGTCGGAATACCTTTCGCACATTTCCGTCATCTGCTCCGTAATAAATTTCTCGTCGTCACAAATCAATAATTTCATGGCCGCTTCCTCTCGTGTTCTGGTAATCTTGTCTGCCGCACTCTCCCTCTTCTCCTGTCAATATGCCCATTGCATGGGGAAGCGCCGGTAATATGACTTCGAGGTTTTCTCGCACCGCCTTAGGACTGCCTGGAAGGTTTATTATAAGGGTGCGCTTTCTTATTACGGCCTCTCCCCTGGAAAGCATAGCCTTAGGTGTGATTTCCATGGACTTGGCTCGCATGTATTCGGCTATGCCGGGAACGCGGCGGTCTGCTACGGCAATGGTTGCCTCAGGCGTAAAATCTCTCGGTGAGAGCCCCGTTCCGCCTGTGGTCAATATCAGATCATGCCTCTCCCGGTCGCTCAGCCTGATAAGCTCTCTTTTGAGAATTTCCGGCTCGTCGGGAAGAATCACCATTTCGGTCACTTCAAATTCTCCCTGCCCCTCGATTATCATCCGGGCTGCCGGACCGCTTTCGTCTTTCCTCCGGCCTGCCGCCCCTTTGTCGCTCATGGTTATGATTGCCGTCTTATACATCTTGATACCTCTCGTTTATAATGTCGCCGCTTTTTCCGCCGGTCTTTTTCACCAGATGAATATCCGTAATTTCCATGAACTTATCTACGGCCTTGCACATGTCGTACACGGTCAGCAATGCGACTGTAGCTCCCGTCAGGGCTTCCATCTCCGCCCCCGTCTTTCCCACGGTCCTTACCGTACAGGTGCATGTAACTTCTCCGGCTTCGTCATTTTTCTCAAAGTTGATTTTACAGCTGCCTATGGGAATCTGGTGACACATGGGTATCAGCTCCCATGTCTTCTTGGCCGCCATTATGCCGGCCGTGGCGGCAACTGCCAGCACGTCTCCCTTTGAGGAGGTGCCTTTTTGAATAGCCGCATACGCTTCTGCGTTTACCTTTATGCTTCCCCTTGCTTCGGCATTGCGATAAGTCTCCTGTTTTTCCGTAACGTCTACCATGACGGCTCTTCCGTCTTCATCAAAGTGGTTAAGCTTCATATGCTCCTCCCTCTGCTTCGTCTTATATATACAAAGAAGGCTCCCCGCCATATGCGAAGAGCCTCTTGATCTCATCTATCCCAAAAAGTCCGTGACAACCTTTTTAACCGAGTTGCCGTCCGCACGGCCTTTAAGTTTAGCCATGACAGGACCCATAAGCTTGCCCATATTCTGTTTGCCGCCTTCTATCCCGAGTTCCGCCGCAGTCTCTTTGACCGTCTTTAGAATCTCTTCCTCCGAAAGCTGCTCAGGCAAATATCTGTTCAGGATTTCTATTTCGGCTTTATACGAATCTGCTAAATCTGTTCTTCCGGCTTTTTCAAAATCAGCAAGTGCATCTTTTCTCATTTTAACCTGTTTAGATAAAACGGCCATGATGCCCTCGTCGCTAAGTTCTTCTCTGTTGTCCACCTCATACTGCTTGATGGCAGCCCTGGCGAAACTGATAGTGTTCTTAGCTATTTCGTCTTTTGTCTTCATGGCTTCTTTAAAATCAGCCATCAGCCTGTCTTTGATCGTCATTTCTCTCACCTCTTTTCGGAAAGTCTGTCTTTCGAATTTTTAGAAAGCTGCGGACTTTCTCCATGTCTGCCGGTTAAGAATGACTCTATATGTCTAGTATTTCTTAGCCTTTTTTCTTGCAGCTTCAGATTTTTTCTTTTTCTTTACGCTTGGTTTTTCGTAATGCTCTCTTTTTCTGAGCTCTGACATAACGCCGTCCCTTGCGCACGATCTCTTAAATCTCTTAAGAGCGCTCTCTAAACTTTCGTTTTCTCTTACGATTACTTGTGCCATATCCTGATTCACCTCCTGACTAACATGAAATCTATGAGCCTTGTGAACAGTTATCAAGCCGATAACGGATATATTATACTATTTTTAAGTGCGGCGCGCAAGAGATTTTTTATCAAATTGCGCCGGCGCAGGATCTTATAATTTAAACACAGACAGCTGCTTTTGGATCCGGCCGCCTCACGCTCCTGTCTTGCGATGTCTTTCCTTCTTTTTAAGCCGCTTTACTTTACGGGCTTCTACCCTTCTCAGATATATTTCCGACGGTTCTTTTACCCCTGCCTTTTCCAGTACTCTGGGCCATGCGCCCAAGCGTCTCTTTATGTCTCTTGCGGCCGGTATCTCGCCTACCCTCGGCGTTCTTCCCAGCTCCTGCGTCTTCTTTCTGATCATTTCACACAGTTCTTCGTCGCTCATCTTTGCGTATTTTTTCTGAGCTTTCATTATTTCTTTATCTGAAAAGCCTACGTTTGCCTTCATGGTCATAAATCTCACCCCAGTTTTGCTTTGACGTACCGTTCTTGCAATGCAAGATGCTGCGGGGCTTGATTATAAAGCCCCGCAACAAATATCATTATTTACCGGCGTTATATTTTCTCCGGAATCCAAAGAAGCCAAGTACTGCTGCTCCCAAAAGGATCACCCATGATAATATACCGCTTTCGTCTGCCGTCTTAACTGCGCCTTGGGAAGCGTCTTCTCCCTTAGCTGTATTGTCAGTGTTATCGCCGTTCTTGTCGGAATCTGCCTTGAGGCTCTCATATTTATCCACGGCGGCGTTCAGTTTGTCCAGACCTTGTACCAGCCTCTTCTGATCGTCAGTCAGCTTATTGTACGCATCTGTCGCCTTGTTTATCGCCTCTATGCTGTCGAGAGTGATATCGTCTAAAGATCCGACAGCGTCGATCAGTGCGTCCACTTCTTCAGCTGCTTTCTTATCTGCTTCAGCCTTAGCCGCCTGTTCCTCTTCTTCAGTCAGCTGATCATCTGTCTTTACTTTATCCATCTCGTCTTTGGCCGAAGTTATAATCTCTTCTATAGCTTCTTTGTCGTCTGCCTTATCTATAGCCTCACCGGCTTCTGCTATGATATCGGCCAGTTCCTGTTTCTGCTGATCTCTGTAATCATCCATATTCTTGTACGATGATATGTCTGCCTTAGCGTCCTCTTTTGCTTTCGTCAGCTCTAATTCAGCCAGCTTCTTTTCAGCATTTTCCAACGCTTTTAGCTTATCTTTATCTACCAGAGTCTTCTGATCTTCGGTGAGCCCTTCGTAAGCGGCTCTGGCGTCATCTATGGCAGTTTTACTGTCGAGAGTTATGTCCTCAGCAGCTCCGATAGCGTCTATCTTTGCTGATACAGCGTCTGCGGCGGCCAGGTCTGCAGCATCCTTGTCAGCCTGCTCTTTAAGTTCGTCGTATTTATCCTGAGCTGCTTCCAGAGACGTCTTCACGCCCATAGTATCGGCTCTCTCCTTCTGCTTATCGCTGAGAGCGTCATAAGCAGCTTTTGCTGCGTCTATATCTGCTTTGCTGTCGAGAGTGATCTCTCCGAGAGCATCTACTTTATCCTTAACGTCTTTAGCCTTATCGGTCACAGTCACGGTTATCTTGGCGCTCAGCCCGGTAGAACTGTTAGAGATAGCTGTGACGGTGGCTTTTCCTTCACTTACGGGAGTCAACGTGCCGTCTCCGTCTTCCTCGATAGTTACAGGAGATTCTTCCTGAGACTCCTCAGCGTTGAGAGAATACCATTTGACAGTCTTATCCGTAGCGTCTTCAGGAGTCACCGTAGCGCTCAGAACCACCGGATCATCTGTAACGTCCATGGTGAAATCCTTCTGGTCTATGGTTATTCCGGTAGCCTTGACTTTCTTGAGGATTGTAAGATCATATGTGGTACTGGAAGATCCGTCCTCTGAAGTAACCTTTATCTGTACTTTGCATGTTTTATTGCCGTCTTCAGCATATACTCCCACGTACCCTCTCGAAGAAATAGTGCTGTCGTTCACTTTTTCTACATTTTCTACAGGAATAACCTCTATGGTCGAATCTTCCACTGTAGCATCTACCCATACTCGCCAGAACAAGCTATAGGAGACATCCGTAGCTTCTGCCGTATAATTCGTAACATCAGAATTAAATTCCGGTGATATTTCTAATTCGTTGCTTCCCGGAATATTGCTCGTGCTGACTTTAAGAGAATTAAGTGTTGAATCAGTACTTATCTTCTTAACCTCTATGGTATACGTCTTAGTCTGTTCGCCAACTTTGACGGCTACTTCCAGCGATGTGCTTTCTCCCGTCAGTTCTACTCTCATACCGTCGGTATAAGCTGTTCCGTTAACTTCCGCAGTAGCATCGTCAGGAAGAGTGAGATTTAACGTTATAGATGAAGCCGCAGCCGGCACCTTCACTTCGTACTCCGTATTCTTCTGATCGAAGGCGGTGTTCCAGGTCGCCTCGGTTCCATCGTCGGCCGTTATCTTTATATCCTCTGCATATGCGTTGTTTGTCTCCACTGCCATAACGTAACAGCTGTCGTTCTTATAATACAGAGTTCCGTCTCTGTCGGCGCATATGGTACTGATACAGTATTGTCTCATGCTACTTTCAGGTACAAACAGTTCTTTTCCGCTCGTGAGAGGAGATGTTGCGTCTGGTGTATCATAGATATAATATATGCCGCCCGGGTTAGAGTTGTAAGTGAAATATATGTACACTCTTCCGTCTGCTCCGTCTTTGCCGTCATAGTCCACTCCCTCGTAAGCCGTGGATAAAAGCGCGGCAGCCTGAGGATATCCTGCGATCGGTATATCGTACATCAATTCCAATTCTTCGCTGGTATCGTCTATGACTGCGAATACATGGCCGCCATCCGGATCAAACTGTCCGCCGGCTCCGCTGGCTCCGATATATATCTTTCCTCCATATACCAGCGGCGTAGAGGTTATCATTCTATTTTTGCCGCCGTTCTTGTCGTCCACAAGCTGCAGTTCAGTATAGTTAGACAGATATCCATCTTCGTCTACGTCTATCCTGCATACTTTTCCGCCCTTAGTACAGAAGTACAGACGGCCGTTATCGTATGTCACAGAAGTTCTTATATCGCCTTTTATGCCTGAATACTTATCTATTATATCTCCCGTCTCAGGATCCAGCGTATAGAACACACCGTTGGCAGTATAGTCTCCTTCGCTGGTGCCGTCGTCGCTACCTACTGCGATATAGTTCTCGCAGGCGTAGGCTCCTGCCCAGTAGAATCCTCTTTTAGCAACATTTCCATCCTGATCCAAAGTCGCGTTGAGATCCGGGTCATATTTTATTTCCGGGTTTTCTTCTGCCGATGATCCGGAAGGCTGAAACTGCCATGTTACAGCTTTTTCAAAACCTCCTTTACCGTCTCCGTCCGATATTTTACCCTCGTCTATATCAGTAGACACGGCGAAGAAGACTCCGTCTCTATTCTCTCCCGACCAGGTGCCTGTATATACATATCCCTTGCCGTCGACAGTGGTATAGCTTATAGGCGAGACTGTCTGTCCGCCTAATTTTTCAGAATGCCATACGCATTTAAGAGTCTCGAAATCAACCGCCTGTATGATTCCGTTGGACATCTGTACATATAACATCCCGTCCGCATATATTATAGGGTTCATCGCATATCCCACATTCCCGATCATCGCATCGCTGGAACGTATCAATGCTCCGGTTTCTTTATTTAACTCGTGGATTTTATTTCCCTGAGCGATGTATATCTTGCTGTTTAAAATCAGCGGCGGCGTAGGCGCGGCTCCCCATCCCGTGCCATACTTTACTCCCCACTTCAGAGAAGCTGTCTGGTCGTCGGTAGGAGTCGGACTTTCCGTCACTCCGTTGTTCTCCTGATTGTTTCTCAGATTATACCATTCCATATCCACGCCGTGAGAGTCTTCCGGCTGCGTGCCCCAGGCAAAGGCCTGCGCCGGTATCATCGTCAGCAGCATAGCAAGAATGATCGTCAAAGAGAATGCTCTCTTCTTACCATTTTTAATTTTTTGCATTTTGTCCTCCTTTTTTACTGATAATACTTTATCTATGAACATCCCTTGCGCCTATAAGCGGCACTCGGGCCATGTCCCGTCATATTCATATCCCATCCACAAAGTAAAGGATAACCTTATCTCATCGCCGTCCTGCAGATTGAAGGCCGCCATTCCGTCCGGATATTCGCCGTTTACAGCATATACCCAGCCGGAATATTTATAGAAATCCTGTTCTCCCAAAGTATCCTCGCTTTCCGGAGGGCCGTTTTCATCTGCATTCATATCGTCCAGTCTCTTCTTGACTGCTTCATTTATCTGCCAGCCTTCTGATATTCCCGGTTTATTGAGTCTGGCCACATAATACCCCATGGCCACCGAACCGGTCGTCTTCAAAGAAAACCCTGCGGATTTCAAAGTTCTGTCTATGAACCCCGCCGCATTTTCTCCTTCGTAAAACGTGGCCGTAGTTCTATATATCGTCCCAAGCCCTATAGACGGAGCGTCCAGTACAAAGCTTACATTGCCCCCCGGAGGTCGTTCTCCGTTTATATCCACATCGAAGTTATATATCTTTGTGGCCGTATAGCCCTCCTCATCTGTGGCTGTTACCGATATCTCATTGGCGCCGTCTCTTAAAGCGCCGTCAGCCCTGTATGTTACTACCCCTTTGCTGCTGGTTCCCGAGCTGCTTATTCTGCTGCCGTTAACAAGCACATTTATGTTGAAAGAACTGAGCTTGACTTTTTTGTAACTGGTGGCCTCTACAGTAAATGTAAGATAATTGCCGTCTACTCTGCTGACTTCCGAAAGGCTCGACTTTATCACGGGAAGTTTAGATTCCTCTTCGTCTCCTCCTGTATTTTCGCCGCTGCCTTCATCTCCCTTATCGCCGTCGCCTTTACCCGGAGCAGGGCTGTCGCCGCCGGAGCTTCCCAAGCTGCCGCTGCCCTCGCCTGTATCATCTATTCCCCACTGAGAAGAGTCCTGTCCCAGATCTCCTGTCTGCTGACCAGCCAGTTCCTGATTTCTCAGTTCTTCACGTTTTTGTTCTTCTTCAAGATACTGCTGCTCCTGTTCATGATTGAGAGAATAGTTCTGACCTGTCACCAATATCTGAGAGCGGCTCTCATTTATTCCGGATATGGGGTTTTCACCTTGCGCATATCCATGAGACGTCACGTATAAGGCTGACAGCGCTGTCACCGCTATTACTGCGATGAAGACTGCAATCAATATTTTATGTTGGTTTAACGCTTTTTTTATTCTCATGGTCAATATGATCTTCCCTTTTTATTCTTCTTTTTCTCTTTTTCGGCGTCTTTCAGATATTTCATCATGACTTTTCTGTCTTCTTCCTCCATCGGATATCTGCTGTATGCCGCCTTGTTTCCAAGCTGTACTGTCTCATCTTTAAGCGGGTAATCCCTGCTTTCCATAAAACCGTATATTGCGCTGACTGCCGCCTTGGGAGGCGACTTGAGAAAGTCCTTTCGCCTCTTGAGATATGTCTTTATCTCTCGGCAGGTTTTTTTTGATATAACCGTCAGCAGCCCTCCTAAAATCACGGCGGCCAATATACATAAAACGATGAAAGCTATATCTGCATCCGGAGTCAGATCATCGCCTCCTATCTCATAACTGCCTTGCGTGTCGTCATTTATCTCTTCATCAAATTCTCTCACAAGGCTGCTGTTTGAAATGCCTATACTCATATCTGCCTCTTCCATGGTCCCCTCATAAGCCGGAGAGACTTCTACAGGCACAAATCCTACTCCGTCAACGTATATTTCAGGCCACGCATGTGCCCTCTCCATAGACAGTTCATAAGGCTGTCCCTCTTCCATGTCTTTGGCATCTTTCGGAGTCACCAGATACCCTTCTGCATATCTGGCCGGAATACCATAGTATCTGAACATCAGTACCGCCGCAGTTGCAAAGTGTACGTCATATCCCTTCTTCGAGCTGAAAAAGGTCTCAAGCATAGATCCGGCTTCATCGCCGTCTTCTTTTAGGTCTTCGGTATATATGTAATTATCTTTAAGATAGGCCTTTACATTTTCTATGGCAGTCTTGTAATCCACATGCCCTTTGCTCTGGTCTCCGGATCCTCCGAAAGAATCGCTTATCAGCTTCTTGTCGGCGGCAGAAATATATCTGTAATTCTGATATACGTACTGATTGTAATAGCTTTCAGATAGCAGATAGGCTTGTATATTCTCTTCATTTTCGGAACTCTCCTGTGTGAAAATTCTCGCCGCCGTCTCGGTCCAGTCCTTCACGGAATTCTCCCCGGCTTCATACGAATACTCTGTAAGTCTTCCGAATTTTCCCGATGTCATAAAGCTGCCGCCCCACGTTCTCGTTCTTTCGACCGCGCCTTCTATCTCATACGGTATATATGCGTACCGAGAATCCGCTGAGACGGTTCTGATACTCACCGTTCCTGCCTGCGCGCTTTCTTCCTCTGCATCTGTGAGATCTTTTGCCTGTCCGGTCTGTCCAAAGGTGTTGAATCCTGATTGTTCGAGCCAGTACATCAGATTTCTCTGATTATAGTAGACGCTGTCACTCAGAGTGTCCCACCTGTCTCCTCTGTACGTATCTCCGATGAATCCCCTCAGATAAGTAGAATGAGGATTCGACATGGTTATCTCCAAGGCCGTTTCATCTTCATTCTCTCGCCGCTCCTGAGTCAGGTCGCCGGATTTTAAAGGGTTTTGGCCATAATATATATTCTCTGCAAGACTCGCCGCTTCCTCCCTCAGCGAGGCTACAGGCAGCGGTCCGGCCGCGATCTTAGATACGGCCGGAATACTGATTATTCCTGCGGAAACGATTATCACCGCCGCAACGAAAAAGATGTTTTTTAAAAACCCTTCTGCGCCCTTTCTGACAATCAATACGCCTGAGATGATTCCGATGCAGAGCATTGCGTAGGAGGATATCCCAAGAGGCAATCCAAATACGGTGTTCATGATTGAAGGCGGAATTATGAAGAGCAAAAGAAGCCAGGTTCTGCCGCTTCGTACTATAAAAAAGGCTATAGCTGCCGCCGCCATCAGACACAGCGTTATGAATAATCCGCAGCTGTCCGAGGCGCCTTCAAAGCGAGGCAGTATGACGTAATCTCGATTCCCAAGAGCATCCGCAGCAGTATTCCAGGCGTTTATCATTCCTCCGCCTATTCCGCCGGAAAAAGCGTTATCAAGCCCGTAGCTGAATCCGAACATCTGCAGGGCGCACATCATGAATCCGATGGCTATGACAGAGGCAGATACCAGTTCTGCCCAGACAGTATTTCTATATGAAGTTTTTCGGTCTATAGATCTTAACTTCCCCATATTCTCTGAGCCTTTCGATATCTCTCTCCGCCTTCTCACTGTCAGTTACATATATATAAGAGGCGTACTGTTTTTCAATGTCAGCTTCTAAAAATCTGTCTGCCCCCGATACTTCATCCTCTCTAAAAGGTGTAGAAATCAACTTTAGAGAAGCTTCCCTGAGCCTGTCCTGATTGTCTATCTCTCTGGATACAAAATCACATGATATATAGTCGTACCAACCTATAAAGTGGCGCACTCCCTGATTTTTCAGCGTATCAGATATGGACAGAAACAACTTTGCCGCCTCTTCCGCTTTTTCCGCTCGGTCTTCTTCTGTAGCATATCTCTTGTCCAATATCACCATCAGGCTGTTCTCGACAGGAAGACTCGGTACTCTTATCATCAGACGGCCCATCTTGCCCGACAGCTTCCAGTGGATCCCTTTTATACCGTCGCCTTCTGCATACTCTCTTATGCTGAAAGTCTCGCTGAGATCCTCTCCCTTTTTCACCGAAGAATACTTATAACTTTCCATATCATATTTGCTCAATTCTTCTTTGGAAATCTCAAGATCGTTCACTGCCGGAAGCGCATAATATTCGGCCTGAGCCCGGTAAGTTCTGTTCTTTTCAAAGATTTCCAAGGGGTCTGATACAGTGACAACACCGGCGCTGATCTTGATGCAGCCGCACCGGAACTCGGTAAGCTGAATTTGAATCTCTTTCGTCTTATGAGAGCCTGCCGAAAAACTGACTGCGGTATCCTCCGCCTCTTCTGTCATCAGATTTACGGCAGATAGCGCCGCCCTTCCTGCCAATACCGGCAGAAGAGAACGGTTTTTAATCTTCACAGATATGACAGGATTCTGCTCGCAGTGAGAAATATCTAAAGAAATATCAAGTTTTCTTCCCGTCACCCTTGAACAGATAAAAGCAAATATGCCATATATCAGGCAGGCAAATATGATGAATACCGTATAGTCCGATTCCGTAAACAGGTATAATGCGATGCCTGTCGCTATAGTTATCAGAAAAACCAATTTTTCTTTTCTCAAGTTCATTCTCTCTTTCAGTCAGACCTTAGGCGCTTTATTTTGGTCTGCAATCTCAGTCAGTACCATATCCTCGTTGACGCCTGCCATCTGCGCTCTTTGATGAAGTATGATGCGATGCTTGCAGGTATATATGAAGTTATCCGTGATATCCTCAGGCACTGCATAATCTCTTCCTCTGACAAAAGCTTCTGCCTTTGCCATGGAACACATGGCCAGCGCTCCGCGCGGACTCACACCCAGTTTTATATATTGATGATGCCTGGTGGCCTCTGCCAGCGAAGCCACAAATTCGTATATCTTATCGTCTACGAACACCCTTTTAGCCTGGCTCTGCATCTCTATGAGATCTTCTTTAGAAGCTACCTGCTTCACGTTTTCCAAAGGGTCAGTCTCGGCCCTGTCCTTCATTATGTCTATCTGCGCCCGTATATCGGGATAACCCATGGACATCTTTACCATGAATCTGTCCAGCTGAGCCTCGGGCAGTATCTGTGTGCCGGCCGTTCCGACAGGATTTTGAGTGGCCATCACGACAAACGGCTTAGGTATCATGTGGATTTCTCCGTCCACGGTAAGTTTTCCCTCCTGCATCACCTCCAGCAGTGCAGACTGAGTCTTGCTGGAAGTCCTGTTTATTTCGTCGGCTAGGAAAAAATTGCACATCACGGCTCCGTCTTTATATTCGAATTTTCCGGTGTTCTTGTCATACATGGTAAACCCTGTTATATCGGAGGGAACTACGTCGGGAGTAAACTGTATACGGCCAAAGTCAAGACCCATAGTCCTGCTGAAAGCCAGCGCCAGCGTCGTCTTTCCCACGCCCGGTATATCCTCCAGCAATATATGTCCTCCTGCGATCATAGCCGTCATAACTTTTTCTACTATCCGATCTTTGCCCACGACTACTTTGCATATTTCTCTTTTAATGGCTTCAATTCTTTCATTCATTGGACGCATTCCTCCGTTTTGATATACATATAGAAAAGTACCCCCCCCTCCCGATAGTTTTTTATGACCGGGAGAGGCACTCTTAATTGACAAAAACAAAAAAACGAATCATTAAAAAATGATCCGTTTTAAATACATTCATTTCATATTCATGCCTGAGTACTCGCTCTATGATGAATAATCTCAAGCAAGTCTCCTGACTCGCGCATCATCGCCTTCTTCTGCCTTCCCGGAAAACTATCCAGTGGCTCTTTGAAGTCGGCTCCGCGCCTACAGTGGCGGTACCGTATCGGACTTTGACCGATTTCCTCTATTAAGTGTAAAACACTTGAGATTCGTTTTATTGATTTAAAAGTCAAGAATGTCTTCTGACTTTTTCATTATATATTTTATGCGGGGGATTTGTCAATACTTTTAATATCGTCTTTCTAAGCAAGGACATGAAGCCGCAAAATTTCTGCGGTCTCTTCCCTTTCGGGCGTCCCATCATTTGAACTGAATTATAACAGCGGCAGTATTTCCGCTGACCTATGATTTATCTGATCTTTTCCTTTCTCATTTTGATCTTTATTGCTACAAGTAGGCCGCCGCTTACGAGCATAAGAGCTATCAGAGGCAGCAGATAGCTATCGTCGCCCGTCTTAGGAGTCTGGGCGCCCGATGTCTCTGCCCCCGCAGTGTTCTGGCTGCCCTGCTGCTCTTGAGGATCCTCTCCCTTGTCCTGGTCAGGAGCCTTTACTCCCTTATATTCGTCTCCCAAAAGTTTTGAAAATATAAAGTTACTTATAAAGCTGTATTCATCTCTCTGATGAGCTTTATTAGTCAGCGTGTTGGCAAAGACAGCCACGTCTATATCATTTCCCGCTGCGTCCGGTCCTTGATATTCAAAGCCCTGTATCGAGCCGTCTATGAACTGCTGATAACCCTGTGCCATTTCATCGCTGTAAGCAGGAATGAATCCTTCCGTAGGAGAAGTTTCCTTGTCCATCTGTACCAGAACTGTCGCTCCTTCAGGGATTTTGGAAAAATACCCTGCGCCGTATCCGTACATCACATTATCGTCTTCAGCTACATAGTTAGCGTTGACAAGAGTCGTATTTGGATAAATCACATATCCCAGACAATCCATCGCTCCCTTGAGAGATATGCGGCCGAAGCTTTCTCCAAACAGAGACGTCAATTTCGACGTACCGCTTCCGTAACCTATGTATGGAACACCGCTCTGAACGGCGGCAAGGGCCTCGCCGCTGAGGGCGCTGGCTCCGATCACCACATCAGCCTGACTTATATCAGAAGTAGTCGCAAAGTTCATCAATTCCATAGCCACCCTGTCGTAATTATACGAGCTGGCTGTGATCCTTGGCGTTTGAACATAACCTGATCCGCTGATTCCCGGTACGCCGGTTATATATATCGACGGCGCCTTGGCTATTATATTGGCCTTAAACTGTTCTCCGTACACACCTTCCGCTTTCAGGAGATATTCACCCTTCACGGTCAAATAATCCTGATAAGACAATATGAAGTTACCTTTCTCGTCTCCTTCAGTTATCATAGCGACCTGAGCTCCGTTTTTAAGCAGGGCGTTTACCGCCGAAGTTGAATCCTCGGAAACATTTTTAATGATGACGTCCGCGTTCTCAACTCCCGTAAATGATGTTCCAAGACTCTTTGCATATTCGGTTACGGCTTCGTAATCCTTGTCTTTTCCTTCAGCTTTCTCAATGTCATCATAGGCGGCGGTTTCCGCTACGGTGATCATATCGAAGCCCCGTGTTTCATTAAAGGAAGTTATACCCTCAGAATAAAGATCTGACCATCCCTGTATCAGAGTTCCGTCGTAAAGCAGTCCGTTGGCTACAGACCTCTTAGCCTGATACATGGAAACTACGGCCGTTCCCTCCGGGTAGGTGACTCCATCATAAGTAAATTCCTTCTGAGTTATGTTTATCTTTACGTCGTTTCTGGCCAGCATCTGTATCATTTCTGCGGCGGCGGCGACGTTCTTCTGATTGTCAGCGTCCATAGGAATCACATAACATTCGGGATAGAAGTTTCCGTTCTGTCCTTCCTCATCATACTCGGGACGGAACAAGTCTGCCTCGGCTCCCTCTACGTCGTTCTGATCACAGAACCACTGCCCCACTTCATCAAAACTATTTGAATTATAATTTGTGACTCCACGCTGGAAGATCTTTACCTGAGACTCCAGATACCCCTCTTTTTCGCCGGCTATATAATCAGCTTGGCCCAATATACCGTAACTGACAGCCAAAGACGTCTGGGTATTGTATGCAGGCAGTTCCACCGTATAAGCTACAGTACCGTGAAGCATGGCGAATTGAGGAGTGTAGCTGGTAGACATATCGTCCCATGGGCTTTCCCATTTAGTCTGAGCTTCTCCGTTGCCGTCAGCAGTCCCCGTATAAGTGAGATAATCCCTCTGCGGTATCACATAGCTGTTATATCCGTCATTGTTAGTCACCGCTGCGATGCCTAAGGCCTCTCCTCCTTTCATCAGATGCTGCGAAAGAAGATCATATTCAAAGTTAGGTTCGTGCGGAGGACTGCAAGGTTCACACTGAAAATCTTCTATTCTGCCGTGGAATTCTGTCAAAGACACGGGGTTAAAAGTTCCTATCAGCTTCTGCATGTTAGCCGTTTCGGCAGTGGTCTGGAAAGAATTGTCCCTGTTGAGATCGTATCCGTTATCTGCCGCGCGTGTAATATATGTACGTCCGTCTACGTTTTCTTCAGGTACCAGTATGAAAAATACATCCTCCAAGAGTTTGGAAATCTCCACCTCTTCCGTATCTATGGTATAGTATTTTTCCAAGTCTACTTTACCCGACTGTCCGTTCCCTGCCTGTATATAGCCCAGATAGGTAGAATCGTCTGCTACCAGTTCCGGAACGGCCACGCTTCCCGCCTGGCCTGCCTGGCCCATCTCTGCTTTGAGCTGCGCCTCTCCCTCTGCCGTAAATCCTGTCAAGAGATCGTATGAGATGCTCTCTTCTTTGACCAGTTTCTTAGCAAAGTCCATGATTCCGTCGGAGGCTGCGACTTCGTTGGAATGTATATTGGAGTACATCACAGGTACTTTTATATCTTCGGCCTGGCCGCTGTCTATCATCTTGAGCGCTTTGTCCGGATCGGTCTCGGCCATCTCTGTAAAATCAAGCCAGTCTGTTACGGCGCTCTTGTCTTGGGCTACTATAATATATGGCATATTTCTTCCGCCGCTGGATGTTCCCATAGAAAATTCTTCAGCATAGAGGCCGTTAGCTTTTCCGGTGCTGACGATTTCTTTAATTTCGGCATATATCTCCTCCATAGTATGGAAACCTTCATAAGGCACCACTTTTATATCCGCTTTTCCTAAAACCTCATCACCTGATACAGCATTGAGATCGAAATATCCGCATAGGTCCAGATATGCTCCCCCGTTTGAATGTGGCGCGCTGTAATCGGCTGATCCGCTTCTGTCATAAAAATAGCAGTTTACATCAAACGTAATGTTCAGACATACCTGACCTTCATGAGTCCCCGCCTCATATCGGATATCTGTAAACATACTGTTGTCGCCGCTCTTGTTTTGAGTCTGCCACTGGTCTAAAGGTCCTCCCTGGCTCTGATTCGGATAAAGTTCCTTATCCACATAAGGCCGCTGTTCATTTCTCGTCAGCGACAGAGAAATACTGCCCTCATCTATAAGCTGAGTAAGCTCATCTTGGGTTTTCCCCGTTACAGGTATAGAAATTTCAACGTCATGGCTGTCGGCTGCCAGAGGTATCTGCATATCTACCTCATACGCCGAGGCCAAGTCCTCTATCATCATTCCGCTTTGGTCGGCCAAAGCGTAACCAGCCTGCGGAATGAGCATTGAAATTATTAAAAGTATTACAGCCAATTTGCTGAACACTTTTTTGCTGTACTGACTCATTTATCGTTCCTCCTTAATAATCACTAATAATTTTGTTATAGGCCCACAAAATCTATATTCATGATTATACCAAGGCATCTTCACATTTTCAATATATTTTTGATAAAAATTCATAAATTTTCATTTTTATGCAATTAATTGCTGCCGTCATGACAAATCACCAACTATCAGCCGAGAAATTTTGTGTTAATCCACAACACAAAAAGTTCAATATATACGATAGATAAGTATCTATTCTTTGGCATAAATATCCAAAGGCTGGGACTTGTTATCTGTCGGCAGCCTAAGAGACAAAAGACCGGGCC
>FR882600.1:130539-151480 GCA_000435715.1 Firmicutes bacterium CAG:145
GCTGCCACTCTTTGCATCGTATTGACTATTCTATTGTCAAGCAGAGAGGAAATCCCTCGCCCTGTTTCGCTTCTGTCAGCCTGGCGGCCAGGTCAGCTTTCTCTTTCCCAATATGTGAAAATGAAGATGCTTCACTGTCTGGAAGGCGTCCTCACCGTTGTTGCTGACCACTCTGTATCCGTTTTCCAGACCCAGCTGAGCCGCTATCTCTTTGATAGTTACCATTATATGTCCCATCAATTCCCGGTCCTCATCTTTGACATCGTCCAGCGACTCGATGTGTTTTTTGGGAATCACTAATACGTGTACCGGCGCCTGAGGTTCAAGATCGTGAAAACAGATCAGCTTATCGTCCTCATATACCACGTTGGATGGTATTTCGCGTTTACCTATCATGCAAAATATACAATCTGCCATCATATTTCTCCTTTCATTCCGTCTCTGTATCTTTCAAGAAGTCTGACCTCTTTGAAACAATTTATTTCGCTTCCTTCAGCATATACCTTTATGTAATTGTCCGTATACCCTGTCACCAAATCACCGTCTCTCTCCTCAAACAGTACTGTTCTTCTATCGCCGATACACTTTTCAAGAAACTCAGACACATATCTTTCGGCCGCCGAAGTTAGCGCCTCCATTCTCAGATTCTTGATACGGTGATCTATCTGCCCATCCATAAGGGCAGCGGCAGTCCCCTCTCTTTTGGAATATCGAAAAGGGTGTACTTTACAAAATTCAGCCTCTTTTATGAGTTTAATGCTGTCCCCCAAGTCCTCTTCAGTCTCACATGGAAATCCTACGATTATATCAGTGCTTACCCCGTAAAGAGGATCTGCCTCTCTCAGCACTTTTATGATATCCAGATATTGTTTTCTGCCGTACGGCCGGTTCATAAGCTTTAGCACTCTGTCGCTTCCGCTCTGAGCCGAAAGATGAAGATGATGGCAGAGGCGTCTGTATTTCATCAGTTTCTTTACATATTCGGAATTTATGACTGCCGGCTCCAGAGAACTGAGTCTGATTCTGAAATCTCCCGGCAGGTCGTCGAGAGCTGCTATTATGATCTCAACTCCCCTAAGGCCGCCGTAAGAGGCTCCCGGATACTTCTCGCAAAAGCCATCCTCACTTCCGTAAAGCGCAGTATTTATACCTGTGAGGATCAGTTCCTTAAAACCTTTATCTATCAGAGTCCGGGCCTCTTTGACTATCTCTTCCGGGTCTCTGCTTCTGACTTTTCCTCTGGCAAAGGGGATGAGACAATAAGCGCAGAATCTGTCGCAGCCTTCCTGAATCTTTATATATGCTCTCGTCCTGGATTCCATGGAGGTTATTATTCCGCAGTCCTGATAATCACACAGCCGGTCGTAATCTCTGACATGAATCTGAGGGCTCCTCTCATCCATGAAGTCTTTTACATATTTTATTATATTGTTTTTTTCTCCCGTCCCCGCCACTATGTCGACTTCCGGCAGAGACGAAAGTTCTTCCGGTTTTATCTGTGCGTAACATCCCGTGACTGCTATGACTGAGTCCGGGTTTTTCTTTTTCATTCGCCTTATATATTGCCGGGACTTTCTGTCGGCAATATTTGTGACGGTACAGGTATTTATTACATAGACGTCTGCAAAATCATCTTCATCCACTATTTCAAAGCCTGCGGCTATGAATTGTTCCTTCATGGCCTCGGTCTCATACTGATTGACTTTGCATCCTAACGTGTGAAAAGCAGATTTCATATAACCTTCCTTTATCTGTCTTGCGTTTTGCGGCAACGCCGCTATCATGATCCATGGGTTTATTGTACCATGATTGCGGCAGTTATGCCGCAGCGGCCAAACCCGGGGCGCCTTCATTTCTAATAGGAATGAGGGGATATGATACAATGTTCTCTCAGGCGTCAAAATCTTTTATTCCGCTAACGCCGTGAGGTATTGTACTATTATAACATAATCGCAGTGCCCTGCGCCGCAGCGGACGACCGCATCGGCGGTTCAATGAACCCTTCCGTTCGGCGGCTCTATTTTTGATTTTTTTGAAAAAAATATTAAAAACATTTTACCGGCCGTTTTTCCCCCTTTTCCCCATGCCCATCATAGGCATTGCCTCACCAATCCGGCGATTTATTTTCCGTTGTGCGCATACGCATATATTATGTAGCTTTTTTTAGGTAGGCGTTTTGTTAAGATTATGTATACATTATTTATTACTTGACAAAGTCTTAACGTGAAACTATAATTAAGATAGTGCTAAGGCACAGTGTTTTATTTATCCCTATTATATTAAGGAGGACTTATTTATGGGTAAGAAGATCCCCATGTGGCAGCATTTTGGGAAGAAAACAGCTTAAATGACGGTGAAAAAGCGGATATGCTGTAAATTCTGATTCATTATTGCGATTCTACAACCATTTTAACAAATTCTGTTGTAGAATTTGTGCTTTTCTCTGTAGAATACAGCATGCGCTGTTTTTCACCGCAACAAGTGTGGCAGCGTACGGCCGCATGGGGATTGTAGCCTCGACGGCCTGCATTAAGCGCGGCCTCCGATATAATCGATGGGTTCATTATACCGCAATTATCATATATGGCTCTCTTTATAAATAAAATATTAAACAGAGAGAAAATCTGTCCGGCAGACCCGGTATATATAACCTCTCATATTTTCTCTCAAGATCACCTCGAAAGGAACCGGAAAAATGAAAAAAACAGATTTTTTATTATTTCTTTTTATAATAGTTATGGCGCTGACCGGCACGCTGGCATATCTAAGCTCGTCTTCTACACCGGCCGGCGGGCGAAGCGTCATCACCGACGCCCGTGAAAGCGTTCAGCTCCCTGTTCTCATGTACCACGGAATCACGAAGGATCCTTCAGAAGTAAGCGAATACACCATAAGCGCCGAAACTTTTGAATCCGACCTCAAATGGCTTGGAGATAACGGCTTCACCACAGTATCTGCCAGACAAATCACAGATTACGTGGAAAAAGGCACAGCTCTTCCCGCAAAACCTGTCCTCATAACCTTCGACGACGGATATGCCAACAATTACAGCATAGCATATCCTCTGCTTCAAAAGTATCACATGAAAGCCCTCATTTCCATCATCGGCTCTCAGAGCGATCTTTCTTCAGGAGACGTCTACAGGAGTCTCTTCAACTCCAACCTCACCTGGGGAGAAATAGCTCTGATGGCCTCCTCCAATACTATAGAGATAGGAAACCACACTTATGATATGCACACCGCTAAGGGAGAGCGAAAAGGCGCTTCAAAGAAGAGCGGGGAAAGCCAGGACGCCTATTCCGAGGCGCTGACAGAAGACCTTTCCAAGACGCAAGATAAAGTCCTCGCCGCCACCGGCTCCTCTCCCATAGTGTTCGCCTGGCCGTTCGGAGAATATCCCATGGACGGCAGCGCCAATGAAATATTAAAAAATATAGGTTTTAAGATCACTCTCATAAGCTATCAAAAGATTAACCATCTCAAAAAGGGAAACCCGGACTGCCTCTACGGATTAAAGCGTTTTCTGCGCACTCCTGATTTTGACATGAACGAAATTATCTGATAAAATACTCTTAACCAAGGGGGTGAACAAGATGAATTTACAAGACAGAGGCGAAAAGACGGCTGACATCACGGTCAGCGTGGACGTTTCAAAGATCGTAAGAAACGTAAGCATTGCAGGGGTCCTGGTGGTAGGCATAATATTCGGATGCAGCACCTGCCGCAAAATTCTTCAGGACAAAAAAGATTGATCAAGATCTGCAAAAGCGAAAGGTCTGCCGGTATCAGGGCATTGCCTTTCGCTTTTTTCATCGTTATTTTCTGTAGATGCCGGCAGTCATCAGAAGCGGGCGCGAGCTGCTATCGCGCACCACATGCCGTCTTTTCTCGTCTCTATTATATCGAAGCCGCAGGACTTTATGACCCGAGTCACTTCGTCTTCTTTTTCTGTCAGAATACCGGATGATATATAAATACCTCCCTGATTCATGGCTTTATACATATGTCCTGTGAGAAGCATCACGAGATCGGCCATGAGGTTTGCCACAGTTATATCCGCCATGAAGTCTACTCCGTCTATGAGGTTTCCCTGCCTGACTTCTACTGTATCTGTACATCTATTCAGCTTCACATTTTCGGCTGACACCTTAACGGCCTCGGGATCTATATCTATGGCCAGGACTTTTTCAGCCCCCAAAAGAGCCGCCCCCACAGACAGTATTCCCGAACCGCACCCCACGTCCAGAACGTGGTCTTTCGGCCTGAGATATTTCTCCATCAGTTTTAGACACAGAGATGTCGTCTCGTGAGTCCCCGTGCCAAAAGCCATTCCGGGGTCGATCTCTATTACCTTCTCTCTCCCCTTAGGCCTGTACTCTTCCCATGTGGGCTTGACCACCAGATCTTCTGTTATATGAGCGGGCTTAAAAAATTCTTTCCACTTATCCTTCCACTGAGAATCATCCTGAGCTGTAATCGTGATTTCGGTCTCGGTAAATTCAGCCCCTATCTTCTGGGCCAAAGAGGCGGCTCTCTCGTCTTCTCCCTCATCCAGATAAAAAGTTATCTTGGGAACAGCGCCAGATGAAGCAAGCACTCCGTCGTCTATATAGTCCCATTCATATCCATGTTCTTTGCTCAGTATCTCCGCAAGATCGGAAGGATCTTCTACTGCTGTTTCATCGATTCCCATAGTCAGGAGAAGACCCGTCACCGGCTCTATATGGACTTGATCAAGCTTAATCTCAACTTGTATATATTTCATTTTACACTCCTCGGTCTACAGCGGCTATGGCGCGTACAGGCGATCCGTCGGAATTCTCATACTTGATGGGGAGGCAGCAGAACCAGCAGGATATTCCTGTTATGCTCTTTAGATTAGTCAGATTTTCGATGACGACCACATTGTCATTTTCAAAGAGCCTCCTGTGAAGGGTGAGATTTTCATCTTCTATAGGGTCTAAACCTATGGTGTCAAGGCCTATTCCCTTTTTTCCGCTTTCTTTTATATAATCTATGACTTCGCCTGTTACGCACGGGTACTTGCCGAAATACTCTTTCTTTCCCCAGTATTTGCTCCATCCGGTATTGAAGAGCAAATAGTCGGCAGAGGAGGCTGTCTGCATATCTATCATATCCATAGTTATCCTCTCTCCCCGGCAAAGCGCTGTGCAGTCCACCGTAAAAGCCCTCCCCTCAAAATGGGACGCAGGAAAGCGATCCAATGTCTTTCCATGGCTGTACAAGTGGGCCGGCGGATCCATATGCGTGCCTGTATGGCTGTACATTTTCAGAAGCGTCTCTTTGAAGCCGTCTGTCTCATAAGTATTGGCAGTCGTCAGCTTCGGTCCCTCCGTTCCCGGATACACAGGCATATTTTCAGCTATAGTATGAGTGAGATCTATGATTTTCATCATCTTCACCTAAAGGCTTCCTTTAAATCCGAACCACACTCTGTCGCCGTCTATTATCACCGGGCGTTTCACCAACATTCCGTCGGTCGAAAGCAGCCTCAGCTGCTGGTCCTCGGTCATATCCGGCAGCTTATCCTTAAGCCCCATGGACTTATAGACAAGGCCGCTGGTGTTGAACAGTCTCTTAATGGGAAGACCGCTCATCTGATGCCATGCTTTGAGTTCCTCATAAGTCGGCGGTTCCTCTTTTATGTTTCGTTCTTCATATCGATATCCGTTTTCATCCAGCCATTTTTTAGCTTTCTGAACGGTACTGCATTTTGGGTATCCTATAACAAGCATAATTCTTCCTCCTTTTTTAATAAGTATAACAAAACGAAAGCAAAAAGCCAAGATATTGTCTTCACCCTCTGCAGATGTTAAAATGAAAAAGAGGTGTTCTATGAAAAACCATTATTTTACTACAGGCGAATTCGCCAAAATATGCAGCGTAAGCAAACAGACACTTATCTATTACGACCGGGTGGGCATATTCAGCCCCGACATCACAGGAAGTAACGGCTACAGATATTACTCCTATACGCAGATAGAGACTTTTACAGTCATAGCCATGCTCAGAGACCTGGGAGTACATATAAGAGAAATAAAAGCTCACATGGACTGCCGTTCTCCTGAGGCTCTTATAAGGCTGATGGAATCCAAATCCATGGAAATAGAAAAGAAGATACAGACTCTGTGGCAGACCAGGCAGTATATAGATAAGAAGATACGCATCACCCAGGAAGGCCAGAAGGCAGTCATAGATACCATACAGATACAGGTTCTTCCTCAGCGATACATGATAACTTCAGATTATAACGGGCCGGATGATACAGCGGCGGTAACTGAGGCTTTAGGTGATCATTTAAATTATTGCAGCCGGATGGGCCTTCACAATGCTACTCCTATAGGCAGCCTCATTCCCGTAGAGAGCGTTTCAGAAGACGGTTATAAATACTCAAAGTTCTATACTGCGGTGGAAAGTTTTCCCGATGAAAATGAGCTCTTCTGCGCTCAGGGCGGTCCTCACCTCACTTTATATGATGACCACGGCTATGAAAATATAGGAGCAAACTGTCTGAGGATGATGGACTATGCGGCTTCTCATAATTTGAAGCTGGGCAAAATTTTTTATGAAGACGTCATATTGGACGATCTCTCTACGGAAGGATATTTCAATTATTTAGTCAGGCTGTCCATACCTTTCTCAGAATAAACTGCGCAGTGGTTTTCTCCGTATATCAAACTGCCGGAGGCCTAAAGGCTTCCGGCAGCACGACGTGTTTTTATTCATCTGTCTATCATACTTAAGTTCTACTCGAATATCTCGATAAATTCATCTATATCTATCTCTTCTCCTGCTCTTCTTCGCTCAAGGGCCTCCTTGACTCGATTGAATAATTCCTTAGTCATCGGGAACTTCCTTACGATCAGGGCTACGCATACCATTGCTGCTCCCGGAATAACTACGAAGGCATTTTCTACCCAGGTCATGGCCAGCTGAGACTGCGTAGCGGCCTCGCTGTCGAATCCTGCCATGGCGAGGATTATACCCAGTACCTGAAGTCCTACCGCTATAGATATGGATTCTGACAGGGACTGAAGAGATATCACTGCCCCCGAGTGTTTCTCTCCTGATATCAATTCCTCTACTTCACATACGTCATATATCATGGACGGCATAAGCTGCCAGTAACAGGCGTTGGCCACCGCATAGAGCAGACACACCGCCACCAGCATGGAAAAAGAGTCTACTCCTATTATCCTAGTGGACATCATGGCCAGGCCGCAGAGGCCGATCACACCCATGAACACATCTTTCTTATCAAATCGTCCGGCTAATTTTGTTATAAGCGGAACCGTCGCCACTCCGGCGACAGTTATCATCATGAGCATAGCCGATACGGTCTTCTCTCCTAAACCCATATTGAATTTCATGAAAAATACACGGTCTGACGAAAATGTTATATTGGCGATCAGATATGCAAGGCTCGAGCCGATTATAATCCTTATGGGCTTGAGTTTCAGGATATTCCAATATTCTCTTAAGATAGAAGGCAGAGTCTTTATTATGGACTCTTTCTTTTTCTTCTGCGGTTTTACAAAATTTTTATCGTCGTCCTGCTTTATGGACAAAGCGCAGGCCAGAAGAGCCGCGGCTCCGCATACCCCTACCATCAATCCTACTATCTGCCATGCCTGTCGATCCGTCTTGCCTATGTTCATGCAATAATCCACCACGATAGACGGAAGCACCATACCCACACACATTCCCACTTGATTGAAGATATACGCAAAAGACCTGAGCACCGTTCTTTCGTTGTAATCGTCCGTCAAATCAGATCCCCATGCAAGATATGGCACAAAAAACGAGGAAAAACAGGTCCAGTACATTATCACCATAACCACATAATATATGACTTTAACAGTATCAGAAGCGTCGATGGCTGTAAAAAGCAGACTCGTAACTATCGCTACAGGAAAAGCCGCCGCCAGCAGAAAAGGCTTTCGCCTTCCGAATCTGGTGAGGGCCGTATCAGATTTGAATCCCACTACAGGAGCGCACATCGCCTCCCAAATTGATCCTATGGCGGAGATGGTGCCCGCTACTGCCGGGTTTACTCCGGCAACGGTAGTCAAAAATAAGAGCAGATATGTACCGGCAAGCATATACATGGCGTTGTCGCATACTGCTCCTACGCCGTAAGACAGTTTAGTCTTAAAGCTGAGCTTCATTCTTATTTCACCTCTTTCTTTACGATATAGCAGGCGGCGGGTGATAGTCTCCCGCTCAAGACCCTGAGGGACGAAAAGCTCCCGGCGTTCATTGCAATCGTTCGCTTCGTCTCTGACGTCTCTGCTGTCCGTTTTGTCTTCGAATCGCCTGCGGCTCTTCGGACAAAAAGGCAAGCAAGCTTGCCAGAAGCTACTCTCTGATTTAAATTGTAAAGTATATAGTAATTATATAGTCAAGAGGTTTTTGGGAAAATGTCGGCATCAGATATCGAATTATTTAATTTCTCGTTTCTTTCTGCTTAATATCCATATTGCTGCGGCGCTCATTCCAATATGGCATAGGCTGTTTTTATCCTAAGTGAAGCAGAAGCTGTTTTGTCACATCGGCTGCTATTTTTTTCATACCACATTGACACTGCAATCTGAAACATCGCAATGATGAGAGAAGCAGCCATTATCACCGTAAATCCCTGTCGAAAATCGACTTCCCCGTAAACTGTATCGGCTCTGTACATGGCAAGTGTAAGGGGTGAGGCTGACGCAATAAAAGCGCAGCACCCCTTTATGACAGCCTTTCGGTTTTTAGAATTCATTTTATATCCCCATCTCAACTCCACTTAGCCGTTAAAAAATACAATAAAAGCGTACAGGCAATATTTATTCAGCCTCTACGCTATTTATCCGTTTCCATATATGTCATACCTTCTCAGTTCATTAGATAAATTCTGCATATTATATGTTTAAATAAATATTATCTAATCTCTGTATTATCATAAAGCTATCACATTCTTTTAATTATGTCAATTAATTTTCAAATTACGACGAAAACCTGTAAGCCAAATATGATAATGTCTCAGAATACTGCAAATGAAAATGTTCCAAAGGCATGGAGGATGTGATAAACTAACCTCCTGTGAAAGAGGATCACCATCAGAAATGTAACTCTCACAATGAACGAACAGAAAAAGCATGAAGCAATCAAAAATCCAGCAGAGGGAAACTAAAATAAGAAGTGCGCCATCTATGGCAGACCTATCTTACCTACGCTGATGAGGCCATTGCAACAGCCGTGAAGCTCATCCCTGTCCCAGCGTTAAATTATCGGCTGCCAAAGACAAAAAACGGATGAGACCCGTCCCGGCAAGGGACGAATGTCATCCGTCGTCTATTATATCCCTGTTATTTAAACATCTCTTTTAACTTCTCCGCAAAGCCGCCCTTTTTTTGATAACAATCTTCAGTTACAACCTTACCCATTTCGGTTATGGCCTTTTTCTGTTTATTGTTCAGTTTGGTCGGCACTTCCAGATTAACCTTTACGTACAGATCGCCCTTAGCCTCTCGGCGAAGCTTTTTGACGCCCTTTTCTTTCAGCCTGAATACAGTTCCCGGCTGAGTTCCCGCAGGTATCTTATAAGACACTTTTCCATCCAGCGTAGGTACGATGAGTTCTGCTCCCAAAGCTGCCTGATCGAAACTGATAGGCATTTCCAGATACAGATCGTCTCCCTTTCTCTTAAATATCTTATGCGGCTTGACAGTAATGACTATATACAGATCTCCGTCCGGTCCGCCGTTAGTTCCCGGCTCGCCCTGGCCTCTGATAGGAATCACACTTTCGTTGTCAACGCCGGCGGGTATGTCTATGGAAAGTTTTACGCTCTTGCGTATTCTGCCGGTGCCCTTACATTCAGGACAAGACTCTTCTATGATCTTGCCGCTGCCTCCGCACTGATCGCACGTAGTAACGCTCTGAAACTGTCCGAAAGGCGTCTTCTGAGTCTGTGATACCTGGCCGCTGCCTCCGCACTTAGGACAAGTTTTTTTAGATGTTCCGGACTTGTTTCCTTCCCCTTTACATGTAGGGCAAGTGACATATTTATTTATCTGAAGGTTCTTTTTAGTTCCGAAGCAGGCTTCCTCAAAGGTAATCGTGATGGCCTTCTGCAGATCTCTTCCCTTTTTAGGCTGATTCGCCCTTCTCTGCTGTCCGCCGAAGCCGCCTCCTCCAAAGCCGCCTCCGAACATTCCTCCGAACATATCGAAGATATCTTCAAAACCTCCGAAACCAGAGCCGCCGAAGCCGCCTCCGCCGAAACCGGAATTCGGATCTACTCCCGCATGGCCGAACCTGTCGTACTTGCTCTTCTTCTCAGGATCGGACAAGACGCTGTATGCCTCATTTACCTCTTTAAATTTTTCTTCTGCAGTCTTGTCTCCGGGGTTCTTGTCGGGATGATATTTCATCGCCATCTTTCTGAAAGCCTTTTTTATTTCATCCTCGCCGGCGCCCTTCTTTAAACCAAGCACTTCATAGTAATCACGTTTTTCTGCCATATTCTAACCTCTGATAAGCAAGCAAATATTTCCTTCCATATTTGAAAGAAGGAAATATTTTGCTTTGCTGAAATATTTTTTGATATGCGGCGATTATTTGTCGTCGTCTACTACTTCATAGTCTGCATCTACTACGTTGTCATCCGCAGGGCCTGTCTGCTCTGTTCCCTGAGCCTGCTGTCCCGGATCAAAACCTGCGCCGGCTGCAGCCGAAGGATCCTGACCTGCCGCCTGGGCCTGTTGATACAGCTTAGTAGAAATGATGTGGAATTTCTCCGTAAGAGCTTCCGTCTTTTCCTTTATCTGGTCTACCGTTCCGTTGTTTAAGACGGCCTGAAGCTGATCTTTAGCATCGTTGATTTCAGTCTTTTCTTCTTCGCTCAGCTTATCTCCCAGATCTTTTACGGATTTTTCGGTTTCATATACGAGAGATTCCGCTCTGTTTCTTATCTCTACTTCTTCTTTTCTCTTCTTGTCCTCTTCAGCATATGCTTCCGCTTCCTTGACCTTCTTGTTGATCTCGTCTTCGGAAAGATTGGTGGAAGAAGTGATAGTTATTCTCTGTTCCTTGCCTGTTCCCATATCCTTGGCGCTTACGTTTACGATACCGTTGGCGTCGATGTCGAAAGTGACTTCGATCTGAGGTATTCCGCGAGGAGCCGGAGCGATTCCTGTGAGCTGGAATCTTCCTAAAGTGGTGTTGCCTGAGGCCATCTCTCTTTCACCCTGCATTACATGGATGTCTACAGCCGTCTGATTGTCGGCGGCAGTTGAGAATATCTGGCTCTTCTTCGTAGGGATAGTAGTATTTCTTTCTATGAGCTTTGTAGCCACTCCGCCCAGAGTCTCTATGGAGAGGGACAGAGGAGTTACGTCCAGAAGAAGCACGTCGTGTACTTCGCCTGTCAGCACGCCTGCCTGAATGGCTGCTCCGATTGCTACGCACTCGTCAGGGTTGATACCCTTGAAAGGATCTTTACCCGTAACTTTCTTCACCGCTTCCTGAACAGCAGGTATTCTGGTGGAACCTCCTACCAGGATGACCTTTGCGATATCGGAGTTTGAAACTCCCGCATCAGCCATGGCCTTTTTCATAGGTCCTATAGTCCTTTCAACCAGATGTCCCGTCAGCTGATCAAACTTGGCTCTGGTCAGATCTTCATTCATGTGAAGAGGACCGTCGGCCGTAACTGTTATAAACGGCAGGTTGATATTAGTAGTCTGGGAACCGGAGAGTTCCTTCTTGGCCTTCTCAGCCGCTTCCTTCAGTCTCTGTAGAGCCATCTTGTCTGCTCTTAGATCTACACCGTGTTCCTTGGCGAAATTATCTGCCAGATAATTAAGGATGACTTCATCGAAGTCGTCACCGCCCAAATGCGTATCTCCATTCGTAGCCAGTACTTCGAATACTCCGTCGCCCAGTTCCAGGATGGATACGTCGAAAGTACCTCCGCCCAGGTCGTATACCAGAATCTTGTGAGATCCTTCTTCTTTGTCAAGACCGTAGGCCAAAGAAGCTGCCGTAGGTTCGTTGATTATTCTCTTTACGTCAAGTCCCGCAATCTTGCCGGCGTCTTTAGTCGCCTGCTTCTGAGCGTCAGAGAAGTATGCCGGTACTGTGATTACAGCCTCCGTCACCTTTTCTCCCAGATAGCTTTCAGCGTCGTTCTTCAGTTTTGTAAGGATCATCGCTGAAATATCCTGCGGAGTATAATCCTTGCCGTCGATGGTTACCTTATAATTTTCTCCCATATGTCTCTTGATGGAAGAAATAGTTCTGTCGGGATTTGTTACCGCCTGTCTCTTGGCAGTCTCTCCCACCAGTCTTTCTCCGTCTTTTTTGAAACCCACTACCGACGGAGTAGTTCTCATTCCTTCTGCATTAGCTATAACTGTAGGCTCACCGCCTTCTAATACTGCAACGCAAGAGTTTGTAGTTCCTAAGTCAATACCAATTACTTTTGCCATTTTCTTTCCTCCTGTTAGTTAGCAACCTTCACCATGGAAGGTCTGATTACTTTGTTATTTAAAATGTACCCCTTCTGAAGGACTTCCGTCACCTTTCCGCTTTCGTACTCGGCAGAGTCCTCAGTCATCACAGCGTTGTGGAAATTAGGATCGAAATCCTCTCCCAAGGCCGCTATCTCGCTGGCTCCGGCTTTCTCAAGCACCGACAACAGCTGTTTTAAGATCATTTCCATTCCTTTGCAGAAGCTGTCGTCTTTATCCCCTGCCGCCAGAGCTCTCTCAAAGTTATCTATCACATTAAGCAGTTCGCTGATTATCTTTTCATTAGCGAACGCATAAATGTCGCCTTTTTCTTTTTCTGTCCTGCGTTTAAAGTTCTGAAAATCTGCCATGAGTCTCAGATACTTGACGTTCAGCGCCTCTTCTTCCTGATCTTTCTCAGGCTGCTCGCTTTCTTTTTTATCCGGATCCGAACTTTCTCTTTCGGCTCCGCTAAAAGATCCGTCACTGTCTTTAGCCTCGTCTTGCTGACCTTCAGCGTTCTTCACTTTTTCTTCGCAAGCCTCTTCACATTCTTTCTTTGCTTTTTTCTTAGCGTCATCACTCATCTTCCTCATTACCTCCGCTTTCAAGTTTGAACGTGTTGCTCAGATTGTCGGTGAGATATTCCACTATAGAGGTTATCTCGCCGTACCTCATCCTTGTAGGACCGATCACTCCTATCTTTCCCACCAGCTTGCCGTCTACGTGGTAGCTCGCCGTAATAAGAGCACAATCATTCATTATATCGTCTGCGTTTTCTTCACCGATGGTGACGATTACGCCGTCTTCCCTTTCTATGAGCTTCTTGGTAAAATCCTCTTTTTGACTGAGCATCTCTATGAAGCTTTTAGCCCTCTGCAGGTCGTTGTACTCGGGAATATCGAATATATTTGTAAGCCCCTCCATATAAAGATTCACGTTGAGCATATCTTCGAGAGTCTTCATGAAATTAGGCATCACATCCTTTGCCAGTCCGCTCATGGCGGTTATGTCTGACCTGAAGTTCTCTACTATGTTGTCGGTCAGAACCTGACTTATGCTTTTTCCTTTATAGTTATACGTCATGGACTTTGAAAGCAGCTGCAGATTTTCTTCTGTATACGGGACTTTCACATTGATGGCCCTGTTCGATATCTTGCCGCTCTCTGAAACTATCATCATCACCACCGTATTTTCATCTACAGGCAGTAAATTGATAAATTTCAAGGCATCTTCGTCTTTGCTGGGTGTCAGCGCAAAAGAAGTAAGATTGGTTATCTCTGAGAGTACCGTCGCAGCATGTTCTATAGTCTTCTCAAACTCGTTGACATTGGAGTGAAGTCTCTCAGCTATGACGTTCTTTTCTTCTCTCGTAAGTTCCTTCTTCTCCATGAGAGCGTTTACGTAAAGCCTGTAAGCGGAATCTGAGGGAACTCTTCCTGCGGAAGTATGCGGGTGGGTCAGATATCCCATTTCCTCAAGGTCTGCCATCTCGTTCCTCACTGTGGCAGGACTGACGCCCAGATCATATTTTTTAGAAATAGTCCGTGAGCCTACCGGTTCCGCAGTTTTGACATAATCGCTGATTATCGCCTGTAAAATTTTCAGTTTTCTCTCGGTCAGTTCCATCGGCTCACCTCCCGTCTCTTTTCTTGTATTATTGCCTCTGAGACAATTTTTATTTTGCTCTGACGCTTGTATTTTGCTCCTTGTTAGCACTCACTTTATCGGAGTGCTAATCACCATACATTAAAGATACTCCTATGAGCGATAAATGTCAACAGTATTTGAGAAAATTTTTATGTGTTTTTTGTGAAAATTTGTGAGGCAGACGACTGACATGGTTTTCTGCGCTGCGCCCCAGAAACTTACGCCTTTCTAAGACGGCGCAGATAGAATACAGCCGCTAAAAACAGCAGCGCCGAAATCCACTGAGAGACTGAAAGCGGCCCTATGAACCCCCTTTCGGGGTCGCCTCTGTAAAATTCCAGAACAAATCTAACAGATGTATACAACAAAAGATAGAGGCAAAAAGTCTTTCCTCTAAGCTTGTCTTGATTTTGCACGAGGATAATGACGGCGAAGATCATCAGATTTATGGCGGCCTCGACAAGCTGAACAGGGAAGCCTCCTATGCCGTAACAGCACCCTGCCGTAAAACAGCCCAGCCGGCCGAAAAAATGAAACAGCGGTATGGAAGGCGCCGAAAGTTCCATGACGCTTCTAAACGGAAGACCGAACTGCCTGCAATAAATATAGAAGGCTGCGATGACCCCCATGAGGCCGCCGTAGAACACGAAACCGCTCTGCATAAGGACAGACACAGTATGAGCGTTCCATTGTATATGGCTGAAATTTTTTATTATATCGGGAGTCATACATATCAGCGCCAAGAGTTTTGATCCTGCTATTATTCCGATGATCGAATAAGCCATGAGGTTTATGACGTCGCCTCTTGCTATATCAAATCTCCGTCTCCTTTTCACGCACAAAAACAAGGCTGCTATCAATCCGATGAAGCCCAATATAGCGTACCATGATATCTGTTTCCCCAATATTTCTATATATTTACCGGTTTCGAAATAACTCTCCATGATCAGTTTCCGTCCTGTCAGTGTCATCTTTTCAAAAAGACTTATAGGCAGCAAAAAGGCCGCCTCTATATTTATCTTCGGGCGGCCTCAGAAAGTTCAGATCTGAGCAAGGCTCAAAAATGCGCCTACGGCGCATATAGCGCAGGCATACATTACGCCTGCCAAAGCTACCGCTATTATGGAGCAGACCAGGCCTGCAGTGGACATAGCGTTAGGGCTCTCCTTTTTTCTTGCCTGGACGGCCATCACAATTCCCACGATACCTATTATCAATCCTGTGATAGTATATATGAAGTCAAATACTATTCCCACGATTCCCAGCACCAAGGATGCTATAGACAGCGTATTATTCTTGTTTTCCATTACTGTCCCCTTTCTAAATTCATATACTATTATTTATATTTTACAATGTTTCGACAAATTTTTCAAGGAAATTTAATCTGCGATGGTATATACCTTATCGCAAATAGACGATTTCTTTAAACATAAAAGGCGATGAGCTTTCTGCGCAAAGCGCAGAACTCATCGCCGCTGTCTGGTGATTTGTGGCAGGATCGAACTGCCGACCTCTTGGTTGTCACCCAAGTGCTCTCCCAGCTGAGCTAACAAATCATTTCTTTTTTATGACGGGAAATCCCAATCACCCTCAGCCTGTAGGGACGGGGAGGGATATCCGGCGTCTGTTATAATTTAACATAAATCTTTGTACTTTGCAAGAAAAAAACTGATTCGGCGGCAACCGGCGTCAACAGATTTTTCTTCCGGCCCTGGGCGGCAGAATAGATGCGTCAGGAGTCTCAGTCCCAGCTATGCCAACTTTTTCATGTTTTACGTGGGTCTTTTACCGTCTTGCAAAGTGGGTAACGCATTTTTCAGGGCAGCCACCCCGATTTTTTTTAAAACCGGGACTCACCTCCGGACTGAAAAAACAACAGCCTTCTCAGCCCGCAGATTATTTTTCGCAGCGCCGTATCCTTCTAAGCATAAGTCCAAAGATTGTAGGAAAGCGAAGGTTAATCTCTCCTCTGATCTCATCTGGCCCAGTCCCTTACGCGGCTGACAGCCTTCTGCCATCCTCTGAGCTTTTCGAAGCGTTCATCTTTCTGCATATGAGGCGTAAAGACGCGGTCTACCTGCCAGTTCTTTTTGATGTCGTCTATGCTGTCCCAAAATCCCGAGGCAAGACCTGCCAGATAAGCTGCTCCCAGAGACGTGGTCTCTATACACACCGGCCTCTCCACTCTGCAATTTAAGATATCAGCCTGAAACTGCATGAGAAAGTTATTGGCGCAGGCGCCGCCGTCTACTTTGAGGGATAAGAGACAGTTGTCCAGATCTTCCGTCATGGCTTTGATCAGATCGCTGGTCTGGTATGCCATGGACTCTAAAGTTGCCCTGACCAGATGATTTTTTCCGGCGCCGCGAGTTATCCCCAGCACAGCTCCTCTCGCATAGGGATCCCAGTACGGAGCCCCAAGCCCCACAAAGGCCGGGACTACATAGAGCCCGCATGAATCGGGAACGGACAGAGCCATGGCCTCCGAATCCGAAGATCTCTCGATGATATCTATCTCGTCTCTAAGCCACTGTATGGCTGCTCCGCATACGAATACAGAACCTTCAAGAGCATAATTCACTTTTCCGGAGAGTCCCCATGCAATGGTGGTGACAAGGCCGTTTCTCGAGAATACAGGAGTCTCTCCCGTATTCATCAGCAGAAAACATCCCGTGCCGTAAGTATTTTTTCCTTCGCCTGCTTCAAAGCAAGTCTGACCGAAGAGGGCCGCCTGCTGATCCCCTGCAGCTCCGCCGATCCTGATAGACCCTCCGAAGATGGTATCGTCCGTCTCTCCGTAGATACAACTGGAGGCCTTAGGTTCAGGCAGCATCGAAGGCGGAATGTCCAGAAGAGACAGTATCTCCTCGTCCCACTCTAAAGTATTTATGTTGAACATCATAGTCCTGGAAGCATTGGAATAATCAGTGACGTGGACCCTTCCCCCTGTCATCTTCCATATGAGCCATGTCTCAATGGTGCCAAAGAGCAGCCGGCCTTCTTCTGCCCTCTTTCGCGCGCCCGGTACGTTTTCCAGTATCCATCTGAGCTTTGTCCCGCTGAAATAAGCGTCTATCAGAAGACCTGTCTTCCGGCGTATCATGTCGCCGTACCCTTCTGCCGACAATCTGTCGCAGTACTCGGCCGTCCTGCGGCATTGCCACACGATAGCGTTATACACCGGCTCTCCGGTATCCTTATCCCAGACTACTGTAGTCTCTCTCTGATTAGTTATGCCTATAGCCTCTATGTTCTTATATGTACATCCTATCTTCAAAAGCGCCTCCTGAGCCACTCCCATCTGAGTGGACCAGATCTCCATCGCGTCGTGTTCCACCCATCCGTCCTTGGGATACTTCTGAGTGAACTCTTTCTGAGCAACGCTCATCATATTTCCTTTCTTATCATAGATTATACATCTGGAACTGGTAGTCCCCTGATCGAGGGCCATAATATATTTTCTCATGCCGATGCCTCCTACGGTCACATACCCTATACAAAGAGGGCCATGATCTTATTTGATATATTTATTCCTTTATATGTCAGCGCTATATGAGCGCTGTCAGATACCGCATGTCCACTCCGAACATATTCTTCAAATCGCTCTTTTTCGCTCCTGAACACATCCCAGAAGTCCACATCGAATTTTCGTTCAAAGTCTCTGAGGACTACTCCTCTTTTAGTTCTGAGAGCGGTAAACGTATATTCAGAGACATTGTCCGTCTGAGAATTGATGTGATAATGGTCTACGCATCCTGCTCCAAAGACGCGGGAATCTCCGAGCTTACATCCCTTCGCCGTATCCTGCTTCTTCATAGCGTCTATGTAGTACTCTATGCTGTTTATGTTGGAGAACCTCACTCTGTTGATGAAAGAATGAGCCGAGGCGCCTATTCCCAGGTACTCGTTGAAACTCCAGTACTTGAGATTATGCCTGCACTCTCTTTCCGGCAAAGCGGCGTTTGATATTTCATAATGATTGAATCCGGCTCTGCATACTTCTTCTAAGCACACCTCGTACATGCGCCTGTCCATTCCCTCCGGAGTCTCCCGCAGAACGCCGTCGGAGATCATCCTGTCGAACACCGTCCCCTCCGCTATTTCAAGACTGTAAAAAGAGAGGTGCTCAGGTCTGAGGTTCAGAGCTTTTTTAACTGTCCTTCTCCACTCTCTGGTTATAAGTCCGGGAACGGCAAACATCAGATCGAGGTTGATGTTTTCAAATCCGGCTTTTCTGGCAAGTCGAAAGTTCTCTTCTATATCTGCCGCCTTGTGGAGCCTTCCCAGACCTTCCAGTATCTTGTCGCTGAAAGACTGGGCCCCTATGCTTAGCCTGTTTACACCCGCCGCTTTATATCCGTTAAGCTTGTCCTGTGTCAGAGTGGCAGGGTTACATTCCATAGTTATCTCACACTGCTTTGAGATGCTGAAGTTTTTCTTCAGCGCGTCGATTATGCTGTCGATAAACTTAGGCTCCATCAGGCTGGGAGTGCCTCCTCCGAAGAATATTGTATCAGCCTTTAAATTCTTTCCGTATTTTTCTCCGTAAAACGCGATCTCGTAGATCAGAGCTCTGGTATATTCCCTGCGCAGCTCAAAGTTGTCCACAGGCCGGGAGAAGAAATCGCAGTAAAAACATTTTCTTAAACAAAAGGGTATGTGCACATATATGCCTGCCGCCATGTACTTCCTCCATTACTTGACATTTTCTATTTGTTTTCGTCGTATTTTAAGACTGCAGTAAAGGCCTCCTGCGGAACTTCCACACTGCCGAATTGTCTCATTCGCTTCTTTCCTTCCTTCTGCTTCTCCAGAAGTTTCTTCTTTCTCGATATGTCGCCGCCATAACACTTGGCTATGACGTCTTTTCTGTATGCCTTCACAGTCTCTCTGGCTATGACTTTCTGTCCGATGGCCGCCTGAATCGGCACTTCGAACTGATGCATCGGTATGATCTCTTTTAGCTTTTCACATACAAATCTGCCTCTGGCGTAAGCCTTTGACTCGTGAACTATCATCGAAAAAGCGTCCACCAGATCTTTATTGAGGAGGATATCCATCTTGACCACGTTTGAACGTTCATAGCGAACAAATTCGTAATCTAAAGAGCCGTATCCTCTGGTCTTGGATTTTAAAGCGTCAAAGAAATCGTATATGACTTCGTTGAGCGGCATCTCATAATGAAGCTGAACTCTCGTCTCGGTGATATATTCCATATGGAGCATCTTTCCTCGCCGTTCCTGGCACAGCTCCATGATGCTTCCCACATAATCCTTGGGGATCATGATGTCCGCCTTTACCATAGGCTCTTCTATATAGCTGATCTCATGGACCGGCGGAAGATTGGTGGGATTCTGTATCATCTCGACAGTACCGTCAGTCTTAACAACTCTGTATATTACGCTGGGAGATGTGGTTATCACCGCCAGATTAAATTCTCTTTCAAGCCTCTCCACTATTATCTCCATGTGAAGCAGCCCTAAAAATCCGCATCTGAATCCGAATCCGAGGGCTGTAGAAGTTTCAGGCTCAAAATTAAAGGCAGCGTCATTCACCTGCAGCTTTTCGAGAGCGTCTTTTACATTCTCGTATTTTTCTCCCTCGGCAGGATAAATACCGCAGTATACCATAGACTGAGCTTTTTTATATCCGGGTAGCATTTCATCTGCAGGGTCTGCGTCCAGCGTTATGGTATCTCCCACCCGGGCGTCTGACACTTGTTTTATGCTTCCGCATATGTAACCGACTTCGCCGGCTCTCAAGAGCTCAGTGGCTACAGGGCCGGGAGCGCATATTCCGACCTCTGTCACTTCATATTTCTTTCCGGTGTTCATCAGGCGTATTATATCGCCCTTTTTTACTTCTCCGTCTATGATTCTGGTGTATATTATTACTCCCTTGTAGTTATCATACTTGGAATCGAAAATCAGCGCCTTCAGCTTTCCGCCGGGGTCTCCCGACGGCGCCGGAATAGTCTCGACCACCTTTTCCAGGAGGTCTTCTATTCCTATCCCTTCTTTTGCGGAGATCAGGGGAGCATCCTCGGCGTCTAGGCCGATAACTTCTTCTATCTCCTCTTTCGTCTCATCAGGTCTGGCAGACGCCAAGTCTATCTTGTTGAGCACCGGAAGTATCTCGAGATTCTCATCCAGCGCCAGATATACGTTGGCAAGAGTCTGCGCTTCCACTCCCTGAGTGGCGTCCACCACCAGAACGGCGCCCTCGCAGGCCGCCAGACTTCTTGAAACTTCATAGTTGAAGTCCACATGTCCGGGGGTATCTATGAGGTTAAGCACATATTCGTGGCCGTCTCTGCTCTGGTAGGTAAGTCTGGTAGTCTGAAGCTTGATGGTTATTCCCCTCTCTCTCTCCAGATCCATATTATCGAGAAACTGCTCTTTCATATCTCTGTGCTGCACGAGGCCTGTCTTTTCTATTATCCTGTCGGCCAGAGTGGATTTGCCGTGATCTATATGGGCTATTATGCTGAAATTTCTTATATACTGCTGATAATCTTTGTTCGTCATCTCTTCCTCACTTAAAAACATACTTTTCTAATGTATATTTTAATGTAAATCCAGCAGGTTTTCAATGAAAAGTTGCAGCCGTCCGCTGACGGTTCCTTCCGCCGCATACATCAGGGCCGACTGCCTGTCTACCATCAGCAGCGCTATGGTTATCACAAAGGCTCCTGCCATAACGAGTAAAAAAAGTTTAAAAGGTTTCAAGACCTTACCTCCATTCCGAAATCACTGATAAAATCTATACATATATGT
>FR882600.1:151570-153694 GCA_000435715.1 Firmicutes bacterium CAG:145
GCATGTCACAGACGATATATCTTGTCAGCCTCCGGCCTTCAGAGTCTCCCCCAGTACTGTTCCGACTATCTCAGCCGTATTTCTGCAATCTTCTATCTGATTTCTGTTATAGCCTATCTCCAGCAGCAAATATTTTGAGGAAAGGTCCTGATTGTATTTGTAGCTTCTCTCTATGACATTTCCCGTAAATCCATTATATTTTGAAGAGGCCAGCTGATTCAGGCTCTTTACGAAAGCCAGATTGGATTGGTATGTAGATGCTCCCGTGCTCACCACGTAAGAATACTTGGCGCAGGTCTTTCCTCCCACGGATACGGTGGCGGCAGGAGATTCTGAAGCTATGGCATCTCTGTGCAGATCTATGACGCATTTTACGGAAGGATACTTCTGCAGAAGTTCCTGAGTGGTGGCATAAGATCGGCTGTAAGAGCTGTTGTACGACGGATAGTCGTGAAGAGTCTTATCGTGGACCACAGGTATTCCCTGTTTTTCCAGGGCGGCTGCCAGCACGTTTCCTACGTCTCTTACGGTATTTTCCTCGTCCTTGGAATGGAAGTTTCCTCCTGATTGAGGCAGATAAGATTCGGTGGCATGAGTATGGACTATCAGTACTAAAGGCTCATCTCCTGTGACTACAGGATCGTCTCCCGTTTCGCTTTCAGGAACGGTAGCTTCTGCCCCGGATCCGCCGTCCGTCTCCTGAGGATTCTCGTTATCTCTTGAGTCCGCCATCTGTATTCCCATAGACGGATAAGAAGTATTGATACACATCACACCAAGATCCGTGGCTGACACCTTTCGCTCCTGTTGATCTGTCTGCTGAGCGTCGAGATCCGCTCCGGCCGTCTGTGCCTTCTGCGCATAAGCGTTATAAAAGAAAAAAGTACTTACTATATATATTAAGACTGCAGATCTTGCTATCAGTTTCCTCATCTCTTCCCCCTTTGTCTGTGTCAAATCTCACTCTAAGAATATATGCCGGGATGAAGAGTTATATTTATGGCATTTGATATTATGTCCGAAAAATCTTTTATGATCTGGTCTATATCCGTCGAGGTCACTATCATATCCAGATCTTTTTCTCTGAAATATTTTTCTGTCTTCTCGTCCTGATTCCAGCCGATAGCCTCAGACGCTTCTATGATAAGAGTCCTTGAGTCTATGACTGTAGGCACGCCTATGGAAACCACTCTGCAGCCTAAAGTCTCCTGAGTGATGGCTTTGCGCCTGTTGCCCATTCCTGCTCCCGGCTCTATTCCAGTATCGCATATCTGTATAGTGGTGCTAAGCCTCTCTATGCTGCGGGCGGCAAGAGAGTCTATTATGACGGCCACATCAGGTTTTACCATCGAAGTAACTTTCTCTATGAGGTCGGCAGTCTCCATCCCGGTTACTCCTGTAACCGACGGGTTAAATCCGCTTACGTTGGCCATCTCCCAATCTCCGTCGGCCCCAAAGATCTGAAACAGATGTGACGTTATCTTGACCTTGTCTACTGTATGAGGACCTAAGCTGTCAGGAGTAACTTTTTCGTTGCCGAGTCCTACCACCAGGACTTTCAGATAGTAATCGAAATGTATCAGCTTTTTCAGTTCGCCGGCCAGCGCTCTTGCGGCTCGTTCTTTGATACCATCCTTTTGCTCTGTTATTCCCTCGATTTCTACCGTTATATACGTGCCCCTGGATTTTCCGAAAGCCTTTTCACCTGTTTCGTCTGTTATGATTATCTCTGTTACGCATATGTCTTCATCCTTTTGCTGTTGTTTTTTGATATATCCCGTGGCTCTTTCTCTAACTTCCTCTAAGAGTTCTTGATTCTCTATGGCTAAATCTGTCCTGTACTGCATTTTAAACACCTCTCGTCCTAAACTTTCTCGAGTAAGTTTTCCCCGTGGCAGGCGGGATTATACGTTTCAGAAATTTTAGAACTACCTGACCGGGCCGCAACTTATGGCATTATCCGGCTGATATGGCTCAAAAAAATATAAACATTGTCTCTTGAGGCGGATTTTTTGATGTTTATACCTATAAAATGCGGCATAATCTTTGCGAAACAACCGCCGCAGTGTAAAAAAACAGACTCGAAAAGGTCTTATCCCTTTCGAGCCTGTTATGACAAACTCC
>FR882600.1:153740-161696 GCA_000435715.1 Firmicutes bacterium CAG:145
CTCTTCCGTTTAAAGAGTGACAGTATTATATATTATAAGCCGGGTAGAGGATACATTGCCGAGATGCTGACCCGACCTTTAATCTTCTCTCGACATCTTTTTCAGTATCAGGAGTCCTCCTATTATACATATCAGAGTTACCGGCATAGCGAAGGCCGGCGCTATGAAACCTGCCGCCAGGAATCCTATCAGTGAAGCAACTCCCACCGTTATGGCATAAGGAAGCTGTGTCTTGACGTGCTGCAGATGGTCGCAGCAAGCGCTGGTAGAAGACTGTATGGTAGTATCGGATATAGGAGAGCAGTGGTCTCCGAACAATCCTCCGCTGACTACTGCTCCGATAGCCAGAGGAATGGACAGTCCCAGTGTATGAGCCATAGGCACTGCGATAGGCAGACCCAGCGCCCATACTCCCCAGGAGCTTCCTGTAGCGAAAGATACTACTACGCCTATTATGAACAGTATAGCCGGTATCAAAGCCGCCGGTATAGTTCCGTGAACCAGATCTGTAAGATATTCGCCTATGTTCATGGATTTAGTCAGAGTACTTATGCTCCATGCGCATACCAGAATCATTATTACCTGCATCATGCTGGCTGCTCCCTTAGTCCATCTGTCGATAGCTTCTCCCAGAGTTATCAGCTTAGTCCTGATTCCGATTACGCCTGCGCCTATGGATCCGGCCAGGAAGCACATCGCTATAGACATCTGAATATTCGCATGGCTGAACACTCCGGATATGCCGTTTTCCCATATTCTGCCCGTATAGAATATGCAGGCAAAGATAGTTATTATAAGGCTGAGCATAGGAACCAAGAAGTTTCTCAGGGTGAGATTATACTCATCAGGTATATTGCTCTCAGGCGGCTGAGCTATGAGGTTATCATCTTCCCCATAAGTCATCCCCGTTTCTCTGGCCCTCTTTTCGGCTTTATACATAGGTCCCACGTCAAGGCCGAAGAGAATTACCATGAGCACCGTTATTACGGAAAACACACCGTACAGGTTAAATTGGAACATTCCAAAATAAAGATCATAAGCTCCTACACCGGTAAGACCCACCGCCGCTATTTCGGCTGCCAGCAGTCCTACCAGATAAACTCCGTTATCACTTATAGGCGACATTGATACTAGGGGAGCTCCCATAGCGTCTGTGATATATGCCAGCTTTACTCTCGATATCTTCATCTTATCAGTTACAGGACGCATTATGACTCCTACCAGCAGGCATCCCTGATTGAATATAAATACGAACGGCGCTATCCACGCCATCAGCTGGCCTTTCTTCTGGCTGTTAGCTACTTTCTCTGCGCAGCGGCCGAAAGCTTCTGCGCCTCCGCAGGCGCTGAGCATATACATAAACCCGCCTATGAGAGCCATTATAACAAGCATTCCTGCATTCCAGCTGTCGGCGATGGATGGTATTATGTAGCCTGTAAAGCTTCCGATAAGTCCGTCTATAGGGTTCCATCCGCCCATTATGGTCGCTCCGAGCCAGATTCCTATGAACATGGAAATTATGGTCTGCTTGGTGACAAACGCTAATACTATAGTCACCAGCGGCGGAATCAGGCAGAGTGCGCCGTAATTCACAGCTTCATCGCCGTCTGCGGCAGCAAAGGCGATGGCAGAAAATGCGCAAATGATTATTGCGACTGAGATGAGCACTCTTTTCAAGTTCTTTTTCATATCAACTGCTCCTTTCTTTTATTAAATAATTTCTAAGATCAGGCGCTCCTGCGCCCCGGCAAATAATACTGTCTTTTATTTTCAGCAGGAGTAGACTTCCTCTCCTCCTAAAAATGTCTTTTCTACTTTGACTGATAAAATTTCCTTTTCATCTATGGAGAATATATCGTCCGAAAGAACTATGAAATCAGCAAGATAGCCTTCTTTCAGCTTTCCCTTGTATTCCTCCTCATATGCCGTATAAGCTGATCCTGTAGTATAAAGTTCTACAGCTTCCTGTACGGTCAGTCTCTGATCAGGCATCCATCCTCCCTCAGGTTCTCCTTGGAGATTTGTGGAAGTGACTGCGCAGTGTATGGCCAGCATCGGATCGAAGGATTCCACAGGAGCGTCGGAGCTTCCTGAAACGTGTATCCCTTTTTCCAGCATGGTCTTCCAGTTATAAGATGTAGACAGCCTCTCTTTTCCTATGAGTTCCTCGGCCACCTCCATGTCAGCCCTTATAAACAGCGGCTGAATATCTGCCAGAACATGATCTCTGGCAAACCTGTCTAAGGTATCTTCTCCTGTTATCTGGCAGTGTATGATCCTGAATCTCGGATCTGTCTTAGGGTATTTGGCCGCCAGTTCTTCGTAGCAGTTTAAGATCACGTCCATGGTTCTGTCTCCTATGGCATGAATGGCAAGCTGCAAACCGCTGGTATGCGCTTTTTCAAGCAACTCATAAAATTCTCTTTCGTCGTATACGAATATGCCCCTGTTATCACCGTCGTTGGCATAAGGCTCTCTCAGCGCTGCTGTCTTGCCTCCCAGAGATCCGTCAGGAAGAAGTTTGAAAGCCCCTATTTTGAAGAATTCGCTTCCTTCCCCCGTCACGTTTCCGTCTGCGAGATAATAGTTTAGTTCCTGCATATTTATCAGGCGCAGCTGCTGTATGAACCTGACCTTGAGCTTTCCCTCTTTATCGAGTTCTCTGTAAGCGTCGAGTATATCCTTTATGCTTGCGTCCCACAGCTTAAAGTCGTCGGTCTGCACTGTGGTCAGCCCTACCTTGAGCAGATCTTTCTGATAATCAAGGATAAATCCTTTGAGTTCGTCCTTGCTGTATTTTGTCAATATATCGTAGATCAAAAATCTCGCTCTTTCATTGAGCATTCCCGTAGGAACCCCATCTTCATCGGTGACTATGAGACCATCGTCCATCTGGGGAGGATTCTCGAATATGCCTGCCTCCTTGAGCGCAAGAGTATTGGCTACTGCTACGCTGCAGCATGCTCTGGTGAATATAGCCGGGTTATCAGGGCAAAATTTGTCCAGGTCCCGGCGGGTAGGCAGGATAGGATCTTCAAAGTTGTTCTCATTCCATCCTCCTCCCTGTATCCACTGACCCTTCTTTATGTCTTTTTCTTTCATATATTTTTTAGTGAGATACTCCATATCTGCCAGAGATTTCGCATCAAAGAAATTTATTTTTTCTTTGTCTGTGGCATAGCAGAGGAAGTGCTGATGGCTGTCGTGAAAAGCCGGTATCACCGTCTTTTTACATAGATCTACTTCTCTTATGCGTCCATCTTCTGGGACATAATCGTCACTTACGATTCTGCCGTCTTCCACCGAAATGGAATCCACAATCTCGCCGCCGTTCATGGTATGAATCCTGCCATTTTTAAATATTGTTTTCATATCTTCGCCTCTCTTTCTCATATTACTGCTCGGCATATGACGCCGATCATTAACACTATAACTATCGTAGGAGGAAGCAGCGCCCTCAGCACCTCTCCTTCTTTTCCGTGCTCTCCTGCCGATGCAGAGCCCAAAACTATCTTGCTGGGAGATATGACGCTTCCGGCGGCAGCTCCCGAAGTCTGAGCGGCCAAAAGAGGTCCCGCCTCTATTCCCAAGCTGGTGGCCGCGCCGTTTTGCACATCGGTAAACAGAATGTTAGACGACATGTTGCTTCCTGTTATAAAAGAACCGATCAGCCCTATAAATCCTGCTACAAACGCATATTTATCACCTACGGCCTCTGTTATTCCCTGTGCGATGACGAGAGTCTGTCCGGTGCCGCTCATGATCTTGGATATTATCAGCAGAAACAGCACAGATGCGGCAGACGGTCTTGTCATGACAGCAGCGCGCCTCAATATTTCGCCTAAAGCGCCTCTCTTAAGAAGACCGTTCTTCTTAAGTATCAAGAAACTTATGATACATGTGATCAGGAGCACAGTTCCCGAATCTATCAGAGGATAAAACGGAGAATACCTCTGTGACGCAGCATTTACAAATCCAAGTCCCGTCTGAGTCTGAGGGAAAGAAAATCCTATGCTCACCTGTCCCAGAAATTGATTTACAGGAGTCACCACTAAAAGTAGTATCGTCACAGCTATGAGTACTACATATGGCGCAAAAGCTACGCCGGTTTTGACGTCCACCGGTCCGCTTTCTCCTTTCTTTCTCTTCTCTGTCATTATGGAGCTGTCTTCTATGATCCAGCTCTGCCTGTAGATCTTCAATTTCGAAAGGAGTATTACTACCGCTAAAGCGCCGGTAGCCGGTATAAAAGCTGCGATGGACTGATTGAACTGCGAAACTATGAGTTCTCCGCCGCCGTGTACGAGAGAAACGCTCAGAACGAATATCGCACCTTTTTTTATTCCTTCGAGCCTTCCGTACATCCAGCATATTGCAAGCCCCACGAAAGCGTTTATCAGCCAAAGCATCAGCGACGCATAAAAGGCGGTCTCAGTCATCTGACTTCCGCTTATTCCTGAAATGTCGGTCATGACGTCCCAGGCTACGGCCAGAGTCCCGAAAGTGTTTCCCCAGGACTGACCAAGCAGGGATATCACTACTGCCATTACAGGTTTTACTCCGAATCCCATCAAGATGGGAACACATATAGCCACCGGAACTCCAAATCCCGTGATCCCCTGCAGAAATCCTGCGAATACCCATCCTACCGTCAATATCTTAAAAAGCTCATTGGGGCTTATCTTTCCTATCCCCTCGTTGATAGCTTCTATGCATCCCGCTTCGGCTATGATCTGATAGAGCAGTATGGCCGGAAATATTATGAACAATACTGTCGCCGTATTCCACCCGCCTTTAAGGGCTTCATATCCTATGAGCGTCAGATCCGCTTTAAAAAACAGCACAGATGTGACTAAAGTCAGAACCAGAGTCACTGCCGCGGCTCTCGTAGTCGGCCAGCGAAATACCGCCAGAAGGATAATCAGCAATATTATGGGCAACATACTCATGATCCAGTTCAAAATGTTAATCTGCATTTTAGGCACATATCCTCTCTTATTTGCCTCAATATTAACAGATAAGCTGCATACCGCCATGGACAAACGGCCTAAATATCTGCTGCCGATTTTGTGCGTTGGCACAAATACTTTTTTCTTTTTTTGCCTTATTATGATAGTATTAAGATGTAGCTTTTTGATCGGAAGGAGGCCCCGTAATGATGACTGTCAAAGAGTTGCTCGGCCTGGACAAACTTAAGTCTATAGAGCTGGCCGCCGGAAAAGCAGGCGCCGAAAGGGCGGTCACGGGAGCCGTCATGTTAGATAACCCCGAAATGGTAGACTGGATGAGAGAAGGTGAACTACTGCTCACCACAGGGTATGTCCTGAAAGAAAACCCCGATCTTCAGGACGATATCTTGGACGCTCTGATAAAAAACAAGGCTTCAGGTCTCGCTATCAAAACTCGACGTTACTTTGATGAAATACCATGCAGTATAACGGACAAAGCCGAGGAGCTGACTTTTCCGATATTACGCCTGCCCTATTACATGTCCCTCTCAGAGATAAGCGAGATCATAAACAGGCATGTATATCTGGACGGCTTCGAGAATAATTATGAAGCCGAACCTTCGCAGATACTTTTCGATATGATACAAAAAAACAGCGACATCAAATCGCTGCTGGATCAAAGCGAGCAGTTCATGAAAGGTTCCTTCGCCTTCCTGGACCTTCAGATGAAGACAAAGTACAGCTCTGTGAGCTTTCCGGAAAAATACGCTACAGAGCCGTTCTTTTCTGCGCCGGAAGCCGAAAAGTACAACAAGCTGATAAATAAGCTGGGCCCAGTCTTTGCCGAAGGTCATCTCAGACCCCTCATATATCCCATAAAATCTGCCGGCGAGCTTCTGGGCTATCTGTTATATTTAAACGGCGGCTTAGGAAAATCTGACTGCGAGATAAAATCCATATGCCAAAAAGTGGCCCTTGCCGTTTCTCTCACCATACTTAAAGAGCGCACTTTCATGTCTTTCAAGATGCGGGAAACAGAAAAGTTTCTCGACTCTCTGGTCACAGAGGGCGAAATGACATACAGCGAAATAGTTAAATCTGCCAATTACTGCAACATAGCCATCGACGCTCCTTATATATGCTGTCTCATATCCTTTATAAATCAGTATGAGCTCAATGAGACCAGCGACTGGGTCGGTATAAAATCTCTGAACAGAAAGAGGCTCGCCGCCCAATGGGAAAGCCTCTCCGGCGGCTCATGCAGGATATTGATAAAGAACAACAATATAATACTTATCCTTTCTCAGAATGAGCAGCTGCAATCTCATGAGCAGGTAGCCATGGCCTTGGAGTACTGCCGTGAAATAAAGGAAAAGATGATAGATCCCGGATATCAGGATTCCATATTGCTTGGGATAGGAGAGCCTGCCGCTTCTCTCTCCTCAGTCTACAGAAGCTATTCTCAGGCTTTAAGAGTAGTGGACCTGATGTGTAAGATAAATGACGAGTCTGTAGGGTGTTACAGAAGATACATCCTCTATGAAATACTCTGTGATTCTCCCTTTGCCAAATTAGCTCTGACAGAGAGACTCAAGCCCCTCCTAGATTACGATATGACTCACAATACCGATCTGATGGAAACGCTGGAAGTATATTTTAAAAATTGTCAGAATTCCATAAACACTTCCAGAGATCTGTTCATACATAGAAATACTCTGCTTTACAGATTGGAACGCATCTCGCAGCTGCTTGATCTGGATTTCAATAACAGCGAACAGATACTCACTATCCAGCTGGCTCTCAAAGCGCTGAGGATAATGTAGGCGGCAATTTAGAGGGCAGGCTGGCACACGATATAGGCGTATGCTGTATTTTTTAGCTGCCGCACCATATTCTACAACATTCTGCCGTGAAACATGGCATAATCGGGCCGCCGAGGTGGCTCATGCTGTAACTTTTGATTTTTCGTCCGGATTCTACAACCGTTTTCCCATAACTGGTTGTAGAATCCGCCGTTTTTTGTGCGGATACATCATCGAAGGTTTTTTAGCCACCGAGGCGGCTTTCAAGCGCATCTCGTGCTGTATTTTTTGTGCTTTACCGGTCGTTTATACAGCTCCCGGCTTCAGGCTGAAAATCGCGGCGAGCCGGGGGTGTAAGTTCTTCTGGCAAGCCGCCAATAACTCGACGGTCTCGCCGCTTCCTCAGGCTTAGTCCACCCTTTATATATGCTGTTGACAGAAGGCAGTTTTTGTTTAACCTTGCCAACAAAATCAGGTCGGCTGCCTAATTTCTATGAGTCGAATCCTGTCGAGCCGGGGCGGCTGTCGGCGGAAAAGCCCATATCTATCTTTCTGACAACATTTCCCTCCCGAGCCGAACCAGCCCGCAGTCGACTGCGTTAAATCTGCAAGCAGCGGCCCCTGCCGCAGTAATACCGGCAAAAAACACCTTGCAATTTCAACGACAATCGTATAAAATATATGTTGCGAATTTATCCTGTCCTAAAACGATAGGTATGCTGAAATTAAGAAAAGTGGGGTAAAAAAATTATGGCAAACATCAAATCCGCAAAGAAAAGAATCAGAGTTATCGACAAGAAGACTGCAAGAAACAGAAGAGTCAAGAATCATCTCAAGACTATCTTAAAGAACTTTGAACAGGCTATGGAAGAAGGCAATTTAGAAGTAGCACAGGAAAAGCTTCACCTTGCAGAGAAGAAACTCATGCAGGCAGCTGCTAAGAATACCATTTCTAAGCATGCGGCTTCAAGAAAAGTTTCAAGATTAACCAAAAGATTCAACGCTGCAAAGGCAGCAAAATAAGTCTCACCCGTCCCCACCGGTGCATAAGTTAAATGCACAGCATGAGCGAAAAACCATGGAAGTGTCTCCCATGGTTTTTATTTTGCCCTGAAGCACGCACGCTTTTCAATGGCCGGACGATCCTCCGACTTTTCAGAGGACATACGGCCCACTCAGGTGAGCATACAACCCGGCTCGGGGGG
>FR882600.1:161714-167796 GCA_000435715.1 Firmicutes bacterium CAG:145
GGGGGGGGCGGACGACACGCCTTTTTCAAGTACGAGGCCACAGGCTTTTCGGAGGCAAGTCGGCCGAGCCACCCGCACGCCAACCTTTCTCATAAGCCGCAGGCCGGGCGCGTGGAAAGCCCGGCCTGCGGCATTTCGCTTAATGAAACCGCGCCGGAGCCCTTTCTTTCGAATCTAAGTTTTGCCCAAGATTGACTTGCCAACCATAATGCCGAGTGTTAAAATGAGAGTATATTTCAATGCAAAAGTTTGTAAAATACAAGCTTAAAATCTTAACAATCGACGGAGAGGAAGAGAAATGATCGAGATTAAGAACAACCGTGTATTGGACTGGGTTAAAGAATGTGCCGACCTTACGAATCCAAAGGAAATCGTGTGGATCGACGGTTCGGAAGAACAGCTTGAGAGCATCAGAAGCGAGGCCTGCGCTACAGGCGAAATGATTAAACTGAATCAGGAAAAGCTTCCGGGATGTTATTATTACAGAACCCATCCAAAAGATGTGGCAAGAGATGAAAAGAGAACAGTGATCTGCACTACTTATCAAAAGGACGCAGGCCCTACCAACAACTGGGTACAGAAGGATGAGATGTACGCAAAGATGCGCCCCCTCTTTAAGGACTCCATGAAAGGCCGCACCATGTATGCCATACCATTTTCCATGGGCGTACCGGGCACCGAGTTCTCAAAGATAGGTATAGAGCTGACTGATTCCATATATGTAGTGCTTTCCATGTACATAATGACCCACGTGAACAGGGCCGTCATCGAAGAGCTCAATAAGGGAACAGACTTCGTAAAATGTCTTCATTCCAAGGCGCAGGTGGATGCGGAGAACAAATACATCGCCCACTTCCCTGAGGACAACACCATTTGGAGCATAAACTCCGCTTACGGCGGAAACGTGCTGCTGGGCAAGAAATGTCTGGCCCTGAGAATAGGCTCATGGCTCGGCAAAGAAGAAGGCTGGATGGCAGAGCACATGCTCATCCTATGTATCGAAAGTCCTGACGGCCAGAAGCGTTACATAAGCGCCGCTTTCCCGAGCGCCTGCGGCAAGACCAATCTGGCTATGCTCATACCTCCTGAGCACCTGAGAAAGAAAGGCTACAAAGTATACACCATCGGCGACGACATCGCCTGGCTCCGTATAGGCAAAGACGGAAGACTTTATGCCGTCAATCCTGAAAACGGCTTCTTCGGAGTGGCCCCGGGCACTAACAGCAAGACCAACAACAACGCCCTGATGACTACTAAGAAGAATACCATATACACCAACGTGTGCAGAAATCTCGACGACAACACCGTGTGGTGGGAAGGCCTTGACCAGCCTGCTCCTACCAATGGCGAAGACTGGCAGGGTCGCCCTTGGAATTCCGAGACTGCACAGGAAAAAGGCGCTCATCCTAATTCAAGGTTCACCGCCCCTGCGGAGAACTGTCCTTCCATCGCTCCTGAATTTTTCACGGGGGAAGGAGTACCTATCAGCGCCATAATCTTCGGAGGCCGCAGAGCCAAGTCGGAACCGCTTATCTGTCAGTCAAAGAACTGGAACCACGGCGTATTTATGGGTTCCAAGATGTCTTCGGAAACCACGGCTGCCGCGAACGGAGCCGTCGGCGTAGTGCGCTACGACCCTATGGCCATGCTGCCGTTCTGCGGTTACCACATGGGAGACTATTTCCAGCACTGGATTGACATGGGAGAAAAGATGACCAATCCTCCTAAGATATTCAACGTAAACTGGTTCAGAAGAGACGACGAAGGCAAGTTCATCTGGCCGGGATTCGGAGAAAATATGAGGGCTCTCCTGTGGGCGCTGGATCGCTGCGAGGGAAAGGCCGGAGCCACAGAAACTCCTCTCGGATATGTTCCTTCCAAAGAAGATCTGGACCTGGAAGGCATAGACCTTTCCGATCAGCAGCTTTCTGAAATCCTTACAGTAGATAAGGAGACATGGAAAGAGGAACTTAAAGGTATCAAAGAATGGTACGCCAAGTTTGATCATATGCCTGATGAGCTCATAGCATCGCTGGCAAAGCTGGAGCTGGATTTAGATAAATAGACTTATCATACACGATAAACGCCGGAAGCGTAGAGCTTCCGGCGTTTATTCTTTATATTCCTTTTCTGGCGCAGGCAGTGCATCGAGTACTCGTGCCGGCTTTCATCTTATCAGACCTCACTCTGAAGATCTTTCCGCATCCCATGCATCTGCAATTATAGTACGACTTTTTCTGGTCGGGACAGCCTTCGTAGCTTATTACCTGCCATTTGCCGAAGATTTGCCCCTCAAGACATTCTCTCTGCATATATCCTCCTTCGTCCATAGGGAGAAGCGGACAGCATCAGCGCCTGATGCTGTCCGCACAATTTAAAGTCTCAGGCTATCGGCCTAATGAATCTTATTTTTAGTCTTAAGACTAACGGTCATGATCTTTTCTTCTAACTATCGCAGCTGTTCCTGTCATTGCCGCCAGGGCCAGAAGCAGCCAAGGAGCCATCGAATTATCATCACCTGTCTTAGGAGTATTCTCCTCTCCCTTATCTTCCGTTCCTGTGAAAATATTGGTGAATATCATATCATCGCTTTCGACAAAAGCCTGAAGCACTGAATCCACATCTTCCACCTTGACGGAGACATTGTAGATCTTATCATCATAAGTTATATCTTTCTGTCCGTCATTCACTTCTCGAACCGTATACTCGAAGGTACCTTCAGCGTCATAGTAGATCTCTCCAAACATGACTACGCCGTTTTCGTCATTCTTTGCGACGTCTATCACATCTCCATTCTCGTTCAGAAGTTCAAAGCGGAACTGACCTTTCGCAAGATCTGCTCCGGAGAGGATCTTGGAAGCGCCTACTACAACCGAGGTTCCCTGGGTTATCTCATATTTGTTTTCGAAGGTTATTTCATCGCTCTGTCCGTCCTTGAGAGAATGCTCTACGGTCAGAGTTCCGTCTCTGTTATCTGTAACCTCTGTGGTAATTTCGAAACGGCTCGTATCGTAAGTTATACCCTTGATACCGTCATTTACCTCTGACACGATATAGTGGTGCGTTCCCGGCTCAGTATACTCTATGCTGTCGAATACCACCTTTCCGGAAGAATCGCTCTTGCCTTCTGCGACTACATCTTTGCCTTCGAGCAGTTCAAATGAGAATTCATATTCTGATATGTCTGCGCCTTCCAGATTTTTCGTTATCTCGATAGCATCGGTTATACTGGAAGTCTCCGGCTTAGTTATCTTATATTCATTGCTGAAGGTGAACATAGGTCCCTGAGCGCTGCACGTTGCAGTGAGAACTCCTCTGCCGTCATCTTTGAGAATTATGCTAAATTCCTTATCGCTGTCATTGATGACTCCTGGCAGCGTGCCCTCTTCTGATACTTTATACTTGAACTCTCTCGTTCTCGATCCGTCGGCGGCCGTCTCTGTGCCTTCCAGCATGCTCAGATCAAATTCCACATCTCCGAAAACGACGTTTCCATCCTTATCGTTATAAGCTGTATCGTTATCAGGCGTCGGAGTATTCTCGTCCTCACCCGTGATCTTAAACTCGTAAGCTCCGTCTATATCAGGAGGCATGAGTCCTGCTTCAGCTTTCAGAGCCTTGCTTCCTTTAATGTTGACGGATACAGAACCTCCTACAGAATACGTATTCTTGAAGGTAAAATGATCTTCTCCCGCAGGGTAATTCACTTCAGCCTTCAGCTTTCCATTGCCTTCGTCTTTAACCGTAACCGTGAAATCATACGATGTGTCGGCTCCCGTAAGTCCCATGCTGTCAAATCCGGAAGTATCCTCGTAAACAGTGTAGTTCAGCGTCCAGACATAATTGCCGTCCATCTCAGTTCTCATGGCATATCCGTCCTTGACTGCTTTGTCAAGGGCAGATCCCGTATACTCAAACTTTTTGTCGAAGGATACGTCGCCCTTCGCATCGTTGGTACCGATCATCACCGTCTCCGGCGTGTCATCTTTAGTCTTTACCTCAAAGCTGAATTCTTTATCTTTGAGGGGTCTTCCGGTCAGCTCCTTAGCGGCGCCTAATGACGCGGCGCCGTCAGCTCCTGTAGAGGCTTCATACTTATTACTGAAATCTACGCTGGCTCTGTCTTTAGGCGTCTCTCCTGTGACATAAGTATAGATTTCATCTTCTCCGTCGCCTGTGATCACAGTGGTCACTTCAAGTTTGCCGTTGTGTTTATCTGCAACGGTGATCTTTATGGTTCTGACATCGGTGTCATAGGTATATCCGTTTTCTTTTGAATCTTTTTCGGAAACTTCATAAGTGTAAGTCTTTCCGTCGTCCGCAGTACTGAAATCAAATGCGTCTCCCAGAGAAAATATGGTAGCCTTTTCTCCGTCGCCTGCCTCAGTATTGTAGAACTTTATTCCTTCTTCACTTATTCCCAGTTTCTTTCTTGAAAGGTCATCGGTGCCTTTCAGAGTAAACTCAAAGATTCCTTCTTCCATGTCTCTTCCGGTCAGAGTCTTAGTTATATCAAGTCCGCCGGCATCTTCATAATCCATGGAAGCGTTATAGACATTGACAAATTCTTTGCTTACAACCATAGGTGAAACCGACAAGGTTCCATCTTTATTATCCTTTACGTTCACCGTAAGGGTGGCTGCATTTTTAGAATAAGTTATGCCTGGTATGTCTTCCGTCTCTTCGGTCACTTTGTAAATATAAGTGCCTTCAGCTTCAAATACTATGTCGCCGAAGCCGAAATTTATGCTTTGGCCCTAAGCCGGTTTAGTCACCTTTTCTGACGCAGAGTCAGGCAGCGGAGCATCTTTGGTTTCAGCAGCGATCTTAAAGTTGAATTCATCGCTGTCCAGCCATTCTCTTCCTCTCAGAGTCTTGGTAAACAAGTCGTCTGTATCTAAAGATTTAGAAGCAGGTTTATAGCTGTTTTTAAAATCTATCTGAGGTGTTCCTCCGGTACTAGTATCATAAGTGGCTATCAGAGTGTTATCCGCCTCGCCTTCAGAAGTCATGATTCTCGTTATAGTTGTCTTTGCAGTAAGGTTTCCTTCCTGGCCGGGATCAGATACTGAAATCTCGACTTTATACTGAGATTTATCGTACGTCACACCGTTATCAGCCGACTTATCAGCTTCATCTACGATATATACGTACTTCTTTCCGGCGTCGGCTTCTGTAAACTTAAGGCTCATGAGCTTCATCATGGAGATAGCTTCTCCCTCTCTGCCTGATGCATTGAAGAACTTCTTATCTGCCTCGCCTACAGGAGCGTTTCCTTCGGCAGTTATACTGAATTCAAATTCTCCCGCTTTCATATCACGTCCGTCGAGAGTCTTGGTTATTCTGATTCCGCCTCTTGCCCCATAGTCCAGGGAAGAGCTGTAGGTATTGACAAATACGGCTTTATCTTTCGTCTGATCTTCGCCGTTATCATACTGCGCCGAAGCTACCAGCTGTCCGTCTTGGTCTTTAACTTCCACCGTCACATAAGTCTGGTGTTTATCATAGTCCACGCCCTTGGCATTTCCCTGTTCTTCCGATATGACGAATTTATATACTCCTGTCTTATCGAACTTTATAGAACCGAATGAAAAGTCTTCAGCTTCTCCATCTTTCGCCCCTGTTAATTGGCAGGAAGCGCTGGCGCTGTTCGCATCCCAGCCTTCTATCACAATCTGTCCTGCGGCTATGGCTGCGTCTGTATTTTTGTCTGCGGATTTTAATTTAAAGTCGAAAGTCTCTCCGTCTTTCATATCACGTCCGTTCAGAGTCTTTTCTCCGTGTATGGCATCGTCGCCCGATAACTCTGCGGCTTCAGGCTTGTAGCTGTTTGTAAAGCTTATCCTGTCTGCCTGTATCTGAGTGGTAGGATTTACTCCGTCGTCAGTGTTCCAATACGTGATGGTCATAGTTACGACTGCATCGTCTCCGGAGCCCTGAACCTCAGGCGAAAATCTGACTATATACTTAGCAGGATCATATTTCATTCCCTTATAAGTATATTGATTGCTTTCATCTGCTCCCTGCGGCATAACTTCCTCTAACAGATAATCATAGTGATCTTTATCATGCTGCGCAGTAA
>FR882600.1:167828-177237 GCA_000435715.1 Firmicutes bacterium CAG:145
TCTTCCGTAAGATATGGAAGTTCCATCGTTAGTCACCGTAAATGATCCGTCCTGCTCTGCCTGTACGTCTGCAGGTATTGGCGCTCCTTGCGTCAGCGGAGTAACGCGGAACGAGAAGTCACATTTTGAAAGCGGCATGCTTCCGCCGGAAAGATCTGTGTAGATCTTGTTTCCGTTAGGTCCCGCCCAGATAGATTCAGCGTCATATCTGTTGGTGATCAGCGCTTTATCAGTCTCAGTACCTGTAGCTTTCGCATCGTCGTCAGTAGTCTGAACCATAGTCGCCTCGGCGTCTAAGGTTCCGTCTCCGCTATCTGTAACTTCTACAGTGACTGTGTACAAAGCCTGTGAGTATGACAATCCTGGAGCCTTTGAGTCAGGCTCTTTTTCATAGATTATATAGGTGTAAGTTCCAGGTTTGGTAAATTCAGCTTTTCCGAAATCAAACGGAACTTGCTGACCGTCGGTATACTGGCCATCGGATAATGCCTCTGTCTCGGTTTCCGCCTTTTCGGTAGCCGGCGCCTTGTCATCCTTTTCTATTACGAACAGGAACGAGTCCCCCTGCTTCCAGTCTCTGCCGTCGAGAACTTTAGCTCCTACAAAGAACTCCGAAGTGTCTACGGAATCCGGAAGGGATGCGCTGTACGTGTTCAGGAATTCAGCGCTTTTCTCTTCGCCGCCCGTTATGTCTCCCTGAGCTCCTTCAGCAGACGTCTGAGTGAATCCGCTAGGAATATTTTGTTCTGTTACTTCGTAACTTGCCCCGTCAGGGAGTCCATATATATAGATGCTCTCTCCCGCCTTGAGCTTGAACGTATCTCCGTCTTTTATGAGGAAATCTCTTCCCTGTTGATCGCCGCTGCGGTCAAATATCTTAGCGTTGTATTCTTCGTCAGCTCCGGAAAGATCCAAGCTGAACTCAAATTCCGTATCTTTATATTTTGCTGCGTCAAATCCGTCCGCCACGTCTATATTCTTGGTGACTTTGAGAGTTCCCGGCAGATCTATATACATACGTCCGTTGTTGCCCAGATAAGCTGCGATATATTTTGCTGTTTCAAGGCTCATGTCATTCCATCTATGGTCAGCAATATCTAATGCAGTCTCTGTCCTGTTATCAACCTTTACATCGTGCATATCCGTTACTGTAGTCAGTCTCGGAGTGCCGGCAGGTATATAATACTGGCCGTTTTCTCCCACTTTCGCCGACCTCAGTAATTCTTGCAGTCCTGAGCCTGATATATCTATGGAATAAGTTTCTGCCTTACCTGTTCCTACATTGTAGTATGATCTCTGATAATAATATCCCGATTGTCCTCCTATAGACCCTGTTATAGGCCTGTTTCCGTCCGGGTCAGAGAAGAGGTAAGAATCCTCTGTGAAATAATAATAGCTGTTGTTAACGGCAGGTGTAAATCCTGCTACCGTATCTCCGAATTCTGCACCCTTGCTGAAAGCGTTGGTGTAGAAGCTTACTTTGCCGTCTTCAGAGTTCTCACTTATATATCTGGCGAGAGATGAATCAGGTTCATTGAGAGCGTCCTCTACTCCGTCCTTGAGGCTCACCCCGTAGAACAATCTTATAGGATAAGTCTCATTGACAGTCGTCTTTGGATTCTCCGGATCTTCCGAATCCACATCAAAATCTCTCAGAGGTATCATAGCCGCCGGAATCTTTACCGTGACCAAATCTCCTTCTTTCAGATCCTTGCCATGTTCGACCGTAATCTCTATGGTATTGAGGTCACCGTTAGGGTAGATAGCGTTTCCTGCAGTTCCCTCAAAAGTATAGGTGTCCGTATTTCCGTCTGTAGTCTTTCCTCCCGCTTTCAGGTCGAACCTCTGGCTGGCAAATACTATGGTTTTGAATCCGTCTACTTCCATGTAATCTCCAAGCCTGTCTGTGAAGGTTATGTAACCGTCATCCGTACCGTCCACAGGATCGCCGCTGGGCTTTTCTATCTGAGTAGGATATCCCGCGGAACTTACAATCTCTTCTGATATTTCTGTAAATATATTGTTAAGCGCGTCGGCATTGTCAGCTACTTTATAATATGCCGCCTCTTCACTTACTCTTTGTCCCAAATCATCGTAATCTTTGGCCTGGGGATAATTCGACGACATGGCGTTCATATAATTGTTTACGTCATTATTTCCGTTTGGATTTGCGCCTTCGAATATTCCTATAGTATAGATGAGAGCCTTGTCATCTTTCAGTTCTTTAGCTGTTCCGATGACATCGTTGGCCACAGATCCGTCGAACCCGTTGCCGTGATTAGGTTCACCGTCTGTAAAGAAGATGACTACCTTTTTTGCGTTGTCTCTGGAGCCGGATAAAACAGTTTTAGCCGAATCCATTCCGGAATCAGCATAAGTAGCTCCGTTAGCATACAGATTGTTCACAGTTGTCATCAGAGACTGCTTGTTATCATCGCTGCACTCCTGAAGTCCCGCTACAATATTGCTTCCGCTAGCATAGCTGACTATAGATATGTGATGTTTATCTTCTGTATCGGCTATATCGTTGTTGATCTTCGCCGTCTCCTCTATGAAATTGCCGACAGCTTCTTTCAGAGAATCCATTTTGGTGACATTTCTTAAGATGTACATCTGGTAATGATCGGGGGCATTGTCGGATGCGCTTGTCTTAAAGCTTATCCTTTTGCCGTCCAGTTCCCAGTGATAGCTGAACCATCCGTCACTCACCTTTGTCAGTTTTTTATATTCACCATCGTCCAGTACGTAACGATCTACCGTAAACACATTTGCTTCAGTATCATAAGTAGGCGCATAGATCTCTTCGTCTCCGAATTCTTCTGCCATGCTTCCCGAGGTGTCCAGAACCATCACTATGTCTAAAGGTTGTCCGTCTAACATAGTCTTTACATTAGATGTGGATGAAAGCGCTGAAAGTGCTACCATAAAATCAGAATCACCCTTTTCTATGGTGATTCCTGAAGGGCTCAGCGTGACATTCTCTGAAAATACGCTCTTGTCCGTCCACACACGTCCTATATATTTAGTATTATTCTCGGCTATATCTTTCCAGCCGTCCATTGATGAAGCATCAGTCACCAGTCCTGTTCCTGCTGCCTTTGCAGTTTCGCCTGTATTAAGTCCAGACGAAGCGTATATGATCCCGCCTGAGATCATACATATTATCATCAATACTATAAGTATAGAAAGCGGTCGCTTTCTTATACCTCCTGATGATCTTTCTTTTTTCATTATTGCATGTCCCTCCTATCCATAAAGAGTTTGGTAATGTGAATAGATCTTTTCTCATAAAACATAATGTCTATTATGTATCTGCCCGCCAACGTACCTAAAAACGAAAAATAAAAAACACGCCCGGCAGGCGAGCGTGCTCAAGGGGTATATTTCACAACATACTGGCTTATTGTTAAATCTTACAGACTACCCGAATGAAATCTCAGCATGCAGTTATGTGAAAAAATTTTATGTAGTTTTTTAAATCCATATGTGATATAATTATGATAACTTAATTTAGTTTTTTTCGAAACATAATAGACATTATGTTGTAAGAATATTCTGAAGCTGATCCAGCATATCCATATGCTGGCGTCCTGCTTCCATGGTATATATCCTGGTGGTATTGATATTGCTGTGTCCCAGTACATCTGCAAGCCTGACGATATCTCCGTCTATGGAGTAGAAAGTCCTGGCAAAGAGATGTCTTAGATTATGGGGGAATACTTTCTCTGGGTTTACGCCGGATATCTCACAGAGTTCTTTCATCTTTCTCCATATACTTGTCCTGTCTATGGGATTTCCGTTCTTACTTAAGAATATAGGTCCGGATTTAATACCGGATTTTTTGATATATGGGATCAAGAATTCCTGAATGAGAGAGGGAATCAGTATGATCCTCTTTTTATTTTTACAGTCTACGACCGCCTTCCCGGATGCCACGGCTTCAGCGGTAATATACCTGAGTTCGCTGACTCTTATACCCGTCCCGCACATCGTTCTTATCATCAGCGACGTCTGTTCATCATCTGCGGCGTCTATGAGCCTTTTATATTCCAATCTGCTCAGTTCCTTATCTTGCCGAGCAAAGATCTGTTTCTGAACCTTGATATATCTGACGCAGAACGCTTCCATATCTTCAAACCTGAAATAACAGTTGAGAGAGGCTATCATGGAATTGACGCTGGCCGGAGTATATCTCTCCGCCAGATACGTCTTATACCTGATCGCCGACTCCTTGTCCAAATAATTATCCCCGAGAAAAACCGAGAATTTTTTAATGTCTCTTATATACTTCTCGATAGTTGCTTTACTCTTCTCTTCACTGTACAGATGTTCTTCAAATCTTTTTATGTCTCGCGGCCGTATCTTCTTTTTTTTCATGTTGTCCCTCCTTAACTATCTGCTTAAGATATTTTATCCCATTAAGGAGCTAATATAATATTTATTCACATGTATATCTCGCTTTTTTGAAGAATATTTTCGTCACAGTCATTTAAGACTTCCCTGTCGGCTGAAATTACATAAAAGTATATACTTGCGCCTAATTCTTCAAAATATTTTCCGTAGACGCGGCCAAACAACTCGACAGGGGCGAAGTCCTCTTCCGTCCCGTATCCCGGAGATCCGTACTGAATATAATTTCTTAAAAAAGTCTTCTTATTGTGGAGAATGCCGCTGGCCAGGATCTCTGCGTCCACCGCATACCATCCGTCATACCCTGCCATCTTTACATCTCCGTATACTTCATCCGTTTGCCAGTCGAATAACTGCTTTTGTACGGGGAGTCCCAGATCTTGCAGAACCAGATGCGTATAATCATATTCAGGTATTTTTCCGGCTTCTTCCACATTCAGACTTCCGCTTTCATCAAATCCGTAATCTCCCTCCACACAGTAAGCTCCGTAAAAGCTGCTGTAATAAGGCGAACTGTCATCATATATCCTGCTGCATCCTCTTTTCAGGTCGAATTCAGGGAAGTTATACATTATGGTCAGGCGGTCTGCCTGCCCTCCCGAAAATCCTCTGAATCCACTGTCGGCATTAAAAGTCATCACAAAGGGGTACCATCCTTCGCCGGAGGGTATCTGTATCCGAACGCCTTTTTGAGCCATATAGCTGTCCTCTGCTTCCATGCGGCTGTAAACGCTCATGGCGCCGAGGCTTATGCCGTAAGCCCCCAGCGGAGACAGCATGATCGCGAAGATCAGCAGAGCTGAAATCAGAATAATTAAGCTTTTCTTCTTCATTGTACCTCCTATTCTTGCATTGACTTTCTCTCAAATTTTTCGATATAATATAATAAATGACGGATTTTTTTAATCTATAGGCAGCGGACTTTGCAAAATCGCTTGCCGTCATGAGTTCCGATTTAAAATGGTAAGGGGGGGCAGGCACATGAATATTTGTATCTTCGGAGCCAGCAGCGATGAAATCAGTGAAATTTATGTAAGAGAAGTTTTTCTTTTAGGCTCTAAGATAGCAGAACGCGGTCATGGTCTAATCTTCGGCGGCGGCGCCGGCGGCCTGATGGGAGCTGCGGTCAGAGGTGTACAGGAGAAGAACGGATATTCTCTGGGCATTGCCCCGCATTTTTTTGACAAACCGGGCATATTGCATGGTAGCTGCAGCGAATTCATATTCACCGATACCATGCGCCAACGTAAACAGATCATGGAAGAGCGTTCCGACGCTTTCATCGCAGTCCCCGGAGGAATAGGCACATTCGAGGAGTTCTTTGAAATACTCACTTTAAGGCAGCTGAACCGGCACCATAAGCCCATAGCGGTATTCAATATAAACGGTTATTATGATCCTCTGACTGCGATGATAGATCACGCTTTTGAGCAGGGATTTATGCGATCCGGCTCAAAAGATCTGTACGAAGTTTTCACCAAGACCTGCGATCTTCTCGATTACATAGAAAAGGAGGCCAAAAAATGATACTGGCAATAGCTACAAGAGCAGAAAACATCCCGGAAGAAAAGCCTTTCGACGACAGGTTTTATCTTACCGCATATTTTAAAAAAATATTCGACGACATGGGAATACTTCTCTTTCCCCTCATATCAGACAAAAACCTGTCAATCGCCGCCGATATGGCAAACGGCCTCATACTCCCGGGCAGCTACACAGATATAGACCCTTCATATTACGGGCATCAGCCTCTGAAGGGGAAAAATTATACAAAAGATGAATATAAAAGCGATATGGCCATGATCAGAGCTTTTGAACAGGCTGGCAAGCCTATACTGGGCATCTGCGGAGGAATGCAGTCCATCAATGTTTACTTCGGCGGAACTCTGCATCAACAAATACCCGGGCACTTTACGGACGGCGCCATGCAGGCCGCATATCTTGCTGAAGGGTCATTTCTTCACAGTATATACCGCAAAGATCAGATACAGATAAATTCCTTCCACAATCAAGCGGTGGATAAGGTCGCACCGGGATTCAAGGTGACGGCAAGGGCCAAAGACGGTATAACCGAAGCCATAGAAGGAAAAAACATCATAGGCGTACAGTGGCACCCGGAGGTGCTTTTCGATACGGATTTCTTCAGATCTTTTGTAAACATGTGTATACCAAAATAGCGAACGAGAAGCTCCGCTATTTTTTTATCAGGTCGTCTATTACAGCTTTCGCTATCAGAAGTCCCGCCGCCGCAGGAACAAAGCTTATGCTGGCGGGAGTCCTGCTTCCAGTCTTTACAGGCTCCTCCTTTGAATAGACCGTCTTGACTTTGGTTATTCCCCTCTTTTTCAGCTCTTTTCTCATCACTTTAGCCAGCGGACACACTTTTGTATCTTCTATATCGGCTATGATAAAGGCGGAGGGATCCATCTTGTTTCCTGTTCCCATAGAGGATATGATCGGAGTTCCGGCAGCTTTTGCCCTCTCTATTATGTCTATCTTCGCAGTGATGTTATCTACAGCGTCCACCACATAGTCATACTCCCCGAAGTCAAATTCCGTTCCTTTTTCCGGAAGGTAAAACTGCTGCCTGACCTTTATTTCCATGCCGGGATTTATATCCCTGAGACGTTCTTCCGCCACTTCCGTCTTAGGTCTTCCTACAGTGCTGTGAAGGGCTAATATCTGCCTGTTTATATTGGTCCTGTCGATCAGATCTTTGTCTACGATCTCGAGGCTTCCTATTCCGGCTCTTGCCAGAGCCTCACATACGTAACCGCCTACTCCGCCTATTCCGAATACTATTACTTTAGATCTCAGAAGTTTTTTCACGGCGATATCGCCTATAAGACTTTCTGTCCTCTGAAACTGATCTTCCATTTTAAACTGTTCCCCTCAATCTCTTGTCATGGGATATTCTTTCATAAGTATCCCTATCACGCCATATATGATGTCGCTGCCGTATCCCAGCGATATCAGCCTCCGTCCCACCTTGGCCATGAAATTCTTGTCCGTCCGTCTTCCTTCGGAAACGTGATTTTCAGCCATCTTTCTGGCAGCCTTAAGGGCTCTTTCCTTCTCTGTCAGAAGATCGTCTCTTATATCCTGATAATCCGGATTTTCATCTGAAAGAAATTCGTCGAGAGTTTCGCGAATCACGCTCCTGGGAACTTTCCTGCGCTCCAGTTCTTGCTCTATGCGCCTTAGCCCTCTGCCTTTACGGCAGCCTTCTTTATAATAGCTTATACAAAAATATTGATCATCTACATATCTGTATTCTCTGAGAAAGCTAAGAACGATTTCTATCTCCTCGCTGTCAAACTCTTTTCTAATGAGATAATCTTCTACCTGCCCCTGGCTGCGAAGCCTGAGAGATACATATCTCAAAGCGGCAGACTTGCATTTTTCAATACTCATTAATATCACCTGCCGCCGCTGTCTTACATCTTTTTCTCAAGATTTCTTTTAACATCAATATCCCCTTCGTTTCCATACAACTCCCATTCATCTAAAAATCCTCTCGCACTTTTATCCCGGCATGGCCGGCAGTGTTTTTCGAAACGCAGCAAATACACTTGATGTCAGAGCCTACTTCTATTTCTCTGAAAACGACTGTATCTAAAGAGCTTACCGGCTCTCCTTTCTCATCTGTAAAATCTCTGAATTCTCCGAAAAAACCTTCTCCCGTATACTTGCCGAAAGCTTCGCGCCTGGTCCATATTTCAAAAAAGCCTTCAAGGCCTGCGTCCTTTACATACATGTTTTCAGTAGATGAAAAAAAACGCCCGGCAATCTTTTCATAATTGCAAGGCTTAACATACTGCACATCCAGCCCGCAGCAATCCGGGCCTATCAGGCAGGCCCAAATATCTCGACTGTGGCTTATATTGAAATATATCTCCAGACCCTCAAAATAAGGCTTGCCCAGATCTGTTCGGCATAGAGCAGCCCGTGATAGTTCTTCTTTTTTTATACCATAAGCTAAAAGAGCTCTCTTAAGCAGCTCTCTTCTCTCGCTTTTTTTCTCATTTCTACAGATAAACAGTTCAAAATCATTGTCCGTCATCTTTTTCATTCAGCCTCTCGAGCACTCTCTTGTAGCCGTCTGCTCCATAAACCAGGCACTTGTTTATCCTGCTTATGGTAGCCGTCGACGCCTTTGTGGCAGCTTCGATCTCCATATAAGTCTTTTTCTCCGAAAGCAGTCTGGCCACCTGAAGTCTCTGGGCGATGGCGTGTATTTCGTTGATGGTACATATATCCTCGAAAAATCTGTAGCAGTCTTCCTGATCTTTTAACGTAAGTATAGCTTCAAAGAGTTCGTCTATATCTTCTCTCTTAAATTTTGATTCGTATGCCATTATACACCCACTCTCCCTTCTTGATGAAATTATATCATTGCCTCTCTTCTTCGTCAATTTGTATTTCATTAACTAAGAACTGCAGTCTCTTTGAACCCTGCCATACCTGACACTCGAGAGTTCCTATGATGTCGGCCGGCTTCAGAGCTATCTCTTCAAAATCATAATCCTGAGCCCTGCCGAACAAGACGCACTGTACTCTCGCGCCTCCATCTCCCGAGGCGTAGAATCTCACATGCTGCAGCTCGTCTCCCATATACCGTACTCCGTCTATCATGACGTCTTTGCACCGCATGAGAGGCTTTGGATTCTTACTGCCGAAAGGCGCCAGCATTTCCAGCTGATCGGCCAGATCGACGGTCAGATCGTCCGGAGAGACTTTTAGATCTATGTCGTATTTTTTTCTGAATATCTGAGGATCTCTCTCCCTCAGCTCCTTCATCTGTCTTTCGAGGCCTGCCCTGAGAGCCGGAAGATTTTCTCTCTTCATGGAAAATCCGCATGCTCCGCTGTGGCCGCCGAACTTTTCGAAAAGGTCTTCCTGAGTCTTGAGCAGCTCATATAGATTGACTCCTTCTATACTGCGGCCAGTGCCCTTGACTTCTCCTTCCCCTGTGGGAGTCACGATCACGGCAGGTCTG
>FR882600.1:177258-207587 GCA_000435715.1 Firmicutes bacterium CAG:145
GGTCTGTAATAAGTCTCTTTTATCTTTCCTGCCACTATGCCTGCTATTCCCTCATAAGAGGCTTCTGCCTCCATGATGATAAAGTCTTCCGGATCATCTATGTCTACTTCGCTGCAGCAGAGTCTGAACAGATCAGACTGAAGCTTGCGGCGTTTTAAGTTTTTCTGAAGAATATCTTCGACTATCTCGTTCATCCTCTCACGGCCGCATCTGCCAAGCAGCAGTTCCACTGCCTGAGAAGCATCCTCTATTCTTCCGGAGGCGTTGAGATGAGGAACTATCACAAAGCTTATATTTCCGGAAGTGATATGCCCCGGCTTAAGAGAAGTTCCCTCTATCAGCTGTCTGAGTCCCTGCCTCTTTCCGAGGTTTAAAACTTTTATCCCAAATTTGGTGATAGTTCTGTTTTCATCGATCAGAGGCATTATATCGCCTACCGTGCCTATGGCGGCAAGATCCAGAACCTCCGTCAGGATATTCTTTGGAAGTCCTGCCTTCTTCTGCAGCGCCTGAGCGACTTTGAAAGCTACTCCGCACCCGGACAACTCTCTGAAAGGGTACTTTGAGTCGGGACGTTTGGGATTTATAAGAATACAGTCAGCCATGACGTCAATGATGTTATGATGATCTGTGACCATTATTTTCATCCCCAGCTGTTTAGCGTATTCTACTTCCTTATGAGATACGCTTCCGCAGTCCACCGTTATTATAAAATCGCATCCGTCTTCGGCCAGCTGCCCTATAGCTTCCATATTCAGTCCGTATCCCTCTTCAAATCGGGAAGGTATGTAGTATCTGAGGTTTTCAGCATCCGTAAGGCGGCTCAGAACGTTTATCATCAGAGCCGAGGAAGTTATCCCGTCCGCATCATAATCTCCATACACACAGATCCTGGATTTCTTTCTCGTTTCAGATAAAATCAAATCCACCCCTGCCTCCATATCGGGAAGCAGGAATGGATCGTATGTTTTCTTAGGTTTGTCGGAGAGGAATTCGTCCATCTCTTCGCGGGACGTTATACCTCTCTTTTCTAAAAGTTTTACTATTATAGGGTTTATCATAATATCAGCTTACATAATTCAGAGGATCGACTAATGTTCCGTTTTCACGGACTTCAAAGTGCAGATGAGCTCCGGTAGAAACACCGGTGCTTCCCACCAGGCCTATGACATCTCCTGAAGTTACAGTCTGACCTACGCTGACCTTTCTGGTCGACATATGGCCGTACAGAGAAGTCTTACCTCCGCCGTGGTCGATTATAATACATTCACCGTAACCGCCGTACCACTGGGACAGTATGACTGTTCCCGAGTTGGCTGCCAGAACGTTGGTGCCGTATCCTGCGGCTATATCTATGCCGGAATGATATTTATATGTACCGTAGACAGGATGTATTCTCCATCCGAAATACGAAGTCAGATAATGACTTGCCGGCGCAGGCCATACCCAGGTGCCGCCCACGTATTCCTTGTCCGGATTGGTCATGCTCTGGATCTTGTCATTGAGAGCCTCGGCCTCTGCCAGGAGCTCGTCCTCCTTGGCCTCAAGCTCGCCTTTAAGGTCGTCCAGCTCCTTCATATCAGCGTCAAGTTCCGCCTTTTTAGCGTCCAGATCGGCCTTTTCTGTCTGAAGTCTGTCTTTTATCTCCTGAAGCTCCTTCTCCTCTTTTTTGAGAGTCTCGAGGACGTCCATATCGTTTCTGTATATTCTCTGGATCATGTCCAGGTTTGAAATGAACTCCGATATGCTGTTGGATCCCAAAAGTACATCTACGAATCCCACCGATCCGTTCTTATACATCACCCTCAGCCTTTCGTACAGGCCGTCTTCACGTTCCTGCATCTGCTGCTGTTTATCGGCGATCTCTTTTTCAGTCTCGCTTATCTTGGTGCTGGCCTGTACTACCTCTGCATTGAGTTCATCCACCTTCGGCTGCATCTCGTCTATCTGGCTCTTTACCTCTGATAATCTCTGGCTCACCTGATATTTCTCGTTATTTACTCCGTTTAATTCCTCTTGCAGATCTCCCTTGGTTTCCGCGTAAGAGATGCCCGAAAAAGCAAAGGTTGCTACGAGAACGAATATCAAAAATGTACAAATTCCTCTTTTCTTAGTCATCTTCTCCTCCATCATCTTACGTATTACGTATCTAAGAACTTTCTCATGGAAACGATACTGCCCCAGGCTCCAATGCTGACCCCAAGAGCCAGGAATATCACCAGCATATTTCCCGCCAGATAACCCACCGATATGAGAGGCGAGGAAACTATGGCTATGACCTGAGTTCCTATTATATTGACCACGTTGCTGTAGAGCAGCGTCATGAGTCCGGCTGCTGCAAGAGCGGCTATTATGCCTATTATTATGCCCTCAGCCATGAACGGTCCTCTTATAAACCAGTTGGTAGCTCCGACGTACTTCATTATCCTTATTTCTCTGGCCCTGGCAAATACAGTGAGTTTTATAGTATTTGAGACCACTACTACGCAGACCACTATCAGGAAAGCCATGACTATTAGGGCTCCTATCTGAAGTCCGTTGGTGACTGAAGTAAGTTTATCTACAGTCTCCTGATAATACTGAATATCTTCTACGCCTTCGAGGGTTCCCGCATACTCGGATACCGCCGTAGCGTCTTCTATGGAATTGACGCTTATTAGTATCGAAGCAGGCAGAGGGTTTTCTCCCAGCGAATCCAGCAGATAACCGCTCTCTCCCCATCTTTCTTTCATTATGTCAAGAGCTTCTTCTTTCGTTCTGTAGGCGACGCTGTCTACGCCTTCAAAATTCTCTAATTTAGACATCGCCCCGTCTATCTGTTCCTGAGAAGACGTCTCCTCCATAAATATCTCCACCTGATCATAGTCCTGTTTCACCACTTCCGTAAAGAGATTGAGATTCACCAGTATGGCGAAAAAAATCCCGAGAATGAAAAGCATCGCAAGTATAGAAAAAATCGACGCAAGGCTCATTCCCCTGTTTCTGAAGATCTGGGTGAAACCCTGCTTGACAGTATAGATAAAACTATTCAAGCCCTTCCACCTCCTCTTTAAATATGTAGCTGCCTTCCTGATCGTGGATCACACGACCCTTCTCTATGGCTATTACTCTTTTCTTCATTCTGTCTACTATATCCTTGGCGTGAGTCACCATCACGATGGTGGTTCCTCTCATGTTTATCTGTTCGAGAAGATCCATTATCTCCGACGCTGTGACCGGATCGAGATTTCCGGTAGGCTCATCGGCTATGAGCACCATGGGATTGTTGATTATAGCTCTGGCTATAGCGACTCTCTGCTGTTCTCCGGCTGACAGTTCATCCGGATACTTGTCCGCTTTATCCGTTATCCCTACCAGACTCAATATCTGGGGAACTTGCTTTCTTATCTGTCTCTTGCTCTTGTGGAGCACCTCCATGGCAAAGGCCACATTTTCGAATACTGTCTTTTTAGGAAGCAGTCTGAAATCCTGAAAAACTGTTCCTATCATCCTTCTGAGCTCGGGAATCTCCCTGTTGCTTAACTGTGTTACTTCTCTATCATCTACTAAAATGCTGCCCTCGTCAGCATCGATCTCTTTCAAAATGAGTTTTATAAATGTCGACTTTCCCGCCCCGCTGGGTCCTACCAGAAACACGAAATCGCCTTTTTCGATATCTACACTCACATCTTCAAGTCCTACATTTGTACGATAAGTCTTGGTAACATGGCTGAACTTAATCATGTTTTCCCCTTTCTTTGTACTTCCTTCAACAAATATACAGTAATTATACTACATTTTGACATCAAATGAAATAGCAAATCATGGCAAAGTATGTGTAGTTCTTGTGATTGGTTCCGCCTCATATGATGCTCTGAAGCTGTCTCAGAACAAGGTCAGCACATATGAAGCCAGCTCGTCAAAGGCCTGCCTGGCGCCGGGCTCAAGTGCAGGAAAGAATTTATTTTTTTCGCCGGCCGGATCTGCTAAAGATGTGCCTTTTCTCTGGGCTTCATAGAATTTTTCCTGCGGTTCGGAGGGGATATGAAAGTCTCCTCTTATGTTCAGAAATTTTTCGGCAGAGACCACGTCTCTTCTGGAACCTCTGTTAAATATCCATCTCACATTTTGTCCCGGTAAATCCTTCATCGCCTCTATCCGTCTCTGAGACGCGATGACTCTGCTGGGCAGAGGATCAATGACGCACAGGATGAGATCAGGCCTGTAATTTTTTTCTGGGGCATCCCAGACCGCAGCGTCCGTCTTTTTGCTGAATCCCCCGCTCTGCAGCATATCTATCCACAGACAGCTGTCCCACAATATATAACGTCCCGCCACATCTTTAGGGAGAATCTCTGTCCTCCCTCGGACCTTCGGCCCCTTTACAGCCCAGTTGACATTGCCGTATAAGTTGACCCTGACGTCGGCTCTTTTCCCCTCATCTTTAAGCAGCGAAAAGTCTGCGAATCTTTTTTCAGGAATATGTTTGTCCAGAGAAAGTTCAAAAAAAGGTGACGACCCGGGATTCTCCGCCCGCCCTTCAAGATATGTGACTCCGTCGCAATACCTGCCCATGACGAAGGCCAGAGAAACTGCGATGAACGTAGCTCCGCAGCCTCTGCATGCGCCTGTTATATTTATGATCTTTTTCATACTATGTGATTCTACTATCCCTTTTCTCAATAAGCAATAGCCTTAAGATAAATCCATATTTTAATGTCTGAATTTGTCATTTTAAAGCCGGATTTTGCACTGCCGGCATCGCGTTAAGAATAAAAATGAACAAAGCCGCCTCGATAATTTTAAACAAGCTAAAATCACCGGCAGATTATTGACTTTGCCGGCGATTTATCACGGTATTTTTAAAATTGGTTCAAGGCCTGTAAGATTTTTTCAAGATCGCTTTTCTTCTACTCCGCATACTTGACTACAAGCTCGATAGTATCGGGAAGAGAAGTCAAATCTGTGGAAGCCACGGCATAAGGGTATGTAACAATCTGGGAAACTGCTACTCCCTCCTGCGGCTCCGTGAACGTGGCGTAGACCTTCATGTTGGTTTCTCCCCTGGTCTTTTCCATGGACATCTTGTCGATGGAAACCTCATATCCTGCAGTAGGTTTCTCGCCGCGGGTAACGATCACATAAACCTTGCCGTCTATCAAGCACCCAAGAGCTCTCTCCAGCTCTCTGTACTCCGGAATCACTTCTGTCTCTATCGATTTAGGTACGTCATCCTTCGAAAGCTGCTTAAACTCAACGTTTTTATCTCCCACTATGCCTTGACCAAAAATCAACCATGCTGCGGCGCACACTATAACCACGGCTCCCGAAATCAATAACGTCTTGCGAGACGGCTTTTTAAATATCTTTTTCTTTGTATCACCGGTCATACTAAAAAACTCCCTTCACTCATAAAGTTTCATAACATCTTATGAGAAAAAAGGGAGTCTTATTCTTACATCAAAGAATTCTCTTCACAGCCTGCGCTATATCTGCCGCCGTCATTTTATATTTTTCTTTCAGTTCCTGCGGCTTTCCGGATTCTCCGAAAGTATCATGCTGTCCGACCATGTCCATCCTGACAGGACAGCGGCGGCTCAAAACTTCGGCTACTGCTCCTCCCAATCCGCCTATGACGGAATGTTCTTCTGCAGTGACTACAGGTCCTATACCGGCCGCCTCTACCAATATCTCTTCGTCTATAGGCTTTATGGTATGGATATCTATAACGCCTACGTCTATACCTTCTTCTGACAGGAGGGATGCCGCCTCTATGGCTTCACTTACCATTATTCCGCTTGCCACTATGGTAGCGTTGCTGCCGCGGCGCAGCCAGTTGCCCTTTCCCAGCTTTATGTAGTCGCCGGGCTGATAAAAATTCGGGACTGCAGCTCTTCCCAGCCTGACATAACAAGGTCCCTCATGATCTATTATCTGTCTCATGAGGATCTCTGCCGAGACTCCGTCGCTGGGATTTACCACCGTCATGCCCGGTATGGTCCTCATCAGAGCTATATCCTCAAAAGTCTGATGGCTCGCCCCATCTTCGCCTACAGTTATGCCTGAATGAGTGGCGCACACTTTTACGTTTGCGCGAGTATAGCCTATAGAATTTCTTATTATCTCAAAGGCTCTTCCGGCTGCGAACATGGCGAAAGTGCTGGCGCACACCACTTTTCCCGACAGAGCCAGCCCGCACGCTGCCCCATAGAGATCCTGTTCGGCTATTCCCATATTGAAGAATCTGTCCGGAAAGGCTTTTGCAAATTCGGCAGTCATAGTGGACTTAGAAAGATCTGCGTCCATCACTACAAGATTTGGATTTTCTCTTCCTATCTCTACCAGGGCTTTGCCGTATGCTTGTCTCGTCGCTTGCTTATCTGACATTATTCCTCACCTCCCAATTCTCTGACCGCCTGCTGAGCCTGCTGGTCGTCAGGCGCTTTTCCGTGCCATCCCGCCTGATCTTCCATGAAGGAAACTCCATGTCCCTTATGGGTCTTAGCTATTATCGCCGTAGGCTTTCCTTTACATTCTCTGGCCTGATCGAAGGCGCTGAATATCTGACTGAAATCATGTCCGTCTATCACTATGACATTGAATCCGAAGGCTCTGAATTTATCGTCTATAGGCGTCACAGTCATCACATCGTCATTTCTGCCGTCTATCTGCAGACCGTTCCAGTCCACTATTGCACACAGATTGTCGAGTTTATAGTGACCTGCCGCCATAGCCGCTTCCCATACTATTCCCTCTTGCAGTTCTCCGTCGCCAAGCAGTACATATATCCTGCCGGGATCCCGGTCCATCTTGCCGGCCAGAGCCATTCCTATGCAAACGGCAAATCCCTGCCCCAGAGATCCTGTGGACATTTCTATGCCCGGCAGCTTATCCCTGTTGGGATGACCCTGAAGTCGGCTTCCCAGCTTTCTCAGAGTCAGGAGTTCTTCTTTGGGAAAATATCCTTTTTCAGCCAAGGCCGCATACTGCACGGGAGCCGCATGTCCCTTGGACAGTATGAATTTGTCCCGGCCTTTCATATCCGGCTTTTTAGGGTCTATATTCATCTCTCTGAAATACAGAGCCGTAACTATGTCCGCCGCAGACAGGGAACCTCCCGGATGCCCCGATCCCGCGCTATGTACCTCGTTTATCACATCCGTTCTTATCTTAGATGCGATTTTTTCATATTTTTTTAAATCCATTGACTTCCTCCGGTTTGTGAGATTTATATTTCGAAGGGACGCTCCGCCCGTGTCACGCCGGGCCTATGCCCGGGACGGAACGTCCCTGACTAACTATTACTATTTTAACGGTTTTCCATCGAGTTGGCAATTCCCAAACTTACACTTAGCGCTTTTTCTACGTCCGGCAGCTGAGTTTCATTCAGCGCGCCGATCCTCTCCTTCAACCGTTGTTTATCTATAGTCCTTAGTTGTTCCAAAAGAACTACTGAGTCTTTGCTGAGTCCTCCCTGCGAGGCTGCAAGCTGCACATGAGTAGGAAGCTTTGCCTTTCCGGTCTGAGAAGTGACTGCAGCCACGATAATCGTCGGGCTATATTTATTTCCCACATCGTTCTGTACCACCAATACAGGCCTTACTCCCCCTTGTTCAGAGCCTACCACAGGACTTAGATCAGCAAAAAACAGATCCCCCTTTTTTACTATCAAGTCCAACACTCCTTTTGTTTTCAATTCTTTTGTAGTGTGGATGTCTAACCTGAAATATTTTTTAAAGCCATAGCCGTATAGTAAGCTATATCTCCGGCGATAAGACCGTATTCTCCGATCTCCTCTGCCGCCAGGTCCCCGGCGGCGGCATGTATAAACACTCCGCATAAGGCCGCCTCCCGCGCTGAGATTCTCTCTCCGCAAGGCTTTTTCTGCCCCATAAGGCCGGCAATTATTCCGGTGAGTACATCTCCTGAACCTGCCGTAGCCATACCGGGATTTCCTGTAATATTAGTATATGTTTTCTGCGAGTCTGTGGCTACAACGGTAGCCTGTCCTTTAAGTATGGTTATCGCTCCGGTTTTTTCATAAAGCGCCAGAGCCGCCTCTCTCCGTTCTTCTTCAGAGCCTCCGACTTTATATCCCAAAAGCCTGCCCGCTTCTCCCGGATGAGGCGTTATCACCGTCTTCCCCTCATTTCTCGCTTTTATCATATCGAATAAATCATTATGAGCTATGATATTGAGCGCATCTGCATCCAACACTACCGGGCCGTCAAAATCAGTTATTATTTTTCTTACAGCCCGGACGCTGTCTTCCCTTTCTCCAAGTCCCGGACCTGCCGCCGCCGCGTCATAACGGCTCAGGTCTATTTTTGAAAAGTCGCGCTTCAGACACGTAGCTTCCGGAACGCCTGTCTGTACTATGGGAAATAGAGCTTCCGGTACGGCTGCCTGTACTAACCCGCTTCCTGCTCTCAGGGCCCCTTTGCAGGAAAGGATAGCGGCTCCTGCCATTCCGGCAGAACCTGCGGCGATCAATATGCGTCCGCAGTCTCCTTTATGTATTTCCCTTTTTCGCTTTTCGATTATATTCTGGACAAACTCCAGAGTAATAATACAGGATTCCATAAAAAATTACTCCTATCTCAGTCGGTCTCAAATCCGTTTTATCTCATTTTAATCTAATATGTTGAAAAAATCAAATCGCCGCCGCGGCACAGTGTGGTACATAATATAAGTTGCTGCAAAAGTTTTTCCGGCCGGCGTCTGACTGCCGGTGAAAAACTGAGGCCTGAATCTCTGTCTTTTTTCGTCCAAAAAAGCGTCCGTTACAATTTTCTGTGAAACATAAAACGTCCGAATGATCGGACGTTTCGCTCATCTTTTTTTCTCTACAACCCCAGAAACACAGACGCCATAATAAAATATATGGAAAGGGCTACCGCATCGGAAATAGACGAAATAGCCGGGTTAGCTATGAGCGCAGGGTCCAGGTTGATCTTTTTTACCAAAAGAGGTATCATGCTTCCCAGTATTTTGGCAAATATCACTATGAATAGCATTGCGCTGCATACTGTCAGAGCTATCATGACTCCATAACCGTCTATCAGACAGATTCTGGCGAAATTAAACGAACTCAGAATAACCCCTATTATCAGTCCTATTCGGGCCTCTTTCCAAAGGACTTTCGGAGCGTCGGAAGGTTCCACCTCGTCCATGGCTATTCCCCTTATGATAAGAGTAGCAGCCTGAGAACCGCTGTTTCCTCCCGTACCCATGAGCATAGGCATGTATGCCACCAGACTTATCACTTCAGATAACTTAGCCTCAAAGCTGGTTATTATCATACCGGTAAATATATAAGCTACCATCAAAATCAAAAGCCACGGCAGCCTGTTGATGGCATGCTGCCATACCGACACATCCAGATAATCTTTATCGGAATCCTCGAAATCGATGATTCCGTTCATACGCTCTATGTCCTCCGTATTCTCATCTTCGATTACGTCCAGAATGTCGTCGAAGGTTATTATGCCTACGAGCCTATGTTCTCTGTCAACTACCGGCATAGCTATGAAACCGTATTTTTTGAACTGTTCTGCTACTTCCTCCTGATCTTCATAAACGTCTATCCACACATAATCCGTGTGCATTATATCTTTTATCTTGATATTATCGTCTGTCACTACCAGGGTGCTCAGAGAAACGATCCCTATCAGTTTGCGGCCCGTATCTTTTACGTAACATGTATAGATGGTCTCCGCGTCCATTCCCTCTTTCTTTATATGCGCCAAGGCTTCTCCTACAGTCATTTCTTTCTGCAGGCTTATATAGTCCGGCGTCATGAGGCTTCCCGCGCAGGTGTCCGGATAATTGAGAAAAGTGTTTATGAGTCTTCTCTCGTCTTTAGGCGTCTTCTCGAGGATCTTATCCACCAGATTGGCGGGAAGTTCCTCCAGGATATCTATCTTATCGTCAAAGTCAAGTTGCTGAACTATATAGCTCAGCTCTGCGTCGGTTATCCCGTCTACGATCTTTAGCTGGTCGTCGGAAGGAAGGTAAGAGAACACCTCCACCGATACATCTTTTGGAAGAAGCCTGTAGATAACTATCGTAGATTCGAGAATATCCGGCTCTTCAAGCATTTCTTCAAACATCTCGGCTATATCGGCCTCATTGTGCTTGAGAAGTTCGTCTCTCGCCTTAAAATACTTCTTTTCTTCTATCCAGCCGAAGATCTTTTCGAGAGATTCTTCTATGGCCTGATCAGCCTCTCTTATCATGTTTGAGTCCATTAAAATCTCCTCCTTTCACATATCCCGAAAACTTCGGGACTTGCAAGGAGATCCTATGATCGGCTTTTTTCTTCCCGGAGCAAAACAGGATATTTTATTTTTTCAAAAGTTTTCCCGTCAGGAACAGTATCCATTTTTTACTCCTTTCATTTCGAATAGCCTTGATAGACTTATAAGGCCAAAGCCTATAGGTCTTTATCTTTTGCTTAACTATTATATATCATTTTAAAGAGTTTTGGCAAGGCAGAAGTTGATGATTTTCATGCAGGCTTTCATACTTAAGAAAACCTATATTTTCAACGGCTTTTACTTAGAAAAAACAGTTATGAACATCATAAAATTTGGATTGAAAAAAATACACAAGAATATTGTATACACGGTGTTGACAAGGTCTTTAGATAGTGTTAAATTGAGAATATGAAGACTTTATTGTATTAGTAACAAAACCATAATGTTAAAGAGAAGAGGAGATTAACCATGGCAAACATTGTTGAGAAGTACATTGAACTTGCTAAGAAGAGAAATCCGGGCGAGCCTGAATTTCACCAGACTGTTGAAGAGGTTTTAAATTCCATCGAACCGGTTCTTGAAGCGCATCCTGAATACATAGAAGCCGGCCTTATCGAAAGACTCATAGAGCCTGAAAGAGGAATTTCATTCAGAGTAGTCTGGACTGATGACAACGGAAACGTTCAGGTGAACAGAGGATACAGATATGAATTTAACAGCGCTTTGGGACCTTACAAGGGCGGACTTAGATTTGCTCCAAGCGTATATCCTGGAATCATCAAGTTCCTGGGATTTGAGCAGATATTCAAGAACAGTCTGACCGGACTTCCTATCGGCGGAGGCAAGGGTGGAGCAGATTTCGATCCTAACGGAAAATCCGACGCTGAAATAATGAGATTCTGTCAGGCTTTCATGACTGAATTATACAGACATATCGGACCTAATACCGATGTTCCTGCAGGGGATTTGGGCGTAGGCGCCAGAGAGATCGGATACCTGTTCGGACAGTATAAGAGAATCGTCAACAGATATGAAGGCGTTCTCACCGGAAAGGGTCTTTCCTACGGCGGACTGGCAGGAAGAACTGAAGCTACCGGATACGGTATCGTATTCTTCGCAAGAGAAATGCTCAAACACTGCGGAGAAGAACTGAAAGGCAAGAAAGTTGCCATCTCCGGTTTCGGCAACGTAACTTGGGGTACCGCTCAGAAGCTTAACGAATTAGGAGCCAAGGTCATCACTATCTCCGGTCCGGACGGATACATCTACGATGAAGACGGCATCTCCGGAGACAAGGTGGATTATCTCCTCGAGCTGAGAGGTTCCGGAAAGAACATCTGCGCTCCTTACGCAGAAAAATATCCTAACGCTAAGTTCTTCGCCGGCAAGAAGCCTTGGGAAGTTAAGGCTGACCTGTACATCCCTTGCGCTACTCAGAATGAAATCCGCATAGAAGACGCCAAGACTATGGTTGCCAACGGATGTAAATATCTCTGCGAAGGCTCCAACATGCCTACCACCAACGAAGCTCTGACTTACCTGATGGAGAACGGAGTTGTCGTAGGACCTTCAAAGGCTGCCAACGCAGGCGGAGTTGCCTGCTCATGTATCGAAATGGGTCAGAACGCAGGTCACACTGTATTCTCACCTGCACAGGTATACGAGCAGCTGGAGACTATCATGGTCAACATCCACAAGCATGCTGCTGAAGCTTGCGAAAAGTACGGCTTAGGCTACAATCTGGTAGCAGGAGCAAACATCGCAGGTTTTGAAAAAGTTGCAGAAGCAATGATGGCTCAGGGCCTCGTATAACTCTTTAGCGAGGTTGACAGTCACGGTAGTTTCATAAGACTTTTCAGCCTTGTCAAGAGCTTCAGTCATGAGAGAAGCCATGAGCTGCTGGCCTTCTTCTTCTGTCATATCCAGATTGGAGAAGGCTTCAGTTATGTAGTCGGTCAGCACCTGCGAAAAGATATCGCCGAAAGGATAAGTGGTTATCGTAGTTTCTACGGTAGCCGTATCTCCGTCAACGGACTCTTCGCCCAGCTTGTAATCGAAGTCTAACATCTTGTCTATGAAGGCCTGGCCGGCTTCTTCTCCTAAGCTGTCATCCAGATCTCCCATGAGATCCTCAGCGCCGGATTTGGCGTTTTCCATGTCAGCTTTGAGAGCGTCTGAAGGTGAATCTTTCTGTCCGCATGCGGCCATACCGAAACACATGATCAATGCTAATAGCATTACAAGTAATTTTTTCATAAATAGTTCCTCCTAAATATACCTATACATCTTTTATACACGATTTAGCGGCCGAAAGCAATCTTTTTACTGAAAATATATTAGAATAATTTGATTTGACTGAGAAAGGAAGGGGTTTTATGCCGAAAGTTGTAGTGATCGGCGGAGGCTGGTCAGGAGTTGCCGCCGCCATAAGAGCCAGAAAAAGCGGAGCGGAGGTCGTCATAGCCGAAAAGACCGATCTCCTCTTAGGCCTTGGAAACGTAGGTGGAATAATGAGGAACAACGGGAGATTCACTGCCGCAGAGGAAAATATCGCCTTGGGAGCAGGAGAACTCTTTGAGATAACCGACAGGCTTTCCACACATAAAGATGTGGATTTCCCGGGACATGACCATGCCAGTTTCTACGATGTGATAATGGTAGAACCGGAAGTGAGAAGACTGATAAAAAAGCTGGATATAGAGATTCTTTTTATGACGAGAATAACAGACGTGGTAAAAGAAGACGGACAGCTCCGAGGAGTAAAGGATTCGTCGGGAAAGGTCATCGACGGCGATGTGTTCATCGAAACCACCGGATCTACAGGTCCTATGGGTAATTGCATGAGATATGGAAACGGCTGCTCCATGTGTATACTCAGATGCCCGGCTTTCGGGCCGAGAGTCAGTATAACTGAAAGAGCGGGCCTCGATGATCTTACGGCTTGCAGGGCGGACGGCGTCAGAGGCGCTTTCAGCGGATCATGTAAGCTGGAAAAGCGCAGCCTGTCCAAGAAGTTACAGAGGAAGCTCGACAAGGACGGCTTTGCCGTGATACCTCTGCCAAAAGAACTGATCAATAAAGATAAGCTCTCAAAAAAGGTCTGTCGCCAGTACGCTCTCGACTCTTTTGCTGAAAATATAATACTTATAGATACGGGATACGCCAAACTGATGACGCCTTACTTTGATCTGGAACAGCTACGCAGCGTTGAAGGATTTGAAAATGCCAGATTCGCAGATCCGTATGCCGGCGGAAAAGGCAATTCGGTGAGGTATATGTCTGTAGGAGTCAGAGATGAGTATATGAGAGCTCGTGGATCTGACAACTTGTTTTTGGGCGGAGAGAAGTCAGGATTTTTCATCGGGCACACCGAGGCTATATCTACCGGCTCTCTGGCCGGCTGCAATGCGGCGCGGCAGGCTTTCGGAAAACCTATGCTCAGGCTGCCTGAAAGTATCGCGATAGGAGATCTGCTTTCTTTTGCCAATAAAGTATTGGAAGAGGAGGATTGCCTCGACAGGAGATTTACATTTGCCGGTGGAGAATATTTTCAGCGCATGAAGGACAGAGGTCTTTATCTGACAGACCCTAAAGCCGTGAGAAAAATCGTTGATTCCGAGGGGCTCCTTGATATTTACAACAAGTAGAGGGCTGTGTTAGAATAAGACGAATAAACTTTAAGGAAGAAATTATGAGAATAAACAAATATATAGCGCAGGCAGGCATAGCCAGCAGGCGTAAGGCGGATGAACTTATAGCTAACGGAAACGTCAAGGTCAACGGCGCAGTCATGAAAGAACCTGGATATGACGTGACAGATGAAGACAAGGTGGAAGTCAACGGCAGCCTTATCAGAACGAGCCGGGAAAAGGTGTATCTTTTGGTCAACAAGCCTCTAAATATGATCACCTCTGCATCTGACGACAGAGATCGGGAGACTGTGATGGAGATAGTCAAGGATGTGGACGCCAGACTGTTCCCGGTGGGAAGACTGGATTATAATACTACCGGAGCCCTAATAATGACTAATGACGGAGAGCTGAGTTACCGCATTACCCATCCCAAGCATGAAATGGATAAGACCTACAGAGCCCTCGTCAAGGGAGTTGTTTCTAAGGAGAAACTTGCAAGACTCAGGAGCGGAGTGGACATAGGAGGCTTTGTGACGTCCAGAGCCAGGGCGCGCATAATAAAGGGAAATCAACATTCGACCATAGTGGAAATCTCGATACATGAGGGGAAAAACCGCCAGGTAAGAAAGATGTTTGCCGCCATAGGAAACCCCGTCCAGAGTCTTGAGCGCGTGGCCATAGGAGACATAAGGCTGGGGAGGCTGAAGCAGGGACATTACCGTAAACTGACGAGAGAGGAAATAGAATATCTTAAAAATTGCTGATGAAAAGAGGGCTTCCCGCATATATGCGGGAAGCCTTTGTACTGCAAACAATCTTCCGATTTTCTTTAAGGCCTTAACGAGACTTGCATAGAATGCCGGATAATATCGTCTCTTCAGTTATTCCCGGTATTGAGCTTTTAGCAGATCCTGCTACATGTCTTTCAGCCTTCCGTGCTTTTCGTATGATGTCAGGCGGCTTATCTTATTATATTCATCTACAAACACGACTTTAGGGCGATGAGTCTTTGCTTCTTCAGCGCTAAGATTAGCATAGCACATTATTATTATCTTATCGCCTTTCTGCACACATCTGGCTGCGGCTCCGTTGAGGCATATCATGCCGCTGCCCCGCTCCCCTGCGATAGTGTAGGTTTCAAATCGCTGGCCGTTATTTATATCTACTATCTGGACTTTCTCATATTCTAAGATGCCTGAGGCGTCCAACAGGTCTTCATCTACCGTTATGCTTCCCACATAATCGAGTTCGGCCTGAACGACGGTGGCTCTGTGTATTTTTCCTTTCAGCATATTAAGATACATAGGTCTCCTCCTTAGCTTTTATAGATAAAATTGTCTATCAGTCTGGTAGATCCGATATAAACGGCCATGGCTATCAGAACTTCTCCGGCCATCTCATTCACGGGTGTTATACTTGATGCGTCCACAGCTTTGACATAGTCTATTTTTGCGAGAGGCTCCTGCTCTATCAGGTCTGTCATAGCATGTAAGATTTTCTCTGCGTCTTTTTCTCCGTTTTCCGCCATGGAAAAGCCTAAGGCGACGGCTCTGCTCAGGACGAGGGCTGCCTTTCTCTCCTGGCTGTTTAAATAAGTGTTTCTTGAACTCTTGGCCAGCCCGTCTTCTTCTCTGATGATGGGACAGCCCACTATTTCTATGCCGAAGTTCAGATCCCTTGTCATTCTCCTTATGACGGCCAGCTGTTGGGCGTCCTTTTGCCCGAAGTAAGCCCTGTCGGGGGTGGTTATGTTAAAGAGCTTCGATACTACGGTGCAGACTCCTTTAAAATGAATGGGTCTGCTTTTGCCGCACAATTCTGAAGTGATATCCCCGGTCATATCTACCGCAGTACATGCGTCGGGGAAATACATTTCTTCTGGCTTCGGATGAAAAATCAGATCGGCTCCTGCGGCCAGGCATACGCTCTGATCTCTTTCAATATCTCTTGGATAACTTTCGAGATCTTCGCCTGCTCCGAACTGAGTCGGATTGACGAAGTCGCTTACTATGACTCGGTCGTTTTCTGCTGCGGCCCTTTCTATCAGGCTTCTGTGACCTTCGTGCAGAAATCCCATGGTAGGGACTAGGCCGATGGTCAAGCCGTCCGCACGCCATTCTCTGACCTTCTGTCTTACTTCTTTTATCGTCTTTACTGTCTCCATATGTTTACCTCTCAGTATAATTTTTTTATGACGTCATCGTCGATGGCAAAAGTATGTTCGGGAGCAGGGAAGGAACCTTCCTTAACTTCTCTTATGTATTCTGCGAAGCCTTCCTTCATCACTTTTCCTCCGTCGGCGAAATGTTTTACGAATTTTGGCTTAAAGTCAGAAAACAACGCAAGCATGTCCTGATATACGAGGACCTGACCGTCGCAGCCGGCTCCGGCTCCTATACCGATAGTGGGAATAGATATAGATTTTGAGATCTTCTCCGCTAATTTTGCGGGCACACATTCCAGAACCAGAGCAAAAGCGCCGGCCTCTTCTACGGCTCTGGCCTCATCGAGAATTTTTTGGGCCGCTTCTTCTGATTTTCCCTGAACCTTAAATCCGCCGAAAGCGTTGACGGACTGAGGCGTGAGGCCTAAATGGGCCACCACGGGAATAGAAGCTTCAGTAATGGCCTTGATTTGAGGACATACGCAGAGGCCGCCTTCAAGCTTGACTGCGCTGCACCTTCCTTCTTTCATCAATCTTCCTGCATTGGTGAGTGCGTCATAGACAGAAGTCTGATATGACATGAAGGGCATATCTGCTACGACCATGGCCTCCTTGGCTCCCCGCGATACTGCCGCGGTGTGATGAATCATATCCTCCATGGTGACAGATAGGGTATCTTTGTATCCCAGCATCACCATGCCGAGGGAATCTCCCACCAGCAGCATGTTTATGCCGGACTCGTCCATCAATTTGGCCATAGAGTAGTCGTATGCTGTAAGCATGGCTATTTTGTCGTTATTTTCTTTTTGCTGCTGTATAGTAGCTACCGTGTTTTTCATTGTCGTTCTCCTTTTAAACTTTTCCTTTCATCTGTGAGAAGCTCTTTTAGTTCTGTGTAATCTCGATCCGGGTGTTTATCGCAGGCTATCTTTACCAATCTCGACGAAAGAAAGCGATACAATTCTGCCGTCTGCGGATCTGCGCGTTCTAAAGCATGAAGATGTTCAGCCACAGTATTTAAATCGTTTCTTTCTACCGGGCCCGTCAGGGCAGCCGCGGGGCCGGAGGCGATTATGGCGCTGATGTTTCCTCTCATCAGGGGAGTCAGGGCTTTTACGGCAGATTCTTGGTCAAAGCCGCATGAAGAAAGCATTTCCGCAGCCGCATCGGCTAAAGCGATCATGTGATTTGAAGCCATCACTGCGGCGCAGTGATATAGAGCCTTGGCTTCCTGATCTATGGGAACTACCGTATTTCCAAGCTGTGCAAAGCATGCTGCCATCTCCTTTAGGCGGGCCTTGCTCCCCTCTATGGAAAAGTAAGCGCCTCTGAGATCTTTATACGATTCGTATCTGTCGCTGAATGCGTATAGGGGATGAATGGAATAACGGAAGGCTCCCTTCTTTTCGGCATCAAAAAAAGCGGCCGATGAGATCGAACCGCTGCAATGACATATATTTTTATTTTTTATCGGCAGATTGCGTATATACTCCCACACTTCGGTTATGGCGCCGTCAGGCGCCGTGATAAAGAGCGTATCGCTGTCTTCTATGATATCTGTCAAGTCTTTGTAATATCTCGTTCCCGTAAATTCCGAGGCCTTTATGGCCGAATCGGCGCTGCGGCTGTAATAGCCTGTCACATCTATGCCGTTTTCTGCAAGATATTTACCCAGTGAAAAGCCGACTTTGCCGGCTCCTATAAAACCTGCTTTCATACTACCACCTCCTGTTTAAAATCGGAGCGAGGCTCCGGCCAAGTTCGCTTGTCTGCGACGAAGCGAAGCGTTGCTGCAAATGCAAGGATCAGGGTTTTGGCGGGAATTTATCACCCGGCGCAAAAGGCTGAAAAGAAGTCTGCGCTTATAAAAGCGGGGCGAGACTTCGGCATTTGCTTAAAGTGACGGTATAAAGGCAACCTGTTTTGGTCAGTGCTGTTCTCGTGGTCAAACGGATACAGCCTGAGATTTCTGATAAAAAATAAATGATTTATATGTGGTACAGCTTGTTTCGAATGCTATCCACCATTTAATATAGCACCTTGTGAAAGATTTGTACAGAGGAAATTTGGAAGCGGCGAAACGATAGAAAAATCCGCCCATGGGTGCTATAATCTTTGCAAGAGAGGAAAATCGGAATGTTGGATGCGGGGAAGGCTTCGACGGCTTTCAGCAAGATGCGCGAGAGACCCACTCAAAGTTTTTAGCTTCTGATAAATGCAAAAGAGGGAATTATTTTCTTTTCGTGGATGAGGGCCCACTCGAAGTACCGGTTATAGTCGGAACGAGTGGATGAGGGCCCACTCGAAACAGCTATTTTACCGAAAATGAGAGGGTGAAACCCCACTCGAAAGCCGGAAAAACTTGAAAACGAGTGGTTCTGCACCCACTCAAAACGCAAACCTTTACGAAAATGAGTGGAACCCAGCCCACTCGAATATAACATTTTTCCCAAAACGAGTGGGCGTACTCCCTTCGCAGAATTACATATATTGGGAGAAAATTACCCTCAAGTATCAGCTTTCTTGTATTTTGTGGGAATTTTCATCCACTCGATTTATGGTTTTTATAAAAAACGAGTGGGTATTACCCCACTCGAAATACCCACTTTGGCGAAAACGAGTGGGGTAAGCTCTGATTAACATAGTACCATTACACGAAATCTGTAAAAATAAATACATCAATTATGATCATATAGCTGCTGCAGGGAAGGAGCCCCTGAGTCGCCGGTTTTCATTTGGCTTGCAGTATTTATGGAATAGAAGATTACAAGGGAAGTTGGCCGATCTGAACGGTTTATTTATACCCGATCGCTATTGAGGCCATGAGACTTTTATGGTAGAATGATTTTGCGGTATCTGTCAAAACTAACACAGGCGCCGTATCGCAAGGACAAGCTATATTCAGGCAAATATCAATACTTTAGGAGAAATATATGACACCCACGTGGAAAAATCACTTGCTTCGTTTTCTTCAAGGGGCCCTCATAGGCACGGGAGCTATACTTCCCGGTATCAGCGGCGGAGTGCTGTGCGTCGCTTTTGGAATATATGAACCCATGATGGCTTTTTTATCCCATCCTCGCAGTTCCTTTAAATCTAATTATAAGATACTGCTGCCGGTCATAGCAGGCGGAGCAGTAGGATTCATCCTGCTGGCAAAAGTGGTGGAAAGCCTCTTAGCTGCTTCGGCAGTCTTAGCTATCTCACTGTTCTGCGGGCTCATCTGCGGAACCGTACCGGATCTCATGAAGAAATCTGCGGCGGCAGGAGCCGAAAAAGGCTGGTCATTTTTTATCATCGCACTGATCGCCTCTTTCACGTTCTTTCATATACTCGGCAGCGGAATGGAAGGACATATATCACCTGACTTCGGATGGTACATCTTCTGCGGCGTGATCTGGGGACTCAGCATGATAGTCCCGGGGCTCAGTTCTTCATCCATACTGCTGTTCATGGGCCTCTATCAGCCCATGGCCGAAGGTATCGGAAATATCGATTTCGGCGTCCTGATTCCCATGATGCTCGGTTTTATAGTAACGGTAGCTGTCTGCGCAAAGATCATGAACAGGCTTATCCAGCAGCATTACGGAGTACTATCAAAATTTATTTTAGGATTTGTGGTATCTTCTATACTCATGATAGTACCCACCTCGTTTTCAGGCATACTGCAGCTGATCTTAGGTATACTGTGCTTCGCTATAGGTTTCATTCTCGCCCGCATGATGGATGTCCGCCGTCCCGAGGAGTGATACAATACGTCTAACTTTTTTCTTTCAGATATTTTTCTATAGCATCTATCACTTTTTTCATCATCTTATAGACGCCCCAGCTTTTAAGCTTTGCGGCGCTTTTTTCTTTATATAATCTTACTTCTTCAAAACCGTCTTGGCATACGGATTTTCTGGTTCTCATTTCCTCAAGACTTTGGTCTGTAAGATCTTCAAAGATCATATCCTCAAGAGAAACTATACCCATATCTTCCGCTACATCAAGGGCGTCGCTGGCCTTGCGGCTGATACTCGAGACGTCAAGATCCTCCGTTATCTCTATTTCAATCGATAGCCTCTTAAGAAGTTCAAGCGGCGGATCCTTGGCTTCTCTGAGAGGCTTTACGAAATTTTCCAAAAGCGGCCGCGTATAACCGTAAAAAAATTCTTCTCCCTGAATCTCCGCCGCAATCTTTATCATCAGGGACCTCCATTCCATATTGGCATAGCAGCCATATTCCCATCGAAAGACATCTCTCTTCCCAGACGGATATCTCCTCACATAATACGGATCAAAAGTATTGATAATATCTATTAACTCTTCTTCGCTTTCAAAAGAAATCCCCCTGCAGATACAGTAGAGCAGCAGACACGGATTGCTGACGGTCACCCACTTACCCCTCTTCGACAATATCCCTCTGAACAAGGCTTCCTGAGCCTGTTCATCGTCTCTTATATATTCACGGAAAGCCTCAGTATTTTTGAATCCTTTCTCAGAAAGCGCATCCTCAGGCTTGTAAAGCAGTTCCGCAGCGTAAGCCGCACAAAAACGCATTATCTTAGTGATGATTCGGGCGTCTGCGCCGCTCATTCCCATAAACATCAGAAGCGCCAGCATGTCCATGTCAAGTCGTATTTCTTCGCCTTCTGCCGATTCTATCCCCTTTTTGAGATTTTCAACATCCGCGCTGCTTCCTATCATATGCTGCACGAACCAGGGCTCTCCGGTCTCTTCAGCCTTTATCAGCTTTTCCTCTATAGACTTTTCAAAGCCGGCAAGCTCTATATAACGCGCCACGTCTACATCTTCTTCGTCCACATCCCACTCGAACAAAGTTTTATAGCCCTCGTCCATGATAGCCCTGATATTCCTGTTCTCTTCCCGTTCTCGTCCATAATCGTTTCCGAACGGGCCTTCATGCCGATTTGACTCTTTCTCGTCGTAATATCTGCCGCATATGAGCTTTATTTCATTCTTGTACGCATCCGTATAACGGAGCCCGTACTCTCTGAGTATAGCCGGCGTCTCATCTATGAGAAAATCCATCTTGTCGGGATAATCCTCTTCCAGATAATCAAGAGTGTCCAAGATGATTTTTTTAATGTTCTTTTTCATAAAGCTCCTGTATTCTTCGGAGCGCTTATCATAGGCCTCAGGATATATGTCCTCAAAGTACTTGAAATCCACCAGCTGGTCTGCAAACCGGCAATGTTTAAGATACAGATCTATGATCTCATCTCCGTCAAAGTGCATCCCCTGCTCCTCGCACACTTTTACGAGACCGATGAATTCCGGCATTTCGATTATGGGATCGAAGCATATATCATCTTGTTTTCTTTCAAAATGCGAGAAAAAATCTTCCACATATTTTTTTATAAAGTTCCACTGCCGATCTCCCCTGACGGGTTTTGCATGGAGCATCATGTGATACGCCCTTTCAGTCCAGCATTCCTGCCACAAGAAGAATCGTTCTCCCAGATATGGATCTCCCATATCCTCTAACTTCATAGGAAGCTTGTAGAGCTCCTCTACACACCTGTCCGCCACCTGCTGTCTCAGCGCTTCATTGCGGCAGATCAAATTCAGAAGAGTCATGAGCTGATTGTAGAACACGGCAGAATCGCACAGCTTAGGCACATACGTCTCCTGATTTGCAGCAATATAGTTTCTGACGAATTCTTCTATGGAAGGATTCTCAAAGTATATGCGTATGCCCTCCTCTTCATCCCAATATGTGGTGATAAACGACTTTTCCAGCTCTGATACGGCCGCGCCGAAAGCTTTTGCCTCCTCCGCCCCGCCTTGAAGTCTTATATAATTGCCGTAAGTAAGCCTTATGTCCTCTAAAGAAATCGGAGTATAAGAGACGGCGATCATCATTATGATCATCCTTGCCTCGCGGGACAGCTCCGAGAAGATTTCTTTCCAGAAATTTTCCGGATAGTCCAGATAATAGATCAGCATCCTGGCATATTCTTTTGGAGGAATATCGTCGTTTCTCTCCTGCTTCAGGTATTTTTCGATCACACGAAGGCTGTATCCCGGATGTCTGATGATTTCCTGACAATAATAAAATATGGACTGCACGTATTCGTATTCCAGATCGGAATTTTTGAGATGCGAAAAGAGGATTTTAGCTTTTTCCATAGCGCTCATATCCTTCAGCACACATTCCATCTTGAAATTTTCGATCACATCCCTCAGGCCGGGACTCATATCCATTTCCTGTCGGATTATATATTCTCTCGTAGTTATGATCAGCCGCTTATTTTCATTTTCTCTGACCCTAGTAATAAAATTCTCCAGCTTCTCAGCTTCTTTTCTCCTGCTGTCTCTGTGGAAAACGCTTCCCCAGAAATCATCGAGTATGAAGACCTGCTTTTTAGCAGTAATATCCCACCTGGCCTCGGCTTCCTCCAAAGTATCTGCCCATATGAATCCTTCAAAATCCTCAATGTCCAAAAAGTCCATGGCCAATATATAAGCTATAGTAGTCTTCCCCCATACCTGCCTCGCCGGAGATCACGACAACGTGGGTCAGGTCCAGTATCTCAAGAGCCCTACCGTATGCGTCTGTCCGCACGAAGCTGGGGCTTATCTTAAGAGCCTTCTCATATGCGGACAGGCTTCTGTTCCTCGCCCCCTTTTCCCAGGCGGCAGACAGTATCCTTTCTGCAAGTTCTGCGTCCGGAAGCCAAAGTTTTACCATCTGTCTCTATATGAGAGAATTCGGTCTCTGCCAAAAGGCCGTTTATATAAGCTCCGTCCATCAGATCATCGCTTTTATTTATATATCCCTTAAAAAGAGCTGTTATCTTATCTGTCTGAGGCTTGGTCAGTATCAGTGAAACCGCCAGTATGTATCTGTCCGGATTAAGTTTTCTGACCTTGATAACTTCCTCTTTAAGTTTTTTATAAAGATCGCCGGAATTCTTATATCTCTTTGTCTGCACCACTACTTTCTCACATTCATCGAACCACAAGCCGTCGGCGCCTTCATCTCTGCCGCTCTTAAACGTATGGAGGCGTATATGGTCGCGGTGTTCTATCAGCCGGCAGGCCAGATCCTGAAAATCGCCCCAGTCTAATCTTTCGTTAAAATCATATTTTCTCATCTCTTCTACATCCTTATGATCTTTCCGCTGTCCGTAAGATATAAATACGTTTCCTTAACCCTCTTTCCGGCCGCAGCCTCAAGAGCTCTGCCGTAAATTTCCATCTGTACTTGGTATCTCTGCCTCACTTCATCTTCGCTTCCCCGGCTGTTTCCGGTCTTATAATCCACGATGACAAGCCCATCCTCCTCTTCGAAAAAGCAGTCTATTATTCCACGTATTATAGCTCTGCCTCCCTCCTTTTCTGTCATGAAGTTGAACCTCTTTTCTTTTTCCACGCGGCGGCTTTTAGCTATCCTTCTTCCAAGATCGGATGAGGCGAAATCAGTCAGTTTGCCTGCGTCTACTATCTCTGCTTCTCTCTCCGTCAAGAGTTCTGACTGAACCATGGATTTCACCAGCTTTTCTATATACGGCTTTCCCTCTCTGTATGCGGCACCTATGTCCATGTGCTCTAATACGCAATGATATATAGTTCCTCTTGCCATAGACCCTATATCGCTTTCTCCCATCATAAACTTAGGCTGACCCAGATTTTCTATGGCTCTGCGGCCATGGCTGTTAAGATCGCTTACAGAATATTTGGTTCGTATCTTCAAGTCTTTGGCGTGAGGATATTCAAATGTCATTCTCCTCTCTATCTCATCTGGAATATCGATATCTCGGCTTTCATCCATAATCTTCAACATTCGGCTTATGCTGCGCCTCCTGCCTTGCGACAGGCCTGAAAGGAGTCTGTCGTTGATTATTTCAGCATCGCCCAGGGAGGCTATTATCTTGCCTGTCATGGAAAAATAACTGGCGTCTGAAGGCGCAGAGTTTTTTACCTGATCCAGTTCCTTTTGAGCGTTGCCGCATATACCCAGCAATACCAACCTGTCCATAGCTCTGGTAAGTGCCACGTATAATATACGTTTTTCTTCGTCGGCCTCTTCCCTTCTGAACTTTTCTTTGATCATGTTCTGAAGCAGAGTCGTCCTGTACCAGCGCGCCTGTGGCTCTATCAGAGGAAATCCTATCCCCAGGTTCTTGTGAAATACGGGAGATTTTCCGGCGGAAGTATAATTAAGCCTTCTGCAGAATCCCGCCAAAAGCACCATGGGAAACTCCAAGCCCTTGGACTTATGGACCGTCATTATGCGTATCAGATCGTCCTTTTCGCCCATCATCTTTACCTGCCCCATCGAAACTTTCTTCTCCTTTACGGCTTCTATGTACCTGATAAATCCGTAAAGGGAGCCGCCCGGCGCTTGTCCGTATGCACCGGCTTTATCTGTCAGCGCCCGAAGGTTAGCCTGTCTCTGGCTGCCTGCTGGCATAGCACCCATAGCGATATAAAATCCAGTGTCAAGCATCAGTTTCCATATGAGCTTGTCCAGCGGCATTATCTTGCTCAGATCCTGCCACCGGGCGATGGATGAGAGCGCCTCCCGGCACTTTTCGGCAAGGGCGTCGTCCGATCCTGCTTTGGCATAACCGGAGAAAGCTTCGTAATAAGATCCGTTCTTAAACTCTATACGAATCTTCACCATCTCTTCTATGGAAAACCCCATCATCTCCGATCTCATGAGGGTTAAAAGATGTATATCCTGTTTAGGGTTGTCTATGATCTGCAGCGCCGAAAGGAAAGCATTGATCTCCATGGTGTCAAAGAATCCGTCGTTGTCGTCTATGTATGCCGGCAGATTATTTTCCGTCAATATTTTATAAAAAACATCGCCGTAATTCTTCACGCCTCTCATCAGTATGACTATATCTCTCTTCTCGAGAGGTCTTTCGCAGCCTTCCTTTCCATCGAATATCAAGGTCCCAAGCGAGTCCTGTATAATAGAGGCTGCGGCGTAGGCCTCTTTCTCCGCCTTCATTATATTCTTTAGTTCTTCGTCTATATCCGAATCGTCGTCCCAAGGTACCTGGGTCAGCATCAGCCTTGGTTTTGCCCGGCATCTCTCGCTTCCCGGTGCCCCCGCGTATAACTTCGCGTTTTGGTCGTAGCCCTCCATTATCTCCTCAAAGATATTATTTATGAAATCTATGACCGGCTTCTTGCTCCTGAAATTTTTATTCAGATCTATCTTAATCGAATTATTGCAGGTATCTCGACTGTATAAATCGTATTTTCGCTGAAATATCTCCGGTTCTGCCAGCCTGAACTTGTATATGCTCTGTTTGATATCGCCTACCATGAACAAGTTATCGTGTCTCTTTATGAGATCGATCAGCGCCTCCTGTATCACGTTGCTGTCCTGATATTCATCGATGAATATGTGTTTGAATCTGTCTCGGTAAAACCCTGCCGCCTCTTCATCTTTCAATATCTCATAGGCGTAATGTTCTATGTCTGCAAAATCGGCCAGATTCTTTTCGGCCTTCTTTCTGCGGTAGATGTTATCATAACGCAGAAGTATCTCCTCCATGTACAAGGCCGGCTCGTAGGTCTTTGCCATCTCTTCTCTCATCTGAGCGAGGTCTTTTGAAAAATACGATTCCCTGAGATTCTTTACCATCTTCTTCACAGCGTTTCTGTTGTCTGCCGCCGCCTCTTTAAGGGCGTCCGGCTGAGCGCTTTGAGCAAATATCTTGCTGCTCATGGCGGGAAGCTTGAATTCTGACAAAGCAAGTCTCATATCTTCATATCCTGCTCTCATGTCCTGCTTATCCCTGCTCTGCGCCTCAGATCGACCTGCCACAGCCTGCAAGATCGAAAGTTCTTCTCTGTCTCTGGCGCAAAGCTCAGACAGAGAAGAAAGATCATTCTCAAGAGCTATTCTCTCGTTGGCATTTATGAGACTTGAGGCAGAGGCCAGTCTGTCGTCGACCATATGATAAAGAAATTCCGAAGTCTTTCCTCCGTCAAAGTCTGCCCCGTCCTTCAGCCTCAGGACGCTTTTCCTCATCCATTCAAAAGGCTCGGGCAGACTGCGGATAGTGTTATAGCAGTTGTCTACGATCTCTCTGAATCTTTTTTCATCCCGGTCTCCGCTGTAACACTTAAGAAAATAGAAAAACTTCGGATCTCCCTCGTCAAAGAGCTCTGAGAGCAGCTGATCCATAGCCTCTCCTCTCAGCAGAGTTTCCTGAACGCTGTCGCATATTTTGAAATTAGGCTCAATGCCGATGAGATAAAAATATCTCCTTATGACTTCAAGAGCAAAAGAATGAAAAGTGCTTATATTGGCAGAGGAGATCAGGTTCATCTGATTTTTCAGAAAAGCCGTGCTGCCTCCGCAGTCCTTATGAACTTTTGACATGCCCTCTGCTGACCGGGATGCGGCTTCTCCTATAGCCTTGCGTATCTTCTCTTTCATCTCAGCCGCCGCAGCGTTGGTAAACGTCACGATCAGCATGCGGTCTATAGAACAGCCTTCTTCCAGTATCAGCCTCTTTATGCGCTCCACAAGGACGGCGGTCTTTCCTGAGCCTGCCGCCGCCGATACCAATATATTTTTTCCTCTCGTCTCGATAGCTTCTCTCTGTTCTTTAGTCCAGTTCATTTTTCGATTCGTCCTTTATATTTTTCACTTAAACTCTGATGTCTCCTCCTCCGTCTTCCGTGGCCATGCAGAGAAACTCCCACCCGTAACGTTCATAGAAGTTCTCATGTTCTGTTACGAGATAGATCTTCTCGATCCCTTCCGCCAGAACATCTCTGCATACCTCATCGAGAAGCTTCCCCGCTATCCCTGTGCGCCTGACTTTTGGACTGACGTAGAGGGAACAGATGTTGGGCGCAAGATCTTTTCTGTCATGAAAATCATTTTCTATTACTCCTGCTCCTGCGGCGATGCTGCCGCCTGTAATATATAAATACCAACCTGGCACAGAGGTCTCGCCTCTAAGGCTTTCTTTCATGCTTTCAAGGTAAGCTGAAACCGGAACTTCTCCCCACTTTTCATGAAACCACAAAGCCGCTTCTCTCATGAGTTTAGGATGTTCCTTTATCCTGATAACTCCCGATTCTTTCATTTTCTCTCCTGTATCATCTCAAATTGACCGCAGTGATCTGCTGCTTCTGTCTCATAGGAAATCTCACGATTTCCCGGCCGGACAGATCTTCCCCATACATATCTACGGCAGTTATACTGCGGTTCTCATAGGTGGTGTAATAGTAGATACCCTTGTCGGCGTTGCAGCAGCTTGAGTACAGAGTTATATCATATATGTCTCCGCCCAGATCGCAGCAGCCTCGTATAAATTTGACGGAATCTAATATGTGAAAGAACTGGCCTACGCTTTCTTCTTCACTCTCGCCGGAAACAGAGTTTTTCACGGCAAAAGCCGCCCTGACAAACCGCGACTGAGAAGAAAGATCTCCCGGCAGTCCTATAGCTCCCATTCCGCGGCTGTATGCGGTAAGGGGAAGATCAGGCGCAAACTTGTTTACCGGATCCCCTGCCGACAGATGCATATAATTATTCAGCCCCAGCATCTGCGCAGGGAAAGGAGGGTTATTAGTCAAAACGCATGCCGGATTCTCATATATATCCGCTCCCTCGGCCGTGACTTCCAATACTACGCACCGGCTGCGGTCTGCTATTATCCAGTGCAGTTCAGCCGGAGGCGTATTGCCGTCGAAAGATATATCCAAAAGGTTAGTCTGCCTGAGGACGCCTCTTGCTTCATCTACTGAAGCGCATTGTCCCAGTATCCAGGGTATGAGTTCGAACTGAGCCACATTTTTCATATGAGCCTGCTGCGGTCTGTAGACGGCGTTTCCTACAAAATTCAGCCCCGCCATGCACAGGCCCGTCTCATTTACAGCGTCATAGTAGAGAGCTTGATCTTCCCTCACGCAGGCCGTCCCTATCATGGCATAATGGCAGTCCATCTCTCCCTCTTTTCTGAATCTGAAGGGATAGTTCCTGGGCGTTATCACGACTTCTTCGCCGTATGATTCCATATGATCGAGATTTCTCCCAAAATAAAAATCCTTTGTTTTATAAGTTATTGCAGTACACATGGTGATTTCTCCTTTTCTGTCAGCCGTTTATCTGCTTCTTGGCCCAGGAAAACAGAGCTTCGGACATTCCTTCAAAATCTGTCGGCCGGCCCTCTCTGAATTTTGAAAATGTGTATATTATATTTCTGTCTTGAAGACAGACTTTCTCTGCCAGAGAGATCAAATCCGAAGTATATTCTCCTGTATCCGTGAAGCTGACCGCCCGGATTACGAAAGTGGCCGCTTTATAAAGTCCCTTCAATATATCCAAGCTCTTCTCATACAGCATATTATGGACGCAAGCGTGATATATATTACAGGCTCCCGACTTTGCGGCCCTTTCTATCGCTTCCAGATCTATCAGGCTGAGGATTTCATCTATGCTCCCTCTAACAGGTATCGTGTCATAGTAAAACTGAAAGAGATCTGAAGGCTCCCAGTTAAGCAATTCCTGACGGCCTGAGAGAAAGCCGCACACCAGTTCACGCCGGTCAAGCCTGTCTATAACCCGTTCATACGTCTTAATATCAGCTGCATCGAGATGATCCAATATGACTACGGGGTCTATGTCGCTGTCTTCTGTCGCCTCACCTCGTCCATAGCTGCCTTGAAGACCTATAAACAGCAGTCTGTCCTCGAAGGCTTCTTCTATCGCCGCCGAAAAAGTTTTGACCCATTCTCTTATATCTACCATCTGTTCATTCTCCTCTATCCCCGGAGATCTTCTCGTATGCGATCCTCGGCCGGCCGTCTCTGCCGCAGATAACTCCACATTCAGTAAAGCCGTTCTCTATTATCAGACGCTTCATTATTTCATTATCCCGGTGAGTGTCGATGCGAAGATGTCCTATTTTCTCTTGGCAAAACGAAACAGCCTCTTTAAGGATTCCCCGGCCCGTGCGATCCTTGGCTATCCTGTGAATAGTTCCATACAGGCCTTCTGAAAGCCATCGTCCCTCTATGTCTGAATATGTATCGTCCTCTCCTATGATGAAGGCGAACACACCCGTTACTTCTCCCGATTCTTCTGCGACGTACAGATGATTCTTACCCATATCGTCCCTTACAGTTTCCTCCGAAGGGTAGTTATCTCTCCACTGTGAAGGATTTCCGTTTTCAGCCATATACTTTCTGGCGCTCTCGTATATCTTCAGGATACGTTTTATGTCTTTTTCTTCCGCATATCTGATAAACATTTCATCCTCCTCTTGTCAAGTTTATTTTATCATAGGACGGCAGTCTTTTCTACCGTCAATCTCAGGAGTCTTGGAGCCTGCGGCTTTATCGGATTTTAACGGTGTTTTTAATCTTTTCGCCGCCCTGCTGCGTCGTAATCGTCATCTTCCTTGCCGGGCTTTTTGTCTATCCTTTAAGTCTGCCGCCTAAGGAGGCGCAGGGGAAAAGACTCTTTTAATAGGTCTCGGTTTGTGGTATATTTATCGGTAGATATGACCTTGCGCCGGCCGCCCAGTCTCTACACGAGTGGCCCGGCATTTCATACTTTTGGCGGCGGTTGGCAGCGTTTGGCTTCGGATGATGATCTCACGCCAAAACCCTGAAAAAGTCTTAGATCTGTCGCAAGCTTAACTTCGATTTAAAGGTACGAAAAAGATCTCTCATGAGGTCTTCATCCACAAGGAGGCAAAGATGAAAAAACCTTTTATGCTCATGATATTAGACGGATTCGGTCTCAGCTCAAAGACAACCGGAAACGCTATCGCTGCGGCCAGCCTGCCTAATATCAATGAAATATTCAAAAAATATCCCTTTACGACTCTAAAGGCCAGCGGCCTTGCAGTAGGTCTTCCCGAAGGACAGATGGGTAACTCCGAGGTCGGGCATCTGAATATCGGCGCAGGCAGAGTAGTTTATCAAGAACTGACTCGCATAAGCAAGGCTATAGACGATGGCATCTTTAACGGCAATACGGCTCTGCTTTCCGCTATAAATCATGCCGGAAGCTGCAAAACGCTTCATATCATGGGGCTGCTTTCCGACGGAGGCGTTCACAGCCACATAGATCACATAAAGGCCGTCATACGTCTTTCGGCTTCTCAGGGCGCAAAGCGCATATATGTACATTGTTTCATGGACGGACGAGATGTTCCTCCTACTTCGGGGATAGAATATATGAAAGACCTGTCGGATTTCGCTGCCGGATTTGCGGGGGTTTCAGTAGGCGTTGTATCGGGAAGATACTACGCTATGGACAGGGATAACAGGTGGGAAAGAGTACGCTTGGCCTACGACGCT
>FR882600.1:207617-208683 GCA_000435715.1 Firmicutes bacterium CAG:145
GCCATGTGCAAAGGGCTTACCGCCTCATCCGGAACTGAGGCCGTCGAAAACGCCTATAGAAGAGGCGAAACCGACGAATTCATAAAGCCTACCGTATGCGGCCGCTTCCCGGGTATCAAATCAGGCGACAGCGTGATCTTCTGCAATTTCCGTCCGGACAGAGCCAGGGAGCTTACACGTTGTTTTGTCGATCCTGATTTTGATGGATTCGACCGCTGGGCAGATGAGAAAGAAAGTACCGACGCAGCCGGCAAGATCAGCGGCGCATTGCCCATCGCCGATCTTTGTTACGTCTGCATGACTCAATACGACGCTGCCATGCCCAATGTCGAAGTGGCGTTTCCTCCCCAGACTATAAAAAATACTTTGGGAGAATATCTGTCATCTCTGGGTCTTACACAGCTGAGAATAGCAGAAACTGAAAAATATGCCCACGTCACGTTCTTTTTCAACGGCGGAGTAGAAAAGCCAAATCCCCTTGAAGACAGGATCCTCATTCCTTCTCCAAAGGTGGCCACCTACGATCTTAAGCCTGAAATGAGCGCTTACGAAGTGACAGAAGCCGTAATAAAGGAAATAGAATCTCTCAAATATGACTGCATAATACTCAATTTCGCCAACGCAGACATGGTGGGACACACAGGAAATTTTGATGCTGCCGTCAAAGCGGTAGAAGCTGTAGATAAGTGCGTAGGAAAGATAGTCTCTTCTATGCTGGCGGCGGGAGGCCAGATACTGATGACTGCCGATCACGGGAATGCAGATGTGATGACAGACGAATCCGGCAATCCCGTGACCTCTCATTCCACTAATCCCGTTCCTCTCTCTCATATAGCCGCTGATCCCCGCACTCTCGCCGGCGGAGGCAGGTTATGCGACGTCGCCCCGACTATGCTCAAACTCATGGGTTTGGCCATACCTGCGGAAATGACAGGAAATCCTCTGGTATAAAAAGTTCACCCCTGAACGAAAGACCTGCCGTAAATCCGCTCAGCAAAAAAGCAGATGATCGTATAGGGCGAAACTCACTGTAGTAAGACTGCAATCACTATCCAGTATCAAGGCC
>FR882600.1:208700-208859 GCA_000435715.1 Firmicutes bacterium CAG:145
CCGCCGGCATAGCCGGCGGTATGCTTAAGCTCTGCAGGGGCGAATTACCGGCGCCCGTCTTAAGACACATTTGGAAATACCTCTAATTGCATTATCTAAAAAGGCCGCTGAGGCGGCCTTTTTATTGTACCCTTAAAGGACAGCCAACAGGAGCAGACG
>FR882600.1:208871-209859 GCA_000435715.1 Firmicutes bacterium CAG:145
ACAGGAGCAGACGAATGTCTGCTCCTGTTGGCATATAGAGACTCAAATTTTGTTGTATTGCAATGTAGGGCGAAAAAATAAACTCTGCATCTGCACCGGGCGCAAGCCGAACCACAGACGATATAGGCGCGCGCTGTATTTTTTGACTACCACGCCATATTCTACAACATTCTGCCGCAAAACATGGCATAATCGGGCCGCCGAGGCGGCTCATGCTGTAACTTTTGATTTTTCCTCCGGATTCTACAACCGTTTTCCCATAACTGGTTGTAGAATCCGCCGTTTTTTGTGCGGAATACATCATCGGAGGGTTTTGAGCCGCCGAAACAGCTTTCCAGCACGTCTCTTGTTGTATTTTTTATGCTTCACCTCTCGTTTATACAGCGCCCTGCCTCGAGAGATGTCAATTGCGGAGCCTCCCTCAAGACGGTCAAAAACTCCCGCAAGCGCCCTGTAATTCAGGCCAGACCGAGACTTGCCAAGAAAAAATTCCCGGTAAGAAGGAAAAAATCTCAATACCGGGAATGGCCGTCAAATCAACAACTGACAATCACAACCGCCGGCATAGCCGTCGGTTGTTTGTTCCTCGGGCCTCGCCCTCAGATCTATCCTCTCTTCACCTGCCCGATGAGTCCACAAACTTTGATACAACCGAGCCAGCGCTTATCTATTTTTCTCACAGTCGTTTTATGACTGCCTCGGCCATCTTTATGCCGTCTACCGCAGCAGATGTGATACCGCCCGCATAGCCGGCTCCTTCTCCGCACGGATACAGCCCTTTTACAGACAAGCTCTGTCCGTCCTTATCTCTCAGTATTCTCACCGGCGAAGAGCTTCTGGTCTCTACCGCATATATAACAGCGTCGTCCGAATCAAATCCCTTCAGCTTCTTCCCCAGCTCAGGCATGGCCTGCCGCAAGGCTGCCGCTGCAAAATCCGGGAGGCAGCCTTCCACCTGGGGCGCATTGCCGTCTCTAAACGCGCCCCA
>FR882600.1:209921-215119 GCA_000435715.1 Firmicutes bacterium CAG:145
GCCAGGCGGAAGGCCTGGCTTTCGTATTTTTCCTGGAATACTGCTCCGGCCAGCACGTCGGCGCTGCCGAAGTCTTCGCATCTCACATCACATAAAAGAGCGCTGTTGGCCTTGCCGCTGTCTCTGGCATGAAGGCTCATTCCATTGACGACTACTCCGCCTTCCTGAGAAGAAGCCGTTATCACCTGGCCGCCCGGACACATGCAGAAGCTGTAGACGCCTCTTCCCGCTATGCTTATCTCGCTTCCTTCTGCGTCTTTACATCTATAGCTGACTTTATACTCGGCCGGCGGCAGCCCCAGTTCCCTGCCCGGCCGGCCGTATTGCGCCGTGTCTATGACGTCCTGAGGATGTTCTATCCTCACCCCTATAGAAAACGGTTTCTGCTCCATGGCGATGCCTTTCTCCGCCAACATTCTGAAAGTATCCCTGGCGCTGTGTCCCGGCGCAAGTATGACCTTCCGGCATGGCAATACATATACTCTCTCTCCTGCTTGTGAGACCATCAGCCCTGTTACCTGTCCGCTCTCAACTGCTATGTCGGTCACCTTGGTATCAAACAGCACAGTCCCTCCCAGAGAGATTATTTCTTCCCTGATATTTTTAACTACCGATTTGAGAATATCGGTTCCTACATGAGGCTTCTGTTTATATAAAATATCTTCGGGAGCCCCGAAGCGCACTAATTCCTGAAGGACTTTCCTGATCCTCACATCTTTTATTCCCGTAGTCAGCTTTCCGTCAGAGAAAGCTCCTGCGCCTCCTTCTCCGAACTGAACGTTGGATTCTGTGTTGAGGACGCCTTTTTCCCAGAATTTCTCTACGGCTTCACTCCGCCGTACGACGTCGCCGCCGCGTTCTATAACTACCGGTCTTGCTCCAGACTGAGCCAATATCAACGCGGCAAATATCCCCGCCGGTCCGAAACCCACTATCACAGGTCTCTCATCCGGCTCACGACTGAGTTTCGGCGCTTCATATTCTTCGGGAACAAAAAATTCTACGCCGGCTTTTTCCATGCGCCGGCGCAGATCCGCCTTTACTTTTTTGTCAAGATGTTCCTCTTCTATCTCAAAATCTACAGAGTAGACGCGTTTGATGTCGGGCTTATTTCTGGCGTCGATGGATTCTCTGCATAGAGCCCATCTTTTTATAACCAGCCCGCGGCCGCCGATCTTTTTAGCTATCTTGACAGGTATCGCGTTCTTATCTTCGTCCAGATTCAATTTTATCTGATGTATTCTGTACATGTTTTTTTATCCTCTCCGCCATGGCCGTCCCGGCTTTTATTCCGGTTATCCAGGCATTATTCAGGTTATAGCCGCCGCAGGGTCCGTCATAATCGGTCACCTCTCCTGCAAAATACAGGCCCGGTACGATTTTTGACTCCATAGTCTGCTCGTCTATTTCCTTAAGGTCTACTCCTCCCTTAGTCACCTGAGCCTCTTTCCATCCTTTACGCCTGAGAGGCGTCAGCTCAAACATCCGCAACGCATTGGCTATATTCATTATGTCGGAGGAAGACAGTCCACCTGCGGCAGCGTTTGGTTCAATCCCCGCCCTCAGAAGTATAGGGCGTATCAGCGGCCCCTTCACCAGCGTCTCTAAAATATCTTCGGCTAAGGCCTCTTGACGCCCAGTTTGCTGGCGAAGAAATCCTATGAGTTCAGGCGACTTGAAATCCGGGACAAAATTAACCGTAATCCTGCAGTCTGCCAGAGCGTCCTTCTCTTCCCCGGTCTTCGAAACGGGAAGATGAGAAGACATATTCATTATACATATACCTGACACACAGTCCTCTCTGAACTGTATCTGCCCTTCTTCTCTGTAAACCAAATCTCCCGATTCGAACAGCGAGACAGCAGACTTGACCCTGACTCCTCTCAGTTCTCTCAGATCTTCCCTCACCTCTATGGCTGTGAGGGCCGGTATCATGGGGCTGACGGTGTGTCCCGCTCTCCTGGCCATCATCTGACCGTCTCCGGTGGATCCATAAGACGCATAAGATTTTCCTCCTGTAGCGATGAGTACAAGGCGGCAGCGTATCTGCCTGACTGCGCCCTTCGAAGAGTCTGTTCCGTCACAAACAAAAATGCGGAAGCCGCCATGCCCGCCGGGGACTGCTTCCACATCGCATACTTTGGTATTCAAAAACATCTCGATCCCAAGCCTCTCCGCTCTTTTTACGAGAGAAGCCGAGACAGCCTTTGCTTCTTCCGAGTAAGGATATATCCGCCCTTCGCCGTCGGTTCTGACTGCTATTCCTGTCTGTAAAAAAAATTCGAGAACCCTGTCGCAGGAATCACAGTTTCTGTTCGATAAATTACCTCTGCCATTACCTGACGCACTGAGCTTCTTTGCCGCGTCCTGCATCTTTTCTATCAGCGCTACATTTGCGCAGGGCGCCAGTTCTTTTGCCTTTATAGCCGCCGTAAGCCCGGAAGGCCCTGCTCCGACTACTGCAATATCAAAGATCTTTTCCATACTCTAAACCCAACTTATTTTCTTATTTCTTCAAATCGTAATATAAACTCCTGAGAGCTCTGCCGGAAGGTCATAATCATCCGCCGCCAAAAATCTGAAATGCCGGATCCGCCGCCTGTATACGCGGGGCATCCGGCGCTTGCTATTCGTTTTTATCTTCTTCCGCCGCGATCTCGGTAGGTTTCGGCGCAAGGGAAGCGTCCAATTCTTCTTCCGGAGTCTCCTTTATCACTTCTACGGTGGCTTTAGCTTCTTTAAGCACTTTTATAGCTTCTTTGGCGGCCTCGTGAGCCTTCTCCACTTCTTCTGCCGCCTGCTCAAGCATCTCCTCTTTGTTCATGATGAATCCCGATTTGGCGACCAGTATGGTAATAGCCACCATAAATATATTCAGGCCGTGTACCAGCACGCAGATGCCTACCAGAACGCCTACCGGAAGCATCAGAAGATCGTTGTTGAAGAACATATAAAGGCCTGCAACCACATTGACTGTTCCGATCACCAGATGTCCGTAAAAATAGCTGTCTCTGACATCAGCCTTCTCAAGAGCTCTCGTCAGATTACGTATGCCGGTGATGGCTATCCAAAGACCTAAGACCAACGGAACAGCAGCGTCAGAAGCCAGTTTGTTAGAGATTATAAGAAATCCCAGTACAAAAGTAGTGGCGCCGTCTACTACTACCCAGGTGCTGTCTACGGAATCCTCTCTGTTGCTCCTGTAGGACATACATCCCATAATGCCGGCTATCATAAACAAGAGGCCAAGAACGAACGCAACCGACAGGAAAGTGATGCCGTTGAATCCGGCTATCATAATAATTCCGCAGGCTACGAAAAGACCTCCAATGATCATATTTAAACTTCTCACTTGATAATCCTCCTAAGACTTGTTATCATACCACAAATCAAACATAAAGCGGTGATTCAATGAACCCTTCCTTTCGGCAACCCTCGATGGTCGCCGCAAATTGCTGGTTCTGCTGTCGCAGAGCCGTACGCTGTATTTTCTTTGCCCTTTGTACTGATTCTACAGCATTTTAGAAAGAAAAACAGCTTAAATAACGGTACAAAGGCGGACATGCTGTAAATTCCGATTTATTCTTGTGATTGTACAACCATTTTAACAAATTCTGTTGTAAAATTTGTGCTTTTTTCTGTAGAATACAGCATGCGCTGTTTTTCATTGCAACAAGCGCGGCAGTGGTGGTTCAATGAACCCTTCCTTTCGGCAACGCCGCTATCATGATCGATGGGTTCATTATACCTTGTAAACAGGTTTTAAGTCAAGTTTGGCGATATTTCTTTCACAGAAAACACATATATTGGCTTTGCCAAAAACCGACTTCTCATGTTATACTTCTTATGGGACAGGAAGGTTTGGAATAAAAATGAATATTTGCAAAAATGACAGGGTAATTCTTCACTGTGACATGAACGGCTTTTACGCTGCGGTAGAACTTCTGGCTCATCCCGAACTGGCCGGAAGGCCCATGGCCGTAAGCGGAGATCCGAACAACCGCCACGGTATCATACTGGCCAAAAACCAGCTTGCTAAAGAATATGGCGTAGTCACTGCCGAGACCATCTGGAAGGCAAAAAAGAAATGTCCGGATCTCGTGCTGGTGAAACCTCATATGGATAAGTACAAGCTGTACTGCGGCAAGATCAACAGCATATATCAACGCTTTACAGATATGGTAGAGCCCTTCAGCATAGACGAATCGTGGCTGGACGTCACCGCCAGTCAAAGTCTCTTTGGCAGCGGCAGACAGATAGCGGATACTATCAGAAAAACAGTAAAAGAAGAATTAGGTATGACCCTTTCTGCCGGCGTATCATACAACAAGGTGCTGGCAAAGATGGGAAGTGAATACAAAAAACCCGACGCCACTACCATCATAACTAAAAATAATTTCAGAGAAATCCTTTGGCCTCTGCCTGCCAGAGAGCTTTTTGGCGTAGGAAAAGCCACTTCTGAAAAGCTGGACAGACTGGGTATCAGGACCATCGGCGATATAGCAAGAGCAGATAAGAATTATCTTCATTCTCTCTTCGGAAAAGCAGGATGTATCATATGGGAATATGCCAACGGAATAGACGAAAGCCCGGTATGTCGCTACGATCAGAGAGAACCTATGAAATCTGTAGGCAACGGAGTTACCTTCCGGCGGGATCTAACTGCCGAAAGCGATATAGCCACCGCTGTAAAAGCTCTTTCGGACACGGTAGCCGGCCGGCTTAGAAAATACGGATACAAGGCTTACGGCGTAAAGGTCGATATCAAAGATACGCATTTTAAAGTCATTTCACGCCAGAAGCAGCTCTTTGCTCCGACCTGGCTGTCAGAAGAAATATCAAAAGTATCTATGGAGATAATACGGTCATCATGGAAGATTTCGTCTCCGATACGGATGATCACCATAACGGGTATCAATCTCACTGACGACATCAGCCAGGAACAACTCAGTTTATTCGGCGCAGATATAGACGAAAAGGACCGCTGCGAAAAGATGGAGCTTACGATGGATCAGGTGCGCCGGAAATACGGCAGTCACTCTATCGGCTTCGCTTCTGTGATAAATAACGATCTGGGAATAGAATTCAAAGGAGACGGGGACGGACCCGCAGGAAGAAAAGATATATGAGGCGGCAGTCACGGTTTGCGCCATGTCTCGCCTTGCATTATTTCACTTATAAATATTTAAAGACCGCCG
>FR882600.1:215145-237993 GCA_000435715.1 Firmicutes bacterium CAG:145
GGCTTAGCCGGCGGTCTATCGTCTCTTAAAATACAGAAAAAGAGCTGACCATCTCAGATCATCCTGACGAAACTCCCGTCAGGCTTTTTTAAATTCAGCAATTATGGGTTCTATATACTTCCTGTCGGTCAGATCCGCCCCGTTCTTTACGTTTTTCAGAAGGCGGCGGTCTTCTTCAGTAGTTTCAAGCGAGGGCTTTTTCTCCAGCATATTTACCATCATCTTCATTATCCCTGCGTCTATGCCCCGTATCTTTGCCGGATCATAGGCTCCGGGGCAGTAATAGCACGTGAGATGCGCAACTTTCCGTCTGTTGAAATTTATCTCTCTCAGCTGCATTCTGGTCTCTTTCTGCATGATATTCAGCCCCACCGCAAATATCACCAGCTTCTTTCCCGCCAGACGTCTCATGTTCTTTTTTATGAGATCGAAGCCCATTATGCCGCCGGCCTGTACGCATCCGCCGAAAATTATATTTTCGTAATCTTCCAGTTCTTTTTTCGAAAAATCATCTGCGGAGAGCACGGGACATTCCAGCTCTTCACCGATCCACTCCGCATACTTTTTTGTAGAGCCGTGTTTGCTCTTATATATTACAACTGTTTTATCCATCGCTTCCTCTTTGCCGATACTCCCTTCAAATCAAATTCTGCTTCTCTGACGCCTCATTTTCCAAGTACATCTATGAGACTATACAGATTCTCGTCGAAGGTTCCCGGCATTTTCAGGGCGTCCGCCAGATCATAGGCCACTATGTGGCCGTCTGAAACGCCTATAGCCTTGCTTTTTGAACCCTCTCCCAGCAGCGTTACCGCTTTTTCAGCGCACAGAGTCGCCAGAAGCCGATCGTTCATAGTGGGGCTGCCGCCTCTCTGCAGATATGAGAGCACTATCAGCTTGGTTTCTCTTCCGGTTTTCTCTTCTATGATCTTTACAAGCTCGTCTCCCGGAGTGGGAGTTCCTTCTGCCTTGATTATTATGCTGTGAAGTTTTCCTCTGTTGCTGCCCTCGATGATCTTACGGCACACCCTGTTTATATCTTCTTCTTTTTCAGGAAGGAGCACGCACTCGGCTCCCCCGGTTACGGCGGAATAGAGGGCGATATCCCCGCAGTGGCGGCCCATGACTTCGATGACGCTGGTCCTGTCATGAGCAGAAGAGGTATCTCTTATCTTGCTGACTGCCTCCAGCACAGTACTCACTGCAGTATCAAATCCAATGGTAAAATCCGTATAGTTCAGATCATTGTCGATGGTTCCCGGAAGCCCCATTACGGTTATCCCTCTCTCTGCCAGTTTCAGGCCTCCGTGGAGCGATCCGTCCCCTCCGATGACCACCAGTCCGTCTATGTTTAAGGTCTTAAGGAGATCTGCGGCCTTGTCTATCCATCTGTCTTCCATAAACCTTTCGCTCCTGGCAGTCTTTAATACGGTTCCTCCCCTGTGGAGGATATCTCCTACCGAGCTTCTGTCCATCACCCGCAGCTCTCCGTCCAACAGGCCTTCAAAGCCTCTTTCTATGCCCCATACTTCAAAGCCTGCGTCGATACCGCATCTGACTACTGCTCTTATGGCCGCATTCATTCCCGGAGAATCTCCTCCGCTGGTCAACACTCCTATTTTTCTCATCTCTCACTCCTCTTGTACCTTTACGTTTTCCCCGCCCAGGACAGCTGAAAGCTGTATCTTCAGCGCATTAGTAGGTTCTGCCCACATATTCCTGTCCGTCTTGAGAATCTTTCCGTCGGGAAGATATATGAGCACCTGTGCGCTTCCCCTATGACGCCTGAGCGTGGTCTTAAGCTGATCCAGTGTCATATTCACATTTGCGCCCTGTGGTATCTTGGCTTTTATCATGCCCTTGGGACCGGAAGTATTTGCTGCTGCAGCGTCTGAGGCCGTTATCTCTCTGCGGCCTGCACCTCCGCTTCTGACAAAACCTGCCGGAATTCCGTTCTCCACCGCTTCCGCAAGTGGCAAAACGTTGTCGGCCAAAAGAGAAGGCGCTTCGTCCTCCTTGAAGTTCAGAGTACCTGAAACAGCTATGACCGAATCTCCCTGAAGATAATGAGCGCACTTCTCATAGACGTTAGGAAATACCACCATCTCTGATACTCCGTATAAATCCTCCAGCACTACGAAGGCCATCATCTTGTTGCTCTTAGTTATGAGAGTCCTCTTGGAAGAGACCATGCCGGCCATAACTACCTTCATTCCGTCGTAGATCTTCCCCTGTGAAACAGCCCCTGCCATTTCGCTTTCTTCTTCGGCATGATTCAAATCCTCCGAAGTTACTGTGGCAATTTTTTTGATCATCTCTGCAAAGTTATTGAGAGGGTGATCCGTAATGTATACTCCCAGCATTTCTTTTTCCATGGCCAAAGACGTCTCTTTAGGGAAATCGGCTACATCCGGAAGATGGCTTTCCATAGCCTCCATTATCTCATCTCCTCCCCCTATATCGAAAAGAGACATCTGTCCTTCCAGATTCTTTCTGCTGCTGTTCTGGGCAGACTCCACCAGTCCTTCAAATACTGCCGTCATGGCCGCCTTATTTTCGCTGAGGCAGCTGCATGCGCCGGACTTTATGAGGCTTTCTACGGCCTTTTTATTTACCTGGCTGATATCCAGCTGCTGTATAAAGGTGAAGATATCTTTTGGCTCGCCCTTTTCTTCTCTGGCCGAAATTATAGCGTCTATCGCATTCTCTCCTACGTTTTTAACGCCTAAAAGTCCGAAACGTATCTTTCCGTCCTCGACGCTGAACTTTTTCTGGCTTTTGTTGACGCAAGGAGGAAGCACTTCTATTCCCATCTCGCTGCAGTTTCTTATATATTTTGGGGTCTGATTGACATCTCCCATGACGCTGGTCATCAGCGCCGCCATGAACTCGACGGGATAATGCAGTTTAAGATATCCTGTCTCATAGGCCACTACCGCATAAGCCGCCGCATGGCTCTTATTGAAAGCATACTGGGCGAAACTGACCATATCGTTGAATATTTCCTCAGCCGCCGCTTCAGGTATGCCGTTTCTCACACATCCTGCGATCTCCACATTGCCTTCTTTATCCGTCTTGCCGTGAATGAAATATTCTTTTTCTTCCAGCATGACGCTCATCTTTTTCTTGGACATGGCTCTGCGCACAAGATCAGAACGGCCGTAACTATAGCCGCCCAGGTCTCTGACTATCTGCATCACCTGTTCCTGATATACGAGGCAGCCGTAAGTTACATCGAGTATAGGCGACAGAGCCGGGTGAACGTATTTTATCTTATCCGGGTTCTTTTTGTTCTCTATATATTTAGGTATGGAATCCATCGGTCCCGGTCTGTACAAAGAAATTCCGGCCACTATATCTTCAAAACAGCTGGGGCGCAGATTTTTCATGAACTGGGTCATTCCCTGGCTTTCAAGCTGGAACACTCCCTGAGTATTGCCCTGAGAGATCATTTCATATACTCCCGGATCATCGTAACCCATCCTGGCGAAATCTATCTCCACTCCGTGGTTTTCTCTGATCAGTTCCAATGCGTCTCTTATGACCGTTAGATTTCTGAGCCCTAAAAAGTCCATCTTGAGAAGTCCCAGCTCCTCGATGGTGGTCATGGTAAACTGGGTAGCCGGGCCCTTATCCGAAAGATACATGGGCACGTACTCATCCACCGGCTCCTTGGATATGACTACTCCTGCTGCGTGAGTGGAAGCGTGGCGCGGCATCCCCTCCAGGGCTCTGGCCATCTCAATGACGCTTCTGGCCTTGGGGTTTTCATCATACATTGCCTTAAAGTCCGGGCTGGTCTCAAGCGCTTTTTCAATAGTCATCCCCAGATCGAAGGGAATAGCCTTGGCTATGGCGTCTGTTTCCCCATAACTCACATCCAGAGCCCTGCCTACATCTCTGACGGCCTGCTTGGCTTTCATGGTTCCAAAAGTTATAATCTGGCAGACTCTGTCTTCACCGTACTTTCTCGTCACATAGTCTATTACTTCCTGTCTTCTCTCATAGCAGAAATCTATATCTATATCCGGCATGCTTATCCTGTCGGGATTGAGAAATCTCTCAAAGATGAGATTGTACCTGATAGGATCTATATCTGTTATCTTCAGGCAGTAGGCCACCAGAGAACCGGCGGCCGAGCCCCTTCCCGGTCCTACCATTATGCCGTTTTCTTTTGCATAGTTGATAAAATCCCATACGATCAGAAAGTATTCCACATATCCCATGGATTCTATGATGCCGATCTCGTAGTTCAATCTCTCTCTGAGACTGTCGTCTATATCTTCCCCGTATCTGGCCGAGAGACCTCTCCGGCACAATTCTCTCAGATACTGGCTGTTGGTCATACCCTCCGGCGCCTTAAATTCGGGCAGATGATATTTGCCGAACTCAAACTCCACGTTGCAGGCGTCTGCAACTATCCTGGTGTTATCTACGGCTTCGGGAAAGGAAGCGAATATGTCTCTCATCTCCTGCTCGCTCTTGAGATAGAACTCGTCATTGGGAAATCGCATCCTGTTCTCGTCATTTATACTGGTGGCCGTCTGTATCGCCAGCAAAACATCGTGAGCCTTCGCATCTTCTTTTCTTACATAGTGGACATCGTTGGTAGCTACCATGGGTATACCCAGCTCCCGGCTTATCTGAATGAGCTGAGGTTTTATCATGGCCTCTTCTTCCAGTCCCTGATCCTGAATCTCAATATAGAAGTTGCCCTCTCCGAAGATTTCAAGAAGCTCTGCAGCTTCCTCCTTAGCCCCTTTATAGTTTCCGTTGAGCAGCTCATTTTGCACTTTTCCCGCAAGACAGGCAGAAAGAGCTATGATACCCTCGCTGTGCTGTCTGAGAACTTCTTTGTCTATGCGCGGCTTATAATAATATCCTTTTATGTAGCCGGCCGAAACTATCTTTATAAGGTTTTTATACCCTTTATCATCTTTAGCCAGCAAAATAAGATGACCCTGATGCTTGTCCTTATCGGGCTGCTTATCTGTCATCCTCCTGGCCGCAGTATAGACCTCGCAGCCTATTATAGGTTTTATTCCCTGTTTTTTACATTCTTTATAGAAGTCTATGACTCCGAACATGGCTCCGTGGTCGGTTATAGCAAGACTGTCCATGCCCAGCTCTTTGGCGTGGCTGACCAGATCTTTGATCCTTGCGGCTCCGTCCAGCAAACTGTATTCCGTATGTACGTGTAAATGTGTAAATGCCATACTTTTCTCCTTTTATTTATTTTACCACAGGCCGCCCTCGTTTAAAAGGTTCTTTTGCCTGTTTTGTCTGTCTTGAAAAACGTCTCTCGTTATGCTAAAATCTTTTCACAACCTTAATACGAGGAGATAAACGCATATGAAAAAGGCTTTAAAGATAGGCGGCGGCATAATCGGCGCCGTGCTGCTATTGCTGCTGGGATACGTGATATACGTATTTGCGGCATATGACAGAATTGAAGATAATCAGGAGCTTTCAGTCCAGGCGGGGTCAGACGCAAAATCATCTGTACCTACCGGAACGCCCCTCAATATCACTTCGTGGAATATAGGATTCGGAGCTTATACCGATGACTATTCTTTTTTTATGGATGGAGGAGAATATTCCAGAGGTTTTTCTGAGGACATCGTAGGCGAAACTGTAGAAAAGATGGCCTCAGATCTGGCAGAAATGGATTCTGATTTTTATCTCGTGCAGGAAGTGGACGTGGACGCTACCAGGTCTTATCACATCAACGAGTACAATATCATCACCAGGCCTTTCTCTTCGATGAGCAAGGTCTACGCCCAAAACTATGATTCACCCTATTTATTCTATCCCATATTGGAGCCTCACGGAAAATCTGTGGCAGGTATCGTCACCATGTCCGATTACTCCATAACCTCCTCTCTGAGAAGAAGTCTGCCTATACAGAGCGGTTTTGCCAAGTTTCTCGATCTCGACCGCTGCTACAGTATAAGCAGAATACCTGCAGATAACGGCAAAGAGCTGATTCTCATCAATTTCCACCTCTCGGCCTACACCACAGATCCTACCGTAGCGGAAAGCCAGCTGAAAATGCTCTACAGCGATATAAATGCCGAATATGAAAAGGGGAATTATGTGATATGCGGAGGCGATTTCAATAAAGATCTCCTTCGGGATTCGGGCTCTATATTCGGAGTTTCCGGGGACGATTACAGCTGGGCTCAGCCTTTCCCTTATGACTCGGTACCGGAAGGTTTCAATGTGATAGCGCCATATAACAAGGACAACCCCGTAGCCAGCTGCCGAAACGCCGACAAGCCCTGGGATGCTTCTACCAACTTTCAGCTGACTATAGACGGATTCATAATTTCAGATAACGTCCAGTGCGTACAGTCTGATGTTATAGATAAGCAGTTTGCCTGTTCGGATCACAATCCCGTATATATGAATTTCATATTAAAATAATTCCAGATATAAATCAGACATCAAGGAGCAGTACTTTCATGGAAAATAATCTCAATAACAGAATGAACGAAAAAGTCCTTCCCATAGTCGCCGCAGTAGTAGGCCACTCCATATGGGGTTTCAGCTATCTTTTTACCCGTATGGCCCTATCGGTTACCTCCCCGGACGTTCTTCTGACTGTGAGGTTTTCCATCGCCTTCCTGATTCTCAATATATTGATACTGACGGGAAAGTTCAAACTTTCTCTCAAAGGTAAATCCGCAGGTCTTCTGGCTGCTTTCAGTATAATGGAACCCATATACTTTTACTGTGAAAGCTATGGTATCTTATATACCAACGTCACTTATTCAGGGGTGGTTCTCTCTATAGTTCCTATCGTCGCTATGCTGTTTGCGGCAATATTCATCAAAGAATACCCTGCGAAAAGGCAGTTGGTCTTCTGTATTCTTCCTATAGCCGGCGTGATAATGATAACGCTCTCGGGAAGCGAACTTGGAATAATCAAGCCCATAGGTATACTGCTGCTGGCTTTTACGTTATTTGCCTCAGCAGGTTACAGGACCCTCAACAGAAAGCTGGCAGAAAAATATACTTCTTTCGAACGGACTTATTTCATGATCGGAGTATCCTGGGCAGTCTTCGTAGTCACAGGTCTCATAAAGGAAAAAGGCGATCTGTCGAAATTTATTCAGCCGCTGTCCCATACGGAATTCCTCATACCCGTAATAATCTTAAGCGTCTTCTGCTCGGTGCTGTGTTATAACATCGTCAACTACGCCGCCGGAAAGATGTCAGTAATGACTCTCGCTATCTACGGGACTCTTACTACCATATGTTCGATGTTCTCCGGAGTGATTTTTCTCGGGGAGCCCCTCACGCCGGTATCTTTCATCGGCTCTCTTCTCATAATCTTCGGAGTATGGCAGGTTACCAAGGCCGCGCCGCCGGATTCTTCCTCCGGCAAAGCCTCCGATGTGAAAGGCGATGCCGATGTCAAGGAGGCTGCCGGTGCAGTGGAAGCCCACGATGTCAAGGAAGCTGCCGATTCAGGGGAAAACCTCAGTGATCACATCTTCGCTGGGGATAGCTCTGAGAAGATATGACCGGTACAGTTTATCAGAATTATCCTCCGGCTATGAAGACATCTCTGACGCACGTACATGCGGCTATCGCGTTATTTTTTCCGATAAAAGCCCTTTCAGGGCTTTTTTAGGTTGTTTGCTGACATCACCGCAGCCTCGCCTAAAGAGTTTCACAGCCGGCCTGCTTCAGGTCGCCGGATTCGGGATCCCGACGAAGACTGGCGGGTTCATAGTGAGTCTATGACAGGGTACATGGCAAAGCCCGGGTTTTTCAAAAATCGAAAGGTTTGCGAGAGTTTTTGGCCGTGCGTTCCCAGTAAAGTGTATTTTAAAAGCTGTTTGCGGGACTTTTCAGCACAATAATTGAAAAATAACGGCTTCAGGCCTTTCTCTGCGGCCGCAAGACCATCAAAAACTCCCGCAAACGCCTTGTAATTTAATGTGACCGAGACTTGCCAAGAAAAAATTTCCGTAAAGATATAAAAAAATCCCGATACCGGGAATATGCAATGAACCGGGTCACTTAAGGGCTTTCTATTAACTTTATCGTAGTTTCTTATCAGGCCGGAGCTCGTCTATCCGGCAGTCAAGGGGCCCTTGACTGTAATCTAAAAAAGCCCTAAAAGGGCTTTTTTATTCACTTTATATAAGGAGACAGGTAAGAGTAATAATTTTCGTCCAGTATAAGGGCTGAATAGTTGAACATGTCAGCCACCTTCTTATCTACCCGAGACGTATATTCTTCATCTTCTTCTAAGAGGTCGTCTCGGGTTCCTCTCTCGCTTATCCAGCTCTTATCTTTAAATACTACGAAGCCTTCGCTGTCGGAAAATATATCTCTTCCCATCAGCAGCCTTGAATCATACTCTAAGCCGAACATATTCGAAAGCGTCGGAAGAATATCCATGTTGCTGCTGAGCTTATCCACAGTCTCCGGTTCCATACCCGGCGTCCACAGAATAAACGTACTCTTATACAGCTCATAAGTCTCATCTATCTGATGTCCTCGGAATTCACTGATTTCGGAAGATGAGAGTCCGTATGGATAATGATCTCCCGCCAGGGCGATCACCGTATTATCCAGTTCACCGGCCTCCTCGAGTCTCTCAAGCAGAAGCTCCATAGCTTTATCAAGCTCTATATTGGCCGCCATATAAGCCTTACAGGCGTCCGACATATCCATATCCTCTACCGCATCTCGATTTTTCACAGCCATATCGTCGTCATAAAAATTATATTCCAGGTGTCCGCTGACGGTGAGATAATATATGTGAAACGGCTGTATTTCGCCGTTTTCGTCGGGAGTGAGATAGTCAGAAGTAGTCTGATCTATCATCTCCAGATCTGATTCGGGCCAGGAATCTGTAAACGAATATTCTCTTCCCTGCCCCTTGAAATCATATCCCAGATTAGGATGAGATTTGTCTCTCTGATAATAATATATACTGTGATTATGGTACGCCTTTGCAGCGTAGCCGAGTTTTCTCATCTGATGTGCCAAAGTAAAAGGAAGATCGTTATTTGACGATTCTTTCATGGACCACACTCCGGGCTTAGGTATGAGACCTTCCAGATTCACATATTCTCCGTCCAGCGTACTCACCCCCCATAAAGGGTTATAAAAGTTTGAGAAAGTGTACCCTTCAGTCTGAAGCTTATACAGCGTAGGCGTATATTCAGGATCCACCGCAAAATCCGTAAAGCTTTCGCCGGTTATGAGAATCAGATTCTTTCCTTCAAAGATACCGGTCTTTTCATTTTTTTCGGTAGGTTCGACGCTTCCGAAATATTCATGCATAGTGCTTATAGTCTCATTTTCTTCCTCTTCTGCCAGCCTGACAAAATCAAGATCCTCTATTACATTATCCTCAGAGTCTGTCTCTACGTATGGCTCTCCGGCCTCTATCTTCGGCTCCCAGCCTAATACCAGTTTCCAGAAATCTATTCCCATAGCGCCGAGAAGTCCGCAGCATCTGACCGACCCTTGTATTTCTCCCGTGCCATAGAGGTTCTGATAAGGCGACATGGGATCCTCGCTCTTTACGGAACCTGTCAGAACGCTTCCTAAAAAAGTGGATACGCACAAGACTGCCGTTATGAGCATGGTCACTTTCTTCTTTCGGCGTTCTTCATCAGCATAAGCAAAATCTTTCTTCACTCCTCTGACTATTTCTATGATCCCTAACGCAAAAAACAAGGCGAGAGGAATCTTTTGCTCCCACATGTTTATAAAGATAACATCCATGAATTCTGTGATCTGAGCGCTGTTAATCATAGAATATACAGTGAAAAAAGTACCAAAGAGGGCATAGTATACTTCCTGAGCAGCAAAAAGTACCGTGGTAGCTCCCATGATTATTCCGTATCCTATCTTGCCCGCTTTGCCGGGCAGAGCTATTCTGACGAAAAAAATAAGCGAAGCTACTGAAAGCGATACGAGTCCTACTATCGCCATCTCCGCTCCCCAATAAGGTGTAGGATTAAACCCCATGGTAAAATTAGAAAACATAATCTGAAATAAAATCAAACTCACGAAAATTTCTGCCAAAAAAATAAAGTCTTTAGCTTTTACTTTCATCTCAAATCCTTTCCAATCAAGATCGTATTTATTATATTATACCGCCGGGCGTTCCGTGATAAACGCTTCAATGAACGCTTCCTTTCGATAGCGCCGCAGGTTTTTTAAGAACAATGCGTTCATTATAATACAAATCCTCCTTTTGGGCAACACGGATTCACAATTCTTAAGAAATCTGCATATAATGTACCAGTTCATGGAGGTGAGCTATGGCATTAGACACGAGAGAACTTTTCGCCCGTCTCATACAATGCGAGGCAGGCGGCGAAGGTGAGCAAGGCATGGCGGCAGTAGCTACGGTAGTCATGAACAGAGCTACCGCCACTGAGGGCGAATTCAGCCGCATAGGAAACGGCGGAGATGTCAGGGCTGTTATAACCCAGCCGGGTCAGTTCGTCTGTATGCGAGAATCGGTTGCCGGTTCTTACAATCCGCAAAACGTATACAATATGACTCCTTTGGATATACATTACGAGATCGTAGACTGGGCTATGGCCGGAGGACGTCTGGTAGGAATAGACAATTCCCTTTTCTTTTTCAACCCGTACAGCGACGTATGTCCCCAGAATTTTCCTACGAGGGTGGGAGTCCTTCATAACCGTATAGGCGATCACTGCTTCTACGCTCCTACAAGCTACTATGCCGACACTTGAATCATCATAAATCAAATCAGGAGGTAATTTATGGCACCTTGCTGTAACAACACCGTTACACCCAGAATGATAAAATCAGGCCGAGTATCGGTCGGAGACAGGATACAGATGGAAGAAGATATCATGGTTTCAGGGGAGGCCGCCGCAGAGCAGAACAACGCCGCAATGGCAAACGCCTCAAAGGATCCGGCGTCAATACCGGCATCGGCTCCTGTTCAGGCAGACATCAGATCGGAAGCGTCCGGAGCCGAAGAGGCTTTGAGAGTTGCCTCAGGCGCATATACGCAGGCTGCCAAGGCTCCGCAAGAAGCAAGCCAGGGCAAAGAATACATAGCTGCCGCTGCGATTCCTGAAGGCTATTCAGGTATAGTAGGCATACCGGGAGGCATAGTCAACAATCGGCCGTCCGATACTCAAAACAGTACCGATCAGCTGAATTCATCGAACCACTGGTATCAGGCTCCGATTTACGGAATAAACGCAGCTAATTCTGAACGTATGCAGTTCGATCCCCTGCCTTATTCTCAGATGACCTCTTACATGGGCAACGTTTCTCTCGGAGGCACCGTAGAGTCGCCTTCCATCGTGACGCCGCAGGTTCCTATGACTCCCGACGGCTATGACGAAGAGATAGACTTCGATACAGTACACGCTCTTAACGGATTTCTGAGAACTCAGATAGGAAGATACATGAGGGTAGAGCAGCTGGTAGGCTCCAATACTATACAGGATCGTTACGGCTTCCTGGTAGGGGTGGGAACCAACTTCATAATACTTCAGGAGATAACCACCGGCAATATAATGGTTCTGGACATTTTCTCCATACGACTGACATATGTATACTATTCTCCGCCGGTAATTCCTAATATTTAACAAACACCGGAAAACCCCGTCTCATAGAGACGGGGCTTCACCTTGTCAACGGCAGGCAAGCCTTGCCGAAAGACTGCACTTGACTTTTAGGTGGCGGCGAAAATTATATTTCAGGTAAAAGATACGCCGGGATTATCCCGGCGTATCAGTCATCTGCGATTACTACTGTATATCTGTGACTTTATAGTCCTTATCCTCAACAGTCTTTTTCAGCGTTTCGTCCGACAGCTCAGATCTGAGTCTGACTACGGCTGTTCCCTCGCTGTGGCTGACTTCTGCGCTGTCTACCTGCGGAAGAGCTTCGAGAGCTTTCTTTACTGTAGCCTCACAGTGTCCGCACATCATTCCTTCGATTTTCATGATCTTATTCATACTTTCAGTCTCCTTTTCTTCTTTTAAAATATTTTTAATCTTATGATCCCGCTTGGAATCATACATTTTAAACAAATTCAATCTCAGCGCATTGGATACTACGCAGAAGCTGGACAGGCTCATGGCCGCAGCCGCAAACATCGGATTCAGCTGCCAGCCAAGCATCGAAATGAATACGCCGGCGGCTAAAGGAATACCGATAACATTATATATAAACGCCCAGAACAGATTCTCGTGTATATTTCTCAGAGTAGCCCTGCTAAGCCTTATAGCCGCAGGCACATCCAAAAGGCTGCTCTTCATGAGGACTATATCGGCTGCATCTATGGCCACATCTGTACCTGCGCCTATGGCGATACCTATATCAGCTCTCGTAAGCGCCGGAGCATCGTTTATACCGTCTCCTACCATGACTACCTTACCCCGCTCTTTCAGCCTGCGTATGACGCTTTCTTTTCCCTCAGGAAGTACTCCTGCTATGACCTCATCTACCCCTGCTTCGCTGCCTATGGCCTCAGCAGTACGCTGATTATCTCCTGTCAGCATGACTACGCGTATTCCCATACTGCGCATCTGCTCAACAGCTTTATAGCTGTCATCCTTTATCACGTCTGCTACTGCTACTATTCCCAGAAGCTGGCCGCCTGATGCAAAGAAGAGCGGTGTTTTGCCGGAACCGGCCAATTTCTCGGATAAACTGAGCATATCTTCAGACACCTGAGAGACGGTGCTTATAAACTTATAGTTTCCGCCGTGGAGCGTCTTATCCCCCAGCCTGGCCGTAAGGCCGTTACCTGAAAGCGCCTCGAAGTCTTCCACTTCTTCAAAGGTTCTTCCTGTTTCTTCAGCTTTTTTCAGTATGGCTTTTGCGAGAGGGTGTTCACTTTTAGCTTCTAAAGAATATGCTATTTTCATCAGCTGATCCTCAGTAATGCCTTTCGCAGGAAGTATATCCGTCACAGTAGGTTCTCCCGATGTTATGGTGCCGGTCTTATCCAGAACCACTATCTGGGTCTTTCCCGTCTCTTCAAGAGAAACGGCAGTCTTGAACAAAATACCGTTCTTAGCCCCCATTCCGTTTCCTACCATTATGGCTACCGGCGTGGCCAGCCCCAGGGCGCACGGACAGCTTATTACAAGAACCGATATGCCTCTGGCCAGAGCGAAGCCTATGGTCTGACCTGTCAGAAGCCAAATCGCTATAGTTACTAAAGATATGCCTATGACTACAGGCACGAACACGCCTGACACTTTATCTGCTACTTTAGCTATAGGCGCCTTTGTAGCTGCGGCATCGCTGACCATCTGTATTATCTGTGAAAGGGTAGTATCCTCTCCTACTCTGGTAGCCTCACATCTTATAAAGCCGGATTGGTTGAGGGTAGCTGCCGAGACCATGTCCCCCGGCGTCTTATCTACAGGAATACTCTCTCCTGTGAGAGCCGCTTCGTTCACCGCGCTGTTTCCCTGTATCACTACGCCGTCCACCGGTATATTTTCACCGGGCCTTACGACGAATATATCGCCTTTTTTGACTTGTTCTACAGGAACTTCTTTCTCTGCTCCATCGCTCAATATGACAGCAGTCTTAGGCGCAAGTTTCATCAGGCTTTTAAGAGCGTCGGTAGTCCGTCCTTTGGATCTTGCCTCCAGCATCTTTCCTACGGTTATCAGCGCCAGAATCATGGCCGCCGATTCAAAATAGAACTCATGCATATATTCCATGACAGCGGCGTGGTCGCCCCTCATCTGAGCATCCGTCATGGCAAACAAGGCAACTACGCTGTATCCGAATGCAGCGGTAGAGCCCAGAGCCACCAGAGTGTCCATGTTAGGAGCCCGATGCCATAGGCTTTTAAATCCGCTCACAAAGAATTTCTGGTTTATAATCATTATAGCTCCCGAAAGAAGCAGCTGCAGGAGCCCCATGGCCACGTGATTCTCCGCCAAAAATTCCGGCGCCGGCCATCCCCACATCATACTGCCCATCGAAAAGTACATGAGCACTAAAAGAAATATCAATGAATACAAGAGCCTGCGCTTTAAGGCAGGAGTTTCTCTGTCTTTAAGCATATCCTCGCCCTGAGAATAGGACGCTGCCGCCCCTTCCGGCGAAGCACTCTTCCCCCCTTTAACAGAGGCTCCGTATCCCGCTTCTTCTACAGCCTTGATCACTTCTGAAGGAGATACATCTCCCTCTACTCCCATCGAATTAGTGAGTAAGCTCACCGAGCAGGAAGTCACGCCGTCTAACTTTTGGACCGCCTTTTCAACCCGGGCGCTGCAGGCGGCACAGCTCATTCCCGTCACGTTATATTGTTCCATCATATCACCTCTTTTTTATAGTAATCATGCCGCTTCCTTAGCGGTTATTTCATAAGTTTCTGCAAGATAGCGACCAGTTCGTCTATGACTTCCATATCGCCGTTTTTTACATCTCTGACCACGCATCCCTTTATATGATTGGCTATCAGCTCTCTGTTAAAAGCGTTGAGGGCTGCGCCTGCGGCAGCCGACTGGATCAGGATGTCATTGCAGTATCCGTCTCTTTCTATCATTCTTTTTATGCCTCTTATCTGGCCTTCTATCCTGTTGAGCCTGTGTATGAGTTTCTTTTGCTCCTCTTCTGATCTAACAGTCATTTTGCTGCAACATATATTTTTCTCTTTATCATCCATTTGATTCATGTATAATCCAATTATCCTCATTTTGAGGAAACGGTTTATTCTCCCTTCTGCCGCCGCAGGGCGATTGCCGCTATCTTCGGTAAAACGCCTTCTTGCATCAGCGCTCTCTTTCAGTTACATATATAATATACCCCCATAGGGTATATGTCAATCACATTTATAAAAAAATCCCGAGACTGTCTTGCTTTAAGTCTCGGGAGAAGTGATAAATATTTTATTTCTGCTGCGTCTCTTTATCTTTGGCCAGCTCCGCATAGCGCTTTATCTTCATGGTGCTGGTCTTTTCAAACTGGTCCTGCTTAATCTCCAGTTTCTTTACAGTCTTATAGTTATTCAGCTTTCGGTTGACCTTTTTGATCTGGTCCCAGATTATCTTATAGATATCTTCTTCTGCCGGGATCTCGCCATGAAGTTCCTCTATCCGCTCATAATCAGGGATGACTCTGGCAGTTACCACCAATTCCTTTTCCCCTGCGACCTCCTTGCCGTATACCATACATTCAGCGATCTCCTCTACTTTTGAAAGCAGATTTTCTATCTCTTCAGGGTAGATATTCTTTCCGTTCTGAGTGACGATGACGTTCTTGCTCCGTCCCGTGATATACAAGAAACCGTCTTCGTCCAGATAACCTATGTCGCCTGAGTTGAACCAGCCGTCCTGCACTGCCAAAGCGGTAGCCTCCGGATCTTCATAGTAACCCAGCATGACAGTCTTTCCTTTGATGAGTATCTCGCCCTCTCCCTTTTCGTCAGGTTCTTTTATCTTTATCTGATCCCAGATCACCGATTTTCCGGCTGAACCGACTCTGGTATCCCAGTCCGGAGTCAACGCAGCGATAGGCGCCGTCTCTGTCAGTCCGTATCCTTGGAGGAACGTAATGCCTATATCCGAGAGCCATCTTCCCACTTTAGCGTCTATAGGAGCGGCGGCCGATACGACTATTCTGAGAGCTCCTCCAAGATTTGCGTAGATATCTTTAAAGACTTTTCTCTTTACGTCTATGCCGAGGTTCTTCAGCCCGTTGGTCAGGGAAATCATGGACTTGACGGCAGAAGACTTTCCACTCTTTTCAATGCCCTGATTTATCTTCTTGTAAAGCGACTCGATGAGAAGAGGAACCGCTATTATAGCAGTGGGAGACGTCTCCTTCATATCGCCGGCTATATGCTTCAATCCCTGACACACCACTATGGAGGCCCCTACTGCCATAGGGTACAGAAATCCTATGGTGGACTCATACGTGTGATGGAGCGGCAGTACGGAAAACAGTCTGTCCTCCGGAGTCAGATATACGTAAGGAGTTACAGAGTTGATGTTATAAGCCAAATTGGTATTAGAGATCATCACTCCCTTAGCCGCAGAAGTAGTGCCGCTGGTAAAGATCAGCACGGCAAAAGCGTCCGGCTCTATCTCCGTATCCATATATCCGGTGTATCCCATATCTATGAGGAATTTTCCCTCTTCCATCACGTGTTCGAGGCCGACGAATCTGCCGTCTATTTTATCATCTGAATACATTTCGATAAAATATTTTACTCCCGGACAGTGGTTGGCCGCTTTTTTTATCAGATCTTTTTTCTTAGGTGAAAATATGACGGCGGCGGCGTCTGAGCGTTTTATTATATTTTCCAGTTCATTCTCCGGCAGTTCCTTGTCGGTGGGAACTGCTATCCCCACTCCGCAGAGCATCGCCATATATGAAACATACCATTCGTAAGTGGTCTCTCCTATTATGAGTACCTTCTCGCCCTGAAGCTTAAAGGCCCTGGACAGTCCTGCGCCAAGGCGCATGACGTCTTCGCCGAAGCGTCCGTAGGAGATCTGTTCGAAACCCCCCTTGCGGTTGAATTTTTCAAGTATGAACGGCCTGTCTCTGTACACATTTGTACTTCTCAAGAATATCTCTTTGATAGTCTTGTATTCCGTTCCCTGGTAGCCGCCTGTCGATTTGGAATTCTTTTTCTTGAGGCCCTCTATGACCTCGGGTGTATATTCTATATTCAGTTCTTCGATGTCTTCTATATCCCTCATCTTATACTTGGGAAGTTTGAAGTTAGGGATCTTCTTTAAGATTCTTGCCATTTTCTTACCCCCTGGCGTTTATAGATTGCTAAATATTATATCACTTCTCACTGCGAAAAAGCAATCTTTTTAATGATTTCCATTTAAACGGAATCAGAGGGTACAGATAAGAATCTCCCGACAAAGTCTTGGTAGTCGCCAAGAATATCATAGATATGATGACGCCGGCGGCGAATCCCCATGCCCCAAGGAGGCCCGCTCCGAGAAGCATCAGAATTCTCGCAAATTTTATGCCGTAGCTGAGTTCTATGCTGGGCTGAGTGAAACTGGCAAGAGCCACTACCGCCATACACAGTATAGTCTGAGGTATGAACCATCCTGAATTGACGCTGAATTCTCCCAATATCAGAGCGCCTATAACAGAAAGAGACATCCCCAGTGATTCGGGGGTATTCAGGGATGCCAGCTTAAGCCCGTCTATGGCTACTTCCAGCAGTATGAACTGAAGCAGTATCGGCACTGCGAAGTCTTCTTCCGGCACGAAGAACTTGAGCACCGCAGGCGTAAATTCCTCGTATTCTATGATGAGCATATAGATAGGGGGCAAAAATATTATGACCAGAAAATTCATGGTCCTGAGAAATCTGAAATAATTGCCAGTGACCTGCGGAAAATAATAGTCGTCTATATCCTGCAGAAAATCGAAGATTCCTACGGGGATCAGCATGACCGTAGGAGAATTGTCTACTATTATAGCTATCTTCCCTTCTGTTACATGGGCTGCTATGATATCAGGCCGCTGAGAATATCTGACCCGTGGAAATGGATTCAGCTTCCCATATGCGCCGAAAGACTTGAGAAGCCTTTCGAGAAGGCTCTGATCTCCGACGGTGAGGCTCTCTGCATCAAGAGAGGCAATTCTGCTCTCCAGCCGCTTCAGCAGGTCTTTATTGACTTTATTCTTCATGTAGCAGACGAGCACGTCGGTCTTGCTGATGCTCCCCACCAGATTATGCTTAAAGATCAGATTATTGTCTCGTATGCGGCGGCGTATGAGGCTCACGTTGTCCATCATATTTTCGGTAAATCCGTCCTTTGCACCCCTGAGAGACTTTTCCTTTTCCGGCTCCTCGGCAGATCTTCCGGGGTAATCTCTGGTATCCATTATTATGATCTTATCCAGCCCCTCCACTACCAGCGGCGTAAGACCGGAATACATCTTCTCTTCAGCCTGAGCGCAGCAGTCTTTTACCATCTCCTCCGTCCACTTGTCCGGATGTTCCGAAAGTCCTGTGGAAATACCCTTAGGCGTCACCAAGTTGCTGTCCAGGAACGGTATCTGTTCCTCTAAAAGTCTCTGACTGGTAGTGATATCTTCCATGCTTTCTTCCGGCACTCTCATCAGGTAACTGAGTATGCGCTGAGTTTTTTCTCCGTCGGTCAGACCGTCGGTAAAAAACATATGAGCTTTGCGCCCGCCTATCTTCAGCTTTCTTTCGAGTATATCAAAGCTTTCTCCTATGGGCAGGTCGTTTCTGAAATATTTTAAATATTTTTTGTACATCAAAGGCCTCCTTTCGTCTCTTTTTATTCTCCCAAAATCTTGCTATTTAATACTTTTGCATATATAATTAGTAAATCAGAGATTGACTTTTGGAGGTTTTTATAAATGGATCATAAAAAATTAGCAGAAATGCTTTTTCCCGATATTAAAGAAACGCCGGATCACTATGAGAAGATGTTCCCCAAAAGAGATCTTCCGGCCGGGGCTAAAGTCACCAGGCTGGGGCCAAGTCCTACGGGATTCATCCATCTGGGTAACTTGTTCGGCGCTTTTGCAGACGAGAGGCTGGCTCACCAGTCGGGAGGAGTTTTTTATCTCAGAATAGAAGATACGGACGACAAGCGTTATGTAGAAGGAGCCGTGGATATAATCATAAACTCTCTGCGCTTCTTCGGAATTAATTTCGACGAAGGAGCTTGTCACGGCGGTGAAACAGGAGATTACGGCAGCTATACTCAGAGCCGCAGAGGACCTGTCTACAGATGCTTCGCCAAAAAACTTGTTTCCGAGGGAAAGGCCTACCCTTGTTTCCTCACGGAAGAAGAAATAGCCTCTATACGTGCAGAACAGGAGCAGGCCGGCCAGAACCCCGGCATATACGGCAAATGGGCTAAGAACAGAGATCTGAGCCTTGAAGAGATAGAGGAGAAACTGCGCCTGTCACTGCCTTACGTTATAAGATTGAGATCTGACGGCGACATGAGCCTTCCCGAAGATCAGATAAAGAGGTTCGAAGTCACAGACGCCATCAGAGGCCCTCTGTCTATGCCTGTCAACGATCAGGATACAGTCCTCCTTAAAGCTAACGGCATACCTACGTATCATTTTGCTCATGTCGTGGACGACCATCTCATGAGAACTACTCACGTAGTACGCGGAGCAGAATGGCTTCCTTCCCTGCCTATCCACGTTGAACTCTTCGATAAGCTGGGCTGGGACATCCCCGTATACTGCCATACTGCGCAGCTCATGAAATTAGATGAAGACGGAAACAAGAGAAAGCTTTCGAAGAGAAAGGATCCTGAACTTTCTTTAGACTATTACCGAAACTTGGGATATCACCCGGCGGCAGTAAGAGAGTATCTTCTGACCATACTCAATTCCAACTTCGAGGAATGGCGCATCGCCAACCCTGACGCAGACATAGATGAGTTCGATTTCACTACAAAGAAGATGAGCAATTCCGGCGCACTGTTCGATTTAAACAAGCTTAACGATGTGAGTAAAGACGTTCTTCTCCGCATAAGTGCCTCTGATCTGTTCGACTTTCTCAAGACGTGGTCGGATGAATTCAGGCCCGACCTTGCGCACATGTTTGTCGACAGGTCGTATCTCGAAAAGATACTTGATATAGGCCGCAGCGGAGCAAAGCCGAGAAAAGATCACATATACGCTCAGCAGATGGTGGAAAATATCAGCTATTTCTTCGACGATATGTTCAAAATAGAAGAGCCGATGCCGCCTGAGGCTGCAGACGACGTTAAGGCCATAATCAGTTCTTATATGCAAAGTTACGACCACTCGGATGATCAGGAAACCTGGTTCGGCAAGATACGCCAGATCGCTACGGATCTTGGCTATGCCGCCAAGCCTAAAGACTTTAAAAAACATCCCGAAGAGTATAAAGGCCACGTAGGTCATGTCAGCACGGTGATCAGAATCGCTCTAATAGGAAGGAGCCAGTCTCCGGACGTCTGGGAAATCCAGCAGATACTGGGCGAGACGAAGACCAGAGAAAGACTCGAAAAGTTTTTGTAAAAATACGCAAAGAGCAGGCTCATGCCTGCTCTTCATCATTCCTCTCCTCTTATCTTCTGAACAGCCGAAACTCTGTTGCTGACGCCCATCTTCTTATACAAGTTGGAGGTATGTACTTTTATGGTGTTGGTGGAAAGGAAGAGGATCTCTCCTATTTCGTCGTTGGTCTTTCCTTTATATATCAGTAAAGCGATCTCTTTCTCTCTGGCCGATAATCCACAGCTGGAGGCCAGCTCTTCTATCTTCTCCTCTATGGAAGATGACGGAGGCGATTCCTGGCTTTCGGGTTTTATCTTGCATGATTTCCATATTAAAACGGCGTTGAGCCCGTTGAATAAGAACCAGAAGATCACATATACGGTCTTATCATATTTTATAAAATCATATTCGGTTCTGGAGTCTATTATGCTGAAAGTGACCACTATGCAGAGAAAGACGAACACTATGTTATATGTTATGAGATACGCCTCTACTACTTTGCTCTTAATCTCCTTTATAATGCTCCTCATGTATACTACACAGAAGTAAGCCGCTACGGCCAGAGGTATCATATTGAGGACTATCATCAGCGCCATATAAAAACGCTCTGATACTACCAGCATATCTGCAGAATAAAGAGTATCCGTCCAAAGTATCACCACTCCCATGGATATAAAAAATACCGACATCCACGGTTTTCTTTCCATTCCCGCACATTCGGCCTCCATAGCTATCAGCGCATATGCAAGGGCCACCTCGAGGACATTCTCAATTATCAATATCCATTCTATATTCTGTATGGAAACGTATCCATCCAGAAAAACGCTTAAAAAATCGCATATGTTGAATATCAATATTATGGCAAAGAACGTAGTCGTTTTTTTACTTTTGACCATTTCGTTGCTGACATCAAGATTTTTTAACACCACCATGGTCTGAGTGGAAAAACAGACAGCTCCTATGATAATAGTGAATATGTACAGCAACTGTATGAATTGTGCCATTATACCACCTACCTTTTATATCGTATATTATACAATAAATAAATCTAATATGTGGTTTATCTCAATTTTTTAAGCGGTATCTTAGCACGATTTATGACTTTAAGTTACAGCTCAGGTACTCAAAAGGCCGGATACATCAGTACCCGGCCTTTTGAGTTTTTTATTTATCTTTCATTCGCCTAAATATTAAGGAGAACTTCCAATTAAGCTTCGAGAGCCTTAAGAGCAGCAGCCTTCTCTTCTTCTCTTTCTTTGAGAACTTTCTGATACTCTTCTTCTGTCATCTTAGTCATAGTAATTCCTGTGAATCCGAAGATTACCGATACTATAGGGTTCACCCAGTTGAGAACAGCGTATGGTATATATGCGCTGTTTACACCGAGGAACTGTCTCATAGTAGCGCCGCAGGTGTTCCAAGGGAAGAAGTTTGAGGTGATAGTTCCGCAGTCCTCGAGACATCTTGACAGGTTCTTTGGAGCCAGTCTTCTGTCTTCAAAGGCTTCCTTAAACATTCTGCCAGGCAGTACCAGTGATAAGTACTGGTCGCAGCAGACTGCGTTAACAACCAGACATGAGAATTCTGTTGCCAGAACCAGTCCGCCGGTTCCTTTTGCCATCTTGAGCAGTACATTGGTCATCGAGCCCATCATGCCTGTGCAGTCCATGATACCGCCGAAACACATTGCGCAGATGATTATGGATATGGTCCACATGAATCCCTGCATACCGCCTGCGCTGAGCAGATCTGATAATGTTGATATAATCTCAGAAGCATCCTCTGGAACATTACCCATTGCTACACCATTATTGAGTATGTAGAAGATATTGCTGAGCAGATCAGTTTTTTCCATCTCTGCTACCACCATGGCGTTTTCGATGTGAGCCTTGTTGAGGAACATGAACGGAACGGCTACGAGAACTCCTCCGATCAGTCCAGGTATGGCAGGGAGCTTAAATGCTACCATCAGGATTACTATAACTGGTGGAATAAGCGCCAGAATGCTGATGTTAGATGAGTCAGCTATAAAGCTCATAACTTCGTCAACAACTCCCATATCGACATCGTTGTCCTTGGAGAACATGAAGCCCATAACAGCATAAACAACCAAAGCTATTATCATAGATGTACCTGTAGTATAGATCATGTGTTTGATATGATCAAACAGGGTAGCGCCTGCCATTGCAGGAGCTAAGTTTGTAGTATCGGACAGAGGGGACATCTTGTCTCCGAAGTATGCTCCGGATACTACAGCGCCGGCAGTCATGGCCACAGGGAATCCCAGAGCAGTACCTACACCGATGAGTGCAACTCCCATGGAACCTGCGGTAGACCAGGATGAACCTGTAGCCAGCGATACTATGGAACAAAGGATACAAGCCGTCAGCAGGAATACCTTAGGGCTGATAACTTTGATACCGTAGTACATCATTGAAGGGATAGTTCCCGCTGCCATCCAGGATGCGATCAGACATCCCAAGATGCCTAAGATCAGGATAGCCTGCATAGATCTGTTGATAGAAGCAAGGATACCTTGTTCAAGATAGGCCCACTTCCAGCCATTGGCCCATGCTACGAGTCCGGCTACAACAGCCGCTAAAATAAGTGCGATATGAGGTTCGCCGCCTGAGTCTCTTACGATAGACCAGACCAGCAGACCAACCATCGCCAGCATGACAATTAGACATTGCCACATAGGGATCTTCTTACCCATAAATAAGTCCTCCTATAAATATAAATAGTTCACACGACGGATAGAGTTCCGTCATGGTTAGACTATAAGGCTTTTATAATTTTTTCACAATTACCCACGGGTATAAATCATCTAAACTTTAGTATTAAAAAACGGCT
>FR882600.1:238026-257289 GCA_000435715.1 Firmicutes bacterium CAG:145
CGCCTGGGCAGCCGTTTGTAGGTATTACTGGTTTAGTTGTAGCAGTTACAGAAAATGATAACCAGTAACAAGAAAAAGAATAATAAGCTAGTATCTACTCCACCGTCTCCTAAAAGACCACAATTGTTTCCCATTTAATTCACCTGCTTCTTTCATATTTTTTTGAATATGACGGACGTATAACCGCCCGCCGCAAGCGTCAGCGCTCAGTCTCCGGCAAGCGGGAGCCGGCCGGAAGTTTCGCTCCGCTTTGAAAACTATTCAGTTGTAGTATACAATATGACTTTTTGCAGGATTTTGTTACCGGATTTTTAAAAACTTTTTCTATCTCGGAATATCTCCTCCTGAAAGTTTTTCATCATAGGCTGCTCTCTCTCCTCCTATAAATTTAGGTCTGGTTCTGGCGCATACCAGATGAGCCTCCCCTATAGATTTCACTGAAACTCTGACTGGAACCGCCACGCTCTTGAGCTGCATCCCTATGAGAGTGTCTCCTATGTCCATACCTGCGTCGGCTCTGATGGACTCCACCGCCACGGGTTTCTCCGCCCTGTGATACATTGTAGTGGCAAAAGAGCCTCCGGCTTTAGGCTGAGGCACAACGTTGACGATCTCCGTTTTCTCCGGCAGGGCTGCTTTTTCTACTATGACTGCCCTGTTGAGATGCTCGCAGCATTGCGCCGCCAAAAATATCCCTCTGGGGCGTATGACACTCATGATTCCCTCATATACGGCTTCCGCCGCATTTATATCCGAGCCTTTTCCTATTCTGAGGCCCATGACTTCGCTAGAGCTGCATCCTACCACAAGAATGTCTCCTTCTGCAAGCTTGGCGGTCTCTATCAGCTCTTCGCAGGCTTTCTCTGCCTGCTGCCTTATTTCTTCATAAGTCACCTCTATTCGCCTCCTATATCTGCCAGCTGTTTAGATAAGCTTGTTGTTCTTCTGTAAGGCTATCTATCTGTATGCCCCATGCTTCAAGCTTTCTGCGGGCTATCACATCGTCTATCTCTGAAGAAACGTCGATCACCTTATTTTCAAGATTTTTATAATTATCCCTGATATAAGCCGCAGACATGGCCTGCACCGCGAAACTCATATCCATGATCTCTGCCGGATGTCCGTCGGCAGCGGCAATGTTCACAAGGCGTCCTTCTCCTATGACGTTGATCCATCTGCCGTTTGGCAGTTTATATCCCATTACATTATTTCTTCGTTCCTTTTTATCTTCCGCAAAGGTCTCCAGCGCCGCCATATCTATTTCGCAGTTGAAGTGTCCTGCGTTGGCAAGGATGACTCCATCCTTCATAGACATCATGTGCTGAGTCGTTATAGTCTTGCAGCAGCCTGTAGCTGTCACAAAGATATCTCCGAAGTGAGCGGCTTTGGCCATAGGCATCACAGAAAAGCCATCCATCTTTGCCTCTATGGCCTTTACAGGATCTATCTCCGTTACTATGACCTGAGCCCCGAGGGCGGCAGCTCTCATAGCTATGCCTCTTGAGCACCATCCGTATCCTACCACCACTACCTTTTTAGCAGCGACTATGAGATTGGTGTTTCTCATTATGCTGTCCCAGGTAGACTGACCCGTTCCGTACCGGTTGTCGAACAGATGCTTGCAGTCGGCGTCATTGACGGCAACCATAGGGAACTTTAAGATTCCCTCCCTCTCCATAGCTTTAAGACGTATGACTCCTGTGGTCGTCTCCTCGCATCCTCCCCAGACTTCTTCCATCAGGTCAGGGCGTTTATCGTGAAGAAATGTCACCAGATCGGCTCCGTCGTCTATTATTATGTTGGGCTTGTGACTCAGGCACATTTCAATGTGTCTGTCGTATTCTTTCTGAGTGGCGCCGTGATAAGCATACACTTTGAGTCCACTGTCAGCCAGGGCAGCGGCCACATCATCCTGAGTGCTCAGCACATTGCTGCCGGTGACTGACATATCTGCGCCTCCGGCCGCAAGAACGAGACACAAATAAGCAGTCTTGGCCTCAAGATGTACCGAAAGAGATATCTTTATTCCCTCAAAAGGTTTGGTCTTTATAAATTCGTCTTCAAGCCCTCTCAAGAGCGGCATATTATCTCTAACCCACTGTATTTTTCTGTGACCCGAAGGCGCCAGGCTCAGGTCTCTCACTTGATATTTTTCCATTTTATTTCTCCTGCAACCGTCTTTATTCCACTGTTACTGATTTGGCTAAATTCTTAGGTTTGTCTATGTTGCAGCCTCTCTTCTTGGCTACATAGTATGCGAAAAGCTGCAGCGGCACTACGCTTATGAGGGGCACTATCTCGTCTCTGCATTCGGGAATATACACCATCTTGTCGCTCTGCGCAGCGATAGCCTCGTTGCCCTCTTTGGCGACAGCCAGCACATATGCTCCCCTCGCCTTTATCTCCTGAATATTAGATACCATCTTCTCATACAGAAAATCCTGACATGCTAAAGCGATGACCAGCGTTCCCGGCTCCATGAGGGCGATAGTTCCATGTTTGAGCTCGCCGGCGGCGATAGCAAACGAATTTATATACGATATTTCTTTGAGTTTCAGGGAACCTTCGTAAGAAACCGCCGAATCCAGGCCTCTTCCTATGAAGAACACCTGCTCTCTGTTATACAGAGTCTTTGAAAGTTCTTCTATCTGAGGAGCTTTTTTAAAGAATTCCTCCATTTTCGACGGTATGTCCTTAAGATCTCTTATGAATCCGTCATAATAATCTTTTGTGACAGCGCCTTTTTCCAGACCCATATACAACGCCAGCATATACATGCACATGAGCTGGGTAGTGTACGCCTTGGTGGAGGCTACTGCTATCTCCGGTCCCGCCCATGTATAGAACACGTCGTCCGATTCTCTGGCGACAGAGCTTCCTACCACATTGACCACGCTCAATACTCTGGCTCCCTTTTTCTTGGCTTCTCTGAGAGCCGCCAGCGTGTCGAGGGTTTCTCCCGACTGGCTTATAGCAATAAAAAGCGTATTTTCATCTACCAGAGGATCTCTGTAGCGGAATTCCGAAGCCACGTCTACTTCCACAGGAATCTTTACCAGTCTTTCTATGATGTACTTGCCCACAAGGCCGGCATGGTACGCCGTTCCGCAGGCGACTATATATATCTTGCTGAATTTTTCTATATCTTCTCTGGTAAGGGAAATGCCCTCCAGATTTATCTTTCCCGTATCGTCAAGGCGGCGGCCCAGAGTTTCTGACAATCCCTTGGGCTGTTCATATATCTCCTTGAGCATAAAATGCTCATATCCTTCTTTTTCTGCTGCGTCTACGTCCCATGTGACATGGAACACTTCTCTGTCTACCTTATTCTTGTCTTCGTCGAAGATAGTAACCTGATCTGCCGTCACTAAGACGGTCTCATTGTTTTCTATGAGATAGATCTCTTTCACGTACTTGAGCAGCGCCGGAATATCGGAGGCCACAAAATTGCTCTTCTTCCCAAGGCCTACGATAAGGGGTGCGTCCTTCCTGACGGCCACCATCTTATCCGGCTCGTCTTCTGCGATGGCAACTATGGCGTAAGCTCCTCTCATTCTGTCCACTGCTTCAAATACGGATTCGAGCAGATCCTTCTTTTCTTCGTATATCACGCCGATGAGCTGAGCTATGACTTCTGAGTCGGTCTCCGTCTTAAACTCTATTCTGTGTTTCTCAGCAAGTTCCTGCTTCAGATCGACATAATTTTCGATTATTCCGTTATGTACTATGGCAATCTTTCCGTCCTGGCTCACATGAGGATGAGCGTTGACGTCTGACGGTACTCCGTGAGTGGCCCACCTGGTATGCCCTATGGCTATGTGGCTTGTCATCGGATCGTCTCCTATGAGATTCTCCAGATTGGCAATGCCTCCCACATGTTTTTTCACTTCTAGCTTTCCGTCTCTGACTATTGCGATGCCGGCAGAGTCGTAACCTCTGTATTCCAGTTTCTTGAGTCCGTCGATAACTATATCCTTGGCGTTTTTATTTCCTACATATCCTACGATACCACACATTTTCTTCACCTACCTAAATTTTTCTTCAATAAGCTTTGCCAGATCCCCGGCTAAAACAGTCAGCCTGTCTCGGTCGCTGCCCTCCACCATCACGCGAACCAGCGGTTCTGTGCCTGAAGGTCTTATCAGCAGTCTGCCGTCCTGAGCCAGCTCTCTCTCCACATCGGAGATCGCTTTGGCCACCTGAGGATCTTTCATATAAGTTTTTTTATAGTCATTATTTATCTTTGCATTAACCAGCACCTGAGGAAATATCTCTATCTCCGAGGCGAGCTCAGAAGGCGTTTTGCCGCCGGCTTTCAAGGCTCCCATGAACTGAAGCGAAGAAAGTATACCGTCTCCTGTAGTAGTATGTTCTCTGAAAATTATATGTCCCGACTGTTCTCCGCCTATGACGCATCCGGTCTCAAGCATCTTCTCGAGCACATATCTGTCTCCCACTCCGGTAACATCAACTTCTATCCCGCTGGCCTCCATAGCTTTGTGAAAGCCTATATTGCTCATGACTGTAGCCGTAACCTTATTCTCTTTGAGCCTGCCCTGATCTTTCAGCATCCTGGCGCAGATGGCTATGACTCTGTCTCCGTCAACTACGCTGCCGTTTTCATCTACGACTATGAGTCTGTCAGCGTCTCCGTCAAAAGCCAGACCCACGTCCGAGCCTGTGGCTTTTACAAGTTCGGCCAGTTTTTCAGGATGGGTGGAACCGCAGCCTCCGTTTATATTTACTCCGTCAGGCTTATTTCCCATAACTGAGACATTAGCTCCCAGCGACTTATATACCTTCGCCGCTATCTCATAGGCGGCTCCGTTGGCGCAGTCTAAGGCCACTTTAACGCCGTCCAGCCTGAAGTCCACAGTCTGAAGCAGATGCTTGACGTAAAGATCTGCGGCATTTTCGGAAGCTTCGAGACATCTTCCTATGAGTTCTCCGGTTATGTGACTGTTGACATCTACGCTGCTTATGATAATATCTTCTATCTTTTCTTCTAATAGGTCATCGAGTTTATACCCGTCTCCGTTGAAGAACTTTATACCGTTGTATTCGAAGGTATTGTGAGACGCGCTTATGACGATGCCTGCATCGGCATTATAATACCTAGCCAGGTACGCCACTGCCGGTGTAGGTATCACTCCCAGCTTGATGACGTTTCCTCCCACAGCCAGTATACCTGCCGTAAGAGCGCTCTCCAACATATCCCCGGAGATTCTCGTATCTTTTCCGATAACCACAACCGGTCTCTTGTTTTTCGCTTTCAGAACGTAAGTGCCTGCTTTTCCCAGATTAAATGCCAGCTCAGGAGTAAGCTCCTTGTTGGCTACCCCTCTTACGCCGTCGGTACCAAATAATCTTCCCATTTTCTTTCCTCGCTTTTATTATTCGACGGTTATTTCCACTCTTTCTACGGAAAGCGTCGCTGACGATGTATCCTTGCCGCATGTCACCGTCAGAGTCACCGTATGGGTTCCTCTGCCCAAACCGCTGACATCCGCAGAAATCGTGACGTCATCGGCTGTCAGGCCGCTCATCACGCTCTCTCTTCCCGTCAACTCGGCGCTGAATGTCACGGCGCTTATCGTATAAGTGAAACCGTCTTGTCTATTTAAAAGGTCTATATCATCCTGGTCAAATTCAAAAGATTTTTTACTCAGGTCTTTTACCGTCACCTTGGCAGACAATCCGTCGGAATCATCACTCAGCTGTATTCCGTCAGGAAGTATAGGTTCAAGGGGCAGCGTATCGTTGGTGTAAACTCCCGAAACATCGAGAGTCCTGCAAGTTATCTTGCTTATATCTTTTATATCGTCTTCCGTTCCCTTTATAGTGACAGTCTTAGGAACAGAAACGCTTCTCTCTATATCGCCGTAGTCTGTTCCGGTCACGGGAACCTCCAGACTGACGGTTTTTTTGCTGAGCATGACGGCAGTTACCTTGACTTCCGAACTGCTGAGTCTTACATTAAGTACCTGTACTCCGCTCTTATCTACCGGCGTCAATTCCGTATTGAATGTCGAAAGCTCCGTTCCTATCTTGCTGAGTTCGACAGACGCCTTCACCTTATCCACCTTATCTACCAGCGTCTTGGCTCCGGTTACTCTGACGGTCTCAAGATTCGTTTCTACTATATCTGCTTCTTTATCCGTACCTGCCTGGCCGTTTACGGCAACTTCCACCGTCTTCTCCTCGGTGGTCAGATCGTCTATATCTACGTTTATCTTCTCTACGCTTATATGGTCTATCTTTACATTATCCGGACCTGTCACATTGATCCTTACAGTGTGGCTTCCCTTGTTCAGCCCTTCCACATCGCAGGTGACGCTAAAATCGCTGGGCTCCACTTTAGTTATTGCAGTCCGTTGTCCCGATATGCTGACGCTTATGGATGTCTGGCTGCTGTCAAGGACTGTCAGGCCGTTATCTTCTAATGATTCCTGATTAGTGAAATTTATGGGAATATTCTTCACCGTAGCAGTGGATTCAGGATTCACCTCGCCCAGAACATAGGCCCAAAGGGCTATAGCTATTATCAGGGCCAGGACAATGTTAAATTTCTTACTTTTCAGCATCTTTACCTCCCCTGTTAAATACCCTGCTTATCTTTTCAGTAAAGAATCCCCTTTTATCCTCTTGCAGATAAAGGCTCAGAAGGATCTTTTCTATCCTCTTTGCCTCAATAAATCTCGTCAGCTGGCCATTCTGAGCAATAGAAATCACCCCAGTCTCCTCGGATACGATTATAACCAAAGCGTCAGAGTTTTCTGTTATTCCTATGCCGGCCCTGTGCCTGGTGCCCAGTTCCTTGTTCAGCTCTTTGTTCTGCGTCAGGGGAAGTACGCAGCCTGCCGCATACAGCCTGTCGCCTCTCAAAATTAACGCTCCGTCATGGAGAGGCGCCCCCTCATAAAAAATATTTCCTATCATCTCCGCAGAGATGGACGCATCTATTATAGTTCCCGTCTCTACTATGTCGCTGAGAGTTATCTCCCTTTCTATGACCATAAGAGCGCCGGTCTTTGAAGAAGACATGGACTCTACGGCTCTGACTATCTCCACCACCATCCTCTTGGCTTCGTCCTTGTCTATGTCATTCATTATATTGGCGAATCTGCTTCTTCCAAGATGCTCCAGGGCTCTTCTGAGTTCCGGCTGAAATATGACCACTATTGCGATAAGACCTACAGTCATAAGTCCTGACAGCAGCCAGTGCAGCGTGTACAGATGAAGAAAGTTTGATAAGACAGTAGCCGCGACCAATACAAGAAGCCCCTTCGCCAGCTGTTCGGCTCTGGTCTCTCTGATGAACCCCAAAACCTTATACACTATAAAAGCGACTAACAATATATCCAATACGTCTGTTATGCCGATACTTGACATTATATTATTTAAAAAGTTTTCCATGATACAGAAATTTCCTTTGTTTAGCCTTATCTTACATTATACTTTGAAAATGTGTTGGTTTCAAGTAGAGAATGTAATGAGCTTTAATTCAAAGATCACGCAGAATATAGCCTCTATGGCCTTTCTGCAGCCTCGAGCTTTTATCTTTATTCGGCGCAATAAAAAGCCTCGGGCCGTAAAACTCGAGGCTTGTGTTTTAATAGGTAGTATTGAGAACTCCGTAGTCCTTGTCCTGTCTTCTGTAAACGACGCTTACGCTGTCAGTCTCCACATTGAGGAATACGAAGAAATTATGCTGTAATAGTTCCATCTGCAAGATGGCCTCGTCCACTGTCATCGGTGTAATTCTGAATTTTTTTGTCTTGACTACTTTGCCTTCGTCATGCTGATCTTCAAATTCAGGTATCATCTCGAATCTTACCGATTCGTTGGACTTATTTCTCTTCAGCATCTTTCCCTTGTATTTTGACATCTGACTATGGAGCTTATCAGCTACGATGTCTATACAATCGAAGATGTCCTGAGAAACGTCTTCCGCCCTGAAAATAGTACCCTTAGCGACTATAGTGGCCTCCATCTTGACCTTGGCTTTTTCAGGATGGATCACTATATTGGCCTTAATATCGTCTGCAAAGTATTTGCCCAGTTTTTCAAACTTTTTATCGATTGCCTCCTGGATCTTATCATTTACACTGATATTTTTGCCTGTTACGATGATCTTCATTCTGATCACCTCCTGTGCTTTTCTTTTATTATAGCACATATGTTATGAAAATCAAAAGGATTTTATGTGTATTCTTGGTAAAACCAGTTGCTTAGCTGACCTGGTCTTTGACCCCACACTCGCCTTTACCCGCTTTGCGGAGGACTTACTTCTAAGGTACGCCATGATCACCGCCTGCATCTTTACATTGGCGGCTTACGTGGATCCTTTTGCCCGTACCTGGCTTGGATTTTCAACCACAGACCTAAGCAACTTATCTTATTTTATCACCGGCCGGCGCAGTAAGCAAGGAAAGAAAATATACTTTTTCCGCTCCCGCGCCTTTCAGCGCCGCCCCACACTCCAAGGCCGTAGCTCCCGTAGTATATATATCGTCTATCAGCAGTACACGTTTATCCTTTATTCTTTCAGTCCCTTTTATGCCAATTCTGAATGCGCCCTTCATGTTGATTTTTCTCTCGGCAGCCGATAAGGCTCTCTGAGCCCTTGTATGTTTTTCTCTAACAAGAACGCTGTCTTCAAGCCTGATTCCCGTCATCTTGCTCAGGTGCTTTCCGATCTTCTGCATCTGGTTGAAGCCTCTCTCCTTAAGTCTTTGTCTGCTGACAGGCACGGGAATTATGACGTCGGCTGCAAGCCACGGACACTCTTCGCCTCCGGCAGCTATGCTCATCAGAGCGTCATACAATATCCTGGCGGCCACGGGGGCCATATAGGTTCTTCGGTCATATTTCAGTCCAAAAATTATCTGCTTCGAATAGAGACCGTAATCCATCACGGCCGCCGCCCGGTCTAAAGGGCTTTCTATCCCTGATGGAAACAATGTCGTTTTAAAAACCATTCTTCTTATACAGTGATCGCATAATCCGTAAGTTCTGGTCTCATCTATGTATTTGCCGCAGCAATTACAATAAAGACCCTGCGGAAATACAAGATCCTTAAGCCTTTCTGTTGCTGTCATCTCAAATCCCCTCGTAAATATTTATCAGACGTTCTTTAAGTCCGGAATTTCGTCTTCCCGTCTGTACGTTATCCACCATGGCGTTAAAATAGTCCCCTCGTCCTACTATCACGACTTTTTTCTTTCCCCTGGTAACAGCCGTATATATCAGATTTCTTGTGGCCAGCGCCGGCGGAAACCAGCTCATGGGTATTATCACCACGGGAAATTCACTCCCCTGGCTCTTATGTACAGTCACGGCATACGCCAGCTCGATCTCATCCAGCTGTACATACGGATATTCTACCCACCGATCGTCATCATACTCTACAACCAATTTTCTGTCGTCAGGATAGACTGCCGATACGGTCCCTGTCTCTCCGTTGAATATTCCCTTCCCTGACTTCCCGTCTTTTCTCCTGTATTCTAATCTATAGTTGTTTTTTATCTGCATGACTCTGTCGCCTGCTCTGTAGATCTTTGCCCCGAAGGAAATCTCGGCCTTTTCTTTGTCCGGAGGATTAAATACATTCTGCAGATTTTCGTTCAGATTAAGGCTTCCCAATATCCCTTTTTTGGTCGGAGTGAGGACCTGAACTTGATCGAGCGGCCACCGGGACGCCAGCTCAATTATCTTTTGTAGGATCTCCTGCTGTTTATCAGCGCTTACCAGCACAAAGTCTCCACCGTACTCGGGGTATCTTCCCTGATTTATCCTGTGAGCGTTGAGGACAATCTTGCTTTCGGATTCCTGTCTGTATATTTCCGTCAGACGGGAGGTATATATATAACCGCTTTCTATCAGATCGCCCAATACATTGCCTGCTCCCACCGACGGAAGCTGATCGGCGTCTCCTGTCATTATTAGCCTGCCTTCCGGTTTAAGAGCCCTGCACACAGCCCCCATCAGCATCAGATCCATCATAGACGCTTCGTCTATAATTACCACATCGTAGTCTAGGGGATTATAGGCATTGCGGCCAAAAGCCATGCTGTGCGCCTCCTCATCGTAATAATACTCAAGGAGCCTGTGGACTGTCACGGCGGCTTTTCCGCCTGTCTGAGTTATCCTCTTGGCAGCTCGTCCTGTGGGAGCGGCCACAGCGACTTTTAATCCACCGGCCTCCATGATATTTATCAACGTGTTTATTATGGTGGTCTTTCCCGTTCCCGGTCCTCCTGTTATGACGGATATGCCGCGGCAAAGTGAATTTTTTACTGCGTCGGTCTGCTGGGCAGATAATTTAACGCTGCCTTTTGCTTCTGCCTTTGCGATTACAGCGTCCATATTGGCGAAAAGCTTTGGAGGAGCCGCATCTTTCATCTGGACTATCCTGCTTATGATCTGACACTCGGTCTTATAATAGCCGTAAAAGTAGAGAACCTCCCGTCCGCCCAGTACGGTAAGTTGAAGATCGCCGGTAAGAGCCATATCCTCCATCACATCTTCTACGTTCTCCCTACTCAGATCTAAAAATCCCGCTATCTGGGCGCAGAATTCACGAGCGGCTACAAAGGTATTTCCTCCCGCTACATAGACGGAAAGGCCGTGGCGTATAGCCGCCTCTATCCTGTAGGAGCTATCCTCCTCTATGCCCATAACTTTTGCCGCCTTATCCGCCTTGTCAAACTTCATGGCAGGAAACTCGTCAAGGAGCCAATAGGGATTGTCCTCTGTAAGTGCTATGGCTGCTTCTCCCACCAGAGCGAAAATTTTTATTATGTAATAATCGGAAAAGCCCAGACCGCGTAAAAACAAGGTCACCTCCGGGGTGACCTGGCTTATCTTTGTTATCTGCTGATTTCTGTCTGTGTTTTCCATACTGCTGTTCTCTTGATTATCTCGTCCAGTGAATACCTCTTAAAGCTGCCGCCACTTTGTTCTTGCTGTATACTTTGGCAAGTTTCAATAGCTGCTCCCTGGTATTTTTCTTCGGATGAGTATGTATCTCTTCCGTAAGCATGTTCAGTATCTTCTGAGCCTTGTCTCTATCGCATATGCCGGCTTCTATGAGATCATTGGCGTCTATTTTGAGATCCTCAGGAAAGATAGGCTCTCCAAATTTATGGATCTCGTCCAGCATAAATATCTTGCTCCTTATTTTTGTCTCAGAATCATAACTGAACACTATTCTCTGAGCTTTTTCCATACTCAGGAGAAACTCATAGCGTTCCATGCTCCTCTGATATATGAACTTCTTCAGCGCCGGTTTATTGTTGGTAAAGTACAGCTTAGGCAGATCGTTTACGGCGTCCACCAGATGCTGATGAGTGACTTCGTTGAAATTCAGTCTGTCGATTGCCGGTCTTACTTTTTTCTTATCCATGCATGCAAAGAATAATCCCAAACGTCTGTCCTCCACCGGCTGAGTCTTGTCTATATTCTGGCTGAGAGTGGTCAGATCCTGCATCTCGCGTTTAGTCAATCTGTCTACTGCATCCTGCCCTATTATGTCAGCGATCATCCCCGTTCCCAGGAGCATGGACAAGCCTTTGCCCGCAGCAGGAGCCGAAAGCATTCCTGTGAACTCATCTCTGATTTTAGACGGATTTACGTCTGACAGCATAGTATGGCCTGAAACTATTGCGTCATAGACTGACTTGTGAAGGTCGAAATCCAGCTCGGCGGCAAGTCTAAGGGCCTTGATCATTCTAAGCGGATCTTCCCGAAAGCGAACGCCGGCGTCGCCTACGGTTCTTATGAGCTTATTCTTTATATCGGCTCTGCCGTCATAAGGGTCCATGAGGCTGTCCTGGCTCTCGGCTATGGCATTGATCGTAAAGTCACGGCGCGCCAGATCCTCTTCTACAGTGGCGACAAAATCAGCGGCCAGCAGGCGGCCCTGTTCATACTGATCGCCGGCTCTGTAGGCGGCAAGGTCTATGATTATTCCCGATTCACCTGTCACTTCGCCGTTCTTATCGACTATCTCCTCTATGTATTCAAATCTGATGACTTCAAACTTTTCGCTGAGAACCTTTGCATCGGGAAACAGTTTTTTCATGTCTGCAAGTCTGGCATTGGTGGAGATATCCCATCCGAAAGGCTTTTTCCCCGCCAGAGAATCTGAAATGCACTCTCCGACTACGTACGCTTCGAATCCCGATTGCTGCAGAGTTCCCATGATTCTGCCGACTTCTTTAGGTAATTTTACTAACATTTGTCTTCCTCTCCTTCATTGGGCTTATACAGTTTTCTGTTATCCAATGCCCACACACGTTCGCTGAAAGTTCCGGGCAGCGTAGATACAAGAGCATCCTGCATATCGAACATCCTAGCGTCCAGAACATCGAGATAGTGCAGCGCTTCTGCCTCAGGAAACAGTGGCTTTTTCGGACTTCCGAATTCCGGCTCATAGTGATGAGAAAGAATCATATGCTCCAGCATTATAGCCTTTTCTCTCGGAAAGCCCAGCTCAAGAGTCAGCCTGTCTATGGTCTTCACTCCCTGTATTATATGTCCCAGCAGCTGGCCTTCAAAGGAATATCCTGTAGCGATTCCGTCAGGATCAGCCATGATTTCGTTGAGTTTCTCTATATCATGTATTATAACTCCGGCACATAACAAGTCTCTGTTAAGGTTTGTGTATACTTCACAGATTCTTTCTCCTGTCATCAGCATACGTTTCATGTGATAGAGCAGTCCTGCCAGCTCGGCATGGTGGTTCTTCTGCGCTGCGGGATAATACATGAGCTTTTCCCTGTTATCTGTAAGGAGCTTTATGCAGAGTTTCTTAAGATCCTGATCTTTCATGCTGCCGGCTGTTTCATATATATAGCCGAACATATCCTCAGGCACTTCAGGCGCGGCCTTTACAAAGTCTTCCATGTGCTGACCGTCATCCAAAGCCGCAGCCCTTATTCTCTGTACTCTCAGCTGAAGCTGTCCTGCCCACTCGGTGACGACAGCCTTTATCTTGACTATGGATTTTTCACCGATGGCTTTAAGCACGGGATATTCGGCATCGCTCACATCCCATTTTTTGCCGGAAATTTCTCCCGTCTTGTCGGCCAGCAGAATATCGAGATACTGTTTCCCGTTGGCGCCTACTTTTATGGCAAGGGTCTTGGCCATAAAAAAATCTGTTATCTCCTGGTCTTTTCTCAGGTCTTTAACAAAAACTTCTTTCATACAGTCCTTTCCTTTAACAAGCATCTGTCAAATTTAATAGCTTTTATCTATTATAATACAAAAGGTGTCCTGCCGCAAGACATTTGACGCGTCCTACCTGTCAGATCTGACCGGCCGGAATATTAAGTTTTTTTGGAGAAGAAGGAGGGTCCGGGATCTTTGGAGAGAAGTCGGAAGGTTCTATCGGCGGCTCCCGGTAAAGCTTTGGCGGTAGGATCCCACAGTGGACTCCCGGTAAAGCCCTGGCAGTGGGATCCCACGGCGGACTTTCGGTAAAGCGGATTTTAAAGCTGTTTGAGAGAGTTTTTTGCCGGTGCATTCTCGGTAAGTTGAAATTTAAGGCTATTTGCGGGACTTTTTTGCTGGTGCATTCTCGGTAAGTTGAAAATTAAGGCTGTTTGAGAGAATTTTTTGCCGGTGCGTTCTCGGTAAGTCGAAAATTAAAGCTGTTTACGAGAGTTTTTGACGGTGCGTTCTCAGTAAGTTGAAAATTAAGGCTATTTGCGGGACTTTTCAGCGTAAAAATTGGGTAGGAACGGTTGCGAGAGGTCGTCTGCCACTGAAAGACGGCTAAAAACTCCCACAAACGCCCTGTAATTCAAGTCTACCGGGACTTGTCAAAAAAAATTCCCGGTAAGGAGCCAAAAGGCAATCTACCGGGAATTACATCTTCCTTAAGTGATTTTCAATCAGACCGGTCAGAGTTTCGCAGTAAATCAGCGGTGGCCAGTCCGACACCGCTGCCGATACATGCACCGTAATTCCATAAAAAATAGCTTCAGATGAATCAGCTGCGACCCGCTATCTGACAGATAAAGAGCTAAATCTCAAAAGCCCTTGTATATCTATCTAAAGGTCGAAAGGAGCTGCCTGCAGGCAGCTCCTTTCTTTCTATTTCCTATTTCACGTCGCTCATGTCATACAGCGCCGTCTGTCCTTCCGTGAACCTGTGATAGGCAGTCAGAGCGTAATACGCCTGCTCTGTGGCCATGGCGTCAGAAGCCTGCTGCGCAGTCTGGTCGAGAGTATGTTTAAAGCCTCCGTCATCAGAATAGAAGCTCAGCAGGGCGTCTATAAGGGATTTATCATTTTTGACAAACCTCTCATCTTCATTCGGATCTATACCCAAAGCTGTGAGAGCTACGATCACCTGGGAGCATGATTCGCTGTTGGCGTTGCCCCAGCTTGAGTATCCTCCGTCTTCTCCTTGCATATCGGACAAACGCCGCACGGCCTTATCTGCTGCATCCTTCACCGTTTCGTCTTCATAATAAGCAGCGAGGGCCTGCAGCGCCATCCCCGTCATATCCGGATCGGCGGTGTCTCCCACAAGCGCCCAGCCGCCGTCCTTTGTCTGAGAGGATATTATCTCATCCAGAAGTGCTTCTCTCGTGGTCTGCCTGCCGCCGTCCTGCACGTCAGGGATATTATAGTCTCCGCTGTCCAAAGCAATCAGAGCCCATATGATTCCATTAAGACCCTGTCTGCTTACGAAATCCATATCTGAAAGGCCTTGTATGAGGTCATACCCGGCAAAGTCAGCGGGATTCTCTCCGAGGGCTGTCAAAGCCAATATTATTCTTGAATTTTCAGTGGACTTGCTCTTGTCCAGCTGTCCCTGCTCATTTATATTCTCTTTGACATACTTCTCCACATTATATAAATATGCTTCTTCAGCTTCTTCGGACAGACCTGTTCCCGAGCGGGCGAGGCCTATTACTACCCATTCTCCTCCTACTGAATCTACAAAAGGGGAAGTCTCTTCTGTCATCTCTTTAAGATATTTGCCTGTCTTCTCATATTTATCGTCTACACTGTCGCCGCCGCATCCCGATAGCAAAAACAGCATCAAAGCTATAAGTACGATGATCTTGCCTGAATCCCTGACTCTCTCCTTCATATTACACCTGTGCGTTTCCGTCGCACCCTCCTCTTTTTATTATACTAATATATTACTACTTGCCCGGGGATGCTGTCAATGGAAATCCCTCATCTTTCACTGATGCAATCGTCTGGTTGTCAGAAGACGTATAGAGCGCGCCGGCAGTCTCGGCTCTGATTTAATTCTTGATTTTCCTGCAAAAAATACATACAATAATCATATATACTGATTTTCTCACGGAGGATGATTAAATGGAATCTAATTCAATTAAAGGATTCGACGCTAAAAAGGTCAAAGATGATATAATAGTCTGGATAAGGGAGTGGTTCGCCGAAAACGGTCCCGGCTGCAACGCTGTAGTCGCCATTTCCGGAGGCAAAGACAGTTCTGTGGTAGCCGCGTTGTGCTGTCAGGCGCTGGGTCCGGACAAGGTCATAGGCGTTTTGCTTCCGAAAGGAGAGCAATTCGACATCGACGTCTCCCTCGCCCTGATAAAGCATCTGGGCATAAGGCACTATGAAATAAACATTAAAGATTGTTTCGACGGTCTCATGAACGAAATTACCGCTCAGCTGCCTCAGGTTGCAGTTCAGACCGTGACTAATCTGCCGCCTCGCCTTAGAATGGCGGCCACATACGCTGTTTCTCAGTCTTGCGGCGGCAGAGTGGCCAACACCTGCAATCTCAGCGAAGACTGGGTCGGATATGCCACAAGATACGGAGACGGAGCCGGAGATTTCAGCCCTCTGAGCAGACTGACCGTGCAGGAAGTCAAGGCCGTGGGAAGGGAGCTGGGTCTGCCTTCCATGTTCGTGGATAAAACTCCTATAGACGGACTTCAGCCCAAGACCGATGAAGAAAATCTGGGCTTTACTTATGCCGTTCTGGACAAGTATATCAGAACAGGCCAGATCGACGATGAAGAAACCAAAGATCGCATCGACAGACTCCATGCCGCCAATCAATTCAAATTGAGATTCATGGACTGCTTCCCTTATGATCCGGCCTGATTCTCTACCCAGCGTAGGTTGCGCCGGATCGAATCATGATGTAAGCTTTCATTATCAAAACGACGGAGGAGACTATGGAAGCATTTGTAACAGGTACCACTATTAAAAAACTTCGTGAAGAGAAGCGGATAACTCAAGGCGAGTTGGCGCAGATGATAGGCGTGAGCGATAAAGCCGTAAGTAAATGGGAAACGGGCAGAGGGCTCCCTGACATCTCTCTTCTTGAGCCCCTTTCCCGGGCGCTGGGCATCTCGGTGGCGGAACTGTTTGCAGGTCAGCACGTGACCAACGCCAACAGACATTCCAATATCAGAAAGTTGAAGTTTTACGTATGCCCCGTATGCGGCAACGTCATCTATTCAGTAGGAGAAATATTCGCTTCCTGCTGCGGAGTCAGGCTCCCGGTGCTGGAGGCCGAAGCCGAAGACGGAGAACACCACATCGCTGTGGATAAGGTGGAAGACGAATACTATGTCACTTTAGACCATCCTATGGATAAATCTCATCACATCTCATTCATGTGTTATGTCACTTCAGATGAGATTCACTTCAAGAAGCTGTATCCGGAGCAGGCTGCCGAAGCGAGATTTTTTTCTAAGGGGCATGGGCACATATACGTATACTGTAAGAGACACGGTTTATTCGGCAAAAAGATATGAAAAGAGAGGCTTTCGCAGCCTCTCTTTTCAGTGCTCTCACGCTTTTTCCATCATCACGGTGGCTTTGAACAAGTCTCCGTCAACGGTTATTTCAAAGACTCCATTCATCAGTTTGACCAGATCTTTGGCGATAGCAAGTCCCAGACCGCTTCCTTCAGTATTTCTGGACTCATCTCCCCGCTTAAACCTCTCCATCAGTTCATCTGCGGAAATATTCAGAGGTGCGCCGGAGATGTTCTTTACTTCGAAGATCACCATTTTTTTCACTTCGGTGCTCTTAGGCTCTGTTTCCCTGATGTCGATATACACTCTGCTGTTATCCATGGCATATTTTGATACGTTGCCCAGCAGGTTTTCAAGTACTCTCCACATCAGCTGCCCGTCGGCCATGATATGAGTATCTTCACATTCATTTTTAACTTGTATTTGCAGGCCTCTGGCAGACAATCTCTCTTCCATCTCCGCCAAACTCTGAGTCATGAGAGACGACAGGTCGATGGATTCCATATTCACCGGTATGGCTCCGGAAGATGCTTTGGCCGCCTCGAAGAGATTCTCGGTCAGATCTTTCAGCCTCTGAGTCTTATTGTCTATTATGTCCAGATACTCAGGCGCGTTGGGACTGTCAAGTCCTTCCTGCTTCATGAGATCTATATAAGATATCATGGAAGTCAGAGGAGTCTTCAGATCGTGAGACACGTTGGATATGAGTTCCGTCTTCATCCTCTGATTCTTCAATTCGTTCTGCACCGCTATATTGGAAGCCTGTGATATATCATTTATCCCCTCTGCCATGCGGTCGAATTCGCCCTTAACCCCTTTGGCGTCCTCTTCCACCGGTATCTTGTATGATAAGTTGCCGCTCTTTACTTCTTCTATGCCTTCTTTTATGGCGGTAAACTTCTTCACTTGTTTAGGTACGAATATAAGTATCAGCACCAGCATCACCGGCAGCAATATCCATGTAGCTGACAATATAGCGCCTGCCATTAGAACGATGATCACCTTAAGGAGAGTCTTGTCGCTTCCCTTTATGCTGCGGTAGATAGCCAAAAATGCTCCACCCAGCAGAGATTTCTCCCAGAACTGTTTGATTTTTATCTTCTTCAACAAAGATAGGAAGCACAGCAGAAACATAGATATGCTTACCACAAGCCCCACCATGCAATAAGTCATCCCTATCTCTTTTGTCAGAGGTCCTGAAAAGTAGGAGTCCTCGCCTCCCGTGCTCTCCCATACTCCGAGATAGTCCCCTCTGAGCCATATCTCATACAATACCACAGTTATGGATCCTGCCCATACTCCGGCAAGGGAGGCTACGATTATCTGAAGTTCGCTCCACATCTTATCAAACCATGTCAGATGTACGCTGCCGTCATCGTTCAGCTTTCCTTTTCCGGTCATAAACGCAAGCAGTATCAGGAGCCCTGCCACCAGCAGTATAGCCAGCATTCCCCATATTCCTATGCTGTTTTGAAGCTGATCGTACTTGCTCTGGTCTATTATGTTACCGGTATAGAAATACCCATAGTCGTCCGGGCTTATATCCTTTGCCCATGACATGGTCCCCAATGCCGAAAATATGGTCGCGGCCACAGTCAGGGCGCAGGCGGCTATGACTTCTGTTATGAAAACTGCCGCATAAATACCGCTTCTCGTCTTAGAATTTTTCAATCTTGTATCCAATTCCCCACACCACCTTTAAATATCTAGGATTTTTCGGGTCTATCTCTATCTTTTCTCTTATTCTTCTTATATGCACCGCTACTGTGTTCTCCGGACTGTAGGCAGGCTCGTTCCAGACCTGTTCGTATATATGTTCTATACTGTAAACTCTGCCTGCGTTCTCTGTCAGCAGTTTTAAAATACCAAACTCAATGGGCGTTACGATAACCTGCTCTCCATCCAAAGTTACTCTCTTTTCATTGTCGTCCACAATCAATCCCCCCGATCTGTAGACGCCCGATTGAGCGGGACTGCCGGAAAGCGATCCCAGATTCACATATCTTCTGAGCTGCGATTTTACTCTCGCTATCAGCTCCAGCGGATTAAAAGGCTTGGTTACATAGTCGTCGGCTCCTACGTTAAGACCCGTAATTTTGTCGTAGTCTTCTGACTTTGCGGAAAGCATTATAATGGGAATGTTTTTTTCTTCTCTCAGCTTCATCGTAGCCTGTATTCCGTCCATTTCAGGCATCATCACGTCCATGATTATGAGGTGCAGGCTTTCTCTTCTTGCAATGTCAAGCGCCTCTACCCCGTTAAAAGCCTTGAACACATTGTACCCCTCGTTTCGCAGATATATTTCTATAGCTCCTGCTATCTCCTTATCATCGTCGCAGACCATGATGTTGATATTCTGATGATTTTCCATTTGTTTTGCTTCTCCTTTCGCCTTATGACTATATATTACCGACACATTTTTACAAAAGAGTCAATCGGTTTCTTACAAAATTCTTAATTAGGTGGCCGAGGAACCCCGAGAGAGTCGGGTTCCCCC
>FR882600.1:257481-257712 GCA_000435715.1 Firmicutes bacterium CAG:145
CGGCGATGGGTTTGTTTGTCTCGCCGGTCTCTACGGGCAACCCTGCATTTCGCCTTGATTTTATCCGTCTTGCGGGGGTTGCCCTTGCAGAATGGCCTTTATTTTAACCTTTTGCAGGGGTGATTCTTGCTTGCGACGGCGGACGGTGGGTCACTCCGAGTGCCGAGACGGATAACGCCGGGTAGCAGGGCTATCCGAGGCGGGCTATGCTCTCTTTTGGGCTGTAATCCA
>FR882601.1:0-11728 GCA_000435715.1 Firmicutes bacterium CAG:145
TTGCCCCACGATGTTTTCTTATCGGGAGACGCCTTTCTCTTGATCTTTTTTTGTTTAAATGTTAACATAGCTTTTATCACTTCTAAAGAAGGAGAATCAGATGAAGTACAATATGTCAGATAAAAAATTAAACCAGGGTAAGTCGTACAGGCAGGGTATATTCTCATCTTTGATGTGCAATATATGGTGGGGGCTGATGCCTGTATACTGGCAGGCCCTCCGTCCTATAGGTTCGTGGGTGATAATCTTTTACAGGATCGTTTTGGTGGCGGCAGTATGTCTTATAGCTGCTGGGGCAGTCTATGATAAAAAGACTGTATTTGCGCCTCTCAAAGATAAGAAGACGGTAATCAGATATGTGCTGGCAGGTATACTCATCACCGCCAACTGGTCCATATACATATGGGCAGTGAATGAAGATATGGTGATCCAGACCTGCATAGGATATTACATAGAACCGCTGGCTATCTGTCTGCTGGGAATCGTACTGTTCAAAGAAAGGATGAGCAGATATAAAGTTGTGGCTTTTGGCATGGCTGCCCTGGGCGTAGCCGCAGTCATAATTTATTTCGGAGAAGTTCCTCTCGTAGCCCTCAGCCTGGCGGCTACATTTTCTATATATGCGGCTATAAAGAAAAACTTTGGGATGCCGCCTTTATTATCGCTGCTGTACGAGACCATCTTTCTTCTGCCGGCAGGACTTGCCGCAGTCATATACCTGGAAGTGACAGGGCAGGGAGCTATAGCTGCAGTATGGGGAGATGAGAGCTATAAATATGCTTTCCTCATGTTCTGCGGCCTGTTTACGGCGATTCCTCTAATACTCTTTGCAGACGCTGCCAATAAGCTCAATCTTTTTACTGTAGGTCTTTTTAACTATATTTCACCTACGATTTCGCTGATCATAGGAATATATATGTTTAAAGAACCTTTTGAACCGATTCAGCTCATCGCTTTTGCGATCATCTGGATAGGCCTTGTATTTTTCAGCTACGGAGAATATACTGAAGTCAGAAGAGATAAGGAGCGTCCGGCCTCATGAAGAAAAAAGGGACATGCGGCAAAAAAGACGTGAAGAGCCCGGGACTGAGTGGACTTAACGTAGCCGTAATGTACATAGGAGCTATAATGGGGGCAGGTTTTGCCTCCGGGAGAGAAACATGGCAGTTCTTCGGCGTGTTCGGAGGATACGGCAGAGCAGGAATCCTTATATTTGCCGCCATATTTATGGCCGTCGGATTCATGGTCAGCTATAATGCGTCAAGACTCGGTACTCATGATATGGGCTGTGTAATAGTTCCGGGGAGCAGCAAAAGATTAAAAGACCTGACAGGCTATTTTATGGCAATCACTCTGGCCGTAGTCATGGTAGCTATGTCGGCCGCTGCGGGAGCCCTGATACATCAGTATTTCGGAGATGATTACTGGGTAGGAGGAGCGTTGATGACGGTTCTGGTGATAGCAACCGTCTTAGGAGATTTTCAACGTATATCTAAAGTGTTCAGATATATAATGCCTGTATTATGCGTCCTGATGACGGCAACATGCGTCATCGTCATAATAGAGATTCCTGTAGAAGAATACTCGCCGGAAGATATAGAAGTTTCGCCGGCGGCGCCCAGCTGGTGGATATCGGCAATACTGTACACCGCCTACAATGTGATGGCAATGATAGCCGTAGTGGCGGCTGCTACTGTAAATGCCAGAGACAAAAAAGCAGTGGCCTGGGGCGACTTTATGGGAGGTCTGTTTTTAGGTGTTTTAGCTATGCTCATACTGATCACCGTTCAAAGAGACGCCCATCTGTCTCAGCCGCTGGATATGCCGGTGCTGGGCTATGCTTCTAAAGCTTCCGAAGGACTGGGAGTCATGTATACTTTCGTATTGTTCTGCGCCATTTATTCTACTGCAACCAGCAATTTTTACGGATTTACCACTAAACTCAAAGAAGGAAAAAATAAAAATAAGATAATAGCGACGGTGGGAGGAGCTTCTTTTATTCTGGGACTGGTAGGATTTAAAAACGTAGTAAAATATGTTTCGCCTGTGATGGGATATGCAGGAATCGTAATGATAATACTGCTTACAGCAAATTGCATAAAATTGAGAAAAGAGGAAAAACAGATGAAAATGAAAAGAGAACCGTTTCCGAGTCCGCTTGTCAGAGTAACGGGAGGTCCGGGAGGAGAGGCTGTTCTCGTAATGGGGAGCGAAAAAACTGCTCTTCACGACTGCGGAATGGCGTGTTTTGAAAGGGAACTCATAGATAATATCGAAAGAGAGCTGAAAGGAAGGCCTTTAGACTTCGTGCTTATATCTCACTCTCATTATGATCACATAGGAGGACTGCCATATGTCATAGAACGCTGGCCTGAGGTCATAGTATGCGGTCCTGAAAAGGCCCGCCAGGTATTTGAACGTCCCGGTGCTGTCTCTATGATAGAGTCGATGGGAAAGACCGCTTCTCTTCATTATGGAAAGGATCCTAAGGAGGTGACCGTCAGGGGGCTGAGAGTGGATCGAGTTCTGAAAAATGGCGATATTATAGATATGGGCCCTGAGAAAATACTTGCCTTTGAAACTAAAGGACACACCGATTGCTCCATGTCTTATCTCCTTGAGCCTGAGGGTATATTGCTGGCCTCCGAGTCTACAGGAGTTATTTCGAAAGAAGGCGTGCTTAGAACTTCCATACTCAAGAGCTTTGACGACAGTCTCGAATCTGCCGCCTTTCTGAAACTGCTGCCTTTTAAATATATATTAGTACCTCATTACGGGATACTGTGCCGTGATTTTAACGACAGGTATTTTGATATGTATAAAGAAGAGGCAGAAAAAGAAAGAGATATGATAGCAGGCTGCATTTCGAAAGGAATGGATCTCGAACAGATATTTGAGGAACATAAGAAAGCCTGCTGGAGTAAAGAAAGAGAAGCGGAACAGCCTTACAGAGCTTACGAGATGAACACCAAGATAATCATAAAGAGAATGATGAAGGAAGCCGGCTTAAATACGGAGCCCGAAAAGTGAATGAGGTGAAATATATGAAAGATACAAGCTCTCTGATGACAGAAAAAGAAATTCAGCAATTAGAGTCCTTTATGGATAAAAGCAGCGGATATTTTTATAAAATGCTGTCGTATCTTTATGAATTCATGGAAACCGGTATTAAAGAGGGGAGGTTTACCGAGGATCAGATTTCAGAGGATCTGCAGGTAGCGCTTTGGTATGCCTATGCGTGTCTCAATACAGATGAATATGAATATTACTACAGAGCGTCGGTCTGGATGCCTGCGTCTGAGAAGAACGCTATGGGGTGCGGAACATGGTACTATCGATACTCTATAGCATTGATGTACTGCGGCAGACTGGAGGAGGCTCTGGAGTATGCGGAAGCGGGAGCCAAAGAGGAGCCGGACTACCCTTGGATATGGCTTCAGGTGGCAAAGCTGCGCAGCCATTTTAAAGACAGAGAGGGTGCCCTTGCGGCGGCCGGGAGAGGGCTTGATCTTGAGCCCGGAGATTATGAGTTTCTAACTCTGATACAGGAGATAGAAAACGGGTATACGCTGGAACAGATGGAGTATCACTGGATAGATCCGGAATGTGACAGACTCTTGCAGTCCGGAGAAGATGATGAAAGAGAAAATAAACTTCGGGCTATATCCTGTATAAAGATAAATCCGGAAGGGATAAATAATTTCGCCAGGCTGTTCAGACCAAAGGACGCCGATTGGTCGGAGAACGGTCCGTACTGCTGCTTTAATTATTCTGTTTTAGGACATGAAATGGAACTGGTCTTCAGGATGAATAAGGCCGGGCTTTCCAAGCTGGATCCCGTATGGCTGGGGATCCAGAAGGAGAGACTGGACGACGGCAGATGGCTTTACCATACTTTAGAAGAGGGCAGAGTGGGAACCCTCAATACTGCTGTTTTCGGGCTTGACCGCAGTGTGAGCCTGATATTTGAACTTCCTGAGACGGAAGAATATTTTCAGGTCTGGCTGCTGGAGGACGGCACCCCTGCTGAAATGTATGGCCGGACTAATTATCAATGATCAGATTTTTTTAAGGGCTGCAAGATCAAAAGGAGTAGTCTGGTATACGAAGTAGTTGAGCCAGTTGGAATACAGGAGATTTGCGCAGGATCTCCAAGTGACGATGGGATCCTTGGTATCGTCGTCGCCCGGATAATAATTTTTAGGCACTTCGATATCAAGTCCGCTGTCTTTGTCCCGCAGATATTCTCCCTCCAGAGTGAGGGCGTCGTATTCTGAATGACCCATAATGAAAATTTGTTCTCCCGACCCTGTGGCGACGGCGTATATGCCGGCTTCCTCCGAAGAAGCCAATATGTCAAGCTGACTTACTTTTTCTATATCTTCTCTTAATACGGTAGTGTGCCGGGAGTGTGGGACATTAAACGTATCGTCAAAACCACGGAAGAGTATGCTGTTTTTTACTTCCATCTTGTGATGGAATACTCCGAACATCTTTTCCGGGAGACGGTATTTCGGTACGCCGTAATGATAATATAAGCCGGCCTGAGCTCCCCAGCAGATGTGGAAGGTGCTGTGCACATGGGTCTTGCTCCATTCCATTATTTCGCAGAGTTCTTCCCAGTATTCCACTTCTTCGAAGGGAAGAAGTTCTACAGGAGCGCCGGTTATTATGAGACCGTCGAAGTTGCCGTCCTTTACTTCATCGAAAGTCTTGTAAAAGGAGAGGAGATGCTCCGGAGGAGTGTTTTTTGACTTATGGGATTTAGTCATTATAAGTTCAAGTTCTACCTGCAGGGGCGTGTTGCCTATGAGGCGGGAGAGCTGTGTCTCCGTCTCTATTTTTTTTGGCATGAGGTTGAGAAGAAGGACTTTAAGAGGACGTATGTCCTGAGTTATAGCCCTCGTCTCGGTCATGACGAAGATGTTCTCGCCGGTAAGGGTTTTGGTTGCAGGCAGGTCGTTAGGTATCTTAATAGGCATTTAAAGTATATCCTTTCTTTTACTGCTGATCAGTCTTTTCTATTTAAGCTTTTCAAGAGCCTGCGACACGTCAGAGATGAGATCACCGATATTTTCAAGACCTATGGAGATTCTGATGAGATCTGCAGGTACTCCGGCTGCAATCAACTGGCTGTCAGTCATCTGTCTGTGAGTAGAGCTGGCGGGGTGGAGGCAGCAAGTCCTGGAGTCGGCTACGTGAGTTTCTATGGAAGCCAATTTGAGATGACCCATAAATTCTTCTGCAGCAGAGCGGCCGCCTCTGATGCCGAAACTTATGACGCCGCAGGAACCTTTAGGAAGGTATTTCTTCGCCAGAGCGTTATACTTGTTGGAAGTCAAATCGGGATAGTTGACCCAGGCCACTTTATCGCTGCTTTCCAAAAATTCAGCCATCTTAAGAGCATTGGAACAGTGACGCTCCATGCGTACAGGCAGGCTCTCGAGTCCAAGGCTAAGCAAAAATGCGCTGTGAGGAGAAGGTGTTGAGCCGAAATCTCTCATAAGCTGTGCCACAGCTTTGGTGATAAAGGCTCCTTCGAGTCCGAAACGCTCCGTATAAGTCACTCCATGGTAGCTTTCGTCCGGAGTGCATAATCCGGGAAATCTGTCGGGATATTGGGTCCAGTCGAACTTTCCGCTGTCAACTATGCAGCCTCCGATGGTAGCCGCATGGCCTTCCATATATTTTGTAGTCGAATGAGTGACTATATCGGCTCCCCATTCAAAAGGCCTGCAGTTTACAGGAGTAGCGAAGGTGTTATCTACGATGAGGGGAACACCGTGACTGTGAGCAGCCTTTGCGAATTTTTCTATGTCGAGGACAGTCAGGGCAGGGTTTGCTATAGTCTCGCCGAAGACTGCCTTGGTGTTTTCTCTGAAAGCCGAGTCAAGTTCTTCTTCTGTGCAATCGGGATTTACGAAAGTAAAGTCTATACCCATGCGCTTCATGGTAACTGAAAACAGATTAAAGGTCCCTCCGTATATGGTGGAGGAGGCTACTATATGATCGCCGCAGGAGGCGATATTAAATATAGCGTAGAAATTGGCCGCCTGACCTGAAGAAGTCAGCATAGCCGCCGAACCGCCTTCCATGGCGGCTATTTTTTTCGCCACCATATCGCAGGTAGGATTGGCGAGCCTTGAATACATATATCCGTCAGATTCAAGATCGAAAAGTTTTCCCATGTCGGCGCTGGTGTCATACCTGTAAGTGGTGCTCTGTATGATGGGAAGCTGGCGGGGCTGTCCGTTTTTTGGCTCGTATCCGCCTTGTATACATATGGTTTCGATATTTTGCTTTTTCATTTTTTATCTCCTTTAATCGTATATTTCTTCGGTGCCGATGGGATATATTATCAGCAGAGTGCCTTTCTTTACGGAAACAAGGCTTTCGACGCCTGTGAATTCGTTGCTTACGCCTAGCGAAACCGTGTTGGGAAGCAGGGCGTTACTCAGATGGTATTTAAGGCCTTTTTCCGTGACTCCCACTGCTTCCTCGCCATGGGAAAAAACGGATATGAAGCCGGAACTTTCCGGTGAAAACTTTACAGTATCGTTGCATATGGCGGTTATGACAGAGTCTCTGCCGATGAGATAGCCTCTGCCGCCCCGTTTGGCGATACCGGCTATACACTGGATATTGGCCATGGTGTGGTCCATTCGTCCTCCCGTGCCGCCGTAGATGACAAATCGCTTGTATCCGCGCCGCCAGCCCTCTTCGATAGCCGCTTCGGTATCTGTGTTGTCTTTGACAGCAGGCAGTTTTATTACTGAAGATCCTGAAGGTACTAGGCTCAGCGAGTCAAAATCTCCTATAATCAGGTCAGGCTTTATATTGAAGCCGCAAAGATAATCATATCCGCCGTCGGCGGCGATTACCATATCGCCGTAGTCAGGCTCGGAAGGTGCCGAATAATGCTCGCCTGCGGCGATTATGTAACAAGTGGCTCTCTTCATAAGTCCTCCGAGTTAAATTATTTAATACTATATTATAATACCATTCGGGGCGGAAAGACAATAAAAAAATGTAAGTGAGATTATTTGAATAGAGCTGAGTTCATAGTCATCTATGTCAATTTATGCCTGCCAAATAGATGAGTGAAGGGAAAACAGCGGACTATTGACAAGGCCATAATGTGGTGGTATTATGCAAATGTGATATGGGTGACCAAGTTTGAAATAATGAATGTTAAAAGAAAATAAAATTTAAGACGAGGGGGGATATCATTGAATAATATAGGGAAAAGGCCGTCGAGGACACTTTTATATGAAGAGGTAGTCAATGATTTATATGCACTCATCGATAAAAGTCAGATGAAGCCGGGAGAAAAACTGCCTCCGGAACGGGAGCTGACCGAAAAACTCGGTATCAGCAGAAATGTGTTGAGAGAAGCCTTCCATGTTCTTGAAAGCAGAGGCATTATCAATTCCTATCAGGGAAAGGGACGCTTTCTGCGTAAGGTTCCGCAGGAAGAAGGCATAGAGACTAAATACGATAGCTTGAGCAAGAATCTGGAACGCTGTTCCATGATGGAAGCATACGAAGTGAGACAGGTTCTGGAAGTAAAGGCTGTAGAGCTTATAATCAGAAATGCGACAGAAGCAGATATAGATGAGATGGCGGCCGCCTGTGAGGAAATGGCGGAGAATTTCAGAGAAAGCGGGAGGACCGTCGGCGAATTTGAACTCCACAGACTGTATGCGAAAAAGACGGGCAGCCTGTTTATGGAGCAGACACTTGAAATCGTGATTTCCAGCATTTTGGCAATGATGCACGGAAACTTCAGGGATGTGTTGAATATACATAATCCTGAAGAAGAGGTAAAATCTCACCGACAGATTATCGAGGCCATAAGAGAACGAAACGCGGAGAAGGGCAAGGAACTGATGTTTCAGCACATTCAAAGCACTATGGACATGCTGAGACAATGACGCGGTTTAACTGAATAAACTTAAAAAACACATGACCGATTAACAGAGAAAAATCAGGGCGCATGTGTTTTTTTATAGGTCAGAGAAATATTGTGAAAAAATTGTTGACAATGGTTTTTACAAATGATATGATTCAATCATAAATTGGGTGAACAAGAGACCAAGTGAACAATATGCCGGAACGCGGCGGGAGGGAGTTTATGATAGAAAAAGTTAGCAGAGAAGAACTATTAAAGACTGTTGAATATATGACGAAAAATTTTCCCTATCGGTTAGCGGGGAGCAAATGCGAAGCGGACGCGTCCGTATATGTAACGGAACGGCTCCGCGATTACGGTCTGATTGCCGAAAACAAGAAGTTCTACACGTATAACAGCAATCCCATGTTTTCAAAGGTCGTCGTTATGTATGATGAAATTGAAGAGGAAATCGAGAGCCTGCCGTGCGCTCATATAAGAAGTACAAAAAAAGAAGGAGAAATATTTGATTTAGTTTATGTGGGAAACGGAGACGCCGGCTCCTATGACGGGATAGACGTAAAGGGAAAAATGGTTCTCGTGGAAGTTACCTACGCTCCTCCTGTTCCGGAAAAAGCGCGTATCGCCTCTGAAATGGGCGCTGCGGGAATTATGTGTATGAACTGGGGCAACGACGAAGAGGTGATTTGCAGGAGAGGTTTAAAAGGCGTATGGGGAAACCCGACAGAAGAAAATTTTCATAAGATTCCTGATCTTGTCGGCGTCGGTATTACGAGAAACACCGGGTTGAAATTAAAGGAACTTTGCCTGAACGGCAAATCGGTAAAAGTAAAGGTGACGGCTGTCGCCGACAGGACTTGGAGCATTGTACATCAGCCTACAGCCATACTGAAGGGAAACGGAAAGACCGACGACTTCATATTAGTATGCTCTCATCTTGACGCTTGGGAACCGGGAGTTACATGCAACGCGACCGGCAACGCGACGACGCTGGAGGTTTGCCGGATTCTTTCACAGCACAGAAATGAGCTGAACAGGGATATATATTTCGTATTCTGGAACGGCCATGAAATCGCCGAGGCCGCCGGCTCTACATGGTTTGTGGACAATAACTGGGATGATCTGAATAAGCATTGCGTTTGCTATATGCATATAGACTCTACCGGAGTCAGAGAAACTGAGCTTTATGAAGTAAAGACGTCTGCCGAGTTGCTTGATTTTTCCGTAAAGAATATCGAGGAGGTCCTGCCGAGACTCGAGCTGCGAGCGATGTCGCTAAAAAAAATCGGAGACCAGAGCTTTATGGGCATAGGCGTTTCTTCTATTACCCAGAGAAAGTCGTTTACCCGGGAGTATATGGAACATGCTCACGGGGCCACCTTGGGATGGTGGAACCACACTACTGAAGACGGACTGGACAAATGCGACCCGAGCGCCTTGGAAGAAGATACGAGGGCTACGCTGAAGGCCATATATGATTTGGCCACCTTGGAATTTTTGCCTTACGACTTTACGGAAATCTTCAGGACTTTCAAAAATAATGTGACGCTGATAGCGGAGAAGTATTCGAGCCATATGGAGTTTTCGGACCTTTTGGATAATATTTGCGATGCGGAAAGGCGAGTTCTTGAAATTCAAAATCTGCCGAAGGACAGTCTAAAGGGAAAGGCAAGCTATTACAACGACATGATGAAATTAGTCGCACGCAATATGACAAATATCACTATGACTTGCGCTGACAAATATTCTCAGGACAGCTATGGCTTCACTGCTCTTACATATCCGGTACCTCTTTTTGCAGAAATTGAGAGGCTGGACGGCTTAGACCCGGCTTCTCTGCAATACGGACTGATTCAGACCAAGCTGATTAAAAATAAAAACAGGATAAACGACGCGCTTTATACAATAAGTAAATTTGCTTCGCTGTACCGAGAAGTATTAAAAGGATAATAAAGCTGTTGCTATTAAGAAATAAAATTTAAAAAAAGGAGGCTTAGAGATGGAAACTAATGTCAAAAAGAAGCTGACGGCAAGAGAGATTTTAGGGAAGACCGGTCCCGGCATTATCATGGCTGCCGCCGCAGTAGGAACCGGAACTGTTACTACCTCGGCGATTCTCGGAGCAAATTACGAGTACGGTATGGTGTGGATGGTATGTCTTGCCTTGCTTATGAGAGGTATTTATATGCGCTCAGCTTATACTGCTCAAATTGTTTTAGGTATGCCTGTCTTAGACTGCATCAACGCCTATTACGGCAAGATTCTCTGCGCCATAGCGGGCTTTGTATGTGCGTTTGGCTGCGTAGCATATGAAGTCGGCAATTTTTCAGGCAGCGGAATTTCATTGAATCTGATCTTCGGTCTTGATTGGAAAATCGGCGGAACAATAATGACCATAGTATGCCTTCTGTTTATTTTCGGGAAAAGCATTTATAGTAGAGTGGAAAAAGGTATGAAGGTTTGCGTTTTCCTCATGGTAGCGGGCTTTCTTATCGCGCTTATCGCGGCGGGAGGACCGTCGCCGGTAGGCTTGGCCAAGGGGTTTATTCCTAACCTTCCCGACCAGGAAGCTCTGTTTACGACATTAGCGTTTATCGGCTCCTGCGCCGCTATTTCAGGCTTAGTATACGGCACGCATTTATCTAAAGAAAAGAAATGGGTAAAAGATGATATTAAAAACGGCGCGCTGGCCTGGGACGTTATACTGGGAGCAGGCTCTATAGCCTTAATCGTAATTCTGGTTCTGCTGACCTCCGCTAAAATCCTGTATCCGCAGGGAGTCACTGTAGCCGCCGTGCAGGACCTCACGGTGCTGTTCGATACAATCGTAGGCAAGTTCGCGCCGTATCTTTTGGGAATATGTTTGCTGGCGGCGTCTGCTTCATCTCTGCTTGTCAGCGCACAGATGGGGGCCGTATTGCTCCTGGCGGGATTTGGCCGCGAGGCAAAGATGGAGGACAAGGATGTAAAAATTCTATCCGTGGTAATTCTTGTACTTGGTGCGGCTACGGCGTTTATCTTCGGCTCTAGTTCGCCGACTCAAGTACTTTTAATCGCAAATGTATGCGCCGTAATCAACGCGCCTCTGCTTGCGGTTCTTATCATAATGATAGTAAACAGAAAAGAAATGGGAGAATTCAAATCCAGCGCTAAGAACAATGTCGCGCTGACGATTTGCTGCGCCGCGTTGTTCGCGGTTACGGTTTACAATCTTTGCAAGTTGCTGCACATTATCTAAAAGCTGTTAAGGAAAGGAAGAGAAAAATGGCACAGGTAAAAACTATCGGAGAGGCTGTTCGCAACATGAGCGTACATATGGCGAATATGTATTATTACTTAACAAAAGCAGTAATCGAAGACTTCGGCGACGAAGCAAAAAAATCCTTTGAACGCGCGATTATAGAATTCGGACATGAGAGGGGAAAGGCCATAAGAGAAGAAGTGGTGGCGGCAGGACTTCCGCTCACCATGGAAAACCTCGACAGGTTCTACGACATTCCTATCGCGGAGGGCTGGGACTTGCACAGAAGCTATGAAAACGATATGAAGATGAACATAACTGACAGCTGCACCTTCGCCACGGTATGGCTGGAAAAGGATTGGTCTGAAGTAGGACACATCTATTGTCTTATCGACATAGCGATTCGGGAAGGCTACAGTGATAATGTAAAATTCTGCCCTGTCAAGAATATTTTGGAAGGAGATCCTCACTGTCAGTCATTAACCGTATACAGAAATATTGAAAAGAAAGGGCTGTAGGATGAAAATCAAGGTTTTAATACCCAACAGCGGTATGAGCCGCAGTATCCTCGAGGC
>FR882601.1:11773-26367 GCA_000435715.1 Firmicutes bacterium CAG:145
ATGCTTTCCCGTGCCGTTTCTGAAGATACTCAAATATCTGTCGACTGTATCGCCGAAGGCCCCGATTCTATTGAATCCAATACGGATGAAAGCCTTGCGGCGAGTCTGATAATTAAAGACGCGATAAAGGCGGAAAAAGAAGGGGCGGACGCTTTAATCATCTACTGTTTCAGTGATTTGGCTGTCAATGCTGTCCGTGAAAACGTTGAAATTCCAGTAATTGGACCGGGAGAGGTAACTCTGAGCGCAGCGGCGATGCTGAGCAACAGATTTACCGTTGTTACTACGACGCAGGGCAATATCTCCAGAACTTACAGGAGGCTTAAGGAAAGCTATCTGACGCAGAAGATGACGTCGGTCAGGGCTTTGAATATTCCCGTAGCGGAACTCAGAGAAAATCCCGAGGCGACAAAAGAGTATCTGGAACGGGTGGTGGCAGAAGCGATAGAGGAGGAAGCTGTGGACGGCGTAGTGCTGGCCTGCCTCGGAATGGCCCAATACGGGGAAGCCATAGAAAAAAAATACGGCGTAACTGTATACGACCCTTCTTCCCTCTGCACGGCATACGCAGAATATTGCGTCAGAACCAACCTCAGACATAACCGCAGAGTTTACGCGAAATATGAAAAGGGAGATAAATATGGACTATGTTGACTTTGCCGCGGAATTGATGAAAAAAATGGTATCCGTTCCCAGCGAATCGCAAAACGAAGAGGAGCTGGCGGTATATCTTTGCGAATATCTCGCGAACATAGGCATGGAGGCGAAGCTGCAGCGGATAGAGGGCAGAAGCTGTAATGTGGTAGCCAAATTGTCGGGAAATAATACGGGGACTCGGAAGCTGCTTATGGGCGGCCATATTGACACGGTAACGGCGGACAGAGCGTGGACCTTTAATCCTTTACAGGTCAGAGAAACTTCTGGCAAGTACTTCGGTTTGGGATGCGGCGATATGAAAGGCGGCCTCGCCAGCCAGATTGCCGTGCTGGTCAAGCTCATGGCGGAAGGCTTTGAATTTGACGGAGAGATAATACTGCTGGGCCTTTGCGACGAAGAACGTCATTCCATAGGCGCTTTGAACTATGTAAATATGGTTCGGGAAAGCGGCGAGCGTCCGGCGGATTTCGGAATTTTCGCCGAGCCGCATTTTGATAACGTAGTGGTGGGCGCCACCGGAAAGGTTTATCTTAATATTGAAGTGACGGGAGCGACGGGCCACGCCGCGACGCCAGAAAAAGGAATAAATGCTATTTCATGTATGTCTGCTTTTCTTTCTGAAGTTGACAGACGGTACGGACGGCTTTACGAACAGGGGAAAGCCGCTTCTCACTCCGCGCTGGGCATAGAGAGCAGAAGCGAAGGATACAGCTTGAAAATTCCCGATTGGTGCCGCTGCATGATGAACAAACAGCTCGATACCGCGGAAACGCCGGAAGGCTTTATAGCCGACCTTAAACACATCTATGAAGAAACGGTCGGCCGTGGGGAAATATCTGTTAAGCGCGAGACTCCCTTTTATCCTTCTTATGTTATGGACACGGATAACTCCGATTTTCGAGCTCTCATTCATACTATTGAAACGGTGGGAGGCTTCTCGCCGGAACTGAGGATAAACCAGAGCGTAAGCGACGGAAACATACTGTATCATCAGCTGGGAATTCCCGTAGTTTTGTTCGGCCCTCAGGGGGTGAATTTTCACAAGGCCGGCGAATATGTAGTCAAGGAGACTATAGGCAGATACATGCGAATTCTTGAAAAATATATCAGAGAGTTTTTTTGTGATTGAAATGTTGAATAGATAAAATGGCGCCGAGGATATTCCCGGCGCCGTATAAAGCTTTTCAGTATTAAATTTCTGTCGTCAGATCATCTTATCTTCTCGGCTGAGGTCTATGAGGCGGTCTTGATCCGCACTCATTGTCCGGACGACATTCGTCAGGTTTGCAGCATGAGCTTGGAGCACATTCTTTTTCACATCCGCAGTCGCTGTCCTGATCTCCTCCTACGCTGCCGCAGTTTTCTTCCGTATCCTCGGTTCTGATCTGATTAGGGAACAGAGGCGGGAAGGTGGTGCAGATGGCGTTCTGCTGAACGGCGGCCTGAGCATAGCCGGTGGACAGCACGCAGAGCTGAACAGGCACGACAATTTTTTTCTCACATGTCACACATATGGCAATGATGAGATTTCCGCATACGCAGCCGTCGTTTCCTATAGTAAGGTCTCTGCCGCAGTTGTTGGTCGCCAGCCTTGCTTCGCAGGCCGAGTTGCAAAACTCGGTAAATCTCGGTACGAATGCAGTGTCGATAGCTGAAGGCATACATATTTCGAAGAAATTAGTAAGTACCAGAGGCTGCGCAGCTTCTGCGATATTCACATTGGTGCAGACTGTGAATACTACGTCATTGTTGCAGCTGTCGCATAACAGAAGATCCAGTTCTATTATGACATTACCGGTGATAGCGATGTTCTGTGTACCGAATATAGGCGTACCCATACATCTGTCATCGCAGCTGTCAGTTTCGGCGTATAATAGCTTTTCGGAACAATTTCCGTCAGCTCCTACCACTGTAAGCTGTTCTCCTGCAGCATTCTGCAGGAAGGTTGCGCCTGAAATACTTGTATTAACGTCTAACTTGAGATTAGACGGATCATCCACATTGTAAGGATTGAAGCTCCTCTTACATCTTATATCTATAACCCTTTTTACTCTGTGACCTGACGGAATCTTAGGCGAAAACGTCTGATTCTGAACGGTCTTCATTCCCTGTAAATTAAATAAAACAGCGTCGAAGACTTTCTGAACATAGATAGGCTCACTCTTTAAGCTATCGATGTCACCGTTGAATTCACAGATAGTATTGGCGTTACAGCAGTTTTGATAGAGGTCTTGGGATACTCTCCCACCAAAGCAGCTCATATATTCTACCTCCTTAAATAGTCCAATATCTTTCTCTGATAGTATATGAAAACTGCGGAAAATGTGTTATTATATAAATTGAAATTTTTTGGAGGGGAAAATATGGGCAATATTGATATAAGAACACTGGACTGCGGCATAAGAGTAGTCATGGAAGAACTTGATCATGTCAAGTCGACTGCCGTAGGCATATGGGTCAGAAACGGAGCGGTGGACGAGGCGCCTGAGGTGGCAGGTATTTCGCACTTCATCGAACACATGATGTTTAAGGGAACGGAGAAGAGAAATTCCAGACAGATAGCAGAAGATGTGGATAAGATAGGCGGCCAGATGAACGCTTTTACGGGAAAAGAGGCTACCTGTTATTATGTAAAGACTATAAGTTCTCATCTCATGGACGGAGCCGACGTCATAATAGATATGGTTTGCAATGCTGTATTTGACAGCAGAGAGATGACAAAAGAGAGACAGGTGATCTTTGAAGAGATAAAAATGATACAAGATCAGCCTGACGATCTGGTGCATGACAACATAACAGAACTGGTCTTTAAGGACGCTCCTTTAGGTAATTCCATAATAGGAACTAAGACTTCACTGTCGAGGATAACCAGGCCTGTAATAACTGCATACAAAGAAAAAGCTTATGCCAGAGACTCGATAGTAATATCGGCAGTGGGAAATTTCGATAAGGATGCTTTCTGCGCTTACTTATCAGATAAATTCGACAGATTGGCCAAAGAACGCCGGGCGGAAGAAAAGAAAGTAGAGGCCTATGTTCCGAGATTCAAGGTGATAAAAAAGGATATACAGCAGTCTCATATCTGCATGGCGACAAGGAGCATAAGCTTAGACGATCCCAGATACTATACTTTCGCCGTACTGAACAACGTCATGGGCGGAAGCATGAGTTCGAGATTTTTCCAGAATATAAGAGAAGAAAAAGGACTGGCTTACAGCGTATACTCTTCCAACAGCACTTTCAGCGACGCCGGATATTATAATATATATGCGGGAGTCAGCCATGATAAAGTAGGAGCTGCTATAGAAGGTATCAAAGAGGAACTTGATGTTTTAGACAGGAAAGGGCTTACAGAAAAAGAAATTTCCATGTCCAAAGAGCAGCTTAAGAGCAGTTACATATTCGGGCAGGAGAACGTAGCCAGCAGAATGTTCAACATAGGAAAGAACCTGCTTTTGCTGGGCAAAGTGTACGGACAGGATGAAGTGATAGAAGGTATAGAAAATGTCACGAGAGAATCGATAGACAGCATTAAACCTATAGTGTGCGATATAGAAAACTATTCGGCAGTATGCCTGACAGACAAAGATATAAACTTAAAGAAAATGGTAAGGTCTTAGATGATGACAAACACGAAAATAAAGATAATAAGCAAGAGCGGAAGGCTTCCGTCGTATGAAACCGAAGGGTCTGCGGGAGCAGATCTGAGAGCCTATCTGGCAGAACCTGTCACGCTCATGCCCGGAGAGAGGAAGCTCATACCTACCGGGTTGTTTGTGGAACTTCCGCCGGGAGTGGAGGCTCAGGTTAGGGCGAGGTCGGGTCTTTCCATAAAGCACGGAATCGGCCTGGTGAACGGAGTGGGAACCGTAGACAGCGATTACCGGGGAGAGTGGAACGTACCTGTCATAAACTTCGGCGACCAGCCATATACCATACATGACGGAGATAGGATAGCTCAGGTGGTCTTTTCATCCTATCTGAAAGCCGAATTCAAGGTCTCAGAAGAGATAGATGAAACTGAAAGGGGATCCGGAGGCTTCGGCCATACCGGCTTAAAATAAGAGGTGGTGAGCGATATGTTGATGAGAGAAGATCTGGAAAAGAGAGAAAAAGAGATACTGTCCCCCATGGCTGCTAAGAGCGGGGAGAGCAGGGGAAGAGCGTTTCCCGAAGATAAATGCCGGATAAGGACCGAGTTTCAGCGGGACAGAGACAGGATAATACATTCCAAGTCCTTTAGAAGACTCATGCACAAAACTCAAGTCTTTTTAGCTCCGGAAGGAGATCATTTCAGGACCCGGCTCACACACACCATAGAAGTGTCGCAGATAGCCAGAACTATAGCAAGAGCCCTCAATCTTAACGAAGATCTGACAGAAGCTATAGCCCTCGGCCATGACCTGGGGCATACTCCTTTTGGCCACAATGGAGAGGACGTGCTTAACAGCGTGCATCCGGGAGGATTTCATCATAATCTGCAGAGTTTAAGGGTAGTGGATGTCCTTGAGGCTACTTCAAGCAGAAGAGGGATGAATCTGACAGCTGAAGTCAGAGACGGTATAGTCAATCACACGGGAAGCGGCAGGCCCTTTACCCTCGAGGGACAGGTGGTCAAGATAAGCGACAGAGTGGCATATATAAATCACGATATAGACGATGCACTGCGAAGCGGCGTCATATCTATGGAAGATATTCCAAAGACAGCTCTTGAGCTGTTCGGATACAGCCATAGGGAGAGAATCAACAATATGGTGACAGATCTGATAAAAAACAGCGACGGCAGAGAAGAGATATCTCAAAGCCCGCAATTCAGAGAAGAATTGAACAGATTGAGAACATTTATGTTCTCTCACGTTTATAAGAGCGGCAGAGTAAAGAGAGAAGAAGATCTGGCAAAGGTAGAAGTAGTCATAAGCTCTCTGTATAATTATTTCCTCAGAGACCCGTCGAAATTGCCGGACGATCTGCGGCAGGTTGCTGAAGAAGACGGCGTAAACGAGGCGGTAAAAGACTATATAGCCGGCATGACAGACAGGTTCGCGCTGAATATATATACTGAATTGTTCGTGCCTAAAAGTTGGAAATGAAAATTTTTAAAATAAAAAAAGGAAACGGCTCATTTTTTGCGTATAAAAACATATAATGATGTTTTTTGGAGCGGAAGATGAGTTTTTCTTTTAGCAAAGAAGCGATAGAAGAATTAAAAAATCAGATTGATATAGTAGATGTCATAGGAAGAAGCGTAGAGCTTAAGAGAGCGGGAGCCAACTATAAAGGACTGTGTCCTTTCCACAACGAGAAGACTCCTTCTTTTATCGTGTCTCCTCAGAAACAGATATTCACCTGCTTCGGAGGCTGCGGAGCTTCCGGAGATGTGGTTACTTTTGTAAAGAGATATTACAACCTGGATTTTAACGAGGCAGTAGAAAAACTGGCCGACGAATACGGTATAGAGATACAGAAAAATTCTCATAAAGACGACAGAGAGAAATACTATGAGGTAAACAGAGAAGCCGCTCGACTTTTCTACAGAAATCTCACAGAGAAGAAAAATCCCGGCTATACATATTTTCAGCGCCGCGGAATACAGGATTCAACCATAAAAAAGTTCGGTCTGGGATATGCGGAAGATAGCTGGAACAATCTATACGACTATTTTAAGAAAAAAGGCACCGATGAGAAGATACTCATAGAGCTGGGACTTATTTCAAAGAAAGGCGACCGCTGCTATGACAAATTCAGAAACAGGGTAATATTTCCTATAATAAATACAGCAGGAAAGGTGATCGGATTCGGCGGCAGAGCTCTCGACAACGAGGCCATGCCTAAATATCTCAACTCACCAGAAAACAAGGTGTTTCAGAAGAAGAACAATCTGTATGCGCTGAATTCGACGCGTCAGGATATAGGCAAAGAAGGTTCGGCCATCATAGTAGAAGGATATATGGACGCTATTTCTCTTTATCAGAGCGGAGTCAGAAATGTAACCGCGTCTTTGGGAACAGCCCTTACGGAAAATCAGGCCAAACTCATAAACCGGTATACCAAGAATGTGATATTGTCTTACGACGCCGACGCGGCAGGTCAGAAAGCAGCACTGCGGGGGATAGAAGTACTGAGGGGAGAAAACTGCAAGGTCAAAGTACTTCACGTCACCGACGGCAAAGATCCCGACGAATATATAAAGAAAAACGGAAGAGAGGCCTTTCTGAGGCTCACAGAAAACGCTCTCCCTTATATAGATTATAAGCTCGAGGCGGCAAAGAGAGGCCTAAACATATCTTCCGAAGAAGGCAAACTTGACTATATGAAGAATATTTCTTCTGTTTTGTCTGATTTAAGCCCTGTAGAATGTGATATATATATAAAAAAGATTTCAAGAGACACCGGAATTTCCGAAGGCGCTATAAAAATGGAAATACTAGGTAATAATAAGCAGGAGAAGCATCTGCCGGAGAGGCACAGAGAAACAGGGGAAGAAGTCCTTGAACTCTCTCCTTTAGAAGCTACTGTGCTTAAGTGCCTTTTCATAGACCCGGAATTTTCCGAAAGCGTATTGCCTTATAGTGACATATTCGAAAGCCAGCTGGGAAAAAAGACTCTCAACATCGCCTTCGAGTTTTATGGTTTAAACGGAGATTTCAACAGAGGGCAGGTCATAGACAGACTCGAACCTGCAGAGAGCGAGAAACTGCAGGAAAGCCTGGATAAGGTGATAATAACCGGAAATGAAAGAGAAGTTCTAAATCAGTGCATACATAGATGGGAATTTAAACGTCTTGAAAGCCGGGAGCGGCAGCTGAGAGATATTCTGTCTCTCGCAGACGAAGAAAATAAGGAATCAATAGACAGACTTACTATAGAATTGATGGAAGTTCAGAAAGAAATGAAAGCACACGGAGGAAAAATGTAATGAGCGCAGAAAAAAATACTACAGAAAAGATAGAAGCCCAGGCTGTTCAGACAGAGCAGACGAAAGATGCGGCAGATAAAAAGCAGGAAATGCTTTGCGCCTTGCTGGAAAAGGGGAAAAATTCGCACAATCAGCTTACCTATGCTGATATTGCAGATATCCTCGATTCTGCGGATCTGGATAAGAACCAGATGGACGATATGTATGAATTGCTCATGGCCAAGGGAATAGAAATAGTATCGGAGACTGAACCTGAGGATTTTGATGTTATATTGGCAGAAAACCCCGATGTGGCAGCTGACGCTGAGCTTATCGTAGAAGAAGCCAGCGAGATAGATATAGAATCCACCATTCCAAAGAGCATAGCGGTGGACGATCCCGTCAGAATGTATCTTAAGGAGATAGGAAAAGTACCGCTTCTCTCAGCCGATGAGGAAATAGAGCTGGCCAAGAGAATGGAAAAAGGCGATGAGGAGGCTAAAAAGCGTCTCTGCGAGGCCAACCTCCGTCTGGTAGTGAGCATAGCTAAGCGTTATGTAGGAAGAGGAATGTTATTTTTGGATCTGATCCAAGAGGGAAACCTGGGACTGATAAAAGCTGTAGATAAGTTCGATTATACAAAGGGCTATAAATTCTCCACCTATGCTACATGGTGGATAAGACAGGCTATAACCAGGTCTATAGCCGATCAGGCCAGGACCATAAGAATACCGGTCCACATGGTGGAGACTATAAATAAGCTGATAAGAGTCTCAAGACAGCTTCTCCAGACTTACGGCAGAGAACCAAGCCCGGAAGAGATTGCCAAGGAAATGGGAATTTCAGTAGAAAAAGTGAGAGAAATACAGAAGATCGCACAGGAACCCGTTTCCCTCGAGACTCCTATAGGAGAAGAGGAAGACAGTCATCTGGGAGATTTTATACCTGATGAAGATGTTCCCGCTCCTGCCGAGGCTGCGGCCTTCTCCATGTTAAAAGAGCAGCTGGTAGAGGTCTTAGATACTCTGACTGAAAGAGAGCAAAAAGTTCTTAAACTGAGATTCGGCCTCGAAGACGGCAGAGCCAGGACTCTGGAAGAAGTGGGCAAAGAATTCGACGTCACCCGAGAAAGAATAAGACAGATCGAAGCAAAATCTCTACGTAAGCTTCGCCACCCCAGCAGAAGTAAAAAATTGAAGGACTACCTCGAATAAGATGATAAAATTAAGCGACAGACTGAACGTAATTGCAGAGGAGATAGAAATGGGAGAAACCGTGGCCGATATAGGAACCGACCACGGTTTTCTGCCGATTTTTTTATGGGAAAACCGTATATCCCCCAAAGTGATCATGACAGATATAAGCGAGGGATCTCTCAATAAGGCCATAGAGAACTGCCGCAGATTTCACCCGGAAACAGAATTTGATTTAAGGCTGGGCAGCGGCATTGACGTACTTTCGCAAGGGGAGACAGACGATCTGATAATCGCTGGAATGGGCGGTATGCTGATGACTGAAATACTTGGCAAAGACCCATATAAAGCTAAAAGTTTTAAAAAGATCGTGCTCCAGCCCAGGAACAATATAGGGAGGCTTAGACACTGGTTGTATAATAACGGGTTTTCTGTAAAAAACGAAAAACTGGTGCGGGAGGGCAGGTTCATCTGCGAAGTGATAACTGCAGTGCCTGTAGAAGTGGCAGTCACAAGGTCCATGGGACCCGAACGCATAGAATATGAATATCCACATACACTTATAAAGTTTCAGGGACCCTTGACAAGGGAATATTTGTCAACTAAACTAAGAATAGAGAAAAATATCCTCAGCGGCATGATGTCTTCCTCTGCCGTTTCGCCTAAGGAGCTGAGAAGTCAGGAATACAGGATAGAGTATATCGAAAGGTTGATGAGAAAACTATGAGGATTGAAAAACTGGCAGAAATCATAGAGAAGAAGAGTCCCCTCTGTATACAGGAACCGTGGGATAATTCGGGATTTCAGATAAAATTCGAGGCGTCTCCTGTGACCAGGGTGCTTACGGCTATGGAGATCACAAATCAGGTCATAGACGAGGCCGTAAACTTGAGAGCTGAGGCTATTGTAACTCATCATCCCATGTTCTTTAAACCCATAAAAGAGATTTGCGATAATACAGTTACGGGAAACTACATAGTGAGGCTCGTACAAAACAGAATAAACGTATATGCCAGTCATACGCCTTTTGACAAATGTGACGGCGGAAACAACGATTATCTGGCGAGACTCCTTCATCTGTGCGATATTCGCATCGCAGGAGAGGACGGATTTTGCAGGATAGGTACTGTAGACGGAGAGTGCAGAGTCAGCGAATATATAGAGCAGATATGCAGATGGCTCAATATTGACAGAAGATCTGTCTCCTTTGCGGGAGATTTGAATTCCGAAGTGAAGACCATAGGCCTTTGCAGCGGATCAGGGGCGGAATTTTCAAGTAGTCTCAGGCGGCTGGGATGCGACCTTTTCATCACGGGAGATGTGAAGTATCACGATGCCCAGGAGGCGAAAGAATCGGGATTGAACATTCTCGATATAGGTCATTACGGCAGTGAGAAAATCTTCACAGAAAATATGGCAGATTATCTCAGAAACAACACAGACCTAAATATAATTGAATCTGAGACGGATTTAGATCCGTTCATCTTGTTATGAAAAATTCGGTATGCGGATGCGGCCTCAATAAGAGGACGCTCAGTATTAAAAGAGGTTTAATATGAAAAAGAAGAATCAAACTTTAGCAAAGATCATAGTGGTAGGACTGATTGTAGCAGTGGTAGTCACTTATTCCGTATCTTTTGCAGTTTATTTGTTTTGATTAAATTCGGGTAGAGCAGGCAGTCGCGTTTACAATCTTGTAAATGAGGAAAGTCCGGGCTCCGCAGGGCAGGATGCCGGATAACGTCCGGCGTAGGTAACTATAGGGAAAGTGCAACAGAAACATTCCGCCGAAACGGGTAATGCCGTGGTAAGGTTGAAATGGTGAGGTAAGAGCTCACCGGCGGCATGGAGACATGTCGGCCGTGTAAACCCCATCCGGAGCAAGACCAAACAGGGGATAGAGGCAGTTGCCCGCTGCCTCCCGGAAGGTAGGTCGCTGGAGCTTGTCAGCAATGGCAAGTCGAGATAGATGATTGCTTAATACAGAACCCGGCTTATAGCTCTGCCCGATTTTAATGGTAATATATTTAGGAGGGAAAATATGAAAAGAAAGTTTGCTCTGATTATGCTCTGCATCCTTACGGTAGCAGCCTTGGCCGGATGTCAAAGCAAGGATCCGGAATATCCGGCGCTGGAGGATCCTCAGCAGCCGTCAAATGTGAAAGACGCTACATACAGCGGGTTTACGGGCTCTTATGACGCAGATAAATGGTTGTTCGACAGTAGTTTAGGTCTGTTTGCCATCTACGACAAAGAGGTATATGAGGCTGGAAATCCGGACGGAAAGTGCCCTAATATCAATGTCGTGATCTCACAGGATTATGAGGGACCTCTGACTTCAGAAGATATGGATGATCTCATGGCTGAAATCGAGAATATGAATGTTTCAGGTTTTTCCATAGAAAAGAATGAGATGAAGACCTTCAGCGGCCAGCCTGTAATCTATTATGAGACTAAGACTCAGCTTACCGACGATATGATAGACATCATGATCGAAAATGGCAGCATTACTGAATCAGATATAGATGCTGTGGGCGGAAGAGATGCGCTTATGGCCATGGGTGAAACTGATCAGATCGGCATTTATGCCATCGTAGACGGAAAGATCGTGATGGTCACCGGTACATATTATGACAATTCGGATGATGTCATGGAAGCTATGAAACTCCTGCTCAAGACAGGAAAAGTCAGCTGATAGAAATGACAGACTGAAAAGGTCTGCAAACTTTAATATATGAAAAAAAGCCCTGCGCCGGATGCAGGGCTTTTTCTTTCTAAAACTGTTTTACGTCTAATGCTTCTAAAAGTTTTATGTCAGGATTCTTTTCTGCAAAATAATTGAGAGTGAACTGATTTGCAAACAGTATCAGCGGCCTGTCAAAATGGTCGAACACCAGCATCGTTCTTGAATCCAGCACCTTTTTAACAGTATCGAAATCTTCTGCATGTACCCATCTGGCCAGAGAAAATTCCAGTCTGTCCATACGTATTTTTGCGTTATATTCGTTTTCCAGCCTGTATTGAAAGACTTCGAATTGCAGCTGGCCTACGGCGCCGATTATAACCTCGTTATATTCGTTGCGGTATACCTGGATAGCTCCTTCCTGCGCCAGCTGAGAAACTCCCTTTTGAAACTGCTTGGCCTTCATGGTATCTTTAGGCGTTACGAGCGCAAAGAGCTCCGGAGGAAAGGTGGGAAGAGGTTCAAAGAAAAGCGTCTCTTTTCTGGTGGAAAGAGTGTCGCCTATCTGATAATTTCCCGTATCATATATTCCGATTATATCTCCGGCTATGGCCTCTTCTACATTTTCACGATGATTTGCCATGAGCATGGTGGACTGGGCCAACTTCATCTCTTTACCTGTACGTGACAGCTTCACCGTCATACCTCTTTCAAATGTTCCTGAGCATATCCTGAAAAATGCCAGACGGTCTCTGTGGGCGGGGTTCATATTTGCCTGTATTTTGAATATAAAGCCGCTGAAGAAATCGTCTCCGGGATTTACAAAGCCGTCGGTAGTCTTTCGAGGTCCCGGCGCCGGCGACATGTCGAGGAAATGCTGCAGGAATTGGGTGGTACCGAAATCTGAAAGTGCAGAGCCGAAGAATACGGGAGATAGTTTTCCGCAGGAGATGGCTTCTATATCGAATTCGTTTCCGGCGCCTTGTATCAGCTCTATCTCATCTCTCAGAGAAGATAAGTTAAAACCTGAGATTTCTCCCTCAAGTTCCGGACCGAAGACGCCGTTTTCACCGAGTTTGATGATCTTATCAGCCTTATATAACACGGCCTCGTTTTTAAGAATGTCGTAGATGCCCTGAAAATTCAGTCCGCAGCCTATAGGCCAGGTGACGGGTACGGAGGGCAGCCCTAAAACATCTTCCAGCTCCTGTATGAGATCGAAAGGATCTTTCGTTTCTCTGTCCAGCTTATTTATAAAGGTGAAGACAGGGATATGCCTCATGGCGCAGACCTTAAATAGTTTTCTCGTCTGAGTCTCTATACCCTTGGCTCCGTCTATGACCATTACGGCGCTGTCTACGGAGGTCAGTATTCTGTATGTGTCTTCCCCAAAGTCATTATGTCCCGGCGTATCCATTATGGAGATGACTTTATCATCATATTCGAACTGCATCACCGACGACGTAACAGAAATGCCCCTCTGTTTTTCTATTTCCATCCAGTCAGAAGTGGCGAATTTGTCATTTCTTCTGGCTTTTACTGTGCCTGCCTGGCGTATAGCGCCTCCGTGGAGAAGCAATTTTTCTGTTAAAGTAGTTTTTCCGGCGTCAGGATGTGAAATTATGCCGAAAATTCTTCTTTTCTGTATTTCTTCATGTCTTGTGGTCATTTTATTTCCTCTTTCTAAAATCTCACTCAGAATATAATACCATAATTGTTGAATTTGTAAATAATTTGTTATATAATAACTCTTTGTCTAATGGGAGGTACAAAGAACTAGTATGAAAAAATCAACAGAAAATAATGCATATAATCAGATGACACATGAAAACAAGATGGGTACCATGCCTGTAAGAAAACTTCTCATGAGTATGGCCTGGCCCGCTATTTTATCGATGACCATAAACGCTATGTACAATGTGGTCGACAGCATTTTCGTTTCCAGAATAGGTGAAGATGCGCTTACAGCCGTATCCTTGGTAAATCCTATTCAGATGATGATAATAGCCATTTCCGTAGGAAGCGGAGTAGGTATCAATTCCTTGATAGCCAGAAGACTTGGAGCTAAAAATCAAGAAGCGGCGGATAAGGCTGCCAGCACCAGTATCAGGATAGGTCTTTTTAACTATCTGATATTTTTTGTGATAGGCGTCTTTTTTGCTAAGCCGTTTATTTCAGGATATGCGGAAGAAGGTACTTTTATATTCGAGTCTGCCTGCCAATATCTTCAGATAGTTTGTATAGGATCATTATTTTTGAATATTCAGGTAGTGCTGGAAAAAGTGCTGCAGTCTACGGGTAACATGGTCGCTCCTATGAAATGTAGTCTTACGGGAGCCATAGTTAATGTCATCCTCGACCCTATACTAATATTCGGACTCTTCGGCATGCCTCAGATGGGTGTAGCGGGAGCGGCTCTGGCTACTATCATAGGCCAGATGTGCGGTATGATAATGGGAGTCAGTATCGTTCTCAGAGGCGAACATCTCGTAAATATAAAGATCAGAGGCTTTAAGATGGACTGGAAGATTGTAGCCGATATCTATAAAGTAGGACTTCCTTCTATCGTTATGCAGTCGATAGCTTCGGTGATGATAATCTTCTACAACATGATCTTAGTCGCCTACTCAACTACGGCGGTAGCGGTACTGGGAATATATTTCAGGATACAGTCTTTCGTATTCATGCCGGTGTTCGGTCTGAACCAAGGTGCTATGCCTATATTGGGGTATAACTATGGAGCCAGGAACAAGGACAGACTGATGAAGACGTATAAAGAAGCTTTTAAGGTCGCGCTCATCGTCATGGCCGCAGGTACTGTTCTGTTCCAGGCTATACCGGCGCAGCTTCTTTTGATATTTGATGCTTCGGAAGAAATGCTCAGGATAGGTGTTCCGGCCCTCAGGTTGATAAGTCTGTGCTTCATACCTGCCGCCTTCGGCATAATAACGGGAACGTTATTCCAGGGAACAGGTCACGGAGTCTTAAGCCTGTATGCTTCGGTGATAAGACAACTTGTGGGAATTCTGCCGCTGGCGTATATACTGATAAAGATTGGAGGAGTGACGCTTTCTTGGCTGGCGTTTCCTCTGGCCGAAATATTAGGACTCATATACAGCGCTATCACACTCAGGTGGTTATATAAAAAGGAAATATCGAAACTTTA
>FR882601.1:26453-124840 GCA_000435715.1 Firmicutes bacterium CAG:145
CGGCGAATGTCTGCTCCTTATTGCATATAAAGACTCAAATTTTGTTGTATTGCAATGTAGGACGAAAAAACAAATTCTGCATCTACGCCGGGCGCAAGCCGATGTGCAGACAATATAGGCGCGTGCTGTATTTTTTGGCCGTCACGCCATATTCTACAACATTCTGCTGCGAAATATAGCATAATCGGGCCACCGAGGCAGCTCATGCTGTAATTTTTGATTTTTCGTCCGGATTCTACAACCGTTTTCCCATAACTGGTTGTAGAATCCGCCGTTTTTTGTGCGGAATACATCATCGGAGGGTTTTGAGCCGCCGAAGCGGATTTTCAGCACGTCTCTTGTTGTATTTTTTATGCTTCACCTCTCGTTTATACAGCGCCCTGCCTCAAGAGATGTCAATTGCTGAGCCACTTCAAGATAGAAAAAAACTCCCGCAAACGCCATTTAATCTGAGAAGACCGGGATTTGCCAAGAAAAAATCCCCGTAAAGGAGCAAAAAAGCTTCAATACCGGGAATGACGATGTCTCTGGACATTTTCGATTGACATCATCAATGCAATCAAGATGACTCTGTCATCGACAGAACTGCCGATAGTAAGACGGCCTTTTTACATCAAAAAATCCTGCGGTGGACGACAGAAGGCAGATTATTTATGTGTGCAGCAGCATACCTAAAGTTCCCGCTACAATGAGAATTAGGCCGATAAATGATTTCTTTGTCAGTTTTTCTCCGAATACGAAATAGGAAAAAATTATAGTCACGATTATGCTGAGCTTATCTATCGGAACGACTACGCTGGCCAGGCCGTCCTGAAGCGCCTTGTAGTAGCATAACCAGGATCCGCCCGTTGCAAAGCCTGACAGACATATATAGATGAGTTCACGCCTGTCTAAAGATCTGATTTGACCGGTTTTGCCCTCGGCAAATACCATCATATAGGCCATGATAAGAACTACGAGGGTACGTATCGCAGTTCCAAGATTGGATTCTACGCCTTCTATGCCTATTTTACCCAAGATGGAAGTTAGGGCGGCAAATACTGCCGAGAGTGAGGCATATAGGAACCATCCGTTTTTTGACTGGATTTCATCAGAGGTTTTTTTCTGAATCATCATGTAAGTTCCGGCACCTATAGCTATAACACAAAGCGTCTTAAGGAGGCTGATGCTTTCGTTAAGAAAGAAAAATGCCATGATAATGGTCAAAGCTGTACTGGATTTATCCACCGGCACTACTTTGTTTATGTCGCCCAGCTGAAGCGCTTTGAAATAACACAGCCAGGAAGCTCCTGTAGCAAGCCCCGAAAGTATCAGAAAGACCCACGTCCTCGTTCCGATTTCTACGATCTGATCCTGTGAACCGATTATAAGCACCATCATGTATGACATGAACAGCACCACTATAGTACGTACGGCGGTAGCTACAGTGGAATCAGTCTTTTTAATACCGCATTTAGACAGTATAGAAGTAAGACCGGCGAAAAGGGCTGATCCGAAAGCGTATAATATCCACATAACATTACCTCTGTAAATGATCGTCAATGTCCCTTGCTGCAGAATCCATTTCTACCAGATCATATATCAGAGGATCCCTCAGAAGATGGCTCCAGACGGTATACGTGGCCTTTACAAATGCTTCGCTGAGATGTATATCATCTCTTATAAGAGGACACTCATAAGGGAGTTCTTCATCGTTTTTGATGAGAATGAGGACGCCTTCTTCCGTTATATGCGGCGCAAGGGGATATGTGCGGCATTGAAAGGGGCGCATGTTTCTGGGACAGCGCGGCGGAGTCTTGCATCTTACAAAATGAACGTTGCCTGTCCATGAATCGGGAAACTCAAAGTCCTCCGCCCGCTGAACCGACCAGTCCAGCCAATCTGAGGACATGTCATGTATCTTTTCTTCCCCGGGGAACAGGTATATGCCCATATCCTCATCTTTCATATCGCCGCTGTAAGTACAGCAGGCAGCGTTACAGAGAGTTCCGCAGTCGTAATCTAAAGGGGAGACTTTGTCCAAAAGTCTGTATATAGCTTTCCATGTTTTCTTCTTTATTTTGCTTTTCATAAATCTATTTTAACATACGAGGAGAATGGTTGCCAACTCCGCATTATTGTAAATTTTCAAGGCGATACAAAACATTTCTGCAAAACCCGAAAATTTTTTCAGTACTTATATTTTTTAGCGAAAATAGTAAAAATTCTCACGACATTCTTAACGATATCTTAACGAAAATTTAGCGAAATGGTGGTAAAATATAATGCAAGTAAAGTTAAAGAGAAAGGGTTTATATGAGACTTGGTATAGATGTAGGTTCAACGACAGTAAAATTAGTTCTGATAGACGAGAATGAGAAAGTGATCTATCAGAGATACGAAAGACATATGTCCAGCGTATTTGATAAAGTCAGAGAACTGCTTGAAGACCTGATAGATACGGTGGGAGATATTGATGTAAAGTGCGTTATAACGGGTTCCGGGGGACTGGCTCTGGCAGAGAAGATAGGAGCCAGATTTGAGCAGGAGGTGGTCACCTGCTCTCTTGCCGTAGAAAAGTTGATTCCCCAGACAGACGTAGCCATCGAACTTGGGGGAGAAGACGCAAAAATTACATATTTTGGAAGCGCCATAGAACAGAGAATGAACGGTACTTGCGCAGGCGGTACCGGAGCTTTCATAGACCAGATGGCCATCCTCCTGAGTACTGACGGAGAAGGTTTAAACGAAGCAGCAAAAAAATACGAAGTGATATATCCAATTGCGGCCAGGTGCGGCGTCTTTGCAAAGACAGATATACAGCCGCTCATAAACGAGGGGGCGCCTCTTTCAAATCTGGCGGCTTCCATATTTCAGGCAGTGGTCAATCAGACTATAAGCGGATTGGCATGCGGACATAAGATAAAGGGAAACGTGGCGTTTCTGGGCGGCCCTCTTACATATATGTCAGAACTCAGGAACAGATTTATACAGACGCTGGGATTGAAGCCGGAAGAAGTGATATTTCCGGAAAACTCGAAGTATTTTGTCGCCTTAGGAGCGGCATTTACGGCTGAGAAATCAAGTCCTGTAAAGATAGGCGCTATACTAAATAAGGTGAAGCATGTAGACGCTCTGTCCATGGCCGGAGCCAAGAGAATAGAGCCTCTTTTTAAAGACGAAGAAGAATATGAGGCTTTTAAAGAAAGACATGCCAGAGCTAAAATAGAAAGAAGAGACATAAAAGACGCTGAGGGACCACTTTTCCTCGGTATAGACGCAGGCTCAACTACGACTAAGGCCGCCCTCATCGACAGGGATAAAAAACTTCTGTACAGTTTTTACAGAGGCAATGAAGGAAACCCTCTGGCTACCACCAAGCAGATGCTAAAAGAAGTCTACGATCTTATTCCTGAAGGCGCTTATATAGCCAATACCACAGTCACAGGATACGGAGAGGGACTGATAAAGGCAGGTTTCAACGCAGATTACGGCATAATAGAGACCATGGCCCATTATAAAGCCGCCGAAGAATTCTTGCCGGGGGTGGACTTTATCCTGGACATAGGCGGCCAGGACATGAAGTGCATGAGGATAAAAGACCACGCTATCTACAGCATAATGCTCAACGAAGCGTGTTCTTCAGGTTGCGGCTCGTTCATAGAGACTTATGCCAAATCTGTGGATATGCCGGTGGAAGAATTTGCTCAGGTAGGCATACATGCCAAGAACCCTGTAGATCTGGGAACAAGATGCACCGTGTTCATGAACTCAATGGTAAAGCAGGCGCAGAAGGAAGGAGCCGATATAAGCGATATAGCCGCGGGACTTTCCTATTCCGTGATAAAAAACGCTCTTTATAAAGTGATAAAACTGAGGAATTCCGAAGAAGCCGGCGAAAAGATAGTCGTGCAGGGGGGGACTTTCCTCAACGAATCTGTCCTCAGAGCCATAGAGAAGGTACTCGGAAAGGAAGTAGTCCGTCCTGATATAGCAGGTATAATGGGGGCTTACGGCTGCGCCATAAATTCTCTGGAAAATTTTGAAGAAAGACATATTTCTTTCGTCACACCTGCCGATTGCCTGGACGATTTTAAATCCGCCACATCAAATACCAGATGCAGGGGATGCGAAAACAACTGCATGCTGACGGTGACAAGATTTGCGGACGGAGCCAGATACATAACAGGAAACAGATGTGAAAAAGGCGCTGGAAAAGATGAAGAGCACAGCGATCTGCCGGATCTGTACGAATATAAATTGAAAAGACTTTTCGAATATGAGCCTCTGACGGATCATGAGGCCGTGCGGGGAAGAGTAGCTATTCCGAGAGTACTCAACGTATACGAAAATTATCCATTCTGGTTCACGTTTTTCACTAAACTTAAATTCAGAGTAGTACTTTCACCTAATTCATCTAAGGAGCTCTACGAAAAAGGCATAGATACCATATCTTCCGATACTGCGTGTTATCCGGCTAAGATGGTTCACGGTCACATCAAGACCCTCGTAGAGATGGGCGAGAAATGGATATTCTATCCGTGCATCAATTATGAACAGAAAGAGGACGATGAAGCTCAGAATCACTATAACTGTCCTATTGTCGCCACTTATCCGGAAGTCATAGCCAATAATATGGATGAATTGTTCAGAGAAGAAGGCGTTGTGTTCTCTCATCCTTTTGTGCCATATGATGATGATAAACGTCTGGTGAGACGTCTGTTGGAAATATTTGCTGATAAAGACATTCCCCAGACAGAGATAAGAGAGGCGGTCAGAGCAGCGAGAGAAGAAGAGAATAAGTTTAAAGATGATGTCAGGAGAGCGGGCGAGGAAGCTCTAAGATATATTGCCGAACACGGGAAAAAAGGAATAATTTTGTCGGGCCGTCCTTATCACTTGGATAAGGAGATAAATCACGGCATAAACAAGATGATAACGTCTTACGATATGGCGGTACTTTCAGAAGATTCCGTATGTCATCTGAGCGATCTCAAGCGTCCTGTCAGAGTGCTGGATCAGTGGACTTATCATTCCAGACTGTATAAAGCGGCTGATTTTGCCGGCACGAGAGACGATGTGGAACTGATACAGCTCAACTCTTTCGGCTGCGGCGTAGACGCAGTGACTACCGACCAGGTAGAAGAAATATTAGAAAACAATAATAAGCTGTATACCGTCCTGAAGATAGACGAGGGGACTAATCTCGGAGCGGCGCGGATACGCATACGTTCTCTTAAGGCTGCCATAGACGAGAGAAGCAAAAATGGTATAAAACCTGTCCATTATGACAGACCATACGAGAGAAAATATTTTACTAAAGAGATGAAACAGGACTATACTCTCATAATTCCTCAGATGTCTCCGATTCATTTTCAGTATTTTGAGGTTGCGCTTAAAGCCAGCGGATATAAAGCGGTGCTCATGCCTACGATAGACAAAAACGCCATAGACGAGGGCCTAAGATATGTCAACAACGACGCATGTTATCCAACACTTGTCACGCTGGGAAAGATGATCAGCGCTTTGAAGTCCGGAGAATACGACCTTGACAGGACTGCTCTCATAATGTCGCAGACAGGCGGCGGATGCAGAGCCAGCAATTATATCGCTCTGCTGAGAAAAGCCCTAAAAGACTTGGGGATGGAACAAGTGCCGGTGGTTTCTTTCAACATGGCAGGGCTTGAATCCAATCCGGGATTCAAGATAAGCGTATCCATGGGAAAAAGGGTGATAATCGGAGCCATGTACGGAGATCTGTTCCAGAGACTCTTATACGCTACCAGACCTTATGAGAAAATCGAGGGAAGCGCCGAAGCTATAATGAAGAAGTATGAAAAGGAGATATTTCAAAATTGCAGAGACGGCAAGATCTCAACATATAAAAAGCTTGTCAAAAAGATCGTCGAGGATTATGACGCCCTGCCTCTTACAGATGAAAAGAAACCGAGGGTGGGAGTAGTCGGAGAAATCCTGGTAAAATATCATCCCGATGCCAACAACAACATAGTGGATATCATAGAAAAAGAAGGCGGAGAGGCGGTAGTATTAGACCTGGTGGACTTTTTCTTGTACGGAATGTACAGCAAGAAATTCAACTACGAGAAACTTTCGGGCTCGTATATGAAATACAAGGGAAACCAGATTGCGATAAAAGTCGTGGAATGGTTCCGCAAGCCTATGAGAAAGGCCCTCAGAGAAAGCAGGCGGTTCTGCGAACCTTCTTACATAGAACATACGGCTAAAGAAGCGTCCCAGATAGCGTCCATAGGAAATCAGTGCGGAGAAGGCTGGCTCCTTACGGGTGAAATGATCGAACTCATAAAGAGCGGCGCCACCAATATAGCGTGTCTGCAGCCTTTTGCCTGTCTGCCTAATCACGTCACTGGAAAAGGAATGATGAAGGCTATAAGAGAGCGATTTCCAAAGGCTAACATAGTGGCTATCGACTATGATCCGGGGGCCAGCGATACTAATCAGCTGAATCGTATAAAATTGATGATGGCTACGGCTCACAAGAATTTTGATGAAGCCGAGCAAGTTTGCGAGAACCTCGGGGTTCCAAATATTTTCTAATTAAAAATCAAAACTGGTTTGAGAGCATTTTCAATGAAAATGCTCTTTTTTGAATTATTAGAACATCTAAAAAACAATTAACAAAAAATAAACATTATAATATTATAAAAATATATGTTGGTATAAAACAAATTAGAAAGGAGGCAAGATATTGGACAGAAAGAGCAGGATCTAAAATAATAATTGTTAATAAAAACTATTTTTTGAAATTATTGCTATTTAAAATGTAAATGAGATAATTAAAATGAAAAAGAAAAGTATAATTATTATTAGTTTCTTATGCACAATCCTTTTATTTACTAATGTTATATATGTTTTCGCTGATACAGATCAAAACTATCAAAATTTAGATATAATTGAAATAAATAAAGAAAATATTGATAATGGAAGTTTAAAATATGGCTTGACCGTTTATGAAGATGGGAGTGTTACTGCTACGCCTGCTGCAATTTTTGACTTTGGTATGCAGTCTTATGATGGAATTTTAGATTTACAATCGTGGTCCGGTACACAGATAGTGTTCTCTATCAAATTAACATCAACCAATGCGAAGATGCTGTCACATTCAGGTACTATTTCTATTCATAAGGTGGGTTTTTTGAGTTTGATAGGCGATTTATATAATTCTCAAACTTTAATATGAAAAGCGACGCGGGAGCTGTCTCTCATTTAAGCGAGACATATCGTATGTATGTAGGAAATGAAGATGAAATATATATTAAACTCTCAAATTTAAAGGTTAACAGATTAAACGATGGGCTGTTATCTATACCAAGCTCTCAAAAGAAATTTGATAAAAGTAATATTTAGCGTGGAAAGGAGGAGCTATGAAATACGTTTCTGGAGCGGAGATTTTCCAAAGTGAAAAGACGGTCAGCGTGCGCGCGGAAGAATGTCTTAAAGGCGAACCTGCCTTGGAATCGGAGATGGAAAGATTGATTACGGAAAACGTATGCTTGCAGAGGGCTCTCGCCGAAGAATATGTACTTCGAGAAGACGCCATGAGGAGTGACGAGAGCCTTCTTCCGGAGTTTTTCAGCCTAAACTGTCAGTTTTTTACGGGCGCCTTTGTCGAAAAACAGCAGCTTTTAAATATACTTAAAAGAATATATGAGACGATTTACCGAATAAGAAATGAAAAAGGGGAGATCATCGGCTATCACACGGCTGACACTTCTCCCGTAGCGTTAGATCTGATCAAGAATCTCTATGACAGGGGAATGTTGAATAAATATATCGTTCACTTCATGTCGCTTAAGGAACAGAATATTTTACGGCCTTACGCCATTTCCGCAAGGCCGAGAAAAAAGGATCAGCTGGTGGCAAGACTCAAGAAGTCTTAGAAACGGATTTTTATGATCAAATTGAAAGCAGCATCAGAAATGCGGGGTTTGGAGTCTTTATAAGCAACAGGCTGACCGCCCAGGAGCTGGAGCAAGACGCGTATATTCAGGCTCTGATAGAATCAAGCCATGATGTATATATCTATGCCTCAGAGGATGAGGGATTCCTACGCATCGTCGTCAAATAATATCTTGAAAGTGGGACATCGGGGTGGTATAATATCACAGTAGAAAATTTCACTTAAGTTAGGAGGTGTCTCCATGGGAAGACACGGTACGATAGCCGGAAGAAAAGCGGCACAGGACTCAAAGAGAGCGGCGATGTTCACCAAATATGCAAGAGCCATCACCGTCGCGGCTAAGGACGGAGGAGATCCTGAATACAATGCGTCACTGAGACTGGCAATAGAGAAGGCCAAGGCCATTTCTATGCCTAACGATAATATCAACAGAGCCATCAAAAAAGGTACGGGAGAACTGGCGGGAGAAACTTACGAGGAGCTGAAGTTCGAGGGCTACGGCGTAGCCGGCGTGGCCGTCATAGTCGAAGCGCTTACGGATAACAATAACAGGACTACCTCGGCGGTACGTTCCACTTTTGACAAGTATGGCGGCAACCTGGGATCTCCGGGATGCGTATCATACATGTTTTCGAGAAAAGGCATTATACTCATCGAAAAGTCTGACGATATAGATGAGGACGCTTTATTGGAGGCGGCTCTGGAGGCCGGCGCCGACGATATGATAACAAATGAGGACAGTTTCGAGATAGTCACAGATCCGGCGGTACATACAGAGGTGCACCACGCACTTACAGATGCCGGATATGAGATCGCTGAATCTGATGTGGAACAGGTGCCTTCCATGGAGTCCACTCCTACAGATCCGGGAGATATAAAGAAACTGGCGAAGATGATCGAAGTCCTCGAAGATAACGACGACGTTCAGAAAGTCTATACAAATTGTTCCATCGACCTTTATGAGGAATAATTTTTCCGAAGGCTACTTATAATTAAAATATTCCTGGGTTATGCGTTGAGGAATCATAATTGAACCTACAGTTTTGCATCGGGAATTCGGAGTTTTCGAAGCGTTATGTCAGGCCCATATTTCAGGGGAAGACAGAGGTTAGAAACAGAATACCCACCTATCATAAGATAGGGCATCAATTATCTCCTCGACGGTATCCCGGGTCTTGAATTCCAACAGTTTAACTGTTGGAATTTCTTTTAGAATCATTATTTTTGCCTTTGTGAATTATTTATAAATTTGCCAAAAGGGGGTAGTCAAATACTCCCAAATATTATAGAATAGACCAGGTAATTCATCACAGGAAAAAAGGTAAGGTAAGGAATAATGAATCATTTAAAACCATCAGAGATATTGGAGACAACGGTAGAAAACGGCATAGCAAAATCCGGCAGTTCTTTTAAAAAACTGTTTATACTCGGAATAATGGCCGGAGCATATATAGCCTTCGCAGGAGCGGCGGCCAACATGGCCTCTTTCAATCTGCTGTTGAGTTCAGAGACTTTCGGTCTCGGAAAAATATTGTCGGGTACTATATTCACAGGAGGGATCATAATGGTCACTCTGGCAGGAGCAGAGCTGTTTACGGGAAATAACCTGATGACGCTGGCGGTTCTTGAAAAGAAGATTGCCGTATCCGGACTCCTGAGAAATTGGGCGATCGTTTACATAGCTAATTTTGCCGGAAGCGTACTTATAGCGTGGATGGTATATAACACCAGAACATTGTCTTCGGGAGGAGATATGCTGGGAGCCTTTACAGTAAAAGTAGCGGCAGGAAAAGTAAACATGGACTTCCTGCAGTGCCTTGTTTCGGGAATCTTGTGTAACTGGCTTGTCTGCCTTGCAGTATGGTCATCCACGGGAGCCGGGTCTACCGTAGGCAAGATCTTCGCATTGTTTTTTCCCATATGGCTCTTTGTCACAGGAGGATTTGAACACAGCGTTGCCAACATGTATTTTATTTCCGCCGGTATATTCGCCGCCCAGAACGAGGTGTTTGCAGCTCTTTCAGGCGCAGCTCCTGAAGCGCTGTCCAATCTGAACTGGGAGGGAATGATAACAGACAACCTTTTGCCGGTAACGATAGGAAATATAATAGGAGGAGCATTCTTTGTAGCCACAGCATACTGGCTTGCTTTAAAAGGAGGAAAAGGCGATGTCAAATAGACAGCTTACGGTCAGAGGACTTATAATAGGGGCCTTAGGGAGCATAGTTCTCACCATGAGTTCCATGTTCATAGCTTTGAAGCTGAGTTCAGTTCCATGGCCCATAATGTTTGTCGTCCTCGTATCCATGTTTATATTGAAGCTTTGCGGAAATACTAATCTTCAGGAGATAAACGTCACTCAGACCGCCATGTCCGCCGGGGCCATGGTAGCCGGAGGTTTGGCGTTTACCATACCGGGCATATGGATGCTTAATCCCGATGCCGACGTAAACCTGGGAGACCTTCTGGCAGTGACTTTAGGAGGAGTGGTTTTAGGTCTAATATTTACGGCATTGTTCAGAAAATATTTCATAGAGACTAAACAGCTCCCTTTTGCGATGGGCCAGGCCGCAGCGGCTACTCTTGAGGTAAGTGACAAAGGTTCTAAAAAAGTAATACTGCTCTTCGCTTCTATGCTGGCGGCAGGCATATTTACTTATTTCAGAGACTGGAAGATGAAGATAGCTTCTACCATCTTAAGTTCCAAGACGGCCGTATACGGTTCATTTATGGGCATATGGCTTTCGCCAATGCTGATATCCATAGGATATATAATAGGGCCTGTCGTCATAGGCGTATGGTTTCTCGGAGCGCTTATAGGCGATGCAGGTATCCTCATAGGAGGAGTAGAACTGGGACTGTGGGATTCTGCTACAGCGGCAGATATCAAGTCGTCCCTCGGTATAGGTCTCATGGTAGGAACGGGAATAGGGATACTTGTCAAAGGTATCATCCCCAAAGCTAAAGATATTTTCGGCTCCATGTTTGTCAAGGATAAGCTGGGAGATAACTTTATAAATATGAGATGGGCGCCTCTGATAATGGTGATATTGGCCTTTGTATTTACAGTGGTCACAGATATGGGCATCGCCGCCTCCATCGTCACTATCCTGGGGGCTTGGCTGACCACGTCCATGTCTGCTCAATGCGTGGGGCAGTCCGGCATCAATCCTATGGAGATATTCGGAATAATAATCCTTATAGCTGCTAAAGCAGTTTCCAATATAGGGGAGGTAGAATCCTTTTTTGTAGCGGCAGTCATAGCGGTAGCCTGCGGCCTGGTAGGAGATGTGATGAACGATTTCAAGGCAGGACATATGCTTAAAACTAATCCAAAAGCCCAGTGGATAGCAGAAGTAGTCGGCGGCCTGGTGGGAGGCGTAGTATCGGTATGTATCTTGTTCGTCATACTAAAGGCCTACGGTCCGGAAGCCTTCGGCAGTGAGATGTTCCCTGCCGCGCAGGCGTCTGCAGTTGCCGCCATGGTAGGCGGGATTTCACATATGCCGGCCTTTATAATAGGACTCATAGCGGCGACGGTTTTATACTGTGTTAATTTTCCCGTCATTACATTGGGACTGGGAGTATACCTGCCGTTTTATCTGTCGGCTACGGCGGCTATAGGCGGAGCTGTAAGGTTTATCGTCGACAAGGCAGCTCCTAAGTTTGAAAGAGACGGCAAGGGAACGATAATAGCTTCCGGACTTTTAGGCGGAGAGTCCATAGTGGGAGTTGTCATAGCTATGTACTACGCTTATCAGATAATAGTATAAAAAAACAGAGAAAGACGGGGGTTTTATGGAAAGCAAAATCGTTATCATAGATGGAAACAGCCTGATAAACAGAGCTTTTTACGCAGTTCAAAGACCGATGATAACTAAGGAGGGGATTTACACCCAGGGAGTGTATGGGTTTCTTAATATGCTTCAAAAAATAGAAAGCGATTATGAACCGGAATATCTGACGGTGGCCTTTGATCTTAAAGCCCCGACTTTCCGCCATCTTGAATATGAAGATTACAAAGCCGGACGAAAGGCCATGCCGCCTGAACTGGCTATGCAGATGCCTATAATCAAAGATGTCCTCAGAGCCATGAATATAGAGATACTTGAACTCGAAGGATATGAAGCCGATGACATAATCGGCACTGTCGCCCAAGAAGCGGAAAAAGCCATTATACAGCCTCTGATAATAACGGGGGATAAGGATGCCCTGCAGCTGGTATCAGAGCATACCAGAGTCATAATAACCAAGAGAGGTATAACAGATTTTGAACTTTATGATCCTGCGAAGATGAAAGAAAGATATAATCTTACTCCGAAGCAGTTTATAGATCTTAAAGGCCTCATGGGAGACTCATCAGATAATATTCCCGGCATACCGGGAGTGGGAGAGAAGACAGGGATAAAACTTTTGGAACAGTTCGGCTCCATCGATAATATGCTGGCCCATACAGACGAAATTTCTGCTCAGAAGCTGAGAAACAAAGTAGAGGAAAATGCTCAGCTTGCGCTTATGAGCAAGAGACTTGCCACAATCAATGTAAATGTTCCGATAGATATAGATATAGAGAAATTCAGACTTAGGGAACCTGATTACGACAAGCTCATAGAGATTTACACCAAACTTGAATTCAACAGTTTTCTCAAAAAGCTCAAGATAACTCCACAGAAAAATGCTCAGATGTTCAAGTCTGCAGAAGTGGAAAAAACTATAATAGAAACTGCTGATCAGATAGATAAATTATCAGAGCTTTCAAAGAGCGAGAGAGTGTATCTCAAGACTTTCGGCAGCCTCAGCCATATAGAAAGACCTTTTATAGAAGGTGTGTTTTTAATGGGAGAGGAAAAAGCATACCTCGTGGACATGGTATCTGTGGACTGTCGCATGTTGACAGAAAAACTCAACCGGCTGAAATTGAATTTTATAGGCCATGAAATAAAAAACGACATCTACGCCTTGATGTGCTACGGCCTTACCGACTATGATATCGCTTTCGATACTTCAATAGCCGAATATGTTCTGGACCCTTCCAGAAATAAATATGAGCTTAAGAACCTGACTCTCGAGAGACTTCACTGCGATATAAATATTGATGAAGAAAATCAGAGTGAAGATAAGCAGCTGGATATGTTCCATGATAATAGGGCTCATATGACGGAGCTGGGTCTCAAGACAGGGGCGGCGGTATACGCTCTGATGGAAATTGAGCAAAAGGAACTCGAAGAACAAGGCCTTAAAAAAGTGTTTGAAGAGGCTGAACTGCCTCTCATAGAGGTTCTGGCGTCTATGGAGGCAGAGGGAGTAAAAGTCAACGCCGACTTTATAGAAGACTTCGGCGTTGAATTAAAAGAAAAGCTCCGCCTTCTGGAAAATGATATATATACCAGAGCCGGAAAAGAGTTCAATATAAATTCGCCTATGCAGCTTGGTAATATTCTCTTTGAAGATATGAAACTTCCGTTTTATGGTAAAAAGACTAAGAGGGGATACAGCACCAGCGCCGAGGTTCTTGATAAAATAAAAGATGCGGATCCGATAGTGAATCTGGTTCTGGAATACAGGAACTTTGCAAAGCTGAACTCTACTTATGTGGAAGGTATGAAGCCTCTCATAGGCAGCGACGGCAAAATCAGGGCTCATTTTCAGCAGACCGTCGCAGCTACGGGAAGAATAAGCTGCACCGAACCCAATCTGCAGAACATACCTATAAGACAGGAGCTGGGACGGACTCTCAGAAAGGCTTTCGTTGCAGATGATGAGGATCATGTGCTTATCGGCGCTGATTATTCACAGATAGAACTCAGAGTATTGGCTCATCTTTCCGGAGACGAGGAACTCATCGAAGCTTTCAACAGAGGCGACGATATACACAAGCTCACAGCCTCAAGAGTGCTGGGGGTGCCGTTTGACCAGGTTACTCCTCAAGAAAGAAGCAGGGCCAAAGCCGTCAACTTCGGAGTCATATACGGCATGAGTGGATTCGGCCTCAGCGAGGAACTGCAGATTTCGAGAAAAGAAGCGGAAAACTATATAAACGATTATTTCTCCAAACACAGAAAAGTAAAAGAGTACATGGATAACCAGATAGCCAGCTGTAAGGAAAAAGGATACTCAGAGACAATTCTGGGTAGAAAACGTCCTATTCACGAAATAAGCGCCGTAGCTTATATGGTGAGACAGCTGGGAGAAAGACTGGCCATGAACAGCCCTATACAGGGAAGCGCAGCCGATATCATTAAAGTAGCGATGATAAAGGTATACAACAGCCTCAAGAAGAATTTCCCCGATACCAAGCTCATACTTCAGGTGCATGACGAACTGATTCTCTGCGCTCCGAAGAGAGATTCAAAGCAGGTAAAGGAACTGCTGCGCCGGGATATGGAAGAAGCAGTGAAACTTTCGGTGAAACTGGTGGCTGATGTAAACGAAGGATATACCTGGTATGATTTAAAATAGAAACAGATGAAGATAATAGGTTTGACTGGAGGCATAGGGACCGGCAAGTCAACTGTCTCCGATTATTTAAGGGAAAAAGGATGCCATGTCATAGACGCCGATGAGCTTTCGAGAAAAATGACTGAAAAAGGCGCTCCCGCTCTGAAAAAAATTGCCGAAGAATTCGGAGAAAAGTATATATCCGTAGACGGAAACCTTGAAAGAAAAGCTCTTGGCGACCTGGTGTTCAGCGACGCCAGCTCTCTTGGCAGGCTTCAGTCGATAATTACAGAAAGAGTGATTCAGGAGATAGATTCTGAAATTCAGGTCCTTAGAAAAGAAGGCGGCACAGACATCGTGGTCATAGACGCTCCTCTTTTGTTTGAGTGCGGAATGGAATCCGTTGCAGATGAAAATTGGCTTGTCACTGCAGATATGGATGTGCGCGTAGAGAGGATAAAAAGGAGAGACGGTCTATCGCAAAAGCAGATAGAGAACCGGATCAACAATCAGATGACCGAAGAAAAAAAGAGGGGTATGAGCCAATATATATTGGATAATTCGGGAACTGTCGCCTCCCTTTACAGACAGATAGATCGAAGACTTGAGAGGTTAAGAGATGAAATTTAACAGAGAAGATATGTCGGAATCCAAATGGTTTGGATTTTTACAAAAATACTGGCTGTACATAGTCGTGGTGATCGCTGTGATTATAGTGGCTGTTTCAAGTATAAACATATACAGGGAAGAAGTATTGGAGATAGATCCGGACGTAAAGATGGAAGAACAAAATACTCTTTCCTTTGCTTCCGCATATATAGACACGCTGAACCCTATAGTATCCAAATCAGAAGACACTTATTATATCTCTAAACTTATCTACAACAGCTTGTTCGACTATACTGCAGACCTTAACGTAGAGGGAGAGCTGGCAGAAAGCTATACTGTGGATACAGAAAAGGCTTATGTAGATATAACTCTGAGATCGGGAGTGACCTTCCACAACGGAGATGCTCTGACTGCCAGAGATATAAGCTTCACTGTAAATGCGATAAAATCATACGGGTCAGAAGGACTTTATTATGAAAAGGCGTCTAAAATCGACAGCGTCAATGTAAAAGACGATCGAAACGTCAGAATATACTTCAGTGATAATTATGACTGTTCGCTGGACGCTCTGACCTTCCCTATACTTCCGAGAGGCGAGTATTCCGGCGCAGGAGCTCTTTTAAAAGATACCGACGAATTTGTGCCTGTGGGTACGGGGATGTACAAATATTCATCCTATGATTCTCTTAAAGAACTGGATCTGTCGCCTAACGAATCATATTTTGCAGATAAAGCTCAAAAGAGCGTAAGCATAAAGATATTGCCGGAAAAGACCATGGCGCCGAATATGCTGGAGATCGGATCAGTGACCTGCTATACCGATATAGGTTCAGACAGAAAATCTCTGGTTGAAGATAAGGGCCTGACCATGTATGATATGATTTCCAATCAGGTGGATTTCATTGTATTTAACACCCAGAGCCCGCTGTTTACCTCTAAAGAGGTAAGGAAGGGCATATGCTATGCCATAGATGAGAATCAGGTTCTGAGCGAGGGGTATATGGATGACGGAGTCTTAGCCGACACCATCTACTATCCCGGCTTTCTGGGAGTAGCAGATTCTAAGACCAACTATGCTTTTGACAGAGATAAGGCCATAGAAATACTTGCTGAAGAAGGTTATGAAGATACGGATCTCAACGGCAAGATAGAGGACGCGGAAGGAAACGATGTTACGGTAACTCTCCTGGTCAACAGCGACAACGCCAACAGGATAGCTGCCGCCAGGATAATAGAGAAGAACTTGGAACGAGCAGGCTTCAGCGTAGAGATCAGAGCAGTAGAATGGGATGAATACAACAAACTGATAGAAGAAAAGGATTTTGATATTCTCTTGACCGGTTATGAGATGGAAGGTTCATATGATTTAAGGAGCTTCTTTGACGGCGCCAACACCTGGGGCTACGAGAATCAGGAGATATTGGAAAAGGTGAGAGAGCTGGACAGACTCCATACTTCTGAAGAATATACTTCCATATATGCCGAAATAAAAGATATGCTTGCAGATGAAGCTCAGTATTATACTCTTTGCTATAAGAAGATGGGGCTCATAGGAGTCGATACCTTTGAGGCAAAGGAACTTCCGGTGTTCAACGATATATTTAAAAACTGTAATACGTGGACTTGGAAAAAGAAAATAACAGATGATGATGAGTCAAAAAAATAAAAATTCTTGAAAGAAATATTTGTAATATAGCAGAATATATGTTATCATATCAGTATTGTGTGAGCCGGCGTGATGGAATTGGCAGACGTGCAGGACTCAAAATCCTGTGGTGGCGACACCGTATGGGTTCGACCCCCATCGCCGGCACCAATAATACTTGCGGTATTACTTTTACTTAGGAGGAAATTAGAGTATGCAACAACTTATAAGCTTAGCTCCTTTATTGATACTTATCATTGCGATGTATTTCCTGATGATAAGACCCCAGAGAAAGAAGGACAAACAGATTCAAGAGATGAGGAGCAGCCTTCAGGTGGGTGACGAGATCGTCACTATCGGCGGAATCTGCGGAAAGATCGTAAAGACTAAGGATGAGACCATAGTTATCCAGGTGGGAGCAGATAAGATAAAGTTTGAAATGATGCGCTGGTCCGTTTCTACGGTTACAACTCCGAGCAACAGGCCTGTCAAAACAGAAGAAGCCACTGTGGAAGAAGAAGTTAAAAAGGTTGTGCCTAAGAAACTCAAGAAGGCTTCTGATGTCGAAGAGGATGTTAAATCCGAAAAAGATATGGAAGAAGAATAAACTCTCCGCTCTCCAATATTAAAATTACAAGAAATGCCCCGACTACTGTCGGGGTTTTTATATTTAAAATAAAATCAAGCGTGAAAAGATATTTACAACGGTGGGTTTATGAATTCATATGAAAAATATCAGAGTTTAAAGGATTCTTTTGAGAACAATCAAGATATACAAAATGCTTTAAAGATGTCCGGATATATGAGAGATCTGTTTAAGTTCTACGGCATAGCTGCGCCGAAGCGAAAGGCTGTCTATAAAAGCTTTTTAAAACAGGAAAAGCGAGAAAAGGTCATAGACTGGGAGCTGCTTGACAGATGTTATGAAGATGAACACAGAGAATTTCAATATTTTGTCTGCGATTATCTGCAGGAGATGAAAAGATACCTGTTATTTGAAGATATTACTAAGATAAAACAATATATAAAAGTAAAACAGTGGTGGGATACCATAGACTGCTTCGACAGGATAATAGGCGATATAGGTATCAGAGACCAGCGGGTAGGCCAACTGATGCTCAAGTGGTCGAAAGACCAGGACATGTGGCTCAGGAGAGTGGCTATAGATCATCAGCTGTGCAGAAAAGAAAAGACAGATACGGCTTTGCTGAAAAAAATACTCATAAACAATCTGGGCAGCGACGAATTTTTCATAAATAAAGCTATCGGATGGAGCCTTAGAGACTATTCCAAGACAGACCCCGCATGGGTTAGAAATTTCATTAGAGAATATGAAGGCCTTCTGAACACTTTAAGTATCAGAGAAGGAAGCAAATATATATGAAAGGATTTTAAAAAATGAAAGTAAATATAAGAAATGAGAAAGAGAGCGACTATCAGGCCGTAGAGGATATGACGAGAAAAGCTTTTTATAACCTATATGTACCAGAGTGCATAGAGCATTACTTGGTTCACATAATGAGAGAACACGAGGATTTTATTCCGGAGCTTGCTCTGGTCATAGAAAGAGACGGCCGAGTTATAGCAAATATCATGTATACTAAAGCCAAACTGACCGATATGGATAAAAATGAAAAGCAGGTTCTGACTTTGGCCCCATATCCGTTCTGCCTGAGTATCAGAGACAGGGATATGGAAAAATGCTGATGGAATATTCGTTTGAGAAGGCAGTTTCCATGGGATACGATACTGTTGTGATCTTTGGAAATCCCGGAAATTATGTCAGCAGCGGCTTTAAAAGCTGCAAAAAATACAACGTGTGCCTCGAAGGAGAAAAGTATCCTGCCGCTATGCTTGTAAAGGAACTTAAAACCGGCGTATTAGACGGAAGAAAATGGACATACTGCGACAGCAAAGTCATGAACATAGACGAAGAAAAGGCGCATATCTTCGATGAATCTTTAGAAAGATTGCAAAAAGAGACACGGCCGAGCCAGGAAGAATTCTATATATTGAGCAATTCTTTTCTGTAGGTGAGGATATGATCATACGAAGATATGAGACTAAAGACCTTGCCCAGATACTTCTCCTCTTTTACGATACGATACACAATATAAATAAAGCCGATTATGACGAAGAACAACTTTATGCGTGGGCAGACGGCAGGCCTGACCCTGATCGATGGGACAGATCTTTTTATGAACATTACAGCATAATTGCCGAAGAAAACGGCAGAACTATCGGATTTGGAGATATAGACCGCAGGGGATTTATAGACAGACTGTTTGTACACATGGATCATCAGGGAAAGGGAGTCGCTTCTGCGATATGCGAGGAGCTGGAGAAAAACGTGATATCGGATAAGATCACAGTACAGGCGTCTGTCACAGCGAGGCCCTTTTTTGAAAAAAGAGGATACAAAGTATTGAAACAGATAGAAGCTGTAAGGAAGGGGATCACTCTAACTGCCTTTATTATGGAAAAATAGATATGTTTTATTTCTTAAGCAGAGTGATCCCGCAGACTATGAGAATGATTCCAAGAAGGACTATCCACGCCTTGGGAGGCAGAAAGAAAGCGCACACTGTTACCACCCCGAAGACCAGAAGTACGAAACCGATATCTTTAGTTTCCTTGTATAAGCTGAAACATTTCTTTTTACGACAGTTATTGTTCATATGAAGCCTCCTTGCTTATATTATGAAAATCTGTATAAATTTGTGAGTAAATATGTTAAAATGAGAAAAAGAGAAGGTGAGAGGCCGAAGATGACACTGAAAAAGACTACTGCACTGGGCGATATAACCATAAATGACAGCGTTATAGCCAGAGCTATCATAAACTCTGCCGCAAAAGCAGGAGAAAGATTATTTTTAGCTACAGAAAAAGGTAAGATAATAGGCACATACCAGAGAGTCGGCAGCGGAGACTTGGCGGGACATTTTAAATTTGAAGAAGATAAAGATATATATAAGATTATCTTTTACGCCGTCATAAGTTTCGGCTCAAGCATAAAAAATGTTACAGAAGCAGTCTTAGATCAGCTTCAGAGCCAGATGCAGACCATGTTTCCCGAATACGGCGGATGCCTTACGCTCAAGATAGTAGGCGTGAAATCTAAGCATGTGGCCGAAAGAGATATAGAGGTAAAGAGAGAATATGAACCTGCAAGATAAAGTTTCGTCCATCAGAGGAGTGGGAGAAAAAAAGAGCAAGCTGCTCCACAACATGAAAATAGATACGGTAGAAGATCTTCTTCATCTTTTCCCGAGAAAGTATGAAGACAGAAGAAATATATCCTATATAATGGAAGCTCCATTTGATAAAGACGTCCTTATTAAAGGCAAAGTCACAGTTAGACAGATGAGGGGAAATCCATATAATAAGAGGACGCCTCTGAGGATACTGGTTCAAGATGAATCGGCTGATTTGGAGATTCTGTTTTTTAACGGAAGATATCTGACCAATTATTTTAATATAGGATCTGAATATACTTTTTTTGGAAAGATAGTTCTCAACAACGGACGCAGACAAATGGCTCACCCGGAATTTCATAAGCTGGGAGATAAAGAAGATATGCGTGGTATATTTCCCATATATCCTCTGACGGAAGGACTTACTCAGGCGAATATGAGAAAGCTGCAGCAAGAAGCCGCCTCCTGCATAGACCAGGCAGTAGAATGGCTGCCTGAGGACATAGTGAAAAGATATAACTTGTGCAGTCCGGCATATGCCCTTAAAAATGTTCATTTTCCCGATGATGAGAGAAACATAAAGGAAGCCAGATACAGGATGATATTCGAAGAACTCCTGATTCTGCAGACAGGGCTTTTGTATATAAAAAAAGGAAGCAGACAGAGAAAGTCAGGTACGGTCGTAGAAAGAGACATATCTGTAAGAGAATTTACAGACAGACTGCCTTTTCAGCTGACATCCGGCCAACTGAAAGTGTGGGAGGAGATACAGTCTGATATGGCCTCAGACAGGCCCATGAACCGGCTGGTGCAGGGAGACGTGGGTTCAGGCAAGACTGCCGTGGCTCAGCTTGCCATGTATAAATCAGTAAAGGCCGGATTTCAGGCCGTGATGATGGCCCCGACGGAGTTACTTGCCAAACAGCATCTGATATCTTTAAAACGTGATTTTGAGCCTCTGGGGATAAAAGTAGATCTTCTATGCAGCAGTCTAAAGGCTAAAGAAAAAAAACAGGTATTGGAAGATCTTGAAGGCGGAAATACGGACATCTTAGTAGGCACACACGCCATAATCCAGCCTGACGTAAAGTTTAAATCGCTGGGTCTTGTCATCACCGACGAACAGCATAGATTCGGAGTAAATCAGAGAAGCCTTCTGGCAGAAAAGGGATCTGACCCCAATGTCCTGGTGATGACGGCTACTCCTATCCCCAGGACTCTGGCAGTGATATTGTACGGTGATCTTGACATATCGGTTATAGATACTATGCCGAAAGGAAGACGGCCTATAAGGACTTTTCTCAGAAGCGGAGAATCGAGAGAGGACATATATAATTTTGTCAGACAGCAGGTCAAAGAAGGAAGACAGGCCTATGTGGTGGCTCCCCTCATAGAAGAGTCTGAGAATATAGACTGCCGTTCCGCAGAAGAAATATATAAGGAACTTGAATCTTCCTATCCTGACATGAAGATAGGCCTGGTTCACGGGGCCATGAAACAGGAAGAAAAAGATAGAGCCATGGAAGACTTTGGCGCCGGAGAGACGGATATCCTCGTCTCTACAGTAGTAATAGAAGTAGGTATAGACGTGGCCAATGCAAATGTCATGGTGATAGAAAACTGTGAGCGTTTCGGACTTGCGCAGCTGCACCAGCTCCGGGGACGAGTGGGGAGAGGAAAGCATCAGTCTTACTGCATACTCGTGTCGGGACGGGAAAGCAAAGTTGCCGATAAGAGAAATCAGATAATGTGCTCCACCGAGGACGGATTTATTATAGCAGAGGAAGACCTGAAATTGAGAGGACCGGGAGAAATGTTCGGAACGAGGCAGCACGGGCTTCCGGAGCTTAACATAAGCGACCTGGTGCGGCACGGCGACATTCTCGCCTCTGCCCGTCAGGCAGCGGACGATATACTAGAGAAAGACGGCGATCTGACGGATCTTCAGAATATCGCCCTGAGACAGAAAGTCAAAAAAATGTTTGGAGAAAATATTCAGCTAAATCTGTAAGGCGGCATATTATAAAACGGGGGTTATAATATGCTTGATTTGATTTTTTTGAATTTGAGATATATAGGATATGCGGCTGTACTCTTAGGTATAGTTTGGCTGGCAAATTTTTTACTTGATCTATATTATAATATAGCCATAGTTCATAAATGCTGGAACTGCAGGACTTTCTATGACGGAGTACTGAGGTTCGGAGCTGTCTGCCTGGGAGTCACGCTCCTCACGGTAGCTATAAGCACTTTCCCTCAGTTTCTTTCGGCCATCGGTCTTACTGTTCCGGAGGAATATGTGGACGCCATGTCAGTACTGGCGATAGTGACCTTGTTCGCTAAAGGAATATACGAATACACTATAAGGGCGATGGATAAGCTCAACAGCATTTTCAAGAGCGAACTTGCCGATATGGATCAGGATATTGAGAAACACGGATGAAAAAAGAATACCCGGAGACGTATTCGCTTCCGGGTATTCTTCTTTTGTTAAGAAATATAACGATAAATTTTCATTTTGCCGAAAAATTATTTTCCAGCTAACTGTCTTTCAGCCATTTCGACTAACTTCTTAGTCATATAGCCGCCAACATAACCGTTCTGTCTTGCAGTCAGGTTACCCTTGTCAGTCTGTTCGTAGTTAGAAAGACCAAGTTCGTTAGCAACTTCAGTCTTCAGACTGTTTAATGCAGGCTTTGCATTGATGTTCATCTTATCCTGTAATGACATTTTTGTTCACCTCCTATTACAGTAATAGTTTGATACGAAGTGAAAATAATATGTTATGAAATAATTGGATTTAATGGCCGTGACTGGAAATTTCAAAATTGCAGGCAAGATTCCTGAAGGCGCCATGACGGATGCTTGCCAAAAGCCGATATAAATTATATAATCGGTATGAAAGGATAATAATATAATGAGGATAATCGCGGGAAAATATAAAGGAAGAAGGCTGCAAACGCCGGATAATTATGATATACGTCCTACGACGGACAAAGTAAAGGAAGCCATGTTCAGCATACTGGCTCCTGATATTTCAGAAAGCATATGCGCAGATGTATTCGCAGGAACGGGTAATCTGGGGCTGGAAGCGCTGTCAAGAGGAGCCGCAAAATGTTATTTCTTCGATAACTCAAGGACAAGCATAGGAATAATAAAGACAAACATAGACCATTGCAAAGCTGAGGGAGCTGTGGTATACGCCGGGGATTCCATAAAAAATCTTGAAAAAATAAGAGAAAAGGTAGATATCTTTATACTGGATCCTCCCTATGAAGCGGAACTGTACGAGAAGTCTTTCAGAAAGATACGTCAGCTTGAACTTCTTTCGGAGAACGGTATAATCGTGGCCGAACACGAAAAGCGCCGTGACTTCCCTGACGAGATGGAGGGCTTTCACAAGATAAAGGACAGAAAATACGGACATATAATTCTGAGTTTGTACGGCCACCCGGATAAAGGTTGATTCCATCGCCTGCATGTGATAAAATATGTGATAAAGCATTGGAGGAAAATTTATGAAAACCAAGGCGTTATATGCCGGTTCCTTTGATCCGCTGACGCTGGGACATCTTGATATTATAGAGAGGGCTGCGCACCTGTTCGATGAAGTCGTCATAGGTGTGGTGGTAAATTTAGAAAAAAAGACCATGTTTTCTTTTGACGAGAGGATGGAGATGATCAAAGAAGCCACCTGCAGTATCGATAATGTAAAAGTGGACATGTGTGACGGACTCTTGGCCGATTTTGTAAATAACAATAATTTCAACGTGGTGGTAAGAGGTCTGCGAGGCATGAGCGATTTTGATTCTGAACAGCAGATGGCGCAGCTGCACCGCGGCTTGTATAATAAAGGCACAGAGACGGTTTTTCTCATGGCGGACGCAAGATATGCGTTTATAAGTTCCACCATGGCTAAACATGTGATATCTTTAGGAGGCGCGGGGGACAACCTCGTACCGCCGTGTGTATTAAAAAAAATGAAAGGGAGATTTAACAAGTGATGGAAGATACGATGAAAGTCTTAAAACTGCTCGAGGAATTGGAAGATATCGTTGATGACGCCACCGGGCTGCCTCTTTCAAACAAGATAATGGTCGACGCAGAAGAAATTTTTCAGATCGTGAGAGAGATAAGACTCGCTTTGCCGGACGACGTTCAGCAGGCTAAGTGGATAAGGGACGAGAGAGACCGCATACTGGGAGAGGCCAAGGCGGAATATGAGCGCATAATAAGAGAGGCTAAAAAACAGGCGGATTATCTGGTGGAGACCGATGATATCACTCTAAGAGCTACCAAGCTGGCTGCCGAGATAAAGCAGGACGCAGAGACTCACGCCAGAGTGATGAGGATGAGAACTTACGATTATGTGGATAAGATGCTTTACGATATGCAGGGCAAGATGGACGAGCTCAATATGAAGTATTTCGGAGAAATGTACACGAGCCTTGAGAACACTTTTGTCGGAATAAACGAGACTCTGGCCGCCAACAGAGAAGAGATGAAGAATCTGGCCTATAAGACTCAAAATGAAGTTGAAAGCGGCACTTTTGCGCCGGGAGAAGATGAATAGCGATATCAAGAGGTCACAAGACCATATTTGAGTGAAAATGGCCCCTTTTGTCAGATAAAAAAGTCTGATAAAAGGGGATTTTAGTTTACGGAATGACAGTCTTTCACATCTTCAGACTACGAGCCTTTCTCATATCTTATTCTAAAATCGCATCTTTTTGAATAATATAGCCTTATGAAGATTGATAAGGCCAGAAAAACTCAATTTGTAGTACTTCTGGCGGCAGTATTTTCTGTCGCTATGATAGTATTTCCGGAAGTGACCGAAACGGGATCAAAGACTGCCATAGTGCTGTGGATAAATTCCATAGTGCCGGTGCTCTTGCCGTTTTTCATCTTTTCCGATTTTATAAAAAGGACGGGAGACCTGGACAGACTGCCTGCGTCGGTCTATCCCTTTGTCGTTGCCTTTCTCTCAGGCTATCCCATGGGAGCCAAAATAGTAGGAGACTTTATAAAAGAGAAAAAGGTTACGGTAAACCAGGGGAGGTATATACTGAGTTATTCGCTGGTGACCGGCCCGGCGTTCATAATTTTTACTATAGGAAATTTTATCGGCAGTCAAAAAGCGGCCGCAGTGCTCGCCATAGCCCATTATGTCGGAGCCCTGATCAACGGTTTCTTTTACAGAAACCGTGAGGAAAAGAAGGAGAAGAGAAAAGGCGGCGGGAGGCCTCCTAAAGGCGACTATCTCGAAAACTTTACGGACGCCATAGTATCCGGCTTTAAAGCCATGGCTATGATACTTGCCTATCTGATGGTATTTACCATAGGAATCAATATACTGGAACATTTGGGCGTGTTCAGCGTCATAAATAACCAGGGAGTTGCCGCTTCGTTTAAGGGAATTTTCGAAATGACCATAGGAATAAATCTCGTGGGAATGTGCGATATGGGGATACGGTTAAAATCTGTGATAGCCGCATTTTTAGTTTCCTTCGGAGGGCTGTCGGTGGCAGGGCAGTCCATGTCCATGGCGAGAGGCTCGGGCATAGGCCTTGCAGACATATTAAAGATAAAACTGACTCACGGCATGATCGCCGCAATTATCACTACTATCCTCATACATATTGTGGTAATATAAGAACATGAAGAAAAAAAGCGTAGGAATAATAGCAGAATATAATCCGTTTCATAACGGTCATCTGTATCAGCTGAACGAATCCGTCAGACTTACAGGGGCAGAGGTTATAATCGCCGCCATGAGCGGAAACTTCGTACAAAGAGGCGAACCGGCCATAGCGGATAAGTGGGACAGAGCCGAAGCGGCAGTCAGATGCGGCGTGGATATTGCAGTGGAAATTCCCACAGTCTTTGCATGCAGTTCGGCCCAGAACTTTGCAGGCGCCGGCGTAGAGATACTGGAAAATCTCGGAGCCGATTATATTTCATTTGGAAGCGAATCGGGAAATATAGAAGAATTGGCGGAGATTTCCCGGGTAATGGAACAAAATCCCCGGGAAATAGACGAGTTTATAAGATTAAAGATTAAGGAGGGACTTTCTTACCCCAGAGCGCGCATACAGGCTATTGAGATGATCACAGGAGAGGAACAGGCCGGCATTTTAGATAGTCCCAACAATATTCTGGCAGTAGAATATATGAGAAAGATAAAGAGGGCAGTCCCCATAACTGTAAAGAGGACAGGCCCCGGATACAATGATGTGACGGCAGAAGGAGAACTTGCTTCCGCGTCGGCCATAAGATATCTGCTTAATGAAAACAGAGATATTTCCCCTCTGCTGCCCGGGGAATCGAAGAAAATTCTGATGAAGGCGGCGCCTGTAAGTGAGGAAAAGTATTTCAACATGTTATGCTACAGAGCCCTTTCAGCAGACATTGCGCAGATGGACAAGGCTCCGGCAGGAGGAGAGGGACTGAGCAATAAGCTCAAGAATTCAGTTCGACTGTGCCGCAGCCTTGATGATCTTGCCGATACGCTGAAATCCAAGAGATATACCAGAACGAGAATCGACAGATTTCTCGCTCAGGTGCTTTTGGCAATAGACAGAGACGTCCACACAGAAAATTATATCAGAATATTGGCTCTGAGCAAAAAAGGAGGAGCTTATCTCAAGGATCTGAAAAAGTCAGGCGCCTGTGAACTTACGATAATTACAAATATGAGCAAAGAAAATCTTCCCGAAGAGATACGATATGGCGTCTCGAGAGATATTCTGGCCTCAGATATCTATAATCTGCTGTGCGAAAGGGATATGTACCGATTTTCAGAATACGTGAGAAAGCCCTTTATAGCCGGCGAATAGAGGAAAGCCTTTGCAAATACGGCGGTAGTCCGAGTGATTACAGTTCAATTTTTCTCTGATACAAAATCCTTTGCAAAAAAACGGGCATACCCTTGCAAAATACCGAATTTTTGTTTATACTATATGAGGTTAATCAGTTAATTAAAATATACGGAGGATAGATATGAAAGTTTTAGTTATCAATTGCGGTAGTTCTTCCCTGAAATATCAGGTTCTGGACATGACTAACGAGTCGCTGCTGTGCAAAGGTCTCGTAGAGAGAATAGGCATGGACGGATCGGTCATCACTCACGAAAAGATCGGAATGGAAAAGAAGAAGACAGAAGTGCCTATGAATGACCATAAGGACGCTATAGAGCAGGTTCTTAAAGCCGTTCAGGATCCTGAGACGGGAGTCGTCAAATCCATGGACGAGATAGGAGCAGTGGGACACAGAGTAGTACATGCCGGAGAAAAATTCGCTTCTTCAGTACGTATCACAGACGAGGTGATAAAGGCTCTTGAAGAGTGCGTAGAACTGGCTCCGCTCCACAACCCGCCAAATCTTCTTGGCATAGCCGCCTGCCAGGAATTGATGCCGAGCACACCGATGGTGGGCGTATTTGACACAGCTTTCCATCAGACTATGCCGCCTGAATCATATATCTATGCTATTCCTTATGAATATTATGAAAAACACGGAATAAGGAGATACGGCTTCCACGGAACATCTCATAAATATGTTGCCGAGAGAGCCTCAAAGATGCTCAACGTAAATCTGGAGGATCTCAAGCTGATAACTTGCCATCTGGGCAACGGAGCGTCAGTATCAGCCATAAAGAGAGGAAAATGTATCGACACTTCCATGGGATTTACTCCTCTTGAAGGACTGGTAATGGGTACCAGATGCGGAGATATAGACCCGGCCATCGTTACCTACATCAGAGAAAAAGAGAACCTTCCTCAGGGAAAGGCCAACGAGATCCTGAATAAGAAATCAGGAGTACTGGGAATCTCCGGAGTATCCAGCGATTTCAGAGATATAGAAGACGCAGTAGCCGAAGGAAATGAAAGAGCTGCTCTTGCTCTCAAAGTGTTCGCTCATAAAGTTAGATTCTATATCGGAGCCTATATTGCCGAAATGAACGGCGTAGACGCTATAATCTTTACGGCGGGAGTAGGCGAAAACGACGTCACCATGAGAGAGATAATCTGCAATAACCTTGGAAATCTGGGCATCAAACTCGATCCTGTAAAGAACAAGATGAGAGGAAAAGAGACAGAAATCTCTACCGATGATTCTAAAGTCAAGATCCTCATGATACCTACCAATGAAGAATTGATGATAGCCAGAGATACTTACAACATAGTCACTAAGGGAAGAGCATAGAGGACAGGATAAAAGAGAAATAACAGTTAATGATAAAGTTTTTGTTGACAAACCTTGGGTAAAAAGTATATACTCAAATAGTTGACATTCATTTCATCCTTATTTGCGGCAGAAGCTTGCAAAAACAAGGGGATGAACTTCACATAGAAGCGCGAATAAGGAGGTGTAAGACATGGCAGTACCTAAACGAAAAACTTCAAAAGCGAGAAGAGATAAGAGAAAATCCGCTAACATGAAGATGACAGCACCGGGACTTTCGATTTGTCCTCAGTGTCATGAACCTAAGCTCCCTCATAGAGTTTGCCCTAACTGCAACTACTATGACGGAAAAGATGTAGTACAGGCGTAAGCTTAGATGGATTTTAAACGGCAGATGAATACTGCCGTTTTTTATTGTTTAAAATACGAAGGTTTGTGGTAACTAACCCAAGTATATAATAATTTTTTACAATATAAAGGAGGCAATCATCATGGAAAAGATGGACAACAAATGCAAAAATACCGGTCTCTTTGCAGCCGGAGTATTGTTTGGAACTGCCGGCATAAAGTTGCTTTCGAGCAAAGACGCCAAGAAACTTTATACTAAAGTGACCGCCGCAGTTCTGCGCGCAAAATCCAGCGTCATGAAGACGGCTACCACCATTCAGGAAAACGCCGAAGATATTCTCGAAGACGCTAAACAGATCAACGACGAATTGGAACAAGAACAGATCTTTGAAGACTGCTCTTCCAAGGCAAATGCAGAAGATGCGGTCAAAGCCGCTAAAGAGGTCAGAGAATCGGCCGCAGAAGAAGGCGAATAAAAGATGAAGTTTTCAATACGACATGATGGAAAAGGCAGAATACGAGCACATCTGTTTATTCCTGAAATGACGACGAGGCAAGCCGATATTCTGCAATATTATCTGGAACATGATTCATCGGTACTCAAAGCTAAGGTTTATGAGAAGACTCAGGATGTTTCCATATGCTTTCTCGAAAGAGACAGGTGCAGCATAATAAGGAGCCTCCAAGAGTTTTCCTTTGAGGACGTCCATGTCCTGGCGCATATCCTTGAAAGTTCAGGCAGAGAATTAAACGGAATTTATCGGGACAGACTAATTACGACTGCCCTGTGGCATTTCGGGAAAAAATTGCTCCCGTATCAGGTCAGGCTGATCTTCACGGGGGCCAATTCTTTGAGGTTCATCTGGAAGGGATTAAAATCTCTTGCAGATAGAAAGATGGAAGTAGCAGTTCTGGACGCTACCGCCATAGGCGTGTCCATATTGAGATCTGATATAAAAACAGCCGGGTCCATAATGTTTCTGCTGAAAATAAGCGGAATTCTCGAAGAATGGACCCACAAGAAATCGGTAGATGATCTGGCCAGGAGTATGGCTCTACAGGCAGGCAAGGTATGGCTCATAAGCGGAGACTCCCAGGAAATGCTGGTATCCTCAGATGAGATCAAAGAAGGCGATAAAGTCTGCATACATATGGGCAACGTCATTCCTTTTGACGGAACTGTAGAAAAAGGAGAAGGCATGGTCAATCAGTCGTCTCTGACGGGAGAGAGCCTAACAGTCAGAAAGACTTGCGGCGGATATGTGTATGCGGGAACCGTTCTGGAAGAAGGGGAACTCGTGATACAGGTAAAAGAGACCGCCGGAGACAGCAGATATGAGAAAATCGTCTCCATGATAGAAGAAACTGAAAAGCTTAAATCATCTCTGGAAAACAGGGCGGAAAACCTTGCGGATCGCCTCGTGCCGTGGTCATTGGGAGGAACGGCGGTTACATATCTTTTGACTAAGAATGTCACGAAAGCGTTATCTATACTCATGGTGGATTTTTCGTGCGCGCTGCAGCTTACCATGCCTGTAGCGGTACTTTCGGCCGTAAGGGAAGCCGGAGCGCACAGTATAACTGTAAAAGGCGGAAAATACATGGAGGTCATGGCGGCAGCTGACACAGTAGTGTTCGATAAGACGGGAACCCTTACTAAAGCTAAACCTTCAGTGGCGGGGGTCTATCCTTTTACAGACGATTACAGTGAAAACGAACTGCTCAGGATAGCAGCCTGCATTGAGGAACATTTCCCTCATTCCATGGCTAAGGCGGTGGTGGAAGCCGCTAAAAACAGAAATCTTACTCATGAGGAAATGCATTCTAAAGTAGAGTACATAGTAGCTCACGGTATAGCTACTACTATAAAAGATAAACGAACTGTCATAGGCAGCCGTCACTTTGTCATGGAAGACGAGAAGTGCGTGATTCCTCGGGGACGAGAAGAACAGTTCGAAAACCTTCCTGCTCAATATTCGCATCTTTACTTGGCGATAGAGGGAACTCTGGCCGCCGTCATCTGCATCGAGGACCCTATACGTGAAGAGGCTCCGGAGGTAATAGACAAGCTCAGAAAAGCAGGCATAGAAAAAGTGGTCATGATGACAGGAGACGGAGAAAGAGCAGCATCGGCCATAGCTGAAAAATTAGGGCTTGATGAGTACTATTCCGAAGTCTTGCCGGAGGATAAGGCTAAATACATCAGAATTGAAAAGGACAAAGGCAGAAAAGTCGTCATGATAGGAGACGGAATCAACGACTCCCTTGCCTTGTCCACGGCGGATATAGGCATAGCAATCAGTGACGGAGCTGAGATAGCCAGAGAAGTGGCAGACGTTACCATCGCCGCTGAAGATCTCAATGAGATAGTGGTCTTAAAGCTGCTGAGCAATGCGCTTATGAAACGCATAAAGGGTAATTACCGGTCCATAGTCGGCTTCAATGCGGGACTGATAGGCTTAGGTATTATGGGAGTGATTCCGCCGGCTACATCTGCGCTGCTTCACAATTCGTCCACTTTGCTCTTTACGCTGAAAAGCATGGGAAATCTTTTGACTGAATAGAAGGAGATAATAATAAATGGAACACTTGCGCATCGAAAAGGTGACAGGCAGAGAGATACTCGACTCGAGAGGAAACCCAACTGTAGAGGCCGAAGTCTGGCTTGCAGACGGCAGCCGCGGGATAGGAGCTTCTCCCAGCGGCGCCTCTACGGGACAGTTTGAAGCCCTTGAACTGAGAGACAATGATCCCCAAAGATATATGGGAAAAGGCGTCAGCAAGGCGGTACACAACATAAATACTGTAATAAACGAGCTCGTCTGTGGTATGGACGCCTCAGATATATATGCCGTTGACAGGGCCATGATAGAAAAAGACGGCACTGATGATAAATCCTCTCTGGGAGCCAACGCTATGCTGGCAGTATCTATAGCCTGCTGCCGGGCAGCCTCCGCTTCTATGAGGATCCCTTTGTACAGATTCCTCGGCGGAATATCGGCTAACCGTCTTCCGGTACCTATGATGAACATCATTAACGGTGGCTGTCACGCTTTATCTTCAGGCCTCGACGTGCAGGAGTTCATGATAATGCCGGTGGGAGCCGTATCCTTCAAAGAGGGGCTGAGACAATGCAGCGAAGTATTTCACAGATTGTCGGATATTCTCAAAGAGAGAGGTCTTGCCACTTCTGTAGGCGATGAGGGAGGTTTTGCTCCGGAATTGTCGTCTGATGAAGAAGCTATACAGATTATCTTAGAAGCTGTATGCAGGGCCGGCTATAGAGCCGGGGATGACTTTATGATAGCCCTCGACGCGGCCTCTTCAGAATGGAAGAGCGGCACGCCGGGGGAATACAAACTCCCTAAGTCGGGAAAGACTTTTACTTCTCATCAGCTCATAGATTACTGGAGATGTCTCTCGGAAAAATACCCGATCATCTCGATAGAAGACGGACTGGACGAGGAGGACTGGGAAGGCTGGAAAGAGCTGACCTGCCAGCTGGGCAAGAGAGTTCAGCTTGTGGGAGATGATCTGTTCGTCACTAATGTTTCAAGACTTTCTAAAGGTATATCGATGGGCTGCGGCAATTCTATCCTGATAAAACTCAATCAGATAGGAACTGTGTCAGAAACCCTTGAGGCCGTCAAGGCAGCTCACAAGGCAGGATATACCGCTGTTTCTTCTCATCGTTCAGGAGAAACAGAAGACACTACCATAGCAGATATGGCCGTAGCTTTAAATATGTGTCAGATAAAGACCGGCGCTCCTTCGAGATCTGAAAGGGTAGCAAAATATAACAGACTTCTTCGAATAGAAGAAGAACTGGGAAATTCGGCGGTCTATCCCGGCCATGACGTTTTTAATCTGTGATCGATCGGATACTGCAGATATAAATAAACTCCTCTGTCGCTATAAGGCAGAGGAGTTTATTTATATCTCGATTTGCAGTTAGTCTGATCTAAGAGGTAATCTATGCTGGTATTGTATATTCGTGCAAGTTTTATCAGAATCTGAGTGGGAATATCGTTTTCTCCAGTCTCATATTTACTGTACCCCGTCTGTGACATACCTAAGAGCTTGGCAAGCTCACTCTGAGTCATGTCGTTATCTGTTCTCAAATCACGTATGCGCCTGTACATTATCAAGCTCCTTTCAGTGTTCGCAAGTTACATTTTATTACAAATATAAAGACTCAGAGTATTTAAACCTGAAATAGGTTAAAATTAAAATCACACAGAAGATAAATTCCTCATAAAAAGTATGTCGATAAATATTAAAGATTATCCGATAAAACTTGACATAAACAGTCGTATTATGTAGAATTTATTTAACCTGTTTCAGGTTAAAAAGTTAATAAAATCCTACGATACAAAAAATTTTAAAATTATATAATCTGAAACAGGTTGAAATTGGAGCGAATCAAAGTGGATATACTCAAGATTATTTGCAATGAACATTTATTATACAGAAAACAGATTGTGAGGTTGGCAAAATCTGATTTAGTAAAAACATACAGAGGCTCTGCCCTTGGATGGTCGTGGGCCTTCATAAAGCCCATGGTAACCATATTCGTTTACTGGTTCGCCTTTAGTTATGGGATAAGAACAGGCGGAGATGTGGACGGATATCCGTTTTTTTTATGGCTTATAGCAGGCTTTGTCCCATGGTTCTATATGAGCGAGATGATAACTCAGGGAGCGGGGTGCATGCGAAGCAACAGACATCTTATCACGAAGATGAAGTTTCCCGTTTCTGTAATTCCAACCTTCACAAGTTTATCAAAACTGACGGTACATCTTATCCTTATGGCGGTAACCATCGTTATCTTCATCGCTTTTGGGTATATGCCGGATAAATATTTTATTCAATTGCCGCTCTATATGCTTATGATGTTTACTTTTTTTACATTTTGGGGGCTTTTTGCAGGAATGCTATCGGCGATAAGCAAGGATTTTCTCAATCTGGTAAAGTCTTTTACTACGGCGATATTCTGGATGTCGGGAATTATATATAACGTAAACAATATAGAAACGCAGTGGATAAGGACTTTGTTGCAGTTCAATCCAGTGACTATAATAGCCAGCGGATACAGGCATGTACTTACCGACAAGACATGGTTCTTTGAAGAACCGGTGGAACTCAGAAACTATCTGATAATACTAGCAGTCATGGTTTTGCTTTCGGCATGGGCCTACAAAAAGCTTCACAAGGATATGGCTGATGTATTGTAGAAAGGCTACATATGGAAGAAGCAGTTATTATATTTGATAATGTGACGAAGATATACAAACTTTACAGAAACGATAGAGAACGCTTCATGAGCTTGTTCTCTAAAAAGAAGAAATATAAGGAGAAAAAGGCAGCTGACAACATTTCTTTTACTGTAAATAAAGGGGAGAGCGTGGCGCTGCTGGGCAAAAACGGAGCAGGCAAATCTACCATAATGAAGATGATAACAGAAGTCACTTTTCCTACAGAGGGTAAGATCACTGTAAACGGGCGAGTCAGCGCGTTGCTGGAGCTTACGGCGGGATTTGACGGAGAGTTTACAGGGAGAGAAAACATTTACCTCAAGTGCAACATAATGGGCATGAATGATAAGCAGATAAGAGAGGTAGAGGAAACAATCATAGAATTTGCTGAACTTGGAGACTATATCGACCAGCCCGTCAGGACTTATTCCAGCGGAATGAAGGCGAGGCTTGGATTTTCGATAAATGTGAATGTGGAGCCGGAAATCCTGATAGTGGATGAGGCTCTCAGCGTAGGAGATAAAACATTTCAAAAAAAATGCATCACAAAGATAAGAAAAATAATGGCCGGCGGCAAAGTAACATTTTTATTTGTAACACATTCTACCGCTGCTGCAAAAGAATTTTGCCGAAGAGGAATCGTTTTGGATAAGGGAAAGATCATTTTAGACGGGGAGATAGAAGAAGCCATAGGGTTTTATGAGAGGCAAAAATGAAGCGAATAATAATCGGAGCGCTGTTAGCACTGCTTAAAGCGTTGCTAAGCCTGCTCTATAGCATTTTGAAAATTTTTCCTGTTCAAGGGAAAAAAGTGGTTTTTTGCAGCCGTCAGTCCAATGAAATACCGCTGGATTTTATATTGCTTCAGAATAGTTTAAAAGAAAAAGATGAGGAGATCAGATGTATCAATATGTGCAGGCATATAGGATACAATTTTCTTGATTACCTTAAGTTTTCGATAGTCATGCTTAAGAGCATGTATCATTTAGCCACAAGCAAGGTGTGCGTGCTGGATTCATATTGGCCGCCCGTAAGCCTTCTAAAGCATAAGAAGGAGCTGGCGGTAATACAGATGTGGCACGCTATAGGCAAGATAAAACAGTCAGGATTGCAGTCAGTCGGTAAAAAATCAGGTAGAAAAGCCGAATATGCAGACTTTTTTAATATGCATAAAAACTATGAGTATATCATCGCAGGTTCAAAATCGTGGAATAAATTTTATTGTCAGTCTTTTGGAACTACTGAAGATAAAATACTCAATTACGGACTGCCGAGAATAGATTATCTTATACAAAATGAAAAGAAAAACAGGGATAAGTTTTTTGAAGAACATCCGCAGGCGCGCGGAAAGAAGGTAGTTCTGTATGCGCCTACCTTCAGAAGAAATATGCAGTCGCGTTGGTTTGATATTTCGAAAGCCGCAGGGCATCAAAATCTCGTTATAATCGTGAAAAATCATCCGGGACAGCATGATCAGTACAGGATAGACGATGATAATTTTATATATGCCGATAATTGGAAGACTCTGGACTTGCTATGCGCATGCGACTATCTCATAACAGATTATTCCGCCATAGCTCTGGAAGCAGCCGCTTTGAATAAGCCGACTTATTACTGGATATATGATTATGAAGAATATCTTTTAAACAATGGCCTCAATATAGATTTAAAAAAGGAACTTGCCCCATATGCGTTTGAGGACATAAATATAATTACTGATAAAATATTAAAAGAAAAATATACATATGATAAATATAATGAATATAGGGCTAAATATCTATTTGACAATATCGGACAGTCTACCTTGAAAATATGTACGCTTATCATCAGTTTACTGGGGGAAGAGAAAAAATGATTCGATGGAAAATAAAACTTTGTCTACAGTTTTTTTATTATGTATTGTTTAGCAAAGGAAACTTTAAATTAGGATGGATAAAACGCTTAAATATAGCGTTCAATGGAGGTTTTACAGCAAACCAGTTCTATATATTCAATCTCAAAGAAAATAACAAGGGCGAGTACCTTTCAGAGTATGACTGGTTTAAATCGAGGCGTCTAAATAAACCTTATGATTATATATTAAACGATAAATTCTTATTCAATGAAATAGCAAAACAATATGTAGCTGTACCTGAAATATATGCCGTAAAGAAATACAGTAGAATTGAAAACCGATTAGGTGACAATTCTGTGGAAGATATATTAGATTTAATAAAAGAAAAGAAAGATGTCATGTTAAAGCCGCTTTCTTCCGGCAAGGGTAATGGTGTGTCGCACATACGATTTTCCAATGAAGATGGCATGTACATTGACGGCAGATTTTCAAATGATGGTGAGGTTATATCTACATTGACTGAGCAGAAGAACTGGATTGTTACGGAGAGGCTCAAACAGGCCGATTACTCAAAAAACATATATCCCGGCTGTCTGAATACCATCAGAATTTTAGTGATAAAAGACTACGAGAGCGGACTATTTAAAATAATCAATGCTGTTCACAGATTTGGAACATCTGCTACAGGAGCAGTTGACAATGCCAGCCGCGGCGGGATTGTTTCTCAGATTGATATCGGTACGGGAATGCTGACAGAAGCCTTAAGCATTAAAAATCTTAACATTTATTATTTTCACCCCGATACTAACGTGAAAATAAAAGGGACTTCCGTACCCGACTGGGAGAATATCAAGGAAGAGATTATTGAGCTGTCAGAACGGTTTTTCTATCTGAAAATGATAGCCTGGGACATAGCGGTTACTTCCGAGGGTCTGTTTGTAATAGAGGCCAATTCATCCTCAGGCGTGAATATTCTTCAGCTTTGGGAAGGTCAGAGAAATAAAGAACTGGGAGAATTTTTAAAGCACCACAAAATAATAAGGTGAATTTTATGAAATACATAATTATGGCTGATGGTGAAGGAAAACGCTGGAAAAATTATAACGGTCTACCCAAGCACCTAATCCCTGTAGACGGAGAACCAATCATTAAACGCACTATAAACCAAATAAGGAGTATAGATAGTCGTGGAGACATAATAATAACATCACATAATGAGTCATATGAGTTTGAAGGAGCAAAAAGATATGCGCCTGAGAACAATAATCTCGAAATAGACAGATTTACCGAAGAGCTTATAGAAGATAATATATGCTTTCTTTACGGAGATACATATTATACAGACAGATGCCTCCGCCGTATATCGGAAGAAGACTGTGGAGTTATCAGCTTTTTCGGCAACGAAAAAAGTATCGTAGCGGTAAAGATACGCTGCGGTGAGGAATTCAGAAAGCATAAAAATATAGTTAGAAACCTGTATATTCGAGGGAAAATTGACAATTGCATAGGATGGCAGGTATATCAGTCTTGTGCAGGTCTTGAAATAGGTAACGATAAAAAAATAGGGAAGTTTTTTATAAATATTTCTCAGGAGACATTTGATATAAACACGCCTGAAGATTACATAAAGTCTTTTGGCAACATAGGAAGGCGAAATGAATATTAAAAGAAAAATTAAAAGAATCAGAAGAATAAAGAATATCTTAAAGATAATCATCGTCTATAGATTGAAAGGCTATCCATATTATATCGCCAAATCGTGGGGAAGAAAGGTTCATAGGGATCTGATATCTGATAACGGAAGAACTAAAAAAGAAAAGAGATGGGCTCATAGAAGAGGATTTCTTTCATATAGCATTAAAAAATATGGCCTGACAGAAGATAATTACAAAGAGTTTTTTTCTGATTTTCAATATACCTTGTTAGCACCTATAAACAATGCATATAAGAAGTGGCTCTCAGACAGGCTTACTCCTTGTTATATTTTGAAGGGGTATGAGGAATATCTGCCCAATCTATATTGCAATATCATACGAAGAAACGGCGGACAGATTTATATACCGCTTAATAAGGACAGGCCTTTGGACGGTATAGACGACCTTTTGAATCTTGTAAAAGAGAAGGGTGAAGTCTTACTCCTACCTTCAGAAAACAATTACATAAAGGCATCGTATGATATTAAATACGACGATGGGAAACTTAAAGTAAATAATGAGGATATAGCAGAGGAACAGCTGAAGAAACTGATAACCGGTTTAAGGAGATATTATGTGCTGAGGGAGAGGGTTGAAAACTGCCGTGACATAAAAGAATTATTTGCCGGTTCAGAGATGGAATTCGTATTTATCCTTTCTAACGATGAATCGGCGAAAACACGAATACTGTGTTCTTATGCCCGTTCCGAAAGACCGTATAGCTTTGGACTTGATATAAGCGCGAGAGTAAAAGAACAACCGATGCAGGTGATAATAGACAAGGAAAACGGAACTTTCAAATACGAAAAATCAGAGGAACAAATAGAAGGACAAGTTCCACTATGGAAAGAAATGTGCTCGCTATCTGAACAAATCGGGAACCATATCTCGGAAATAGAGTACATGTCAATAGTTTTTAAGGTTTCACAGGAAGGCCTTAAGATAGTTGGATACCATGATATGCCTACGATGCCCAAGGGGATTTCGCCTGAAAACGAACTCAATTTATATCTTAAGAAGAGAGCTGAAGACAAGGCGCAACGGATTTGCTTCGGCGGCATAAAAACTAAAGGAAAAATTAAGAGAAGGGCAATCAGATTTCTGAAAAGGCATTATTTCAGGAAAGGGTTCAGAGAATACATGCTTGCGTCATGGTTGAACTTGGTAAAAGACGATTTTCTCAATACAAAGAGCACTACACTGAAAGAAAAATTATGGGCATGGAAAAGAGGGTTTACATCCTACAGAATACAGCAGTATAGTCTGACAGAAAAAAATTGCAGGCAGATTCTCTCTGATTATGATTATGCCTGGCTTAACAGGATAAACAACGGGTACCAAAAGTGGATAAATGATAAGACCACGATGAGATATGTGCTTGATGAAGCAAAAGAGTACATGGCCGGCTATTATTTTTTCATAAGTAAAAAGAACGGAAAGCTGTTCATTAAAAAATTGCAGGACTGTCCGGAGCATATCGGCAGGGCAGACTCCGACGGAATTCTGCAGCTCCTCAGAGAAAAAGAGAAACTTGTAATGAAACCCAACGCCGGAACTCACGGAGACGGCTTTTATAAGCTGGAATACACAGATGAAGCCTTTTTCGTAAATGAGAAAGAATCTTCGGCAGACAGGATAAAAGAACTCATATCGTCTCAGAAAAGCTCTTATGTGATAACGGAATACATAGAAATGCACCGAGACCTTAAGAAAATATACCCCGGTTCCGTAAACACCATAAGAATGATGGTCATAAACAAAACCTGCTTTGAGCCCAAGATAGTTCAGACATATATGAGAATCGGAAGTTCGAAGACCGGCGTCACGGATAACATAGCCTATGGCGGCTTGGCGGCATATGTGGATAAGGACAGCGGATATTATGACAGAGCTGCCTTGCTTTCAGATCACAGGTATATCAGCATGGATCATCATCCCGATACGGGAACTTTGCTCGAAGGCTATCTGCCAAATTGGGAAACGGTGAAAAAAGGTGTATATGACATTTCTATGATGATTCCTCAGCTTGAATACCTCGGCTTCGATATAGCTATAACTGAAGACGGTTTTAAGATACTTGAAATAAATATACATCAGGATATACATAAAGCCCACGAATTCACTGAAGAAATAAACCGATTTTTTTCCGAAAAGATACAGTATAAAAAAGAGTTGTTTAATCTGACAAAATAAAAAGAAAGTGGTGAAAAGTATGAAAATTTCTATTTTAGGAGCAGGAAATTCAGGATGCACTATTGCAGCGGATTTGACGCTGAAAGGCCATGAAGTCACTTTGATAAAGACTTCAAAAGCGATGCACAACGACAACTATAAGTTCATGACACAGAATAATAATGAGCTTACCGTATGGGAAGACGGAAACACCGTAAAAGTGAATATCGCCGAAGTTACTGACGATTTGTCAAAAATCGCCGGAGCCGAAATAGTAATGATATTTACTCAGACCAATTATCATGAGCAGTTGATAAAGAGAGCGGCAAAGTATTTTGAAGACGGGCAGACGATAATAATAAACCCGGGTTATTTATCTACGGCATTTATATTAAAGCATTGCGGCGACAAGGATCTCACCGTTGTCGAGGCGACCAGCTCCTTCATAGATTGCAGAATAACGGAACCGGGATATATAAAGGTCGGCTTCAGAAATGTGAGAAATCCTATCGGAGTATATCCGCATAAGAATCAAGAGATTACGAGAGAAAAGCTCGAGAGCCTGGGCTATAACTTTCACTACTTTTCTATACCTGAAATCGCTCTGCACAACCCTAACCTTATAGTACATACGGTGGGAGCCGTTATGAGCATACCCAGGATAGAGAAGACCAACGGGGATTACTGCATGTATTGGGAAGTCTGGACGCCAAGCGTCTGGAACATATTGGAGAAGCTGGATTCAGAAAAAATGGACATATTAGAGAAGCTGGGATACGAGAGGCTGGCTTATGTGGACGCATGCAAATTTAGAAATACCCTTGAAGACGACCGGGACGGAAAAGAAATATTCATGTGGTACGCCAACATGCCGACGAGAGCCAAAGGACCGGTAAAAGTAGATTCCAGATATATTTCAGAGGATATACCTCAGGGGCTTGTGATGCTTGAGACTCTTGGTGAAAAGCTGAATGTAGATACACCGGTATGTACATCTCTTATCGAGATGGCCTCAGCGGCTTTGGGACGTGATCTCAGAGCAGAAGGAAGAACTATAGACATACTCGGAGAAGATAATATATCTACGATTTTATCAGATATAAGAGAAAATGAGTAAATTCCTGAGATGCTTAAAAAGATATGGACTTATTTACAGAGGGTTTTCGGATATGGCCGCGCGCCTGCTGATTGAAGACAAGTCAACGGGCCAGCGGTATAAAAGAAATCTGAAACTATACAGAGACTATCTTTTTATATATCCCGTCATGGGAAAATATAATAAGCTTGCCGATAACTTGCTCACCCTTAAATATATTTTTAGCGACGACGACCGTCTTCCGGATGTATATTTTCAGGTGCTCAGGAGAAACGGGGTAAGGGAGACAGTGGCTCTGAGAGACGCCGCCAAATACGGAGACGATATAGGCGTGGCTGACCTACTGCGGCTCAAAGGCTCCCTTCTTCTCATGCCTTCGGACCTTTCCTGCGGTAAAAGAGACGTTTTAAAGTATTCTGAAAAAGAGTTTTTCGTGAATGATACCCGCGTTTCTGAAGAAGAACTTTATGATTTTGCCTGCGGGGCCGAGGATTTTTCTATAGTGACGGAAAACTTTGCAGGAATCGGAGAAGAAAGCGGCGAGGAAGCCCGTGAGTTTACATATATAGTAAAAAACCTTGACGGATATTCTCCTGAAATAATCGGCTGTTATTTAAAAAAATCTTTCGGCGGCGCGGTTTCAGAGCCGAGGGAGGACATCTGCGGCTACGTTAAAGATGTTGCGCTGCGCTTAAAAGAGCTGGAACTTTTCGGCATTAAAATAATAGCGCAGGGAAACGACTTTAAAGCGGCGGGCATAAGTTCGCTTCCTATCGTTCCCGGCAGTCTTTTTGAAGTTGCTGAATTTTCCGACTTCATCACGGAGAAGACTCGGCAGAAAAGACGGAGTCTTCACCTTAAGAGGCAGCTTTTTCTTTTAGCAAAGGCCGTGTATTCTGATATAGCGGAAAAACGGGGCTATATGGGATTTATGATGAAGAATTGGCAGAGAGATTTATTTGAAGATTGGAAATTCAGAGGAACTACCATAAGAGAGAAGCTGTGGAGCCATAAGCGAGGTTTTTTCTCCTACAGGATAAGACAGTACGGGCTGACGAACGAAAATTACAGGAATTTTTTGCCGGACAGGACTTATCGAAAGCTGAGACCCATAAACAACGGCTTTGTTTCATGGGTTTATGATAAAGTCATCACCAGATACGTACTGGAAGGAAAGAAGGAGTATCTGCCTAAGTATTACTATCATTTGATACGCGGCGGAAAAGACCTGAAGATACTCGCTCTTCCGGATTGTAAAGACGGCAGTAAGCACGACGCTGGAGACATTATTGGGCTGCTGAAAAAAGAAAGAAAGCTGGCCTTAAAACCCAGCGAAGGCTCCCACGGAGAAGGCTTCTTTAAGTTGGAGTACAGAGACGGCAGAATTTGCGTGAATGACGAGGAAATGGAAGAAGAAACCTTCATAGATTTTCTGAGGACCAGAAAGATTCCTTATAATATAACGGAATATTTGGAGAACAACAGAGCCCTCAGCGAATTTTACAAAGACACCACTTTTACCATAAGAATAATGGTCATAAACGACAAGATTACCTCCCCGCAGATAGCCAACGCTTACTTGAGAATCGCCACTAAAAAAACGGGAAATACCGACAACATAGGAAGCGGGGGAGTCTGCGCCAGAATAAATTTGGAAACGGGGGAAATATTCGAGCCCGAAAAGATAGAAAATCACATCATAACGCCGTGTCCCGTTCATCCCGACACGGGAGCCATTATTAGGGGAGTCATACCTAATTGGCGGGAGATAAAGGAGGGCGTTAAAGATGTGAGCAGATATATATGCCAGCTTGAATATATGGGCTTCGACGTTGTGGCCACCGAGGATTCTTTCAAAATATTGGAGATAAATACTCATCAGGACCTGCACAGATATCATCATTACGGCAGCGAGGTCCACCGATATTTCATGGAAAAAGTTGACGAGCGTTTGTCAAAGAGAGGAAGGGATAACCATGATTTTCAGGAATAAGAAAGCGAACCTCGCCGAGGGTTTAGCAAAATACGAAAAGGAACCGCCCGGCTATAAGAAAAAGACGCGTACCGTTCCGGAAACCGCGCCGAGATATGTTTACGACAAAGAGGAAAACTGCTACAGGAATACGGAAACCCGCTCCTCGAATACGGCCAGACTGATGTGCGTGGGAGACTTGATGTGCGAAGAAAAGATGTACAAGGCCTACAATTTCGACGATAAATTTCTTCCTTACGGGATTTTCTATTACGTAAAAAAAGTTTTTGCCGAAGCGGATTTTGTCATAGGAAATCTGGAAACCACCATATGCGAGGAGGCTCCTTATACCGGAGAAGAATATAAGATAAACGGCAAGTATCACTGCAACGCTCCGGCTTCATATCTGGATATATTGAAATACGCCGGATTCGACATGTTCGCCCTCTCAAACAATCACAATTTGGACTGTGGAGCCTTGGGAATCGGCGAAACTATCGAAGAAGTAGAAAAGCGAAAGTTTCTCCATACGGGACTGTATACAGACCCCAACGAGAAGGACAGGTATGTGGTGGTAAATATCAACGGAATAAAGGTCGCCTTTCTTTCTTATTCCACATGGTTTAACAAAAACCTAAGCAGGCTTACCGAAAAGGGACAAGGCCTTTTAAATATATATGATATAGAAAAAGTGAAAGAAAATATAACCGCTGCCAAGGGGCCAGGGGAGGCAGACCTTGTCATCGTATATATGCACTGGGGCGTCGACAGAGAGTACAAGCATCAGTTCGGAGACAGCCAAAGGCGTCAGGCCGAAGAATTGGCTGCCGCAGGAGCCGATTACATAGTTGGCAGCCATACCCATTCGCTTCAGGGTTATGAGGAAATAACTGCACCCGACGGCAGAACTGTGCCTGTAATTTATTCCTTGGGAAATTTTGCTACCAGCGAGAGAAATTATCTGAGCAGGGACAACGCTATCTTGACGCTAAATTTAAAAAAGGGCGGCGACGGAAAGGTAAGCGTCAGCTCCTCATACATACCTTGTCACGTGTTCGATAATTTTTACGGAAGGAAGTATCCTATAGTTCCGGCGATAAGTAAATATAACGAGAACTGTGAATCGGAGTATTTGATAAAGACAAGAAATCTTGCCGAAAAGATAATGGAATATAAGATTCCCGAATACGGCGCGGAGATAAGTGAAAGAATCTGCAAAGCTCTCATTTTGGAGGCGGCCGGCAAAAGAATTTCCACGGAGGAGGATAATGAAAGATACACCTGCCTCAGATTTGCTCAGGACGCGGCGGAAGGCTGCGCAGCGTTCGTCAACGTGACTTCAAACCCGCATATTAAATTTTCGCAGGCGCGGATAGAAGAAATGGCAGATTATGCGATTTCCAAAGGTGCAAAAGTAATAGTCAGCGACAGACAAGTGAAGGAATATCCGTGCATAATAGTTGAAGATGTTTGGGAAACATGGGCTAACGCTCATGGAATATTGAGAAAGACATATGAAGGAAAAGTAATCGGTATAACGGGAAGCATAGGAAAAACGGCCGCCACGGGAATGGTGTACAGCATTTTATCAAGCAGATATAAAACCCACGGCCTTACTTCAAATGCAAATACGGTTAGATATTCGGGAATAGTCCTTCAGCGTTTAAAAAAGGAACATGAAGTTTACGTTCAGGAAATAATGGAGGGGCCTCCTTACGGATGCGCCCAAAACATTTCACATTTCATCAGACCTGACATAGGGATAATAACTAAGGTCGGATCTTCTCACATGGAGGCGTTCGGAAGCAAAGAAAGAGTAGCCGAGAGCTGTTTCGGCATAGAATACGGCATGGCTGAAAACGGGGTTCTCATTATAAACGCGGACGATCAATATCAAGCTTCATTTAAGGACGCGAAACACAAAATAGTTACCTATGGCGTAGAAAACGAGAAGGCAGATTATAAGGCTTCACAAATAAGGCAGACTATTGAAGATATAAATTTTGTTCTTAGCTATAAGGATAAATCATTGAATATAACCTTAAAGTGCATAGGAATACATAATGTATATAACGCTTTGGCGGCCTTTGCCGCAGCCAAAGAAACGGGTATGAAGGACAGAGAAATAGCAGAGGCTTTGTCAAAATACAGAACAAGCGGAATACGCCAAAACCTTACGAATATAGGAGGACAAAGATTTTTCTTAGATTGCTACAACGCTTCGAGCGAGTCCATAAAAGGCGCTCTTGATACTTTAGATTTTTTAAAGAAAAGTACGGATATAAAAACGACAGCTGTAATAGGAGATGTGCTGGAGCTTGGTGAAAGCAGCAAGAAAGAGCATGAGCCTATAGGAAAGCACATATTAGATTCAGATGTCGATTCAGTCTTACTTTACGGCAGTGAAATGAAAATCGCTTATGAATACGCCTCAAATAACACTACTAATAAAAATCTGTTTTATACTGACAATTATGATTTATTAAAAGAAGAAGTAGAAAAGAGCATGTCCAAAGACAGCATAATTATGCTAAAAGGAAGCAGAGGAATGGCACTTGAGCGAACCGTAGACGACATTTTCGGAACTTGGTATCACGAGGAATTTGAGAGAGACGAGCATACATACGAAGAACAGGATACAGAAGAATATGTTATAGGCGAGTATTTAAAGTACGTTGTAATTAAAAAAGGAAAGACGACGTCAGATAAAATAAGTATCCCCGACTTGATAAACGAAAAGCCTGTAATCGGAATAGACAAAACAGCGTTTTCCCAAAACAGCCGAATAAAAGAGGTGACGCTTCCGACGGTTTTAAAGAGCATAAGATATTGCGCTTTTTATAAATGCTCCGGTCTTACGGAGGTGACGATACCGGAAAGCGTGAGAATTATCGACAGAAGCGCTTTTTCAACATGCGCCAATCTTCGAGTTGTAAAAATAGAAAACGGAACGGCGGAGCTGGGTTACAGGGCCTTCGGAAACTGCGCGAATTTGGAGAAAATTTATATACCCGAATCTGTAGTTAAAATCGGAGGAGAAGCCTTCCTTAACTGTAAAAACCTTACGATTTACTGCGTTAAGGATTCCTTCGCCGATAAGTACGCTAAAAGAGAAAATATCGAGACTTGCTATATAGAATAGTAGGCCGCTGAAGTAAGAGGTCGGAGAAGACATGGAAAACAAAGATAAATTGACGATTTGCTTTTTATGGGGAGGACAATCTTCCGAAAATCAGGTGTCGAGAAATTCAGCCGTCTCGATTTTAAGAGAAATAGACAGAGATAAATACAATATAATCTGCGTCGGCATAACTTCACGGGGAGAATGGCTTGTAACAGACGCCAGCACGGATGAAATCGCAGACGGGAGCTGGGAAGACAGAAAAGGCAACAGGCGGGCTATTCTGTCACCCGATACATCAACGGAAGGTTTAATATCAGAAGACGGAGAAAAGATAAAGGTCGATTTGATATGGCCTGTGCTGCACGGCAAGAAGGGTGAAGATGGAACTATACAGGGCCTTTTTGAATTGTCGGGAATTAAATATGTGGGCTGCGGTGTCGCCTCATCGGCTTGCTGTATGGACAAAGTTCTTACGAAAATATTAGTATCCAATCTAAATGTAAAACAGGCAAAAAGTTATATAGCCGGTAAAACCGACTTTGAAGAGGATCAGGACCGGATAGTATCGGATACGGCCAAATACTTTTCCGGATTTTGGCCGCTCTTTGTAAAACCTTCATCTTCCGGTTCATCGGTAGGGATATCTAAAGTCGGAGACCTTCGGGAACTGAGGAACGCCTACGAGACGGCTTTTAAGGAGGATAGTAAGGTCATAGTGGAAGAAGCTGTTGTCGGACAAGAAGTGGAAACAGCGGTCTTGGGCAACGAAGTCCCATTGGCTTCAAGCGTTGGTGAAATATTGTCTTCAGGAGACTGGTATGACTATAATTCAAAATATAATAACATTCGGTCAAAAACCATTATTCCCGCCCGCATTGACGACAATACAGCTGAAAAGATAAAGAAACAGGCCTTGGAGATATATAAGCTTCTGGGTTGCCGTAATTTAGCCAGAGTAGATTTCTTTGTCAGAACGAACGGTGAAATAATTTTTAATGAAATCAACACCCTGCCTGGATTTACCGCTGTAAGCATGTATCCTAAATTGTGGCTGTACGACGGGATTACATATAGCAGACTGATTGACGAAATCATAAAATATGCCATGGAACAGTAAAAATATCATAAGATTTTTAACGGAGAACAGATATATGATTTAAAAAAAAGAATATATAGAAATAAAATCTACCAACAATACTAAATATGCGATGCAAGGATCGGCAGTTTCCTTTTGTGTTTCAAACAACAAAAAGTCATACAAGGGGGGGTATGATAAAATAGAAATGCAGTTCTCAGAAGAAGATAATATTGAAATAGTGTCAAATAATTCTTTTCTGATTCTGGAAAGAGACTTTGATTTTACGGTTGAGGTCGATGTAAAGTATAAAAACATTTCAAAAGCTTTTAAGTTTGAAACATTTAGACAAAAGAAAAATCCGGAGAATACTCTGATTCTCATAAATAAACTTACTAAAATAGATGAAGGATATGTTCCGAAACTTGAATATATCTTTGGCAGGCGGTTAAACCCGATAGTCGTACCATCTTTGTGCGAAATGTTTAAGGCTGCTATCTCTGATGGTATCTGCATTTATCTTGATTCGGCGTACAGATCATACGCTATGCAAAGGGACATATACGACAGATATGTACAAAAATACGGGCAAGATCAAAGATATGCGGCAATGCCGGGAGAAAGTGAACATCATAGCGGGCTGAGCGTAGACATATTATGGGGAGGTCCCAGCTCAGATGAAAAGAGGAGAAAATCCGATGAATTTAAATGGTTAGAAAAAAATTGCATGAAATTTGGCTTTGTTTTGAGATACCCTTTTAATTCTGAGAAAATTACAAAATATAATTTTGAACCGTGGCATTTCAGATATATTGGCCGGCAGGCTGCGAAAGATTTTTATCAATCGGGATGCGCAGTATTGAAAGAATTTTTATCTTATTACGGCAGAAATATATAACTTCCCCAACAGACAAGCCCGAAAACTCCATAGCCTTAAATAAGGGACAATTTATATTCAAATCCTGCGTTTTGTGTTATACTTTATCTGCGAGATGAATTCTAAAATCGCAGAAAGGGGAATAGTACATTGAAAAGAGATGAAAATAAAAGCAAAAATACAGCAGCCAATGTTCTCACAGCCGTCTTCTTGCTGGTAGAGGCCTTGTTCATAGCGATGATGGTGACGGCAGGTATCTTTTCTGCCAAGCACATCATCTTTGCAGGTGTCATACTTCTCATAATTACCTTGATCACACTGATACTTTTACGTTCAGACAGACAAAAGAAGGGAAGAAGGCGTACAGGGGCAGCTCTGGCGGTGATCTTTTCGGTCATCTTAGCCATAGGAAGCTACTATCTGTACAGCACTTTCGATCTCTTTGGCACAATATCCAAAGACGATAAACAGACAGAAGATTTCTATGTGGCAGTATTGAAAGACGGCAGCTATGATGACATCTCAGATATAAAAGGAGAGACCGTTTTCGTAAGCGAAGGAGAGAACGATGCCTATAAAGACGCCAAGGACAGGCTTAAAGATGAATACGAAGTCACTTATGAGAATTCAGGGGCTTATGTAGATCTGGGACGTAAGCTCATAGGAGCAGACGGAAACAACTTCGATAACATCATCTTTGTCAGCAGCATAAACTACGATATGCTCTGTGAAGAGATAAGCGATTTCAGGGATAATACAAAGATCTTATATACTGTTTCCATAGAGATAGAAAACGAAGACGTGGCTAAGCCCGCCAACGTGACGGAGCAGCCGTTTAACGTGTATATAAGCGGCATAGATACCTACGGCAATATCAATAAAGTTTCAAGGAGCGATGTCAATATGATAATGACGGTAGATCCGGCCAGGAAAAAGATATTGCTCACTTCTATTCCAAGAGATATGTATGTAACTCTTCATTCTTACGGAGCTAAAGACAAGCTCACCCATACGGGCATATACGGAGTGGACGAGACTGTCACTACTGTCGAAGACTGGCTGGGGATAGACATAAACTATTACTTGAGAGTAAACTTCACGACTCTTGAAGACGTAGTGGACGTCATTGGCGGTATAGATGTGGAATCGGAGTACAGTTTTAAATCTTCTGCTTCCAAGTATAGTTACGTCAAAGGAATCAATCACATGAGCGGAGAAGCAGCTCTCTATTTTGCAAGAGAAAGGTATGCTTTTGCTTCCGGCGATAATCAGAGAGTGAGAAATCAGCAGCTGGTGATACAGGGGATAATCAACAAGATCATGAGCGACAAGAGCCTGCTGATAAAATACCCTCAGCTCCTGGGCGCAGTCAGGGATCAGATGAGAACCAATATGACAGACGACGATATTTCATCACTTGTAAAGATGCAGCTTGATGATATGACAGGATGGGAGATAGAAACATGCGCCATTACCGGAACAGGAACCATGGCGGCCACTTACAGCGGCGGCTCTCAGAACCTTTCCGTCATAATCCCCAGTGATACGTCGGTCTCTTATGCAGCAGGAAAGATAAGAGATATGATGAACCGGTCAGAATAATGCTGAAAAAATTGTATACGAGATAGAATATGACATGTAAAAATCCCGCGGCCTTGTATTTACGAGACAGGCTTGCGGGATCTTTTTTACATATTTTCTATATTTAAGAGGTCATCATATCAAACCGAACTCTTCTAAAGCGTCATAGACCATGTACTGAGTTTTGTTGCTGGGAGGGCACATAGGCAGCCGGTATTCCAGATTGCACATTCTCATCATGTTCAAAGCGGCTTTGACAGGAACAGGGTTTACTTCTACAAATAAAGAATCGATCAGAGGTTTGATCGCCACCTGTTCTTTACCTGCCTGGATATAATTTCCGTTCAAAAAATCGCGGGTCATATTTGCGAAACGAGCAGGTATAATATTTGAGACCGTCGAAATACAGCCGATTCCTCCCAGAGACATCAGCGGCACTGTCTGATCGTCGTTGCCCGAATACATGTCGAAGCCGTCGCCTATATAAGAAGCTATCTGACATATCTGAGATATGTTGCCGGAGGCTTCTTTTATACCTGCGATATTCGGATGCTGGGAGAGGGCCGCAACTGCAGAGGGAGTTATATTTACACCCGTCCTTGAAGGAACGGAATACATTATTATCGGTATAGATACGTCGTCGGCTATTTTTTCGTAATGCGAAATAAGCCCGCTTTCTGTACATCGATTATAATAAGGAGTGACTATTAAAAGACCGTCGGCGCCGGCGTCTTCCATCCCCTTGGACAGATCTGCCGCGGCGGCCGTGTTGTTCGTACCCGAACCTGCGATTACAGGAACACGGCCGTCTGTCAAGTCCACGGCGAATCTTACCAGCTGAAGCTTTTCCATGACCGAGAGAGTCGAAGCCTCGCCTGTGGTGCCGCAGACTACAAGGGCGTCTATGCCTTGGTTTATCTGCCACTCTATCAGCTTGCCCATGGAGACGTAATCTATTTTTCCGTCCTTGAACGGAGTGATGAGAGCGGTGGCAGCTCCTTTGAATAATGACACAGCATACACATCCTTTCATAGAATATTAGTGTTAAATTATTATATTCAATCGGTTCTATTTTGTTGAAACATCAATAAAAAAGTGATACAATAAATTGTTATGAACCTGAATTAAATCAATTTTAAGCGAGAGGTATTTTTATGAATGAAAAATTAAGAGTAGGTATATTAGGCGGCACAGGAATGGTGGGCCAGAGATTCATATCACTTCTTGAAGATCATCCATGGTTTGAGGTGAGAGTAATAGCTGCGTCGGGGCGCAGCGAGGGACTTCGCTATGAAGATGCGGTCAGCGGCCGTTGGAAGATCGAAAAGCCGATGCCTGAGGCCGTTAAAGATATAAAGATAATGAATGTAAGCGACGTAGAGGGCGTGGCTTCAAAAGTAGATTTTGTTTTCAGCGCCGTGGATATGACTAAAGAAGAAATCCAGGCTATAGAAGAAGCGTATGCCAAGGCGGAGACTCCTGTAGTATCCAACAACAGCGCTCACAGATGGACAGACGACGTGCCTATGGTAATACCTGAGATTAACTGCGATCATTTTGAGATCATAGAGGCTCAAAAGAAACGCCTCGGAACGACTAAAGGATTCGTTGCCGTAAAGCCAAACTGCTCCATACAGAGCTACGTTCCCGCCCTCAATGCATGGAAAGAGTTTGAACCATATGAGTGCGTTATAACCACTTATCAGGCTATTTCCGGAGCGGGCAAAGACTTCAAGTCCTGGCCGGAGATGGTAGAAAACGTGATACCGTATATAGGCGGAGAAGAAGAAAAGAGCGAACAGGAACCTCTTAAAATCTGGGGACAGGTAGATATGCAGGCAGGCAAGATAGTCAAGGCAGAAGAGCCTAAGATAACTTGCCAGTGCATAAGAGTACCGGTGCTCAACGGACACACTGCTGCCGCTTTCGTGAAATTCAGAAAGAAGCCTACCAAGCAGCAGCTTATAGAAAAGCTAAAAAATTACAGCGGATTTCCTCAGGAGGAGAAACTTCCTATGGCGCCTGAGCAGTTTATAAAGTACTTTGAAGAGGACGATCGTCCGCAGGTTAAGGCTGATGTGGACAGAGATAAAGGAATGGGTATCTCCATAGGAAGAGTCAGAGAAGACAGCGTATACGACTATAAATTTGTAGGGCTTTCCCACAATACCATAAGAGGCGCGGCGGGGGGCGCTATACTCTGTGCGGAGACTCTGAAAGCAAAGGGATATATAAACAAAAAATAAGGAGAAGAGATTATGTCATATATTGAAGCTATAGTCTTAGGCCTGGTTCAGGGCCTTGCGGAATTTTTACCCATAAGCAGTTCCGGTCATCTTGCGCTGCTTCAGCAGTGGTTCGGTATAGAAGAGAACAATGTGCTTCTCTTCGCCGTACTCCTTCATGTAGGAACGCTCATCTCAGTATTCATAGTATACTGGAAAGATATATGGGAACTTATAAAGGAACTCTTCCTTACTATAAAGGATCTGTGTACAGGCAAAGGCCTCAGACTTGAGGAGAGGCCTACGAGAAAACTGGGAGTGATGATAATAGTAGCAACCATTCCTACAGGCATAATAGGCCTTTTATTCAATGACTTTTTCAACGGACTCTACAATTCTGTCGTACCTATCGGCGCAGGCCTCATAATAACCGGTTTTCTTCTGGTCATCGCCGAAAGAACGGGTCATTCCAACAGAGGTATAAAGCAGATGAATTACAGGAACGCTCTGTTCGTGGGAGCTATACAGGGTATAGCCATATGGCCGGGAATATCGCGGTCCGGCTCCACTTTGTTCGGAAGTTTGTTATGCAACCTCGACAGAAAATTTGCCGTCAAATTCGTGTTCCTCATCTCTGTTCCTTCCATATTGGGGTCGGCTGTGTTAGAAGCTCCGGCCGCCATACAGAGCGGAATACAGATGGCGGATCTGGGCCCTATAATTGCGGGAATGGCAGTTGCGGCGATATCGGGACTTATAGCTATCAAATCTATGATCAAGATAGTTTCAAACAAGAAGCTCAGCTACTTTTCTTATTATGTATGGCTGCTTGGGGCGGTGGTCGTCGGATACGGACTTTTCGTCGCATGATGATTACGGCAGAGAAGATAAGCTGACCTAAAGAGAAAGGATTTTACAATGGCTGAAAAAAAGAGGGGACCAGGCCGTCCTCCCGGCTCTAAAAACAAGTCTTCAAGAACTAAAAGTTCTGCCAGGACAGGTTCAAAAGCCAGAGAGAAGGCGCAGGAAATTCAGTCTAAGAAAAAAGCAGACAGACGTGTGATAGATGAGATATGGGCGATAATTTCCATCGCCCTGGGAGTATTTCTTATAGTCGCGACTTTTACAGAAGGAGCGGGACAACTGGGCGAAATGATAGGCGACTTTCTCAAGGGCCTGTTTGGTTTTATGGCTTATGTCCTGCCCTTCTATCTTATAGTATTCGGAATACTGCTGTTCACAAAGAAAGCCGTGTCTATATCTGTAAAGACGACGCTTCTCTTGCTTTTGCTGCTTTTGATGCTCTCCACCATGAATTCTATAAGATTTGTAGAAAACTATCCTTCTTTAGATTTTTCTTTGGACAAGATTAAAGAGTTTTACACTGCGGGAGTGACCCTTAAGAGCGGCGGTTTCTTCGGCATGATATTGGCAACTTTGCTGATAAAAGGTTTCGGAACGGCGGGATGCTGGATATTTTCTCTGTTGGTCTCTATCATCTGTCTGCTTCTGATCATCAACACGCCTGTTTCCAGGTTTATCGGCAAGATAAGCGACAAGAGAGAAGAGCGGAAGCTGGCCAAGGAACATTCTTATCTGGACGCTGATGAGAATGTGATAGAAGAGGGGCGCCAAGTAACTATAGACGACATGAAGAAAAAGGCGGCCGACAGAAATGCTATGCCGCCAAAGAAAAGTGAGATAAAGATAGTAGACGGCAGGGCAGCTTCTTTTGATACAAAGGAGGCGGATGCCGATATACACGAAGGGTCTGCTGGTCAGAATAACAATGCGGCCGATGAAAAGAACAGCGTTCTGAAATATATGAAAGACGATTCCCTGTTCGGCAGAAACAACGTTTCAGGAGGATTCGGATTGGAGGAGTCCTCTGATTTTGGTTCAGGTTACGGATTAGACGGGAGAAGCTTATCGGCTGAAGTTTCGGGATTCGGGCTGGACAAGCCTTCTTCATCCATGGCAGGCAGGGGACTTACCGATTCTGATTTATCTTCAGGACAGATACCTGATGAGAACGGTATTTTGACCGGCGATGAAGAAGTTTCTGGCGAAAACAAAAAGATTTCAAACAAAGAGGCCAGAGAAGCCATGCTCTCTGCCGAAGAGATAAATACGGCCAAGCTGAAAAAATATAAGAAGCCTCCCGTAAACCTTCTGAAAAGACCTGAAGGAGGGGTCAAGGCCAATAATCGACTTCTTACAGAGAAGGCGCAGAAACTGGAAGAAACTTTAAAAAACTTTCATGTGGACGCCAGAGTGATGCAGGTGACTCAGGGACCTACGGTCACCAGATATGAGATACAGCCTGCCGTAGGAGTAAAAGTAAACAGCATAGTTCGGCTGGCCGACGATATAGCGCTGAACCTTGAGGCTAAAAGCATCAGGATAGAGGCTCCTATCCCGGGAAAAGCAGCGGTAGGCATCGAAGTGGAGAATGATTCGGTGACTATGGTACATATAAGGGAGATCATAGATTCACGGGAATTTAAAGACAGCAAGTCCAAGATAACTTTCGCCGTGGGAAAGGACATAAGCGGAAAAGCTATAGTAGCCGATCTCAAGGCTATGCCCCATCTTCTCATAGCAGGTTCCACAGGCTCAGGAAAGTCCGTATGTATAAACGGCATAATAACGAGTCTTTTATACAAGGCCAATCCCGACGAAGTAAAGCTCATATTGGTGGACCCTAAAGTGGTAGAACTGGGAAATTATAACGGAGTTCCTCATCTGATGATACCTGTGGTCACAGACCCAGGTAAAGCGGCTGCGGCGCTGAACTGGGCTGTAGCCGAGATGACAGACAGATATAAAAAGTTTGCAGAAGAGGGCGTAAGAGACTTAGAATCATATAACGAATATGTGAGAGCCAACGACGAGACTGAAAAAGTAATGCCTCAGGTAGTCATAATCATAGACGAGCTGGCGGATCTTATGATGGCGGCGCCTTCTCAGATAGAAGAATCCATATGCAGATTGGCTCAGATGGCAAGAGCTGCGGGGATGCACCTGATCGTAGCTACTCAGAGGCCTTCCGTAGACGTTATCACCGGAGTCATAAAGGCGAATATTCCTTCCAGGATAGCTTTTGCGGTCTCATCTCAGGTGGACTCCAGGACTATTTTAGATATGCAGGGGGCGGAGAAACTTGTAGGAAAAGGAGATATGCTCTTTAACCCTATGGGAATGGGAAAACCTGTGAGAATACAGGGAGCGTTTATCTCTGACAGTGAAGTCAATAAGGTTATAGACTTCGTCAAAGATCAGGTACAAGATGCCGCTTATAATCAGGATGTCCTTACCCGAATAGAGAGAAATGATGTACAGGGGCCGGAGGAGGAAGCCGACGAGCTTCTTTCTGACGCCATAGATCTGGTGGTAAAAAGCGGACAGGCCTCGGTATCCATGCTTCAGAGACGATTCAGGATAGGTTACAACAGGGCGGCCCGCATAATGGATATGATGGAAGCCAGAGGCATCGTCAGCGCGCAGGATGGCAGCAGGCCTCGTCAGGTATTGCTGTCAGAGGAAGAATTGAAACAGATGGAAGAAGATACAGAAGGAATATGACAATGAAGATATATATGGAGACTCTGGGCTGCCCGAAGAATTTCAACGATACGCAGACAGCCAAAGGGATTATGACCAAGGCGGGCTTTGAGGTGACAGAAGATGCTGATCTTGCAGATGTCATCATCGTCAACACCTGCGGATTCATAAACGACGCCAAAAAAGAATCCATTTCAAGGATATTTGAACTCGCAGAATATAAGAGAGATGGGAAAAAACTATTAGTCTGCGGATGTCTGTCTGAACGCTATTCAGAAGAACTCTTCGAAGAGATGCCTGAAGTTGACGGATTTCTTGGAGTAAACGAATACGAGAGACTGCCGGAAATACTCTCTTCTATCGAGTTTTCGAAGGATGCGGATTCACCGGCGAGATATAACTGGGTGTGCGGGCAGGCGCCTGATACTCTGAAGACGCTTCCAAGACTTCTGAACGAGGAATCTTATACGGCAACGCTGAAGATCTCAGAAGGGTGCAACAACAGATGTGCCTATTGCGTGATACCTTCCATAAGGGGCCCTTTCAGAAGCAAACCCAAGGAGGAGGTCATAAGAGAAGCAAAGTGGCTTTCGGATAACGGATGCAGGGAGCTCATCCTCATAGCTCAGGACGTTACTCTTTACGGAACAGATCTGTACGGGAGGCTGGCTCTGCCGGAACTTCTCAGAGAGCTGTGCAGGATAGATAAGTTAGAATGGATACGTCTCATGTATTGTTATGAGGACAGAATAACAGACGAGCTCATCGAAGTTATCAGGACCGAGCCTAAGATATGCAATTATATAGATATTCCTATTCAGCATGCCAGCGACAGAGTTTTGAAAGCCATGAGACGCCGTTCCACCGGCGAGTCCATAAAAAATACGATAAAGAAACTTAAAGCGGCTATTCCTGATATTCATATAAGGACTACTCTGATAACGGGATTCCCCGGCGAGAGCGAAGAGGATTTCGACATCTTGCTGGATTTTGTCGAAGAAATGAAATTCGCCAGGCTGGGAGTATTCGCCTATTCACAGGAGGAAAATACTCCTGCAGGGGAAATGAAAGATCAGATTCCCGATGAGATAAAACAGCAGAGGCTCGACACTATTATGAGAAGGCAGCTGGATATTTCCCTGGAAATGAACAGGGAAAAGATCGGAAAAATTTTAGAAGTACTGGTAGAAGAAAGAGACGAGGACGGCAGTTACGTAGGCAGAACCAGATATGACGCTCCTGAAATAGACAATTCCGTCATATTCACCTCAGATAGAGATCTTTCGCCGGGAAATATAGTAAAAGTTCTGATACAGGACGCTTTCGATTATGATCTTACAGGCATGGAGGTATGAGAGATGAATTTACCAAATAAACTTACTATCGCAAGAGTCATCGCCGTTCCGTTTTTTATAGGAGCATATTATTTTAGTTGGTATCTGCTGGCATTCATAATATTTGTGGCGGCTTCGCTGACAGATATGCTGGACGGAAAGATCGCAAGAAAATATAATCTGGTGACTAACTTCGGCAAAATAATGGATCCTTTGGCTGATAAAGTACTGGTCTATTCGGCTATATGCCTGATGATACCTGTTTATGTACCCGCCTGGATGCTTATAATAATTCTGGCCAGAGAGTTTACGGTAGCCGGAATGAGAACTGTAGCGGCCTCGGAGGGCATCGTCATCGCCGCAGGAATGAGCGGAAAAATCAAGACCGTTCTCCAGATGATAGCAGTCTGCCTTTTGCTTCTGGTCCCTGCGTTCCCTCTCTTCATTCCGCTCTGGTATATAGCTCAGGCTTTCCTCTGGGCCTCACTGATCATGACGGTATACTCGGGAGTGGAATACGTGATTCAGAATAAGAACGTATTCTCCGTGAAATAGGTGTCTGCGATGAAAACAGCTATTCTTACAGTAGGGACGGAAATACTCTTCGGACAGATAGTCAATACCAATGCTGCGTATCTGTCCAGAGAACTTAATAATCTCGGGTTTGACGTGATGTATCATTACAGCGTGGGAGACAACCCCAAAAGGTTTTTGGAACTTATACATCTGGCCTTCAGAGACTGTGACATGATAATAACGACAGGAGGCCTCGGACCGACTCAGGATGATCTCACAAAAGAGACTATTGCAAAGGCCATGGGAGAACGTATCGTGGTCAGCGATATGGCTATGGAAGCTTTAAAGAGCCATTACAGAAAATCCGAGAGACCTATGACCGAAAACAATCTGAAACAGGCCTATATGCCTGAAAGCGCCGAAGTTCTTCCCAACGATCAGGGAACGGCTCCCGGATTTTGGCTTGAGAAAGACGGCAAGATCATAGTCTCCATGCCGGGACCTCCCCGGGAGATGACAAATATGTTTTCCAAGGAGGTCATGCCTCGGCTCAGGAGCTTGCAGGACAGCGTGATTCATTATAGAATACTCAGAACTTTCGGTCTCGGAGAGTCAAAGATGGAGACGGTACTTCTTCCTCTGATAGATGAACAGACGGATCCAACCATAGCTACGTACGCTAAAGAGGGGGAGTGCAGCCTCAGGATAGCTTCAAAGAGAGCCACGCTCCAAGAAGCAAAGAAAGCTGTAGACGACATGAGCCAAAGAGTCATGGATATAATCGGAGAATACGTCTACAGTCAGGATAATGAAGACCTGAAAGATGTGGTGGGAAGGCTTCTTATCTCAAAAAATATAACTGTCTCCTGTGCAGAATCGTGTACAGGAGGGCTCTTCGCCGGAACGCTTACTGATATCCCTGGAATTTCCTGCGTATTTGACAGAGGAATAGTCACGTACAGCAATAAGGCAAAGATGGAGGAACTGGGAGTTAAAGAAGACACCCTTGAAACTTTCGGAGCCGTAAGCAGTCAGACCGCAGCAGAGATGGCTGAGGGACTGGCGGAAAAGACGGGGTCAGATCTGTGCATTTCTGTCACGGGAATTGCCGGACCGGGCGGAGGAAGCCTCCAGAAGCCTGTGGGAACAGCTTATGTAGGCATACGATGGAAAGGGAACACTGAGATAATAAAAATCCAGCGTCGCAATGTCAATCGAAAATGGAACAGGAACTATGCCGTTCTCAGCATGCTTTATGAGATATATAAACGCATTTCTGCCATATAGTGCTTGACAAATCTTTCTCGCGGAGATATTATATTTACATAAATTTCCATATTTAATTGCGAAATAACCCTTGACCCAGGGGGAAAAATATTGTATCATACAAATAAGAACAAATGTTCGATGAAGGAGAGATAATTATGGCTTCAGATAAGACAGATAAGAAAGTCGAGAGAAAAGTGGACCAGAGCGAGAAAGACAAGGCCTTAGACGCGGCTCTGTCCCAGATACAAAAACAGTTTGGCAAAGGCGCCATAATGAAGCTGGGCGACAAAGGAGCGCAGATGAACGTGGAAGCCATATCCACAGGCTCCATAAGCCTTGATGTAGCTACAGGCATAGGCGGCGTACCGAGAGGCAGAATCGTCGAGATATACGGACCGGAGTCATCAGGTAAGACAACGCTGACTTTACATATAGTAGCGGAGGCTCAGAAGAACGGCGGCAAGGCTGCTTTTATAGACGCCGAACATGCTCTTGACCCCGTATATGCGAAAAATCTGGGGGTGGATGTCGAAAACCTTTTAGTCTCACAGCCTGATACGGGCGAGCAGGCTCTGGAGATCTGCGACATGCTGGTGCGTAGCGGCGCATTGGACGTAGTCATAATCGACTCGGTAGCGGCGCTGGTTCCTAAGGCAGAGATTCAGGGAGAGATGGGCGACGCACATGTAGGACTGCAGGCACGTCTGATGTCTCAGGCTCTCAGAAAGATAACCGGAAATATAAACAAGTCTAACACATGCGTCATATTCATCAACCAGCTCAGAGAAAAAGTCGGCGTGATGTACGGAAGCCCTGAAGTGACTACAGGCGGACGAGCCTTAAAGTTCTATTCCTCCATGAGACTCGACGTCAGAAAGGTGGAGACTATCAAGGCCGGAGACAACGTGCTGGGTAACAGGACAAAGGTTAAAGTAGTCAAGAACAAGGTAGCTCCTCCGTTTAAACAGGCCGAATTTGACATCATGTACGGCGAAGGTATTTCCAAAGAAGGCGATATCCTCGATTCTGCGGTCAATGCCAAGATACTGGATAAGGCAGGCTCATGGTACAGCTACAACGGCGAGAGGATAGGACAGGGACGTGAGAATATCAAGGTATACTTTAAAGATCATCCTGAGATCGTAGATGAGATAGAAAAGAAGATCATAGCGCAGCTTAAGAGCGACGGCGAAGCTGAGAAGGAACCTGAAGTTTCCGAAGAGGAGTTTTCAGAGATCATGGATATGATAATCGATGAGGACGGAGTAGTCATAGAATAAATTTAAGGGAAGATGCCCCGGATAAGAGGCGTCTTCTTTTTATTTTACCTTAAGAGAGGGTTAAAGATGTTTACGGGACTTTTCAGGGCAAAATTGAAAATGAACAGCAGTAAGATGCTATTTGCCGCCGCAAGATGACCAAAAACTCCAGCAGCTGAATCCACATATAAACGCAAAATAAAATGTAAATTTATGTTAAAACGTTTATAAAAGTATAAAATAAATAAACCATGTCCTTTCGTAAACGGGGAAATAAACAGTTATTCTTTATAATCTAATAATTAACGAAAGGAGGAAACGTTTATGGATAACGAAAAACGTTTGGAATCATTGACTACCGAAAAAACGGAATTTAAACGAGAAATCGGAGTTTTTGGCGGAGTCAGCATTATCGGAGGTATCATGATCGGTTCCGGCATCTTCTATCTCGGTTCTTACGTACTTGAAAGAACCGGTATGGACAGCGGACTGGCGCTGGTATGCTGGATCTTGGCAGGCCTTATTTCACTGTTCGGAGGCCTTTGCTATGCAGAACTTGGAACAGCTATGCCTAAAGCCGGAGGTCGTCTTGTCTATCTCGACGAAGCTTTTCATCCTGTAGTAGGATTTATGGCAGGCTTTACCGACTGGCTGATCGGAGGACCCGGCTCTATCGCTGCGGTTTCCATAGCTCTCATGACAGTATTTCAGCCTTATTTCGGGCTCAGCGATTTTGGAGTAAAGGCGGCGGCTATCGTTCTCATCGTAGCGGCGACCTTATACAACCTTGTAGGGGTAAAAGTTGCTTCTATCATTCAGAACTTATCTATGGTCGCCAAGTTGGTGCCTGTCATGATAATACTCTTTGCTGCTATCTTTGTAGGCCGCGTCAGCCCTGATCTGTCCTTTGCACAGGCAGGAGAATATGCTCAGAATAACGATACAAGCATCATATCTATGATCGCTATAGCAGTAGTTGCGGCTCTTTGGGCTTATGAAGGATGGACAAATCTGAACACAGTAGCAGAAGAAATCAAAAACCCAAAGAAGAACCTGCCTCTGGCGCTGATCATCGGTATAGGCGGAGTTACTGTAATTTATACTCTGTTCAACTTTGCAATCATGAAGGTGCTTCCTCATGATGAGATAGTAAGCATGATAGAAAGCGGAGACTTATACTTGGGTACTGCCGTAGCCCATAAGGTACTGGGAAGCGCAGGAGCATTTGTAGTTACTGCAGGAATGGTTCTTGCAATGTTCGGTTCCATGAACGGAATGATTTTAGCTCAGCCGAGAATGTACTACGCCATGGCCGAAGAGGGACACTTCTTCAAATGCTTTGCTAAGATCCACCCTAAATATAAAGTGCCGTATGCGCCTATTATAGTGCAGGGAGTTCTTTCGGTCATCTTAGTACTTATCAGGAATCTGGATCAGCTCACCAACCTGGTAGTTGTCTCGGCTATGGTATTCAACGTACTTGTAGTACTTGCAGTTCCTATCCTGCGTAAAAAGTACCCTAATATCGAAAGACCTTATAAAGTCTGGTTCTATCCGGTATCTGTAATAATTACCGCCTTAATTTTCGCAGCTCTCGTAGTAAATTCGGCATTAGACGATCCTGTAGTAGGACTTACAGGTTTCGGAGTACCGGCATTTGGAGCTTTGGTATATTACATATTTGATATAAAGAACAAGAAGGCGAAGAAATAAGATGAAAACGATTCTACACAATGCTAAGGTTTATGTTGAAAAAGGATGTTACAAACAGGCCGTCCTGATAGACGACGGAGTCATCAGAAAAGTAGGCGCAGATGAAGAGATACTTGCTGCGGCCGACGAATTTACTCAGGTCATAGACTGTGAAGGAAAGACTCTGATTCCCGGACTCAACGACTCACATCTTCATTTTATGCAGACAGGCGAGGTCATGAATCAGGCTAAGATAGACGGCGTCACTTCCATAGAAGAGATGATACAGATCTGCAGGGAATTTGCCGATACTCATCCGGATCAAGTAAAAAAGGGACTTCACGCCATAGGATGGAATCAGGACCTTTTCGTCGGCAGCGATCGTATGCCTGACAGACACGATCTGGATAAGATAAGCACAGAATTTCCGATAGTGTTAGAGAGAGTATGCGGACATATCGTTTCTACTAATACTAAACTTATCGAAATGCTGGGTATAGACGGAAGTTCGCCTCAATTTCCCGACGGGGAATTTCTGATCGGAGAGGACGGCTATCCCAACGGTATATTCACTGCCAACGCGTGCAATATTGCCAAGGCGCTGATACCTGACTTTTCCATGGAGGAGAGAAGAAGAATTCTGATCGAGACCATGAAAGACGCAGTATCATGCGGTATCACCAGTGTGCAGAGCAACGATGTCGGAACTACCTTCATGGACGGACCAGCGGCGTTTGCTCTGCTCCATGATATATACGATAAGGGCGAGGCATTGATACGCTACAGGCATCAGGTGTGCTTCAACGACTTTTCTGCTTTTGAAGAATATCTTAAGGAAGGCGAATTTGCCAAAGGCAAATATGAAAGAGATTCCTGGCTGACTCTCGGACCTTTGAAACTGTTCAAGGACGGCAGCCTGGGAGCCAGGACTGCTCTCATGAGGAACGGCTATGAATCTGACAGGGAGAATCACGGACTGGAATGGATCAAACCGGAAGAGATGGAAAAATACTGTCAGCTTGCCAAAGAATACGGTCTGCAGGTGGTGACTCACGTCATAGGAGACGCCGCTGTAGAAAGAACCATAGACTGCTACGAGCATGCGTTTGTAGACGGCAAGAACAAGCTAAGGCACGCTCTCATCCACTGCCAGATAACAGATGAGGCTCTTCTCGATCGTATAGCGGAAAAAGACATTCTGGTATTCGCTCAGCCTATATTTCTCGACTACGATATGAACATCGTAGAGGAATTATGCGGCAGTGAGCTAACTTCGACTTCCTATGCGTTCGGCTCGCTCTACAGAAAAGGAGCCCACGTATCATACGGTACGGATTGCCCTGTAGAATATTACAATCCTTTTGAGAATATCTATATGGCAGTCACGAGAAAGAACAGAAAAGGACAGCCTGCGGGTGGATTTTATCCTAAAGAATGTGTGGACGTGGAGACTGCGGTAGACGCATATACTTATGAGAGCGCTTACGCAGAATTCATGGAAGACCGCAAAGGAAGGATCAGAGAAGGATATTATGCAGACATGGTGCTCTTAGACCGGGATATCTTTACTGTGGATCCGATGGAGATCAAAGAAATAAAACCCGTCATGACCATGGTCGGCGGAAAGATCGTATACACAAAATAAATCTTTTTTGCTGCCGCTTCGGATTACAGCTTGTCCGGGCGGCAGTTTTTTTGTATTATAATATAAAGACGACAGAGGTAGTTTTTATGAAAGAAAATACGATCATTATCAACGGAAAACTGATGACCATGGATGAAAAAGGGACGGCCGACTGGATGGTCATCGAAAGAAACCGTATCTTAGAAGTAGGAACGGGAGACGGCTATAAAACTCATCTTACCAATAGATCAAAAGTGATAGACGCCAGAGGAGGAAGCGTCACTCCGGGATTCATCGACAGCCATTTTCATGTGGTGATGACAGCCGTCAGCGACAGCTGGGTATCGCTGGAGGGCGTAAAAAATTACAGAGCGGCGGGCAAAAAATTAAAATCGGCATATTCAGGAAAAAAAGGAGAGCTGATTATAGGAACCAAACTCGATCCTCAATATCTTGAAGAAGGCGAAATGCCGGGCAGAACGATTCTGGACAAATACTGCAAAGACGCTCCTGTAGCCGTGTATTCTGCAGATTATAAAATTCTTGCTCTAAACACCTACGGCATCTTATATTTTAAAGTACCGTTCTCACTCAACGGAGTAGAGGTAGACGACAGCGGAATGCCTACCGGTATATTCACCGATCAGGCAGGAGCAGTGCTGGATAATAAGATCTTCAGCGCCATGACAGACGAAGACCGCAAAAAAGCAGTAGACCGTCTCGTGCCGCAGCTGTTTGGCTTGGGGCTTACGACTGTAGCGGCCATGGAAGGAGGAAATATGTCCTCTTCCTTTGACGAGAGTCCGGATGCTGAGTTTATATACAAGTACGGAGAAAATTACAAGATTGCGATGGAATTGTTCTATCAGACCACCGATATAAGATCAGTAATAGAAAAGGGACTTCACAGGATAGGGGGAGCGCTCTATGTGGACGGAACTATCGGAGGAAGGACTGCGGCTCTGTGCACAGATTATTCCGACGCCCCAGGAAAAAAGGGCATATACAGCATACCGCCTTCGCAGCTGAGAGAGCTCGTAGCGGAATGTTACAGAAATAATCTTCAGGTGGGCCTTGACGCCATTGGCGACGGCGCTATAGAGGAGTGTCTAAAGGCTTTTGAATATGCGGAAGAGCGATATCCTGCCAGAAAGCTGAGAGGAAGAATAGAGCACGCAGAGATGATCACACAGTCCCAGATGCTGCGGGCGGAAAAACTCGGTGTCATACTTTCCATGCAGCCTACCTATGAGGGACTCTGGGGAGGAGCCGGAAAGATGTATCAGCACAGGCTGGGAGAAAGATATAAACAGACAAACGCTTTTCGCGAAATATTAGACTGCGGTATAGTCCTGTGCGGAGGCTCTGACAGCAATGTGACGGACCCAAATCCTATGTTGGGTATTCACTACGCAGTCAATCATCCTGTAAAAAGACACAGAATTACTGTGGAAGAAGCCATAAGGATGTATACTGCCAGCGGCGCATACGGCCTCTTTTTAGAGGAGCATTTAGGCAGTCTCACTGCAGGAAAATATGCTGATGCAGTTATCTTTCCCGTCGACCTTAAGTCGACAGATCCCAAGAGTCTCAAGACTATCAGGCCTTTGTGTACCATCAAGGCAGGAGAGATAGTCTTTGACAGAGGTGTTTATCATGTTAAAGATTGACTTTTTAGGAACTCTTAAAATTGAGTCCGAAGGCATGAATATTACTGATAAGCTGAGCAGCAAAAGCCAGGCTCTCATAGCTATCCTCATGACAAAAAAGAGATTGAGATGTTCAAGAAAAGAATTGATAGGCTATTTGTGGCCTGAAAGCAGTGAAGAAGCTGCAAAATACAACCTCAGATTTAATCTGTGGCAGCTGAGAAAGACTATATGCGTGCAGCCGTCAGGCCAGCCTTTTCTGATAATTACGCGGGATGACTGTCAGATCAATGAGAAATACTCATATCAGTGCGATTTCAGACAGATCATCGAGGCCGACGTTGAAAACTGCGATATAGGTAGGCTGGAAGAACTGCGGTGCATGTTCAGAGGAGATTTCTTTGAAAACAGATATTTTTCCGATCTGGAAGAATTTGAAGAACTGATGATAATGCAGCGCTATATTCTGGAGAATAAGAAACAGGTCATACTCAAAAGGCTGATGGAGTTATACAGAGAAAATAAAGAAATAAGAAAATGCCTGGATATAATAACAGATCTTGAGACTATGGATCCTTATGATGAGAAAAATGCAGAGATAAAGATTTCTCTCCTTTTAGAAGAAGGACAGCGAAGCGAAGCTGCACGCTTTTATCAGAAATTTTACAATAGGATGGTCTACGATATAGGAATGGAACCGCCGGAAAGACTTAAAAACCTCATAGGCGGATTTGCCGAAGTGCGAAAAAAAGATGAAAAGATCATCGACATGACAGTCGAAGCGATACCTTCTGTAGACGCCTTCTTTATGGCGCAGACTGCGGAGAAGCTGTCGGAGTTTTCCGAATTGTCATTGCCGGATTACCTCGACAGCGGGCAGATAAAGGATCTGGCTTTTATCACCCGCAAACTGGGTGCTGCGAGCCAGACAGGAGTTCCTTTTGTCCGGGTTTCATCGGCTTTTATGGAACTTATCATCGGGATATGTCGGTCGGATTTTCGAATCTGCCTGAGATTTGATTCATGGGAGAATGTGGACAGGATGTCCAAAGATGTATTGAAATTGCTGAAAAATAAATTGGGAGAGTCTCTCATACTGATATGTTCAGATCAGTAGTCGCTACTTGAAAAATGTTTTGACTTTTTGTCCAAAACCCTTGACATTGAGCCATTTTAATGGTATCATAACCAAGTTGAGCCGCGCAGAATGGGTAATAAGAGATCTTCACTGCACTTTTAGTGACCAGAAGCGTCCACCCACGATGGCGAGACCGGATAGAGGAGGAGAAAAACATAATGTACGCAGTAATCGAAACAGGCGGAAAGCAGTACAGAGTACAGGAAGGCGACGTTATCACAGTTGAAAAACTTGATGCAAAAGCCGGAGACAAGGTAACTTTTGATAAGGTACTCGTTCTCAACGACGGAAAAGAAATGAAAGTCGGAACGCCTTATTTAGACGCTGGCGTAACTGCAAGCGTAGTAGAAAACGGAAAAGGTAAAAAGGTCATAATCTTTAAGTATAAGGCCAAGAAGGACTACAGAAAGAAACAGGGTCACAGACAGCCGTATACGATGGTTAAGATCGAATCACTGGGAACAGGATCTAAAAAGGCCGAACCTGTAAAAGAGGCTCCTAAAGCAGAAGCCAAAGAGGAAGTTAAAGAAGCAAAGCCGGTAAAAAAGGTATCAGCTTCGATGAAGAAAGACGAATTGATTGCATTCGCTAAAGAAAACAACATAACTATCGATGAAAAAGCTACAAAAGCAGTTATCATCGAAGCTATCGAAGCAGCGTTAAAGTAATCTGACAATAGAGCATAGGAGGCGAGAGTAATGGCAAGTAAAAAAGGTGTAGGTAGCTCCAAGAACGGTCGTGACTCCGAGTCCAAACGCCTTGGACTCAAAGCTGGAGACGGTCAGTATGTAAGCGCCGGAAGCATTTTGGTAAGACAGAGAGGAACTAAGTTCCATCCCGGCAATAACGTCGGTATAGGCGGCGATGATACTCTCTTTGCCAAGATAGACGGAGCTGTCAAATTCGAGAGAAAAGACAGAAACAGAAAGCAAGTAAGCGTTTATCCAAAGGAAGCTTAATTGAAAACTTGAGACCCTGTAACTAACATATTACAGGGTCTTTTTGTGACAGAGGGGAGGCTGATGTCCAAGATGTTCGTAGATAGAGCAAGGATAACAATAAAATCGGGAAAAGGCGGCAACGGTGCCGTTACCTTCAGAAGGGAGCCGTATGTTCCCGAAGGGGGACCGGATGGCGGAGACGGCGGCAGAGGCGGAGACGTAGTTTTTGTAGCTGACAGAAACTTGAGGACTCTCATGGATTTCAGATATAAGAGAAAATATGAAGCGGAAAACGGACAGGACGGCATGAAGCGCAAGAGATTCGGAAAAGCGGGAGAAGATCTTGAGATCAGGGTGCCCATGGGGACTGTGGTCATTGATGAGGAGACGGGACTCACCATGAAAGATCTTACAGAAAACGGTCAGCGTTTCGTGGCGGCCAGAGGAGGCAAAGGCGGCAGAGGCAATGTTCACTTTAAAAATTCAGTGAGACAAGCTCCTAATTTTGCTGAAGCCGGAGGCGAAGCCAAAGAACGGCAAGTCATTCTTGAAATGAAGCTTATAGCGGATGTCGGTTTAGTAGGGTTTCCCAACGTGGGAAAGTCATCGCTTTTGTCTGTGGCTACCAGCGCCCAGCCTAAGATAGCTAATTATCATTTTACTACCATAGATCCGAATCTGGGAGTAGTAAATATTTTCGACGACAGTTTCGTGATGGCAGATATCGCCGGAATAATAGAGGGTGCAAGCCAGGGACTAGGACTGGGATTCAGATTTCTCAAACACATAGAGCGCACAAAGGTACTGATCCATGTAGTCGATGTGTCGGGAAGCGAGGGAAGAGACCCCAGGGACGATTTTGACAAGATAAATGCCGAATTGGCTGCCTATAGCCCTAAGATACTGAAAAAACCTCAGATAGTAGCAGCAAACAAGATAGATATGACAGATGAGAATTCTAAGGAGTATCTTGAGTTCAAGGCTCATGTAGAAGATGCGGGATACAAGGTATTTCCCATATCGGCTCCTCTGAATTTAGGAGTCAAGGAGCTCCTTTCCGCAGCGCTTTTGAAATTACAGCGAGTAGAGCAGTCTCCGGCCGAGGATGAGGATCCTGCCCAGTACTTCGATTTTGAGGCGGATCAGGCTGATCCTGAATACAGAGAAATCCAAACAGGTTATGACGAAGAAGACGGCGTATATACCCTCAGAGGAAAACAGCTGGATAAGATATTTCGCTCTACCAATTTTAACGATATGGGCTCTCTGCGCTATTTGTATAAATATATAGAGAAGAGAGGGGCCATAGACCGACTTAAAGAAATGGGCCTTGAAGAAGGCGATATAATCAGAATAGAAGATTACGACATGGAATACTGGGACGAATGATCTTAAAAAGGCAGGTATATACTGCCTTTTTAGGTTTTGATGCCGTCATGTTTTACCCCCGCTTCTCATAAAATGAATGAGAGGCAGAAGGAGGGGACCATGAGAAGATATCAAGACAAACTTTTAATTCAGGCAGTAATATGTCTTGCCATATTTGCGCTGGTCAGAGTGAGCGCCATGATAGGCGGAGATACCGTCACGAAGATAAAAGATTCCATAAGAGAGCAGGCGCAAAAAAATTACTCAATAGAAGAGATAAAAGAGGCGGGAGATCAGCTGACTTCAAAAATAGTAAACGCCCCCTCAGCTTTGGTTTCCGTCATAACTCAGGCCAATGAAGCCGGTGAGTTCGGCGCACCTGTAAATGAAGACGACAAGGACGATATCAAGACTGTTCACGCCGCAGGAAGCGGAGAAGTGACTTATGCGGGCATCGACAGAGAACTGGGAATGTGTGTTAAAATCAAACACAAAGATAAGTTTTCGGTGTATGGAAATCTTTACACTCTGACTGTCGTCGCCGGTGATAAAGTGAAAAAGGGAGATATTATCGGAACTTTTGACAGCAAGGGTGAAGAAGAATTTTATTATCAACTGGGAGACTCTGTGGTATAATGAACCCATCGATCATGATAGCGGCGTTGCTTGCCGGGAGCTTGCGCTGTGATTTTAAAAGAAGGTGACAGATTTGACTAAGCGAATTTCGACAGAAGAGATAGACAAGCTGTACAGAGAGTGGAACACGCCTGAAAAGGTAAAAGCTCATTGCAGGGCCGTTTCCGATGTAGCAGTAAAATTAGGCCGAGAATTGAACAGATGCGGCTACAGCCTGGATATAGATCTCATAAGGGGAGCCGGGCTCGTTCATGATGTGGCCAGGACAAAGGAGCGCCATGATCTGATAGGATATGAGATTTTAAACGACATGGGATACCGGGACGAGGCTGAAATAGTAAAAGTACACATGAGATATCCTAAGTTTAACGATGTGGAAAGGCTTAATGAATGTGACATGGTCTGCCTGGCCGACAGGCTTGTAAAAGAGGATAAGTATGTCGGATTAGATGAACGTTTTGACTATATCCTTGAAAAAGCTAAGGATTCTCAGAAAGCAGTAGAACAAATACTTAAAAACAAAGAGGAAATACGATTGCTGATAGACCGGATAGAAAAAGTCATAGGAATCAGTTTGGACAGGCTCTTTGAAGGAGGATGAAATGGAGTTTGAAAAAAGACTCGATAAAATATTGAAACAAGTTGAAAAACCGGGACGTTATATAGGCGGAGAAGTAAACTCCGTTAAAAAAGAAGCAGAAGAACGTCTCGCCTTTGCTTTTCCGGATCTGTACGAGATAGGCATGTCTTATCTGGGAATGCAGATACTTTATAATGCGGTGAACGAGATTGATGACTTAAGCTGCGAAAGAGTATTCTCACCTGCTCCCGATATGGAAAAACTGATGAGAGACGAAGAGTTTCCCCTGTTTACGCTGGAGAACAAGACGCCTTTAAAGGACATGGAAATGATAGGGTTCACCCTCCAATATGAGATGTCCTATGCCACTATTCTCAATATGCTTGAATTAGCCAAAATACCGCTGTACTCTGATCAGAGAGACGACAGCTTTCCTATAATAGCTGCCGGAGGTCCCTGCGCCTTTAACCCGGAGCCTCTGGCCGACTTCATAGATATTTTCCTGATAGGCGATGGAGAAGAACTGCTTCCCAAGATAATGCAGCTTCATCTGAACTGCAGAAAAGAGGGACTGACGAAAAAGGAATTCTTAGAGAAAGCCGCCGCCATGACGGGAGTATATGTTCCCGAATTTTACAGGCCTGAATACGGCACGGACGGAACTATAAAAGGTGTATATAAGCTCAATGAGTCTGCGCCCGATATTGTTCAAAGATACATATTGCCGGAAACAGAGAATGTTCAGTTTCCGGTAAAACCTGTAATACCGATGGTAGAAGCCGTACATGACAGAGCAGTCGTAGAGACTTTCAGAGGATGTACAAGAGGCTGCAGATTCTGTCAGGCAGGGATGATATACAGACCTGTCAGAGAGAGAAGCAAAGAAAAAATAATGGAACTGGCTAAAATGCAGATTGAAGCCACCGGTAATGACGAACTTTCCCTGCTTTCCCTGTCTACCAGCGATCATTCTCAGTTTGAAGAACTGACTATGGAGCTGATGGATTACTGCAAAGCTAATAACGTTTCTCTTTCCCTGCCTTCTCTTCGCATAGATAAATTTGCTTTTGACGTCTTAGGCAGAATACAGGAATACAAAAAATCCGGTCTAACTTATGCTCCGGAAGCGGGAAGTCAGAGACTCAGAGACGTGATAAACAAAGGAGTCACGGCAGAAGATATATATACTTCGGTGGAGCAGGCCATATCTTTAGGATGGCGTCATATCAAACTATACTTTATGATAGGCCTTCCTACCGAGACGGAAGAGGATCTGGACGGTATTTCCGAAATCGCAGCAAATATAATAGAGATAAATAAGAAGTATAACGGTCCTAAAGGAGGCAGATTCAGGCTTACTGTGAGCGTATCAAATTTCGTTCCAAAAGCAGATACACCTTTCCAATGGGAAAGGCAGAATACTCCCCAGGAGTTCATGGAAAAGCACAGGTATTTAGAAAAAAAGCTGAAGATAAAAGGTGTAACTTTTAATTACCATGACAGTTTCACCAGCGTATGCGAGGCCGTACTGGCAAGAGGAGACAGGCGAGTAGGAAAGGCCATTGCCTTGGCGCACGCTTACGGCTGCCGTTTGGACGGGTGGACAGAGCATTTTTATCCTGAAAAGTGGAAGAAGGCATTCGAAGAAAGCGGAGCCACTCCCGAATTTTATGCTTTCAGAGAAAGACGTCAGGACGAGGTGCTGCCGTGGGATCATATAAGCTGTGGAGTCAGCAAGAGTTTTCTCGCTCTCGAACGCGAAAAGAGCTATAGAGAAGAAACTACCAAGGACTGCAGAGACGGCTGCCGCGGATGCGGAATAAACAAGATAGTAGAATGTAAGGCGGGAGGAAATTTATGTCCGAGAGATATGTGATTAAATTCAGCAAAGGCGGATATGCCAAATATACATCTCATCTGGATCTGCTCAGGTTCTTTAAGAGAGCTTTCCGCAAAACGGGGGTAGATCTCAAATATTCCCAGGGATTTAATCCCCATCCCAAACTGAGCTTTGCTCAGCCGTTGTCCTTAGGATATCTTGGAGATAACGAACTTGTGGAGTTTGAGACAAATACCTGCCAAGATCCCAGGGAACTTGAGAATATTCTTAAGAATGAGATGCCAAAGGGTCTTGACATCAAGTGGTGCGGGAGACTTGAAGAGTCTGTGAAATCACTGGCTGCCGAGGCGCAGAAGGCCGAATATGAGATAATAATACCTGTCTGTATAAAGCAGGAGGATCTCGAAAAGGCTCTAAGCGGATATCTTGCGCAGGAACAGATTGTCGCCATGAAGAGACGTAAAAAAGACAAGAAGATGATTGAAGTAGATATAAAGGGTAAGATAAGAGATCTGACCGGAAAGTCAAGAGAAGAAAATATCGCCCTTTCCATGGTCTTAGACTGCGGAAGCGCTTCCAATCTCAGCCCGGAGCTGGTCATATCGTCCTTTTGCAGTTTTGCTATGATAGATGTGCCTCGATACATGATGGAAGTAAGGCGGAAAAAGATAATATTTTACAATAATTTACAATTTTAGCATTGACACACCCATTTTTTTGAAGTAAAATTCTGGTAAAAGGGGTGCAAGAAAATATGAGAAAATTAAAAGACATCAGGAGCATAGATGACTTGAAAGAATTTATTCTCCTGAACAAAGAAACGATCAAAAAGGCAGCCCTGCCCATTACGGTAGCGGCTGCCCTTTTATTTTTCTGGGCTTTTGGAGGTGAGAAAAAAGAAGAGATCAAAGAGAGCCAATCGCCGGCCGAGACGAAGGAGCAGGCAGAGAGTACAGAAGAAGATAAAGGAGGAGACATATATGTTGATATAAGCGGATGTGTGAAAGAACCGGGAGTATATCAGGTTTCTGTGGGAACCAGAATATTTCAAGTGATAGAAGAGGCGGGAGGCATAACAGACGGGGCGGATATCAGCTCCGTCAACAGAGCAGAGGAGGTTACAGACGGCCAGAAGATAGTGATATATTCTAAAGAGGATATTTCACAAGAAGGCGAAGCCTCTGAAAGTTACGCTCAGACCGCCGAGGACAAGGTAAATATAAACAAAGCCGATTCTTCAAAACTTCAGACAGTTCCGGGCATAGGTCCTGCTACTGCTCAGAAGATAATAGAATACAGAGAAAAAAACGGACGTTTTTCTTCTATCGATGATCTGAAAAATGTCAGCGGCATAGGCGATAAAACTCTTGAAAATATGCGGGAATACATAACTGTATAATATTTTCCAATTCGGCAAACAATAGTCACGAGGTGATTATATGTTTACTAAAAAGAAAAATTACAGGACCTTTATATACACTGCTCTTGTTATAACGCTTTGTCTTCTGATAATAGCGCTGCTCTGGCCAAAAGATCAACAGTCTGGCGATCAGAGAGTAAATGCTCAGACTCAGACGCAAGAGGACCAGAGAGAAGATGTGAAGACTCCGCAAGATAAAGATGAGGATAACGGCGATAAGCAAGCGGAAGCATCCGGGGAGACGGAGCAGGATGACAAAAAGCCTGACATCAGTGAAGAAGCACAATCATATTATGTAGTTAGGAAAGACGGCAGTCAGATTTGTGTATATTTTTCCAGCGGCAGCGGAAGTGAGGTAAAGCTTGAGACTACCGATATTCTTTACGATCTGCTTCCCCTCGATGACCAGAAAGCCTTTGAGGAAGGTGTAAAGGTGAATACCCAGGAGGAGCTGGCTGCTCTCTTACAAGATTTTGAAAGTTAGAGGCGGATTTGATGAAGAAAAACGTAAAAAAGGCTCTGATCCTGTTTTGCCTTACCATAGGCTTTATAGGAGCTTTCGGCCTTATTTCGGATCATTTTAACAAATCGGAAGAAGCAGTAGAAGTAGTCAGTGAAAAAGTCCTGGTTCCCGGAGGCCAGTCGGTGGGTATCAGGATGAACGTTAAAGGCGTACTGGTGGTAGGACTGGAAGAGATAGAGACAGAGAACAGTGTGGTCAGCCCGGGGTATGACGCAGGGCTGCAGATAGGTGATATAATCCTGTCCGTAAACGGACAGGAGGTATATTACGCTGACGAGGTGACTTCCATAGTTGAAAAAGCTGAGGGTTCTGTAAAAGTACAGGTTTCCAGAAAAGATGAGATACATGATTATACCGTAGAACCGGTAAAGGAGTACGGCAGCGGACAGCAGAAGATAGGAGTATGGGTAAAGGAAAAGATCGCAGGCATAGGAACTCTGTCCTTTTATGACCCGGATACCAATGTATTTGCGGCTTTAGGCCATGGCATATACGAGAGCAAAACAGAAACTCTGCTGGAAGCCGGAGACGGAAAGCTTTTGAGAACCGAAGTCAAGTCTATCAAAGAAGGAGAAGCAGGTGTTCCCGGAGAAATAAGAGGGATATTTTACGAATATGAACTTCCCCTGGGTGAAGTAAAGAAAAACTGTGAATACGGTATATATTCCATTGGAACAAACAAAGATGAACTGAATATGGCCGAACCCATGATAATGGCTACGCAGGATCAGATAGAGAAAGGCCCCGCTTATATACTCACCACCATAGATGGAGATAAGGTAGAGAAGTTTGAGATCAATATAAGCAAGGTAAACAGACAGCGTGAAGCAGGCAGCAAAGGTCTGGAGATAGAAGTTACCGATAAAAGGCTTCTTGCATACTGCGGAGGCATCGTTCAGGGAATGAGCGGAAGCCCTATAATACAGAATAACAGAATAATCGGGGCAGTAACCCATGTTTTTGTAAATAATCCCACAAAGGGCTATGGTATTTTTGCTGAGTGGATGGTAGAAGAAGGAAGAACTTTGGCTAAGTAAAGCACAAAATATAGTATAACGTCGAAATGAGTAACAATTTGAATGAAATTAATTTACCAAAATTTGAGAAATTATATTAAACTTAGAGAAAATAATGAAAAAGTTTGACAAAAAAGAAAGCTTTGTGTGTACAGGAGGAAAAAATGAAAAAAATCAAAGTTGGAGTAGTAGATGATAATTTGGACTTTTGTGAAGTCGTAAGGGACTATCTTAAAAAACAGGAAAATATAGATGTCCTTTTTACGGCGCCTGACGGAGTGAAGGCAATGGAGTACCTCAAGACAGAAGATCATTGTCCCGACATACTGATCTTGGATCTCATCATGCCGCATATGGATGGATTCGGTGTTTTAGAAGCGCTGAACAGCGCCGAACTCAAGAAATATCCGAGAGTAATAATCGCTTCCGCCATAGGTCAGGATTCTATGATACAAAAATCCATGGCGTTGGGAGCACAGTATTATCTGGTAAAGCCGGTTAATCTGAGCCTGCTGGTAAAGAGAATAAATCAGCTAAGCGACGCTCTGTACGGAGGGATACAAGGAGACGAGGCCAATTCCAATCTCCGCAAATCTCTGGTTATGAAAGAATCATTACTTAACAACGATTTGGAAATAGATATAACGAATTTGATACATGAAGTAGGAGTACCTGCACATATAAAGGGATATCAATACCTCAGAGACGCCATAACTCTGGTAGTGAACAATATGGATTACTTAAGCGCTGTGACGAAGGAACTTTATCCGGCCATCGCCAAGATGAACAACACTACTCCAAGCCGTGTAGAGAGAGCCATTCGCCACGCTATAGAGATCGCCTGGAACAGAGGTAAACTTGAAACATTGGATTCTCTGTTTGGATATACGGTAAAGACTGACAAAGGCAAGCCTACCAACAGCGAGTTCATCGCTATAATTGCAGATAAGCTAAGACTTGAAAGAAAAGTGGGATAAAGGGGATAAAAACGCCGGTGATTCGTCACGGCGTTTTATGTTATAAATATATAAAGTACTTATTAAAAGCAATCCTATGTTGAAACCTCTGCTCAGTCATGGTAAAATACTTTTGAAAAGATATGAGTTTTGGTGATCCGCATCGAAGCTTTAAAGATATTAAGGAGAAATCATGATAACACAGGAAAAGATAGATAGGATAAACCAGCTTTCTCATAAAAAGAAAAATGAGGGACTTACAGAAGAAGAAAAGCAGGAGCAACAGATTCTGTATAGAGAGTATATAGATGCGTTCAGAGAAAATCTCAAATTTCAGCTGGATATGATAGAAGTGGTGGAAGAAGGTAAACAGCCGCCGGCGGCAGAAGAAAAGAAGCACCCAGAGAAAAACTGATTTGCTTTACATCTGTTTACAAAATAAAAATATATTTATACAGGACCGAAATTCTGACAAGTTTTTCGGTCCTTTTATTGTAAATTAGAGAAAAGAGAAGAGTTTTTGTCAAAAGGCAGACCGAAAGTTCAGGGGGATCTTTCTGATTTTCTCTTAGATTTTAAGACAAGCATTATTAAAAGGAAAGATGGGGAATTTGCGATGGAAGAGAACAGAAGCCGCATCAGGCGGCAGGAAAGAAAAAACAAGAAAAGACGCGAGTATATAATTATAACAGCAGCTGTTTTGGGTCTTATAGCTCTCAGCAGCGTATTTGCGTCTGCCCGTACAGACGAAGATATAATAAGAGAACTTGTTTCTGCAAGGACAGATACTCTCAGCGGATTTTATGCGGGAGAGATAGAAAGAGAAGATGCAATAAAAATGATAAATTCTATTGAAGGAGATCATCTCCTAAAAGAAGATCTTCAAAATATAGATCTGTATTTTCAAACTGATATAGAACAAGTAAAAAAATATTCATTTGAAAAAATATACGTGACTAAGTCAGAAGAAGATATGATATGCGCTGATGTGACCATGGAATGGGAAGCAGAAGGTATAGACGGAACAGATTATTTCACTGTGACGTATAACGTGATATGTCAAAAGGATAAAGAGTCCTACAAATTGGTACAATTTTTTTAGCCAAGTGTTTAAATTTTGCGGTTTTTTGGTATAATATTTAAGATCAAAAATGAAGGAGCACTGACTAACATGAGAAAAGTTTATTTAGATTATTCGGCAACTACTCCTGTTAAAGAAGAAGTCTTGAAAGAAATGATTCCTTACTTTACGGAAAAATTCGGAAACCCGTCAAGTTTATATGATATAGGTCTCGAATCAAAAGAAGCTGTGACCCATGCGAGAGAGCAGGTAGCAGCTCTTATAAATGCAAAACCGCAGGAGATCTATTTTACTGCCGGCGGAACTGAAGCTGATAACTGGGCTGTTTTCGGTACGGTAGAAAAGCTGAAGTCAAAGGGAAATCATATTATAACAACTAAGATAGAGCATCACGCGATGCTTCATTCTTGCGCTTTTCTCGAAAAAGAAGGCTGCCAAATTACTTACCTGGACATAGACCAGGAGGGAAGAATAGATCTGAAACAACTTGAAGATTCGATCACAGATAAAACTGTACTTATAAGCATAATGCTGGTGAATAACGAGATCGGTACGATTCAGCCTGTCAAAGAGGCGGCGGCCATAGCCAAGAAGCATGGCATATTGTTTCATACCGACGCTGTTCAGGGCCTGGGAAATGTTCCTATCGGCGTCAAAGATATGGGCGTTGATATGATGTCAGTTTCATCACATAAAATTTACGGTCCCAAGGGATCGGGAGCTCTTTATATCAGAAAGGGAGTAAATATTGCAAATTACATGCATGGAGGCGGCCAGGAGAGCCGCAGGAGAGCCGGAACAGAAAATCTGGCGGGAATAGTAGGTTTTGGCAAGGCTGCTGAATTAGCGAGAATCAATTTCGACAGTCACGTCAAACATTGCGCTAAGCTCAGAGACTATTTAAAAGATAGAATCCTGTCAGAGATACCTGATACTTTCGTAAACGGCGCCATGGAGGGAAGACACCCCGGAAATCTTAACATAACGTTCAAGTACATCGAAGGCGAGTCCATTCTGCTTTTGCTCAATCAGTACGGAATAAGCGTATCCACAGGTTCGGCCTGTTCTTCAGCCTCACTCGAGCCGTCTCACGTTCTTACAGCTCTTGGAGTCCCTGTAGAGATGATTCATGGTACGGTGAGATTTACTGTAGGAGACTTTACCACGAAAGAAGACATCGACTATGTAGTGGATCATCTTAAAACGATAGTTGAAAAACTTAGAGAAATTTCTTCTGTAAACTCAAAGAAAGGTTGGTAATGACTTATGGCTTTATATAACGATATAGTAATGGATAACTTTTTAAATCCAAAAAATGTAGGTGAACTGGAAAACCCCGACGGCACAGGAGTATACGGAAGCCCTGTCTGCGGAGACATGATGCAGATTCAGATAAAAGTAGATGAAAACGACAAGATAACAGACGCCAAGTTTAAGACGTTCGGATGCGGAAGCGCTATAGCCTCTTCCAGCATGGCCACTTCCATGATAATAGGTAAAAGCGTAGAAGAGGCTCTTGACCTTACCAATAAACAGATAATAGATGAGCTTGGGGGTCTGCCTCCTGTAAAAGTTCATTGCTCTGTTTTAGCGGACAAGGCGATAAAAAATGCCATATATGACTATGCTCAGAAAAACGGTAAACATTACGCCGCTCTCGAGGGTTACGATCCGGAGGCGGACGAGGATGATGAACATGGTGAAGAAGAATAATAAAGTTTTGTTAGGCTTAAGCGGCGGGGTGGACAGCACTGCCGCTGCTTTGTTATTAAAAGAAAAAGGGTATGAGGTTACAGGTTATTATTTCGATGTTCACGGGGATAATAATAATGACAGGGCAGAAGCCCAAGAAACAGCAGAGAGTCTCGGAATAGACTTGATATGCGAGGATGTTTCGAGAGATTTTTCCGATATAGTTGTCGATAATTTCTGCAGGGAATATCTGCGAGGACGCACACCTAATCCGTGTATAATCTGTAATCCGGCTATCAAATTCAAAAAGCTTATAGAAAATGCCGATAAAATAGGCGCATATCATATTGCTACCGGCCACTACTGCCGCATAAAATACGATGAAGAAACAGACGAGTATTTTGTCAGACGGGGAGTTAGTCTTAAAAAGGATCAGTCATACATGCTATACAGACTTGATCAGCAGGTGCTGAGACGTCTTATTTTCCCTCTTGGTCAGTTTGAGAGCAAGGAGGATATCAGAACCCTTGTCAGGGGAAAAAATCTTAGTAACGCTGAAAAAAAGGACAGTCAGGAGATATGTTTCATAAATACCGATTACGCTCAATACATAGAATCTTTAGGATTTGCTTCTGAAGAAGGCGATTTTGTTGATGAAGAAGGGAATATTCTCGGCAGACACAAAGGGATACTTCATTATACCGTAGGACAGAGAAAAGGCCTTGGGATCGCCTTGGGAAAACCCGCATTTGTTACATCCATAGATCCTGAAAAAAACAGGGTGGTTCTGGGGGACAACTATGAACTGTTCAATAAAAAAGTAATAAGTGAAGACTATTTCTTCACTGCAGGATCTCCGAAGAGGTTTGAGGGAAAAAAATTATACGCTAAAGTCCGATATTCTGCCAAACCTGCAGCTGTATCTTATGAAGTTTACGATAAAAAAATTATTGCTACTTTTGACGAGCCGCAGAGGGCTATAGCTCCAGGACAATCTTTGGTTTTTTATCTCGATGATGTAGTTGTAGGCGGCGGGTTCATAGTAAGTACTTAAATTTCCTCCTTCAGATAATAAAATTCTATTATCTTCTTGTCATATTGAAAGGGCTCTTTTCAGATAATAATCTTGGAAGGGAGTGATTATATGCATAAGACAGCAGCTACTATGGTAACTATAGCCGCTTTGAGTACGGCGGCAGCAGTGGCATACGGATGTATGAAGCCTGCGGCTAAACAGCAGCTCAAGCGTGATATGAGAAATGCAGCCAAAGACGTTGAAAGTGTAAAAGACGAGATGCTGAATGTGGGACAGGACGTTACTGATATGGCTAAGAATATTAAAAATCAGATGATGTAAGATCGATAGTTAAAGACAGATATGCTTCTCCGGGACTTATAAAGTCTCTTCGGAGAAGCATATTTTTATTTTTTTCGATATATATTTGATTTCATAAACTAAAAAATGAAACAAAAATAAAATCGTTTCTGTCAATGGACTTTCACTTTTCATTATGGTAAAATATTAGTCAGTTTAGGAGGAATTCACATATGGAAAAATTAGGCTTAAATGAGATAAGAAAACTATTTAGAGACTTTTATGTTTCCAAGGGTCACTATGCGTCCAAGAGCGCATCGCTGATACCTCAGGACGATAAGAGCCTCTTGATAATAAATTCAGGGATGGCTCCTCTTAAAAAATACTTTGCGGGAGCGGAGACTCCGCCTTCCAAGAGGATGACCACCTGTCAGAAATGTATAAGGACGGGTGATATAGATAATGTAGGCATCACTGCAAGACACGGTACTTTTTTCGAGATGCTGGGCAACTTTTCCTTTGGCGATTACTTTAAAAAAGAATCTTTATCCTGGGGACTGGAGTTTATGACCCAGTGTCTTAAAATGCCTTTCGATAAGATATGGGCTACCGTATATCAGGACGACGACGAAGCTGTGGAGATCTGGAAGAGCCTCGGAATGCCCGAGGAAAGGATAGTACGCCTCGGAAAAGAAGATAATTTCTGGGAAATAGGACTGGGCCCGTGCGGGCCGTGTTCAGAGCTTTACTTTGACAGAGGCCCCGAATACGGCTGCGGAAAGGAATCCTGCAGGCCGGGGTGCGACTGCGACAGATATCTGGAATTCTGGAACCACGTATTCACCCAGTTCTCGAAAGAAGAGGACGGCACTTATACGCCTCTCGAGCACCCTAACATAGACACGGGAATGGGTCTTGAAAGAATGGCCTGCATAATGCAGGGAGTTGACTCTATCTTCGACATAGACACTATACGCCACATTTTGGACGGCGTCGTAGCAAAGAGCGGAGTAGAATATAAGGACGGACAGGCGCCGTCAGATATTTCCATAAGAATTATAACCGATCATCTGCGCTCCATAACTTTTATGGTAGCCGATGGAATAATGCCCAGCAACGAGGGCAGGGGATACGTCCTCAGAAGACTTTTGAGAAGAGCCGCAAGACACGGCAGACTTCTAAGTATAAGAGGAGCTTTCCTTGCGGAACTGTCGGACAAGGTTATAGAAGTGTCCGGCGAGGCTTATCCTGAACTGGTAGAAAAGAAAGATTACATTCAGAAGATTATAAGCGTAGAAGAAGATAAATTTGCAGCTACCATAGATCAGGGTGAGAATATAATCGCCCAGTACATAGAAGAGCTTAAAAAAGACGGAAAAACAGTGCTGGACGGAGAAAAGGCCTTTAAGCTGTACGATACCTACGGTTTTCCGCTGGAACTGACTGAAGAGATATTGGCCGAAAACGACATGTCAGCCGATACTCAAGGGTTCGCCGAAAAGATGAGATGTCAGAAAGAACAAGGCAGAAGATGCCGCAAGAATACCGAGTGTGAAGCGTGGAAAGAAAATAAAAATCTTGTAGACGTACCTGAAACAGAATTCACAGGATATGATACTGCTTCTGATACTGCGAGAGTTCTCGCTATAATAGATGAAAACGGTGTTCTTCAAGAGGCTTCTGCCGAACAGAATGTGAGAATTTTTTTAGATAAGACTCCGTTTTATCCGGAAGGAGGGGGTCAAGTAGCCGATAACGGAATTATGTCAACTGAAACTGGAGAGGGATATATATTCTCGGTAGAGAAAAATGACGGAATAATAGCTCACTGCTGCGAGATGACAGAAGGCGTAATAAGAGTCGGAGATGAAGTTAAATGCAGCGTTGATGCAGTAAAGCGCAACTGTACAGCCAGAAATCACACTGCGACTCATTTATTGCAGAAAGCGCTGAGAGAGATAATCGGCGCTCATGTACAGCAGGCCGGCTCCAGCGTCAACGAGAATATGCTCCGGTTTGACTTCAGCCATTTTGAGGCAGTAACTAAAGAGCAGCTTGAGAAAATACAGGACAGAGTCAATGAAAAAATAAATGAATTTCTGCCTGTGACTTGTGAAGAGATGTCTATGGAAAATGCGAAGAAATCAGGCGCCATGGCTCTCTTTGGAGAGAAATATAAGAGTACTGTGCGGGTAGTAAGCGCAGGCCAATGGTCCCGTGAGCTCTGCGGAGGAATTCATGTAAAAAATACAGGAGAGATAGGAGCGTTTAAAATAATATCCGAAAGCGGTATCGCTTCCGGCGTCAGAAGGATAGAGGCAGTCACAGGAACCGGCGTGCTGTCCGAATCCTTAAAGTCTGACAGGATATTAGAAGCTGCCGCAGAAGTTTTAAAAGCCAATAAGAGCAATTTGATTGAAAGGATTATTGCTGCAGCTGAAGAACTGAAATCTCTGAAAAAAGAAAGAGAAGAGATGAAAAAGGCAGCCATGGGGGGAGAGGCTGACAGCCTGATCGCCGGCGCCTTGTGTATAAACGGTATAAACTTGATCACAAGAGAGTTCGACGGCTATAATATAAACGATCTGAGGAGCCTATCCGATGATATAAAAGCTTCTGAGAAGAATACCTGCATGGTATTTGCAACCAAAAACGGCGAAAAGGTCACATTCCTGGTCTCCCTTACTGATGACGTAGTAGAGAGAGGATACAACGCCGGAAAGATGATAAAAGACATCGCTGCTGCCGCAGGAGGCGGAGGCGGAGGCAAAGCCGATATGGCTCAAGCAGGTGCAAAAGACGCTTCTAAAATAAAAGACGCCTTTGAGGTTGCTAAAAATCTCTTGTCATAGTATAATTCAATTAGGACAACTATAGTTTAGCGCAGAACAGGAAGGGGTGTAAAATGGATAAGAATACAAAGATGTTTGATTCTTTCAAAGCCCAAAAGACAAACAAGCAGATAGTTAAAGAGGTTTATGAGTGTTTAGAAGAGAAGGATTATAATCCCATAGATCAGCTGGTAGGTTATATTATTACTGGAGATCCGTCCTATATAACCAGCTATAATAATGCCCGCGCTCTGATAAAGGGTGTAGATCGAGATGAACTTGTAGCTGAAATGCTCAGAACTTATATCGATGTAAAGTGACGAAAACGAGCGCTCTCTCAATATAGGCGGCGCTCGTTTTTATTTACTAATATATAGAGGAGATTAAAATGAGAAAGATATGCCTTGATGTAGGTGATAAAACCGTAGGAATAGCCGTGTCCGATCCTTTAGGATTCACGGCTCAGGGAATAATGACCTTGGAGAGGGTAGGAATACGCAAAGACACTACTAAGATACTGGAAATGGTCAAAGAATATCAGTGTGACACCATAGTAATCGGACTTCCAAAAAAGCTGGACGGTACAGACAGCATACAGACAGAAAAGGTATATGAGTTTAAAAACATGCTGGAAAACAAGATGAGAAGCACAGGAATTAAAGATGTAAGCATAGTTTGGCAAGACGAAAGACTTACTACCGTCATGGCTGAAAAAGTACTTATAGAAGCAGACGTTTCCAGAGCAAAGAGAAAAAAGGTGATAGATAAGCAGGCAGCAGTAATAATATTGCAGAGTTATCTTGATAGGATATGAGAAGATATCAAAGCTATACTTAACTATTCCTAAAATCAAAATTTTGGGAATAGTTGGATATAATTAAATAAGAATGGATCGACTTTCATCCGTAATATGGCCGAATTACGATCCATTCTTGTTTTATCGCTCTCTTTAACTTTTAATATTTATCTTCAGCCGCCTATCAGAAAATCTATGATATCCATCCCATCGGAATTATTTCCCCTGTATAATTCTGTATAGCCGCATCTGGTACAAGTAACAGTAAAAAATTTCTTATTTTGAACGTCAAATATTTTGGCAAAGTTCCCTCCTGTTGCCTGAAACTGGTCTGTTTCATAGTTAGTATTGCCGCATTTTGGGCATGAGTATTGTATCTTTTCCATCTTTGATCCTTTCTTATAAATCGATTGTATTTATCTAATATAAAAATATTAACATATATAGAATTAAAAAACGAGGCTTTATTTTGCGTTTTAAGCGATTTTTTATCATATGTTAGTACTTCTTTACCTGAGTTTTACGTTACGAAAAAACGGCTCAGCGCCCGAATCGCTTTATGAGCCGTTTTTTCTATGATTAGTTGATTGGGACCAGTATCGTCATGCCGGCATGGAGCTCAGAAGCGCTTATACCGTTGATTTTTCCCAGTTCATAGATAGATTTTCTTATATCTGATTCATCGGACATATAGCGGTCGGCTATGGACCACAGAGTGTCGCCTGAAGAAACTTCAAGTTCCATATATTGAGGTATGGTCGAGCTGTCAGCGGTGTTCATACCTAAAGCGAAGTTAGCTGTCATAGTAAATAATATGATAGTAAGTACTATAAATAAAGTAAATTTAAATCTGTTTTTTATTCTATAGGTTTTCATGATGAACCTCACTTCCCTTCAAACGTTTGTTCTTTCCTATAATATAACAGAATAAATGTTCGATGTCAATAGAAAAAACGAACGAATGTTTATGAAGGGGATTTTTTTAAATCGGAGTATGGTCCCTGGCGAGGCGGAACGGATCATAGGGCCGCAAGGCCGGAGAAATACAGCGTTGTAGCAAATGCCAGGGCTTTCAATTCCTTATACTTTTGTTAAAAGTGTTGCTTTTCACTTGCTGCAGGATATATAATTTAAATATGAAAAATGAGGTGAAATTAAATGAGAAACAAAGAAAATAGTAAGAATTCCGGTAGAAAATATATAATCTTATCATTGGCATTATTCTGCATTGCTGCCCTTCTTACAATAGGAATCATGAAACTAAATGATGCCGAGGCTAAAGGCCAAGAAGATACAGAACAAAGATACATATTGAATGAAGCTATCAATGATTCCTCGGATTTAGCTGCAGCAGTTATAAGAAATATGTATGAACAGACAGACAGCAGTGATCTGGCACATCTGAGAAAATCTCAGTACGGTATCTTGTTTGACGATTGCGCAGTCATGGGAGATTCTATAGCCTCCGGGCTTTCGGGATATGGATATTTGCCTGAAGATAAAGTATTTTGTGAGGTCGGAGGCTCTGTCATGAAGAATGACGATAAGGTGGCACAGGCCGCCGCCGCAAGGCCAAAGACTGCATTCTTTTCTTTCGGCATGAATGATCTGGGCATGTACAGCGGAAATGCATTGACGTTCATAGAAAAATATACATCCCTGATCGATAGCTTTATGAAGGACTCTCCTGAAACTGTGATTTATGTAAATTCCATATCTAAGCCTTCGGATGAAAAAATATCCTCAGGCGGATATTTTTATAAGTGGGAAGAATATAATGAAGCGATAAAAGATATGTGTAAAAGTCTGGATATAGAATACATAGACAACACCTCTATATTATATGACAATCCGAATCTGTATGCCGGAGACGGAGTACACGTAACTTCGGCATATTATCCTATATGGATAGAACGAATGATAAAAGCAGCTGATCTTTAATGATTCAGCTGCTTATTTTATCGTATATCTCATCGAGAAATTTATTTATCTTTTTTCTGAAAACTATGCACAGGATAAACGCTGCTACTGCCAGCACAGCTAAAATTATCATTCCGATATATTCTTCTTTATGCCACATGCTTCCGATCATGATGCTTCCCATCATTCCCGGCAGCCGACCTACCAGAGACAAGAGCATAAAAGGCTTGAATTTCATATCCGATACGCCTGCCGCATAGCTTACCACATCTTTAGGCAGTCCGGGAATAAGATATAAGAAAAAAACTACAGTATATGCTTTCTTTGAGTTCAGCTTTCTTACGTATTCCTGAGTCTTTTCCTTTCCGAAAAACAAATGTACAAAATCGCTTCCCAAAAGTTTTGCCAGCGTAAAGGATATCAGCGTGCCGAGAAAAGCTCCGATTATCGAAAACAGCAGAGCCGGAAAGAAGGTGTACAGGTATCCTGCCGCCAAGTTGAAAAACTGACCTGGTATCACGCTTATGACTATCTGCAGCACTTGTATACCGATGTATATCGGAATCGACTCCAGCTTATACCCTTGCAGATAAGATATTATATCGTCGAAGTTACGAAATTGAGAAAGCCAGTCCTTCTGAAAAAAGTATATATACAGAGGAATACCTACCACGATAGCTACCAGAAGAAGAACTTTTAAGACTGAAACTATCACATTTTTCTTATTATCTTGTTTCTTTAAGTTATCTATTCCCATTGCAAAACCTCTAAGCTGCTATAGTGAAATAAGACCTTGCTTTAATAATTCATCCACGGATTTTATGACGCCGAATTTAGAATGTTCATAAGTAAGTCCGCCCTGAAAATATACATTAAACGGCTCCCTCATAGGTGCGTCAGCCGAGAGTTCTATGGATGAACCCTGAACAAAGGCGCCTGCTGCCATTATTACCCGGGATTCATATCCCGGCATATCCCAGGGAATAGGTGTTACGTGTGAATCTACGGGAGCAGCTGCCTGAATAGCCCTGCAAAAGGCTTCGAGAGCCTCCGGAGTTTCTAATTTTACGGCCTGAATGATATCGCTCCTTGGCTCCTCTGCTTTTGGACATACATCGAAACCCAGTTTTTCATAAGTTTTACCGCACAATACAGCTCCTTTTACTGCGCCGTTGACTACGCGTGGAGCCTGAAAAAGGCCCTGGAACATAGTTCTGGTCTGACCGAAAGTGAGGCCGCATTCGCCTCCTATTCCGGGACAGGTCATCCTGTATTGGATCTTATCTATCAGGTCTGCCCTTCCTGCTACGTACCCTCCGGTGAGGGCCAGTCCCCCTCCGGGATTTTTGATCAGAGAACCTGCCATTACATCTGCCCCCACGTCTGTAGGTTCATTTATATCTAAAAATTCGCCGTAACAATTATCGACCATCTTTACTATCTCAGGATTTATTTCATCTATGAAAGCGGCCCACTCTCGTATCTGATCTATGGTTATGGCCTTTCTCCACCCGTAGCCGGTAGCCCTCTGGACGGTCACCATCTTAGTCTTATGAGAGATTGTCTTCTTCAGTGATTTTAGATCTAAGGAACCGTCGGGAAGAAGCTCTACCTGTTTATAAGTGATACCGTAATCTTTCAGAGAACCGTTTCCGCTTCCGCGTATGCCGATGACTTCTTCGAGAGTGTCATAGGGGCCGCCGGTGCAGTATATCAGTTCGTCTCCTGGTCTTAAAATACCTAAAAGAGTTATGGCCAGAGCATGAGTGCCGTTTACTATCGTAGGCCTTACGAGAGCCTTATCCGCAGAAAAAATATCGGCGTACACTTTTTCTATGGCGTCTCTTCCAGGATCATCATAACCGTATCCGGTATTCCACCCGAAATGCATGTCGCTCAATCTTGCTCTCTGAAATGAATCGAGCACTTTATACTGATTATACGCCATTATATCATCGAGGTCTTTAAACTGAGGAGAGACTTCCGCCTCGGATTCTTCTATGAGACTGAGGACTCTTTCATCTATTTTAAATTTTTCGTGAAGTAAATTGCTGGTGTGGTTCATACTACTTTTCTTTCCTTTCTTCTTCCCATTCCATATTCTTTACAAGATCTCTCTTTATACCCGCCTTTTGACGCGCATAAAGCTGAGTGGTGGTTACTTGTTCATGGTCTAAAAGCGCTGCTACATCAAATATGGAATTTCCCCTTCCTATGAGGCTTGTAGCAGCCGTAGCTCTGAGCTTATGAGGACTGTATCCAGAATCTCTTGAAGTACTGAGAGCTATAGAAGTGTATTTTTTTACCAGTTCTCTTATCTGGCGCTCTGTCATCCTCTTCCCCTGAAGAGAAAGAAACAGGGCGTCTTTATGTTCTTCAGATATCTTATCTTCGCCGGGACGTTCGTTTTCTGTGTAATCCAGTATCACAGCTGTAGACGACTTGTTGAGGGGCATGAGAGACTCTTTTCCCCTCTTTCTATAAATCTTGAACTCCCCCCTCTTGAAATTAAAAGAAGAGATGTTCAGCTGCTGAAGCTCTGACAATCTCAGGCCATATGTAAGAAATAGGATCAATATGGCCTTGTCTCTGAGTTTAGTCTTTTCCCAGTATATACGTTCATGATCTGTCAGCCCTGTTCCTGAGGACACGGCATCCAGCATTATCATCACCTCGTCGTCCTGAAGGGCTTTTATCTCTTTTTCGCCGGGCCTTGGGACTCTTATAGGGTCGAATCCGTCAGTGATATTTTTTTCCACAAGGCCGTCCCTGTAAAGATATTTGAATAAAACTGAGACGGAGGATTTTTTACGCGCGAGAGTCTTATTGGCGTTTTCATACATGTACACTGCTTTATCTGTTTCTACTTTGTATTTTCGGCAGTAATCTATGAATATATTGACGTCGGCGGCCTGAATCTCATTGAGATCTTCAGGCTTTAGATCGGAAAGCTTGTCTGCCTTTGTAAGGTCGGTTTCTGATATCAGATATTCCAAGAAGAATTTGACATCATGAAGATATGCAAGCCTCGTCATGGGCAGAACGTTGCCCTTAAGATAAGCGAAGTATCCTCTCAAAAAGCTGGGAAGTTCTTTTTCTATGGCCTCGCACTGCATATAGATGTTATTTTCGCGTTCTATAATGTTGTCGGGTCTGTCGCTCTTGTTGTGTATGCGTATCTTTTTTTCAGCCATTCTAACAATTCTCCTAAAGCTTGTTCCTCGCCCGGGTAATCGCTTATATTGAGCCATGTAGCGTCTTCATATCTTTTGAACCAGGTTATCTGACGCTTGGCAAGGCGGCGTGTATTTTTCTTTATGAGTTCTATAGCCTCTTCCCTGCTGTATCGTCCGTGCAGAAATCCCATGACTTCCTTGTAACCTATCCCCTTCATGGATATATCGCTTTCGGTAAGTCCTCGGTCAAGAAGAGATTCTACTTCGTCAAAGAGGCCTTGTTCCACAAGCAAGTCAACTCTTTTATTTATTCTATCATAAAGTTCAGGTCTGCTTCTTGTCAAAATAATAAAATTTATGTCATAATCCTTACATTTTTGAGTACATTTTTTGAAATCCTCGAGATTATTTCCCGACATAGCGATTTCAAGCGCTCTTATTACTCTCTTTGTATTATGCGGGTGTATTCTGTCTGCCGCTGCGCGATCCAGGACGGACAGTCTTTGGTAGAGCGCGTCCGGGCCCGCTTTTGCCGCTTCTTCTTCGAGTTTTTTATGCAGAGAAGGGTCTGTCTCAGGGCCTCCGAAATCCATATCGTAAATGAGAGAATTTAAATAAAGCCCTGTTCCCCCTGCCACTACAGGCACTTTACCTCTTCGGAATATATCCGCTATGGCCCTTTTTGCCAGTTCCTGATACATGGCAGCCGAAAAAGGAAGCGACGGGTCTACCATGTCTATCAGATGATGCTTGGCCGCAAGCTGCTCCTGCTCAGTAGGTTTTGCACTCCCTATATCCATATACTTGTAGATTTGCATTGAGTCGCAGGAGACTATTTCTCCGTCCAGAGCTTTTGCTGCTTCTATGGCAAATTTAGTTTTTCCGACGGCCGTAGGACCTGCGATGATGGTAATGGCCTTCATCAGACTCTCTTGAACATCCTTTCGATCTCATATTTTGAAAACTTCACAAAGGTCGGTCTGCCGTGAGGACAGCTGAAGGGATTGACGCAGGCCTTAAGGTCTCTGATGAGAGCCTCCGCCTCATCAGAAGAGAGAACGTCCCCGCCTTTCACTGCCGATTTGCAAGATTTCATTATAAGTTTATCAATGACTACAGTATTTCTCGCCTCAGAAATATTTTCTAATCCTGAAAGAAAATCTTTAAGAAAAACTTCTGCTTCCAAAAGATCCATGAACGTAGGGATCTCTGACACCCTGTAACTATTCTGCCCGAAATTATCTATAGTATATCCCATGGCAGTCACTATAGGGAGCCACTGCTCTTCTTTATCTGTCACTGCAATATCTGTATCTATGATTATAGGCATCAATATAGGCTGCCGAAGCTTTTCACTGCGTTCGTACTCGCCTACAAGTTTCTCATAGAACACTCTCTCGTGAGCTGCATGCTGATCTAAGAGATAAAAATTGTCCTCATCTGAGGCCATTATATAAGTGTCGAAGATGATCCCCTTTAATATCAGATCATCAAAATCAAAGGGTTTTATAAGAGGCTTTTCTATCTTGAGAGAGATATCTTTAGGTTCGGCTGGAAGCTCCACATCTTCCATCGCCGAAGGCATGTTCTCATATTCTTCTCTTTCTGATTCGTATCCTTTTTCTTCAGAAAAAGAAGTTGACATAATATTTTTAAAGTTGAATTGTTCTTCTCTCACTTCAGCCGGCTTCTCTTTCATAAGATCTTCGGGTATCTTGAATATATTGGCAGCCCTCACAACGGCGGAATCGTTTCCTAGAGCCTCTTTTATTCCCCGGGAAATAAAGTCCTCGACTTCTTTCTCGTCGTCGAAACGCACTTCTCTCTTGTTGGGATGTATGTTCACGTCAAGATCTCCAAAGGCTATGTCCATGAATAGAAGCGCCACAGGATATCTGCCTTCGAAGAGCCTTTGCCTGTATCCGTCTGACACTCCCCTGTCCATGACTTTGCTCACAACTGAGCGTCCGTTGACAAAGAATATCTGTCCCGTCCTCGAGGTTCTACTCATGGCCGGCGTAGATATGTATCCCGTAAGGCGCATATTCCCTTTCGAATATCCAACCGGCGTGAGGTTTCTCACATCTATGGAAGGAAAAACTCTCGATATGATGTTCAGCCTGTCTCCGTCGCCTGATGTAGAAAACACCACGTTGCCGTTGTTTATAAACCTGAAAGCTATATCATCATATGCAAGAGACATCCTGGAGATAAAGTCTGTTATGAGACTGCTTTCTGCAGAATCGTTTTTCATAAATTTCAGCCTTGCCGGAGTATTATAGAACAGATCGGTGATTATCAGAGTGGTTCCGTCGGGACAGCCGTAAGGACGGCGGGATATTACTTCTCCGCCATGAATGACCAGTCTCGTGCCGACTTTATTCTCAGCTTGTTTAGTGAGAAGCTCCGTTCTGGTGACGGCACATACCGAGGCTAAAGCCTCTCCTCTGAATCCCAGAGTTTTTATGGCGTCAAGATCTTGGGCCGTGTTTATCTTGCTGGTAGCATGACGAAGAAAAGCCCTCTCCGCCTCTTCGGCCGCTATACCGCATCCGTTATCTGTGACTCTTATATATTCTTTGCCGCCTTTTTTGATTTCTATAACTATAGAATCGGCTCCCGCGTCTATGGAGTTTTCCACCAGTTCTTTAATTATGGACACAGGGCGCTCTATGACTTCGCCTGCTGCTATTTTATCTGCTACTTGTTTGTCTAAAATTCTAATCATCTATAGATCCCTTTAATTCCTCGAGAATCCTTATGGCTTCTGACGGAGTCAATTCCATCAGGTTCAGGTCTCTCAGCTTTTTGGAAACTGCATCTTCAGCCGTATCTTTTGAAAAGATAGAAAGCTGCACTTCGCTCTCTTCTTTCAAAGTTTCATGGTCAGCGCTTTTATGAGCGCCGCTTTCCAGTTCGGCGAGCTTTTCTCTGGCTCTGGCAAGCAGCGTCCTTGGTATCCCCGCCAATTTGGCGACATGTATTCCGTAACTTCTGCTGGCGGAACCTTCTACTATTTTATGGAGAAAGATTATGTTGCCGTCCTCTTCACAGACGTCTACATTGAGATTTTTTATCCCTCGTATTCTGTCTTCAAGTACTGTAAGCTCATGATAATGAGTAGCGAACAGAGTTCTTATATGAGTATTTTCGTTGCACAGATATTCGCATACTGCCCAGGCGATGGAAAGTCCGTCATAAGTACTGGTACCCCTTCCGATCTCATCTAAGATTATCAGGCTGCGCGGACCTGCCGAATTGAGTATATAAGATAATTCGCTCATTTCCACATAAAAGGTAGATTGCCCCTGGGCCAGATTATCTGAGGCGCCTATTCTGGTGAATATCCTGTCTACTACGCCTATCTTGGCTTTTTCACAAGGGATGAAACAGCCCGCCTGAGCCATAAGCACCAGAAGCGCAGTCTGCCTCATATAGGTGGATTTACCTGCCATGTTAGGTCCTGTTATCAGCAGCAGGCTGTAATCTTTATCATTGAGATAAGTATCGTTTGAAATGAACAGACCGTCTCCGATGGACTGCTCTATCACAGGATGGCGTCCTTTCAATATCTCAATTTCCATGGAATCATCAATCACAGGCTTTATGTAGCCCTCTCTCTCGCTTACGTGAGCGAAAGCGCAGAGAACATCCAGTTTTGCTATTGCTTCTGAAGTGGACTGCAGCTTTCTTATGAATCCTCCTATATATTCTCTTATAGAAGAAAATATATCATACTCCATCTGATTTATCTTGGCCTCTGCATTGAGAACCAGATTTTCCATATCTTTGAGTTCAGGTGTTATAAACCTCTCTGCGTTGGCGAGAGTCTGTTTCCTTATATAATTCTCAGGTATCTGGTCGTAGAAGGATTTTGTGATTTCAAGATAATAACCGAATACTCTGTTGTAACCCACCTTAAGATTGCGTATGCCGGTACGCTCTCTTTCGGCGCTTTCCAAGCCTGAGATCCATGACTTGCCGTCTTTTATGGAATCCTTCAGCGCGTCCAGCTCTTCAGAATAGCCCCATTTGATGAGGCCTCCTTCTTTTATGTTGAAAGGAGGATCTTCGCATATGGCTTTTTCTATTATATTGCAAACCTCGTTCAGAGGATCGATTTCCTGATTTATTTCCTTAAGTATATCTGAATCGGTATAAGATAAAAGCTCTTTGATTTCCGGCAATACAGACAGAGAATTTTTCAGAGCAATCATATCTTTGCCGTTGGCGCTGCCGCAGGCGATACGCCCTGCTAAACGTTCAAAATCGTATATTCCCTTCAGAGCCTCCTTAAGGTTGTTTCTTATGAGAAGCTGTCCGTACAGTTCTTCTACTCCGTCCAGTCTTCTGTTTATTTCTGATGAATCGTTGAGAGGTTCTCTAAGCCATCTCTTCATCTTTCGGCTTCCCATTGCGGTATGGGTCTTGTCCAGGACTCCCAAGAGGGAACCTGAAATCCTTTTATCATATAGCGTTTCCGTAAGTTCAAGGTTACGCAAGGTGGCCTTATCGAGAGCCATGTGTCTGCCGGTTTCATAAGTCTGCACCTTAGTTATCTGATTGAGGCTGTGCTTTTGAGTCTCCAGCAGATAGCTGAGAAGGGCTCCCAGAGAAAGGACTGACAGTCCGTCTTCTTCGAGACCTATAGCTGCTACTGAAATGCAGTCAAACTGCGCCTTTATAGCCTCAAGGCTGCTCTTGCGAGAAAAAAACTCGTTGCTTACGGTATTTATATAGGCTTCTGTAATTTGATGTATCTCATCTACAGGATAATTTGCAGCAAAATCCTGACTTGTTATTATCTCTTTTGCATTGATTTTTACGAGTTCGTTCAACAGAGTCTCATAAGGATCGGAGTCTGTGTATTCTGTGACTTTGAGTTCTCCTGTGGAGATATCGCAGTATGATATGGCCATTCCGCCGGTTTGCATATCAGTATATACGCAGGCCAGATAATTGTTTTCTTTTTCTGCCAGCATAGACTGAGCCGTCACCGTTCCGGGAGTAACTACCTGGATAACTTCTCTCTTCACTATGCCTTTAGCCGAAGCAGGATCCTCAATCTGCTCGCATATGGCTACTTTATACCCCTTATCTACCAGTTTGGCTATGTAGCTTTCCGCGGAATGGAAAGGGACTCCGCACATGGGAGCCCTTTCCTCTTGACCGCAGTTTTTGCCGGTCAGCGTTAATTCTAATTCTTTCGACCCAAGCTTGGCGTCGTCGAAGAACATCTCGTAAAAATCACCCAGCCTAAAGAACAGTATACAATCTTCGTAGTCCTTCTTGATGCTGATATATTGCTCCATCATAGGTGATAATTTCATATGTTTCTTCCTTTTATCTCTGATACGTAAATGTTTACTATCTGTTGTTGTATGCTTTGATACCTTCTTTGATGATATTGATTCCGGCCTTCATGTCTTCTGCGTTGAGTACATACGCTATACGCATGTCAGACTGTCCTACGCCCTTAGTGCTGAAGAATCCGCCTGCAGGCGCGAACATACATGTTTCGCCGTTAACGTCGAATTCTGTGAGAAGGAACATGAGGAACTTTTCTGCATCGTCCACAGGAAGCTGAGCAGTTATGTAGAAAGCTCCCTCAGGTATTCCGTATTTGATGCCTTCTATCTCGTTGAGAGCCTCGACAGAGACGTCTCTTCTATGCTCGTATTCTTTCTTGATATCATCAAAATAAGAAGGATCCAGATTATACAGAGCAGCAGCGCCTACCTGATCTATAGTAGGACAGCACAGTCTTGCCTGAGCAAGTTTCATTATGTTCATCATCAGTTCTTCGTTCTTGCAGGCGATGGATCCGATTCTGGCGCCACAGGCAGAGAATCTCTTGGAAACAGAGTCAACGATGATAACGTTCTGCTCAGCTTCTTTGAAAGAGCCGAAAGAGGACATCTCTTTGCCGTCATATACGAATTCTCTGTAAACTTCGTCGGCGATGATGAAAAGATCATTCTCGAGAGCTATATCAACGATGAGCTTCATTTCTTCTCTGGTGAGCACTTTGCCGGTAGGATTTCCCGGATTTATTATTGCGATTATCTTAGTCTTAGGAGAAAGAACCTTCTCGATCTTTTCTCTTACAGCATACTGGTAACCGTCGTCTGCTGTAGTAGGTATGGCTACGACTTTGCCGCCTGCCTGACCTACGAAAGTCTTATAGTTAGTGTAGAACGGCTCTGCCATGATAACTTCATCTCCGTCATCAAGAATAGCAGTCATGAGCATATTGATAGCCTCTGATCCTCCGTTGGTAACCATCAGATCCTTCTTTTCGAAATCAAGGCCGATCCTCTTGTAGTAACCTACTAAGGCGTCCAGAAGAGAGGAAACTCCCTGTGAATTAGCATAAGCCAAAACTTCTTCATCATAATTCTTAACTGCGTCGAAGAATGCCTGCGGAGTCTTGATATCAGGCTGTCCGATATTAAGTCCGTAAACCTTTTTTCCTGCTGCTCTTGCGGCATCTGCATATGGAACAAATTTTCTTATAGGTGAAAGTTCCATGTTCAGCACTTTTTTTGATAGTTTCATTTTCGTCTCCTTTGATTTACTAATACTTACTTTTATTCTAACTCCTCGTGGGAGGTGTTGACAACTTTTCGTATACCGAGGATTTCATCGTCGAATATTTCGTCTTGTTTAAGTTTTCCGTCTATATAGAGCAGAAACTCGATATTGCCCTTGGCCCCTGTCACAGGACTGTAGGTCAGCCCGGCAGGCCGAAGGCCGTTCTTAATTGTATATTTTATCACATTTTCTATGACTTGTACATGGACTTTTCTGTCTCTGACTATGCCTTTCTTGCCCACCTGCTCTCTTCCGGCTTCGAACTGCGGTTTTATGAGACAGACCATCTTGCCCGAATCCTTTAACATATCAGCAGCTACCGGAAAGATCAGCGCTAAGGAGATAAAGGACACGTCAACGCTGATGAAGTCCAGAGGCTCAATAAGACCCCTGTCTATGTATCTTATGTTGCACTTCTCCATGTTGACTACCCGCGGATCGTTCCTGAGCTTGTAGTCCAGCTGGCCGTATCCGACGTCCACTGCGTAGACCTTAGAAGCGCCGTTTTGAAGCATACAGTCGGTGAAGCCGCCGGTAGAAGCTCCTATGTCCATGCAGACTGCCTCGTCAAGGCAGAAATCCCATGTTTCCAAGGATTTGGCCAACTTAAGGCCTCCACGGCTGACATACGGGCATAAGTTTTCCTTTACCGTTATTTCTGCTTCTGTATCGACCATAGTTCCGGCCTTATCACTTATCTGTCCGTCCACATATATGATACCGGCCATTATGGACGCTTTAGCCCTTTCTCTGGAAGGAAACAGGCCTCTTTCCACTAAAAGTATATCCAATCTATTTTTCAAGGCAGTCACATATCCTTTCGGCTATTTTTTCAGGTGTAAGGCCGTATCTGTCGGTCAGCTCTTCAAAAGTTCCCTGAGGGACGAAATCATCGGGCCATGCAAAGTTTATGACTTTAGTCTTCTTTCCTGCCATGGCTGAGGCCATCTGACGGCCGAAACCTCCCGCTATACTGTTGTCCTCTATGGTGGCTATGACAGCAGGAGCCTTGTTAATATCCGAAAGAGGAGAAAGATCTAAAGGTTTAACTATAGCAACGTCTACCAATCCCGCCGCTATTCCTCTTCGCTTTAGTATCTCTGCAGTGGCTTTTCCGCAGCCGGCCATTTTTCCGCATGCCCAGATATCCACCTTCTTTCCGATGATGAGTCGCTGGTTCTTTCCGGAAAAAGTTGACATAATATTTTTATCATACTCAGCAGTGCCGCGAGGATATCTTATGGCTACGGGCTGATCTATCTTCAAGGCATAATTTAGCATAGATTTCAGCTGATTTCCATCCTTTGGGGTCAGAACTGTCATATTGGGAATGGTAGACAGATAAGACAGATCGAACATACCGTGATGAGTCTCTCCGTCAGCGCCTACGCAGCCGGCCCTGTCTATGGCGAATACTACAGGAAGCTTCTGCATGCATACGTCTTCAAGTATCTGATCATATGAGCGCTGAAGAAAAGATGAGTATATGCATACTACAGGTTTCATTCCGCCCTTGGCCAGCCCCGCAGCAAAAGAAACTGCATGTTCTTCTGCGATTCCTACATCAAAAAATCTGTTGGGATATTCTCGGGAAAATTTGTGAAGGCCTGTAGCCTCGCACATAGCCGCCGTAATGGCCACTATGCGATCGTCCTTTTTCGCCTTTTCCATTAAAAAGTCCCCCATGAGGGAGGAGAATGTTTTGGCGTCGCTCTTACCTATCACGCTGCCGGTAGTAGGGTCGAAAGGACCTATTCCGTGGAATTTACCGGGAGCTTTCTCGGCATTGATATATCCCTTTCCCTTTTTTGTTATGACATGGATGAGAACCGGTTCATCTAAAGATTTAGCCTTTCTCATTACGTCGGTGAGCTCTTTTATATCATGGCCGTCTACCGGGCCGAAATAAGTAAATCCCAGTTCCTCAAAGAGGACTCCCCCATCGTCAAGGATAGAATATTTTATATCGTTTTTAAAGTCGGCCAGGCCGTTTACCAGAGACTTTCCTATGCTGGGAATGGCGCTGATCCTTCTCTTGATAAATTTTTTGACATCCAGATAACCCTTGGAAGTCCTTAAATTGCCCAGATGTCTGGAAATCCCTCCGGTGTTGGGAGAAATAGACATGCCGTTGTCGTTTAAGATAACGATGACTTTCGACTTACTGCCTGCGATGTTGTTGAGTCCTTCGTAGGCCATGCCCCCCGTTAGAGAACCGTCTCCGATGACGGCTATCACCTCATGATCTTCACCCTTTATATCTCTTGCGGCGGCAAGTCCCGCCGCGGCAGAGATAGAGACACTGCTGTGTCCCGTATCGTAGACATCGTGAGGACTTTCCTTGGATTTAGGAAAACCGCTCAATCCGTCAAGCTGTCTCAGAGTATCGAAGTCACAGGCTCTTCCGGTGAGAATCTTATGTACGTAAGCCTGATGTCCAACGTCCCAGATGATCTTATCTTTTGGGCTGTCGAACATCTTGTGAAGGGCTATGGTAAGTTCAACTACTCCTAAGTTTGAAGCCAGATGTCCTCCCGTAACGGAAACTTTGCTTATCAGAAAGTCTCTTATAGAGTAAGATAACAGCTGCATCTCGGATATAGTCATCGACTTCAAGTCCTGTGGAAAATTATATTCCGTAATATCTGATTTCATTTAATATGCCTTCATTTTCTAAAGATTTTACTTAGTGCGCTTTGCCAGATCCAAAACGAGATTTCTGAAAAATTCGGCATTATCATAATATTTTTCTATGGATTCTACTGCTTTTGCCGTAAGTTCATCTAATCTGTTTCTCGCATGATCGATATCTAAGATAGAAGTGTAAGTGTTTTTATGCTTTTTCTCATCCGAACCTGCGGCCTTCCCCATTTCATCGGGATTGCCCACCACGTCCATTATATCATCGGCTATCTGATAAGCTATTCCTAGGTTCTCTGAATATTTTTCCAGATCGTTTATCATTGAGTCTGTAGGATTGCCTAAATACAGACCTGCTTTTATGGCGGCTCTGATAAGCGCACCGGTCTTGTTGAGATGTATATACTCGAGCATCTCTTTAGAAGCTATGGCGTTTTCTGCTTCTATGTCCGAAACCTGACCTGCCACCATTCCTCTGACGCCGGCGCCTTTAGCTATCTCGTAGGCGGCGTTTACTCTCTTTCTTATCTTTTCGGGAGAGTCGTAGAAGAGCATCATATCTTTGCTTATGGCTTCAAAAGCACAGTTTAAAAGACCGTCTCCGGCCAATATGGCTATGGCGTCTCCGTAGACTTTGTGATTGGTAGGCAGACCTCTTCTGAGATCGTCGTTGTCCATAGCAGGCAGATCGTCGTGAATGAGAGAATAAGTATGGATATATTCTATGGCGCAGGCGTAGGGAATAGCTTCTCTTATATTGCCTCCTGCGAATTCACATGCCGCCAGAAGCAGAACCGGACGCAGCCTCTTTCCTCCTGCAGTGAGGCTGTACTTCATAGATTCATAAAGCGAGATGCTCTTATTGTCTATATTGGGTATAAAATCCATCAGATGCTGGTCTACTAGTTCCTTGTACTCGTCAAAGCTTCTTTCTTCCATGATGACCTATTAGACTCCTTCCTCGTAAATCTCTATTTTTTGTCTGGCGTCCTTGAGAATCTTGCTACATTCTTCATAGCTTTTTATACCGTCCTCGTAACATTGCAGCGCCTCTTCTAAGGTTATGTCTTCATCTTTTATCTTTTCTGACATTTCTGCAAGCTTTTTCGCCGATTCTTCAAAAGTCATAACTTTCACCTTCTTTCAAGTCTGAGATTGTAAACTCCACGCAGCCGTCTTTCAGATATATTTTATAGCGTTTTAAAGGCTCTAACTTCTTCACCGAAGCGACGACTTTTCCACCGCTCTCTTCTAAAATAGCGTAACCCTTTGAAAGTATAAATCTCGGGTTATTTTCCTCGAGACTTACATGCTTCTGTTCTATCATATGCGTCAGGCTTTTTAGTTTGGCGTCCATAGAATTTTTCATGGACTCATACATCCTGCCGCAGCTCATTTCATAATAAGATGTCTTGTTCTTCAGTTGAGTCAGCAGATTTCTCCTGCTCAATTCTATATCTTCTCTGAGCTTGCCGTCGTCCGGAACGGCCATTTCGGCCGCTGCCGTAGGAGTCTCAGCCCGCATATCGGCTGCAAAATCACATATGGTGATATCTATCTCATGACCTACTGCGGAAATTATCGGTATTTCCGATCTGTAAACGGCTCGGGCGAGTATTTCCTCGTTAAATGCCCACAAGTCTTCGGAGGATCCGCCTCCCCTGCCTACTATGAGCACATCTGTATCCGGGAACTTTTCGTTTATCATATCCAGTGTCCCGGCTATGTCTGCCGCAGCTTTCTGTCCCTGAACGAGGACCGGAAATACTGTC
>FR882601.1:124880-128521 GCA_000435715.1 Firmicutes bacterium CAG:145
AGACGTGTACGGCTTTTTATTATCTTTATTATATCTCTGACGGCGGCTCCCGTTTCAGAGGTAACAACACCCAATTTCTTTGGGAATTTGGGTATGGGCTTTTTATGTTCCTTATCGAAGATTCCCTCTTTATCCAGTTTTTTCTTGAGGATATCGAAGGCCATGGAGAGATTGCCCTCTCCCGACACTTCTATATTCTTGACAAACAGAGTATAAGTGCCACCTTTTTTGTATACGTTGATATATCCCTGTACTGTCACTTCAAGACCGTCTCCCGGCGCATAGCTGAGATTCTCTGCATAAGATGACGGGAGAAAACAGTTCACTTTTGAATTGCCGTCTATGAGTGAAAAGTATACATGGCCTGAACCGTGAAATTTCAGGTTAGATATCTCTCCCGTCACCGATATGTTTCCAAGCAGCGGGTCTGTAGACAGTACTCTGCTTATATATTCGTTGAGTTGTGAAACTGTTACAGGTCTTAGCGCCATGACTTTTTTCCTCCTAAGAGAGATATTCCGACTGCATTGTCGCAGGAGAGCTCCGGACGGCCGAATATTACGTTGATCTTTGGGCTCATATTTGCAGAGAGAAAGTCTCTCAGATATGAACTTGCTGATACTCCTCCCATATAGATAAAATTTTTAACGTCATATTTTTCTGACAACTGATGAGTCATCTCCAATATGGATAGAGACAGTCTCTGAAAAAGGTCTGAAACTACAGGCAAAGGGTCGTTATCTCTGAGGGCCCTGCCGGCCTGAGTCTCTATACCTGAAAGGTTCACATATCCGTCACGAACCTTGATCTTTGACAGTATATGGCCGGTTCCCGTTTCTATAGCTGCCGCGGCCATCTTATCGAGAGCCTCGCCGCAGGGAAATTCGAGCCCCATACAAACGCCTACTCTATCTAGGACTTGTCCGTATGACAGATCTTTTGATCCGCCTACTACTTTTATTGTTTCGCCTTGGAGGAGAGCCTCGGTGGTTCCCCCGCTGAAATGAAAATATATGGCAGGTTCGCCGTCGCTGAGGGGCGAATAAAACCTTACCGCCTCCATATGGCCTTCCTGATGAGAAAACCGGTATAGGGGTACATCTAAAGCCGCGCTTATGCATTTAGCTGCCGATATTCCGGCTAAAAATACAGGCATATAAGAACCGTCTACAGGTCTGGGTCTTGAAGATACGCAGACGCTGCATATGTTGTTTCTGATGTTTTCGTTTTCTAAAGCTTCTGAAAGTATGTCCGGCAGACGGTTTGTGTGCTGAAACAGGGCTTCTGACTGTCTCAGTCCCCTCTCCCCTTTTTTTACCGTAAGGAATATCCTCTTGTCAAACAGGATATTGCCCCGGCGGTCTGTCACCGCCACCGATGTCTTGTAATTGCTGGTATCTATACCCAGCGAAAGATCCATAGGCATCATGGCTGCACATTCTTCAATACGGCGTTGATAAATTTTGGCGACTGATCCGTCCCATAGATCTTAGCCATATCTACGGCTTCGTTTATGGCTACGGCCTTGGGGAGGTTTTCTATGTACATGATTTCACATGCTGCCAGCCTCACTATAGCCAAGTCGGTCTTAGTCATTCTCGACACAGGCCAGCCCTTGCTATGTTCATTTAAGATGCGGTCGATCTCTTCCTGATGAGTGCATACATTATTTAAAACATCATAGATGTATTCGGATTGGTCTCCAAGTACCTTGTCTTTTAAAAACAATTCCGCATTATCTGTAGTAAATTCTCTTTGAGCTTCCATCTGAAATATACATTTCATGGCAAGTTCTCTGGCTTCTCTTCTATTCATCGTTTCTCCTGAATCTCTTAGGCAGAGCCACGCCCTGAACGTGGATATTCACTGCGCTTATTTTTTTATTAGTGATCTTAAGCACGTGTTCTTTGACTGCGGTCTGTATATCCCAGGCAAGCTGAGGTATCTTGACGCCGTAGTCGGCTACTATAAACACATCGAGTGTTATCTTTTCTTTATCTTTAGAGACTTTTATCCCTTTGGCAAGAGTGTCCTTGCCCACTATTCTGTCGATGAGATTGTTGTCGCTCAGGTGGTTTACTCCCGGCACGCTAAGAGCAGCTCTCACTGCAGTCATAGCTATGATCTCTTCGGAAATCTTGTTTAACGCTTGCTTTTCGGACATAGTCTCACCTCACTAAAATTATAGCAGATGTATATGATATTTTCAATAAAAAAGAGGTTCCCCCAAGAGAACCTCATATCTTGACTAATATGAATACAACTATAGCTGCAAACAGAATGAAACTCAAGGCTATCAGCCAGCCTACAGGCTTTTGAAGAACATCGTCATCTTCGAGGCAATCTCTTGACTTAGGCGGCTTATCGGTGATGAGAAGTCTCGGCTCATGCAGATATTCGTTGACCCTTTCAAAGAAAACTCCAAGGCTGTCCCCTGCTTTTCTTCTGACATAGTCAATGCCTTTTGATAGACATAAAACCGTATATTTTAAAGGTTTTCTGTAGAACCAGTCTGTATCCAGTGTTATCTTTTCTTTAGGCTTCATGTGATCTATGTACATGACGAAGGCTATAGCCGCCGCTGCAAATAGCTGAATGTACTGAGTGACATGATCGACAGTAAAAGGATGACCGTCAGTACCGTAAGGCGTAAGGCTATATATCAGATCAGGGAACAGTCCTGTAATTATACATGCCAAAGCTCCCAGTATCATAGCAGCCTTTCTGCTTAAAGGAACATCCTTTTCACAGGCTTCGATGTCTTCAGTGCTTTTGCCCCAGAACACGAAGTAGTTCACTTTAAGAGTAACCGACATCAGCGTTCCCACGCTTGCTATCATGAGCAGCAGTTCCGCCCAGTAAAAGCCGCTTTCCGCAGCGGCGTTCATTATCAAAGATTTACTGACAAAACCGTTGAGAAGAGGAAATCCGGCTATGGCCATTGAGGCGATGAGAAAGCAGCTGGCCGTTATAGGAAGTTTTTTTGCCAGCCCCGAAAGCTGGCTGATCTTTCTCTTGCCGGTGGCTGCTATTACAGTTCCGGCGCACATCAGCAAAGTGCCCTTATAAAGTATATTGTTAAAGGCATGAGCAGAGGCTCCGTCTATGCCGATTTCTCCTCCTATGGCCAGAGAGGCTATCATGTATCCCACCTGACTTATTATGTGATAAGCAAACAGCCGTCTGAAATCGTTTTCTATGAGGGCCATACAGACTCCCCAGACTGCCATGAATACGCCGAAGTACAGCAGCAGTTCAGTTCCCGCAAACAGCTTTATCAGGCAGAATACACCTACCTTTGTGGTGAAAGACCCCATGTATACTGTTCCGCCCATGGTAGATTCAGGGTAAGCGTCGGCGATCCATGCATTGAAAGGAGGTATAGCCGCATTGACTGCTACTCCTGCCAGAATGAGCCAATATGCGGCGTCAGCCTGACCCGTCAGAGACTCTATGACAGTCTGGCCCTGAGACAATTTTATTACTATACCGGCCAGAAGAAGATTTCCTCCCAGCATATGAACCATCAGGTATCTGAATCCTGCTTTTCCGGCTTCTTTAGTCCTGGACGCCGTTACGATCAGCCATGAAGAGACGGCCATCAGCTCCCAGAAGATGAGCATGCCTACCCAATGTGCGGC
>FR882601.1:128588-138198 GCA_000435715.1 Firmicutes bacterium CAG:145
CCGCCAGTTCAAAGCGATCGTTTACATGTAAACTATATACAGCCGCTATAACTGATATGATGCCGAAAATGATTCCGAACATGACAGACATCTTATCCGCTTCGTAAAAGAATATCCAGCATAAAGTTACGGCAGGGCCTATGATGACGGCAGCTTTCTTTAATTGAAGGGGAATTACCAGCATCAGCAGTCCGAATATTATTAATATTAGTCCGGGCTGCAAAAAATCACTGAGCATTACTTTCACCCCCGTCGTCATAATAATCTTCTCTTCTCTGAAAAAGTCCTGCTATTATCTTCTTAGACAGAAGTATGAGAAGCCAGCCTCCCCCAAAACCTATCAGAAGATCTGCTCCGGGAAGAGTGTTCCATATATTGGAGTAATGAGGATCAGCGAAGAATATCTCTGTTACCGCCGCAATAACACATATAGCAATGAGGATTATGTAGATTTTCTTTTTATCCGGCAAGGTAAGCACCTCCTTCTCCTGTTATAGACTCGGCCGACATCTGAGCCATATCGTAAAGATGCGGCCCTGCGTCAGGCAAAAATCCCAAAACGACGGCTATTATCGCTGTCAGCATCAGCGGAATAAGCATGGCAGGAGCAGCGTCTTTTACACATCTTCGGCTGCTTATTTCATCGTTCTTCATCTCTTTTGCGAAAAATATTCTGACTACAGGTATAAGATAAGTCAGGGCCAAAAGAGCTGCGGCTATCAATACGGCTATGGCAAGAGGCCAGCCTGCCTTCAGAGCGCCTTCAAGTATATTGAACTTGCTCACAAAACCTGCCATTAGCGGGAGCCCTGCTATCCCGAGGGAAGATACCGTAAAACATGCACAAGTGATTGGCATCCTTTGGGAAAGGCCCTTCATCGAACTGATTTCAGACAGGCCTGCCGTCACGAATATAGCTCCTGCGCACATGAACAATGTGATCTTTAAAAATGCGTGAGCGACCATGTGAAATAATGCTCCAGTTATGCTGTAAACAGACAACAAGCTTATTCCTAAAATTATATATGAAAGCTGTCCTATAGTAGAAAAAGCCAGTCTCGTCTTGAGATTGTCCTGTCTCATGGCAATCAGCGACGACATAATTATAGTAGCGGCTGCAAACCAGCAGAGAACAGTTGCTCCGCCGCACCATGAGGCGCTTTCAGGTCCGAACACATAGCACACTACCCTGAGAACGCAGAAAGCTCCTGCTTTGACAACGGCCACTGCATGAAGCAGAGCGCTGACGGGAGTAGGCGCCACCATAGCCGACGGAAGCCAGCCGTGTACAGGCATGACGCCGCTCTTTACTGCTCCGCCTATTATCATCATCAGAAACATGATGCACATGAGCCCCTGGCTCATGGAGCCCTGCTCTATGAAACCTCCCGGTGTAAATTCGAGGGTTCCCTGCTCCGCATATACCCATACGATAGCGGCAAAGAAAAGCTGACCGCTTATGAGCGTATAAGCCAGATATTTTCTTCCCGACGCTTTAGCCTTATCATCTCGGTAATGCGCTACCAGCGGATAAGTTGCGAGAGTGAGTATCTCGTAAAATATGAAAAATGTTATGAGATTCGACGCCAGAGCTATTCCGACGGCAGAAGCCAGACATGCGGCAAAGGCCGCAAAGTATCCCGTCTGATTTTTCTCGTGATGTCCTCTCATATAACCTATGGAATATACAGAGGTGAGGATCCAAAGCGAGGAAGCTATACAGGCAAAGACCATGCCTGCTCCGTCCGTTTTTAAAGTGAGATCTATGCCGCCGGCTATAGTCCAAAGCCGCGATATATATACGTCTCCCGAAAGAACTGCCGGTACCATCGAAAACACTATACCGGCCATTATGACTGAGGCTGCCATGGTAATAGATTCCCTCACGTTGGGCTTCATGCGGTTTCCGAAAAACAGGATAAGCAATGCGGCGATAAGAGCCGTTCCTACTGCAAGAGCCGGCCTGAGGCTATGTATCATCATGAAAGAACCACCTCCCTCATGGCAGGTCCGAGGATGTCTTCCACTATATAAGAATTGAAAAGTCCCAGGAATATCACTGCGCAGATGGTCACTATCATAGGAACTATTATCTGCCACGGAAGCTCAGATCTTCTTAATATATGCAAATTTTCTTTTTCTTTTGCAGTCTTCTTATCCATAAACATCTTTTCCATCACTCTGAAGAAATAAATGGCGCTCAGCAGACTGCTTGCTATCAAAACAGCTACGAAGACGTATTGACCGTTCTGCATGGCTCCAAGAGCCAGATACCACTTGCTGAAAAAGCCTGCAAACGGAGGAAGACCTATCATTGACAAGGCGCATACGCACATAGTCAGAGAAGTTACAGGCATATCCTTATAGATCTGCCCCAACTGAGAAGTCTCATGTATTCCGTATCTGAATTTCAGCGCTCCTGACGTATAGAACAAGCCTGATTTCATAAAAGCATGGCTTACTATATGCAAGATTGCCCCTACAAGTCCGTAAAAATTGCCTATGGCAAAGCCCATAGCTATGTATCCCACCTGACCTATACTCGAATAAGCCAGTATTTTATTATAGGTGTCGTATCTCAGCGCCTTCAGAGAGCCGAACAGGACTCCGCATACTGCCATAATGCCTATTACGTCCATAAATATGTCCATTACAGGACTGGTATTCTCAAATATGCAGAAAAAGAATCGAAGCATGGCGTACGCAGGTACCTTGATCATGATACCCGCTATCATAGGGTCGGCCGCAGGATGAGCATATGAATGAGCCGCCGGTTGCCATCCGTGAAGCGGGAACAATGCCATCTTGATGCCGAAACCGATTATGAGACATCCTATGGAAAGGATGATGAGCGGACTTTCGGCAAGATGAGGCATGTGAGAAGATAGATCTGCCATATTCAGCGTGCCTGTAGCGGCATAAAGGAAACCTACTCCCATCAGGTACATGGAAGCTCCGACAGTCCCGAGGAGAAGGTATCTGAATGCTGCTATAGGGCCTTTTCCTTCTCCGCAGGCGATGAGGCCATATCCGGAGATGGCCGTTATCTCCATGAAAACATATAAGTTGAAGGCGTCTCCCGTAGATGCCATGCCTAAGAGTCCCAGCGCCAGAAATGCCAGCATGGAATAATATCCCGCCGACTTGAGATTGTTGCCAGCTCGTTCTGACTTTTCAAAGAGACTGCTGAACAGCGCAGTGGTCCACGAAATTACTGCTACCAGGACTACTATGACGCCGTTCACCGCATCTATCACGAATTCTATGCCGAAAGGCGTTTGCCAGCCTCCCAGCTCGTAATGAAGCGCTTCTTTGCTGCTGATCACCTGCCAAAGCTGCACGAGAGAGCATATTACGGCGAGGAAAAGAGTACAGATCACAGTCCTTTTTCCCCAGTCTGCACTGAAATGACTTATCAGGGGACAAAGAAGAGTTCCGCATAGAGGCAGAAGTATGACCAGTACCGGCAGATGAGACATGATTTGGCTCATTTATTCTTACCTCCCTTTCCTGTTATATCTTTTTCCTCTATGGTACCGTATATATCTTTGATCCTCATGAGTAAGGCAAGTCCTACTCCCGTAATACCTAAACTTACTACTATTGCCGTAAGCATAAGAGCATGAGGAACAGGGTTTATATAAGCGTCTGCCGAAAATAAATTGTTCATAGTAACCGGGATAGTGGCTCCGTCTTTCTGTCCGAAAGTCAGAAAGAAAAAGATTATCGACACCTGCATGATATTCATGCACATGAGCTTTTTCATATAATTGCTGCACACTATCATTCCGTAGATTCCTATGGCCAAAAGGACTATGGTAAGCATATATATTCCTCTGTCAGCCAGGAAGTATTCGAGTTTTTCAATCATATCAGTCATCAAAATCTGTCCTTTCGAGGGCTACTTCCAGAATGGTTATTATAACTCCTGCCACGCATACTGTAACGCCTATTTCAACCATCAGGATACCGCTGGCATGCAGGTCCGCAAGAGTATCTCCATGGAATGGCAGTTTATCGAATTCGAGGAACCTTCCTCCGTTAAACATCGGTATAAGACCGGTGAGCACATAAAAAAGAGTTCCCGTTGCCGCAGCTATCAGGCCTGTCTCCACCTTGGCTTTTCTCTTAATACCTTCAAAACTGGGTATTATTCGGTCAAGCAGATAGGCGCACGCCATCAGGGCTCCCGCCTGAAATCCGCCTCCAAGGCTGACTTCGCCGTGGAATAATACGTAAACGGCATAGATCAATATGACCGGAACTACTATTCGGAAAGCTCCGTCCATAAGAGTGCTGCCAAAGGTAGACTGCCTGTGATATTCCAGATATTCTTCATGTTTTCTCTGAGGCACTTTTTTCTTGTCAGACAAGATAACCATGGCGGCTATGCCTGAAAGAAACAGCACGCACGTTTCAAAGAGTGTGTCAAACCCTCTGTAGTCTGCTAAAACGGCCGTTACTATATTGTTGGCATGAGTATCCTCTGCCGCATGCGAGATATAATACATAGATATGTTGGTGTTGGCCGGAGTGTCTAAAGCTCCTATGGTAGGTAGCGCCTTGCCTATTTTAAGAGCGCCTATTCCTACGAGAATTATTAAGACTACGAGCCCTATAGCTTTTTTTCTCCTAATCCTCTTTTCTTCCATCGCCGCTCTCCTCTTCTGTCTCTGATAAAACGTCCTCTGCCTGAGCTTTCTTTGTCAGGGAAGATTTTCTTATGGATTTGATAGCTATTATGAAATATACCGTAGAGATGGTTCCTATGATAGCCTCCGTAAACGCTACGTCTGCGGCTCCGGCTATGGTATAAAGAACCATGGCGGCTAAACTGAAGGCGCAGTAGATTACAGCGGCCGACAAAAGTTTTCTGCCTAAAATTATGCTTATGGCTATAGCGATCATAGCCATGAGAAGCAGTCCTTCGAGTATGAGAATAGGCATTTATTTTGCCTCCTTGTCTTCAGTACCGGCTTTGACAAAGTTCTCGTCCACATCTTCGTCGATACCTCTTATACTATTCTTGTAAGCTACCCTGGCTATGATATGAGTTCCTATGGGGCTTGCTATAAATACGGCTATGAATATGGCGAATATCTTCAGCCCATTGACAGAAAATCCCTCATATATCAGAAATCCGATGCTGCATAATACCAGCCCTGCTGATTCACATACGCCGGCTGCATGGAGACGGGAATAGAAATCTTTGAGCCTGAATACTCCGACGGCAGTTATGACAAAACATATAAAACCCAAGAGCAGAAATATAACTGTGAGTATGTTTCTAATGTCCATCCTTATCCCCTCTTCCTCCCAATATTTTCGCGACAATTACGGAGGTTATGAATCCCAGCACCGCATAAGAAATAGCTATATCTACATACATGTCTGTTCTTCCGTCTACAAAACCTATCAGCACCAGTATCAAAATCACATTGGTACACATGACCAGGATTCCGATAAAGCGGTTGTAAAGTCCTTCGTCGATAAAGAGGCGAGCCAGCATTGCCAGTGTAAGCAATATCATGGCCACTAAATAAAATACAAAAAAAGTGTCCATATATCAGCATACCTCCTTTAGAATATTAACGATTTCAAGTTCCGGTAAAGGACGGAATTCGCATGTTTCTCCAAATACAGAAGCAACTTTTTTTGCCATGCTTCCGCTGAGCATATCGCAGGCTGCGCCTTCATTGATGGCATGAACCTCAAATATGCCCCCTTCCATAACGTCTAAAGTGATAGTTCCGGGAGTCAAAATAATAGAATTTGCCAATACAACATTGGCCATGGGATTTTCAAAAGGCATGGAAAAATAAACTATACGCGGTTCATAGTCTGTATGTATCTTTAATATCTCCCGCGATACGTCTATGGTAGATTTGAAGATTTCCTTGATCACCCATATGCAGTAAGGAATGAGTTTCAGATAATTCATACCGAATACGAAGAATGATTTACCCGTCTTTGGGTTTTTTATCATCAGAAACGGCAGACAAATAAAAGAAACGACGAGGGACGAAAGCAAGCCTATAAGCAAGAACTTTATCTCGAATTTCCCTGAAAGTAACACCCAGATTGCAAAAAGGCCTACGGCCAACCCTAAGAAATGCGACAAGCTGTGCTTGTGCCGCCTGTTCATCCGATACCTCCTGTTTAAAAAAGAAAAAACTTAAGTGGTTTTAATTATACATAAACAAAAAGAGTGTGTCAAGAAATTGCTTAATTTTGCACACTCTTTTACTGGATTCGAACCGTCTCTTTTTAAGTCACTTCTTTTCTTTTATTATATAGACGGGCCGCTTTTTATTCTCCATATAATCTTTTGACAGGTAAGCGCCTAAGATGTATATGAGCAACATCTGAAGACTGCTCAGCATGAGTACTGCAAAAAGTATCATGTCCAGGCCCGTCACTGCGCCGGGAGACCAGACAGACTGTATGAGATTTATCAATAGAAATATAAGGCCTGCCGCAAAGAGCGCAAGGCCTATGAGGCCGGCGATCTTAAGAGGAGCGGTGGAAAAAGAAAGGATTCCTTCAAAGCCATAAGAAAACAGGCTTTTTATATTCCACTTGGTCTTTCCCATGATCCTCTCCACACTTTCGTACTCTATCCATTTTGTTTCAAATCCCACAAAAGAGAAAAGTCCTTTCATGTATCTGTTGTATTCTTTCATTTCTAGGATAGCTGCAACTACGGGACGGCTCATCATTCTGAAATCTCCGTGACCGTCAGACATATCCATATGAGTGAGGCTCTTGCTTATCTTATAAAATGCTTTTGAAAAGATACTTCTTATGGGACTGTCGCCTTCCCTGCCCATCCTCAAACCTCCGCAGCAGTCATATCCTTCTGAACTTACGGCTTTGTACATGTCAGGCAAAAGGGCCGGAGGATGCTGAAGATCTGCGTCCATTATGACGCAGAAATCACCGCAGGATTCTTTAAGGCCGGCGTACATTCCCGCTTCCTTTCCGAAGTTTCTCGAAAAAGCTACATATGGATGTTATCGGTGACCATATGAGTATCCTCTTCTGTGAGCATGTTTACGAACTTAAGATCGCTGTCTCGTATCTTATCGTCCATATCGGCAAAGATCTGTTCTATCAGCCTATTTAGTTCTATAGATTCCATGTTGAACTGCATATTTCCGCTGCTGGCTTTAGCCAGTGAAAACAAGCTTTCTATCATCTCTTTAAGCTTTTGCGCTTTGTCCGATATCACATTCACATAGTCTTTAGAAACATCGTCTAATTCTTCTTTTTTCAGCAGTCCCAGATATCCCACCATAGAAGTAAGCGGCGTCTTCAGATCGTGCGAGACATTGGAAATAAGATCTACTTTAAGCTGCTCGCTCTTAGCTGCTTTCTCTATACTGTTCTTTTCTATCTCTATAGCTTCGCGAAGCCGTTCTTTGTTTATCTCGTTGACGCTGTCCATGAGAAGATCCAGTCTTCTGTTCATAAAACGTGTAACAGTAAGCTTTGCTATGCCAAACTGCACGACTGCCGTCGCTACCAGAAGATAGCCGAAAGCAAAATTGCTATAATAATATCTGCTGTATGTCATCTGAGAAATGAGAAAGAACATAGCAATGAAAAACAATGCGCCTCCTGCTGTCCAGAGGATTCTCTGCTGCTTTCTCCATACGCTCTTCCAAGAACTATAGAAATCGCTGTTTTCAGGAAGCCAGTCTCTGTAAATATTTTTAAGCACGTCTGAAAGGATCAGATAGACAGCTATGCCTATGAAGACATTCATAATTATGCCGAATCCCCACGTTTCCTTTGAACTGACGTAATATTTAACTTTATCAGAGAGAAATACAAGCATGATCAATCCAAGAATAAAAGCTACCGTTCCTGTGACCGAGCTAATATTTTCTTTTAAAAACGCTTTTGCTTTATCGGCTGTATTTTTCCATCTTATATCCAATTCCCCACACCACCTTTATATATTTCGGATTTTTAGTATCTATCTCTATCTTTTCTCTTATGTGACGTATGTGAACCATAACAGTGTTTTCCACTGCATAAGTAGCCTCTTCGTTCCAGACGCTTTCATAGATCTGTTCGGCCGGAAACACCTGTCCTGCGTTTTCCATCAGCAGACTTAATATCTTGTATTCTGTAGCAGTAAGCCTGGTCTCTTTCCCTTCGGCTATGACTATACGCTGTTTTTTATCCAGCACCAGACCTCCGTTTATGATCTTATCCTTTCCAGATGCCGGAGAGCCCCCTCCCCAGGAGTTATATCTGCGAAGCTGCGCTTTTACTCTTGCGATCAGTTCTGTGGCGTTATAAGGGTTGCTGACGTAATCATCGGCTCCCAGTACTAACCCTGATACTTTATCGCTTTCCTCCGTCTTTGCAGATAGGATAATGGCAGGTATCTTATAACTCTCTCTTATCTTCATCAGTGCGGACAGGCCGTTGAGTCTGGGGAATCTACTATTTCTCTGTTGTCGTCTACTATCAATATTGTTTCGGTACTCATATACCAGAGGGATCCTTTCTTATGCGTGCTTTTAACGGGAGTATAATAACTGCCTGTTAAGAAAAACTCTATAAAATTCTTAAAAATACCTTAATACTCAATATACATCATGATTCTAAAAAAGGCAACGACCGTATTCTCACGATCATTGCCTCGCTTAGATAGTCTAACCTATATTTCAACACTTTCTTTGTCTACATATTAACAGTCTCTATCTGAGATGTCAATAGAATAAAAACACTTTTATTAAATTTGTGACAAACTGTGTTTTGTCATACGGCCTGATCTGAGGTAGAGAATATCAAAACGCCGAAAACTCTTCGGAGTTTCCGGCGTTTTAGTAAGTATCTCAATATTTGCTCTGTATGACTATTTTATCTGCCGACTTACCTGTCTCTCTCATGACTATGTCGCATATCTTTGCCACCGTGTTGGTATCAAGCTCCTGCTGATCTACCGTGACGCTGATACTGCTCTCGGTGATGAGTACGAAGGAATCAGGCAGACTTTTGGACTCTATGATACTTTCTATGGCAAGCTCTGTCTCCATATAGTCCATTATTCTCTGCTTCTGTTCAGAGGCATTTTTCTTTTCCCCGTCGTTGTTGCTGTTGTTTATGGTAGAATCCAGAGTTGCTACCAATTTGTTTCTTTCCAGTTCTATCTGAGCTCTCATGCTTTGGAAATCTCCGCCTGTCTCAGCGGCGGTTTCCTGCTCTTCTTCTGTGACAGCCAGACTGTCTACCAGAACTTCACCGTCATGTACGGGCACTTCCCCCTTCTTATCCAAGTTGGAAGAAACTATTATTCCCGTTCCGAAGACCACCACCAGTCCCAGGACCATGAGCCTTTTGCTCTTATACAAAATATCCTTATAGCTAAACTTCTTTTTCAAAGTCATTCCTCCTGTTCCTTCTCAAAAACTATCACGCTTGAAACCGGTATGTTATACAATGTAGCCACACCGTTGGTAAGGGCGTTTGCAGTCACAGGATCGGCTCCGCCTTCTGCTATGACTATGACTCCCGCCACGCTGTAATCATCGTTGTACTGAACCATCACCTCTACGTCTCCTGCTCCTTTTATACTGGAAAGAACGCTGCAAAG
>FR882601.1:138275-150248 GCA_000435715.1 Firmicutes bacterium CAG:145
CGGAATTTTCTGTCAGTATACTCAGAGCCAAAATACCGATGGAGGCTATGAGAAGCACTGTGATGAGCTTAATGAAATTTTCTTTACCGGCAAATTTTTCAAACATAATCTCACTCCTATTTATATGAAACTCCCTTCTAAATATTACTCCCCATTCAGCAGAAAAATGACAGGCTCCACTATAATTGCAAGAACGATCATAGAAAAGATGAATTTAAGGTATTTTTCCATCTGAGAGTTTGGGATCAATATCTGGAAAAAGGACAGGGATATTATGACGAGGAATATGTCCCTGACCCAAACATACACTTGTTCCATCATCCGCCTCCGATCTTTATGATCGTAGTGATAAACATTATGAAAAGCAGCGCGGTAAAAAACATTATCGATCCTATTGAAATCATGCAGCTGCCCATATCGCTGAGACTTGCGGCTATCTTGGAATCGGTTATGGGCTCTGCCAGGGCGGCTGTTATCTTATATATGACGGCGATCACAAGTACTTTGAGCAGAGGAGAAAGAAGCAGGAGCAATATGAGTATTATTCCGAAGACTCCCACTACGCTTTTTATGGAAGACATACAGCGGAGAAACAATTCTACCGTATCGGAGGTAAATCCACCTACGATAGGTATAAAATTGCTGAGAGAAAACTTAGCCGTGTTCAGCAAAAGCCCGTCGGAAGTATCTGTCAGGAGTCCCTGTATGCTTATTATCCCCGTCAGAACGACCAGAAGCAGTCCCGTGACAGCCACAGAGGCATTTCTCAGCAGCTTGGAAAGTTTATTTACATAATCTTTTTCTGTTAAACAGTTGATGAGACTAAGCACAGTAGCCGCAAACAAGGCCGGGAGTATAAATGTCTTCAGTATAAAGGCGGTACCCGTAATGCTTCCTATTATCATCGGGCTGAGAATAGTACCTGAAGTTATGGAACCTGTGGCTATCAGTATCCCGATTATTATGGGCATCAGTATTCCCATGGTGTTGGCCATAGTAGTAACCGAGTCTATAGCCAGCGTATATGTAGTCCTGAAGTTGTTTATTGATATGCCTACTATCACCATGGAACAGACCAACATGCTTATATCCGATACAGATTTGCTGTTGAAAGAGCCGGACAGGCCTTTAAGGACTCCTATTATAATACATATGCTGAGTATCTCAACGCACAGCAGCAAAGCGCTTTTGATCTCTAAAAAAAACAGTTCCTTTAGGTTTTCCACTATGGCAGGATCATCGAATATGCTTCGGCCTTCCATGGTAGCATTCAAGATATTTTCTGCAGAAAACTGCTGAGCCAGCCCTCCCGTTATATCTCCGGCTTCGGAAAGTATGCTGTTTATGGAGTCTTCGTCTACTACATTATTAAATTGTTCTTGTAGAATTTCTTGATATTCCATCAGATTAAACTGTTCAGCAAGTCCAAAAGTGAAGTGAACACTGGTATGGCTGCAAAGAAAATAGCGATTTTACCGGCCAGTTCCACCTTACTTGCTATGGATTTTTCTCCTGCGTCCTGACATATGGCGGCGGCAAATTCCGTTATGTAAGCTATACCTAAGACTTTCAGTATGATAGGGAAGTACTCTTTACCGTAGGAAAGATCTTCATAAATGTTTGCTATAAAACCAAAGCCATATTTGAGGCTGTCTATGATGAAGTACAGCAGTATCATTCCTGCACAGAGAGTAACTTCCACTGTGAATTCGGGCTTATAAGTCTTTACTATAGATATGATGATGAGGGCCGCTATGCCTATGGCACAGATTTTCAGTAACGTTTCCATAATATTTTAAAATTCCAGGAAGGTTTTTACGGTGTCAAAGAATTCGCTTACCATGCTTATTATTATGGCCAGCACTATTATGACTCCTGCGAGAGTAGTCATCATGGCCTCCTCTTCTCTGCCCGCCTTGGTAAGGATCATGTTGAGCAGCGCTATGGCTATACCTATGGCTGCTATCTTAAATAATACGCTGACGTCAAAAGACATATATGTACCTCTTAAAATAATATTATCGCTCCTATGCTTCCCAGAAAGAAACCTATCTTGCTGTACATAGGTCCTTTTTTCTTATAACTTTCCTGAGCCTCTATTATCTGTTTTTTCAGTTTTTCTTCCAGATAAGTGAAATGATAGATGTGATTTTCAAAATCAGTCTGTCCTATAAATTCACCGGGATATTTCATTATTTCCATATCGTCTGCAGTGACCGGCTCAGACTTATATATTTCTTCCACCTTCTCAGGCCATATTTTAACGATTTCACCGCCTTTCTCTCTGAGCTGCGTGCCGAGACTGTCAAGAATGATATAGGCGGCAGAACGATCGTTTTTTTTCAGTTTATCGAATATGTCGGGCAGAGGCTCCCTGAAATAATTTATCTGTCCTTTCAGCTCTATGATCATTTGCAGGTAATCCTCCAGCAGCGCTACTCTTTTTTTCAGATCTCCGGTTTTCATGATACCTGAAAGTCCGCAGGCTATCACCAGCCCCAGGAGACCTATGAGTTTAAGCATCGGAATCCTCCTTTGAAACTACAGCCTTGATGGTGCCCGGACCCGATTCGGCTGAGAGATATATTATGTTGTCGAAGGCCCCCTTATGGATAAGAGAACCTATGGAGCTGTTTATTATATCTTTCTCGCAAGAACCATGTATGGATGTGATCAGAGATACTCCTGCCCCTGCGCATTGATCTGCTGCGCCCACATCTCGGGGCTTTCCCATCTCGTCGGTTATTATTACATCGGGAGACATGGAACGTATCAACATGGGAATACCGTATACTTTATCGCAGCCGTCCAGCACATCTGTCCTAGGTCCGAGATCAAAACTGGGCTTTGAATCATACATGCCTGCTATTTCTGATCGCTCGTCACATATAGCTACTTTTATATGTCTTCTGCTCAAAATTCTGGCTATATCTCTGAGCAATGTGGTCTTACCGCAGCCGGGCGGAGAAACTATCAGCGTGTTTGCAGGTTTCCCTTTTTTGATAAGTATAGGTATGAGTGCAGATGCGCATCCTCTGATTTCCTTTGCAAAGCGTATATTCATAGAACTTATCTCTTTTATGAGAGTGGGCTGATCGCTTTTGAGCACAGTTTTGCCGCATATGCCTACTCGGTGTCCGCCTTCTATCGTTACAAACCCTTTTGAAAGATCATCTTCGTATGCGTAATATGAGAATTTTATGAGATTATTCAGAATTCTTTGAAGATCTTCTTTTGTTGTTATTTTTGTGAGAGTTTTTTCATTTTTTCCATATTGTATCCGTACACTTTGTCCGCATATCAGGCGTATTTCTTCTGTCTGTTGTATCACCTGAGAAGGCAGCAATTCAAGTTCTCTGCTGATATCCTCAGGGAGCTTTGACAGTATTTCCCCGAATGTATCCATATGTTGTCCTCTTTTCATCTGATTATTACATTGTATGAACAGTCATCGGTTTTATGACAGAAAAAGAAAAGAACGGTTGATGATAGACAGACGATGCAGTAAAGACAGCACTCCACTCGAAATTGTTTTTTTATCGAAAACGAGTGGGTGTTTGCCCACTCGAAGTGATTATTTTGAGAAATTGAGTGGGATCAAGCCCACTCGAACTCATGTTTTTTTGTTATTCGAGTGGGTGCACTCCCTTTGCAAAATATCCATATAATTACAATAAATGCGAGAAAAGTGGTATTTTAATCTTACAATAAAAATTTTCACCCACTCAAAAGATCTTTTATTATCAAAACGAGTGGGCGCATGCCCACTCGAAAAGACTATTTTTAAGAAATCGAGTGGAATCACCTCCACTCGAAACAGTAATTTTTTCAAAATCGAGTGGGATCGGCCTTCCCCTTGAGACACTTAAAAGCCATCAGAAAAACCCAACGCTCAAAATGAACGCCGGGCTTTTATCTTACAGTCAAAACGATATTTACTCTACAGGCACAATCCAGCCTCTGGTATCTTCTTTTTCTCCCGTCTGGATGCCGTATAGCTCGTCATAAAGTCTCTGAGAAAGTTCGCCTATCTCGTTGTTGTTTATAACGAGCTTCCGATCTTTCCAGTGAAGCTCGCCTACAGGTGAGATGACCGCGGCAGTTCCCGTGGCGAAGACTTCTTCCAGTCTTCCCTCCTTGCCAGCCTTGAACACTTCGTCTATGGTAAATCTGGTTTCGTTTACCTTGTAACCCCACTCTTTCATTACTTCTATCATGGAAGCTCTGGTGATTCCCGGAAGAATGGTTCCCACGAGAGAGGAAGTGTAAATTTCGCCGTCTATCTTAAAGAAAGCGTTGGAGGTTCCTATTTCTTCAACATATTTCTTGTCGTGGGCGTCCAGCCAAAGAACCTGATCGTATCCCATATCGTGAGCCTTTTTCTCGGCTATCAGCGCGGCCGCATAGTTTCCGCCTATCTTGGCGAAGCCCGTTCCTCCCATGGCGGATCTGATGAATTCGTCCTCGACATAGATCTTGGTAGGCGCCAGACCGTTCTCATAATACGGGCCTACAGGGCTTAAGATTATCACGAACTTGTAAGTAGCGGAAGCCGCAACGCCCAAGAAAGGCTGAGTCGCGATTATAAACGGTCTGATGTAGAGGGCGGTGTTTTCCTTGCTCGGAATCCAATCCTTGTCCACGCTGACCAGCGCCTTGACGGCGTCTACGTAGAGCTCCTCGTCCATCTCCGGTATGCAGATTCTCTTGTTGGTGTTGTTGGTTCTCTTGGCGTTCATGTCAGGTCTGAAAAGCTGAACCTTTCCGTCCTTGGTCTTGTATGCCTTGAGACCCTCGAACATTTCCTGCCCGTAGTGGAATACCGAGGACGCCGGATCCAGCTCCAGAGGAGCGTACGGAATTACCTTTCCGTCATGCCAGCCTTTCTGAGGATCGTAATCCATAGTGAACATATGATCGGTAAAAATCTTTCCGAAAGGAAGTTTATCCGGATCCGGTTTTGCCTTCGGATTTTTAGTAAGCGTAATGCTGAAATTATTATTCATAGGTATCTTTTCCTTTCCTTCTATTTTAAAACTGCTCCTGTGTTGGCGGAAGATACGAGTCTTGAGTATCTTGCCAGCCACCCGCTCTTCACGTTTGGTTCGGGTTTAACGTAAGACTTCTTTCTCTCTTTTAGCTCTTCATCCGAAACACGAGCGTTTATCGAGTATTCAGGAATATTTATGTCGATGATGTCACCTTCTCTTATAAGTCCTATCACTCCGCCGTCGGCGGCTTCAGGGCTTACATGGCCTATGGAAGCGCCTCTGCTGGCTCCGCTGAAACGTCCGTCGGTAATGAGAGCGACGGTCTTGTCGAGACCCATTCCGGCCAGCGCGCTGGTAGGGTTGAGCATTTCTCTCATGCCCGGGCCGCCCTTAGGACCCTCGTATCTTATTACGACCACCTGACCGTCCTTTATCTTGCCGTCGTATATGGCGGCTATGGCGTCGTCCTCGCAGTCGAACACTCTTGCGGGGCCTGAGTGAACCAGCATTTCCGGAGCAACTGCGCTCCTCTTTACTACACAGCCGTCCTTGGCGATGTTGCCCCACAGTATGGCTATGCCGCCGGTGGCGCTGTACGGATCGTCTATAGGTCTGATGGCTCCCGTATCTCTTATGCCTCGTCCCTCTATGTTTTCTCCGACGGTCTTGCCGCTTACGGTAGGAAGAGCAGTGTCTATCAAACCCTTTGAGGCCAGCTGAGCCATGACGGCAGGAACGCCTCCCGCATTGTCCAGGTCGTGCATGTGAGTGCCTCCGGCAGGAGCCAGATGACACAGATTAGGAGTAACCTGACTGATTTCGTTAAATACGTTCAAATCCAAGTCTACCCCCGCCTCGTGGGCTATCGCCAATAAGTGAAGAACGCTGTTTGAGGAGCATCCAAGAGCCATGTCGCAGGCTATGGCGTTTCTCACGGATTTTTCATTTATTATATCTCTGGCCGTGATGTTTTTTTCGATGAGATCCATTACAGCCATCCCTGCATGTTTAGCCAGCATTATTCTCTTTGCTGAAACAGCCGGAATACTTCCGTTTCCGGGAAGCGCAATACCGATGGCCTCGCACAGACAGTTCATGCTGTTGGCGGTGTACATTCCGGAACATGATCCGCATCCGGGACACACGTTCTGCTCATATTCTTTCAATCCTTCATCGTCAATGATGCCGGCCTTTCTGGCTCCTACAGCCTCGAACATCTTGGATAGACTGGTTTCGGTGCCGTTGACAAGACCCGACATCATCGGACCTCCGGAACATACGATGGCCGGCAGATCCATTCTGGAAGCCGCCATGACCATGCCCGGAACTATCTTGTCGCAGTTAGGGACCAGTACCATGCCGTCGAAAGCGTGAGCCATCACCATGGTCTCCACGCTGTCTGCTATCAGCTCGCGGCTGGCGAGAGAATACTTCATGCCGATGTGTCCCATGGCTATGCCGTCGCAGACTCCGATGGCCGGAACCATTATGGGAGTTCCTCCGGCCATTCTTACGCCGGCCTTTACGGCCTCGGTAATCTTATCAAGGTGCATGTGTCCCGGCACTATCTCGCTGTGAGCCGAAACTACGGCTACGAGAGGTCTCGACAGCTCTTCTTCCGTATATCCCATGGCATAGAAGAGGCTCCTCATAGGAGCTCTCTCTACGCCTTCAGTAACAAGTTTACTTCTCGTTTTCATACCTATGCCTCTTATTTCTTCAGCCAGCTCATCATCTTTCTAAGTTCTGCCCCTGTCTTGCACAGCAGATGAGCGGCTTCCTTCTTTCTCGTAGCCAAGAATCTCGCCTTGCCTCCGGCGTTGAATTCCTGTATGAACTCGCTGGCGAAAGTACCGTCCTGAATTTCCTCGAGAACGTTCTTCATCTCTTTTCTGGTGTCTTCCGTGATGATTCTCTTTCCTGTTCTGTAGTCTCCGTATTCGGCAGTATTGGAGATGGAGTATCTCATCTTGTCGAAGCCGCCCTCGTTGATCAGGTCTACGATGAGCTTCATCTCGTGGATACATTCAAAGTAAGCCATTTCAGGCTCATAGCCCGCTTCTACCAGAGTGTCGAAGCCTGCCTTCATCAACTCGCATACGCCGCCGCAGAGGACTGCCTGCTCGCCGAACAAGTCTGTTTCGGTCTCTTCCTTGAAAGTAGTCTCGAGGATACCGGCTCTGCCTGCTCCGATTCCGCTGGCATAAGCCAGAGCGTAATCCTTAGCCTTGCCGGAAGCGTCCTGATATACGGCGATAAGGCTCGGAACGCCCTTACCCTCTACATACTGGCTTCTTACGGTGTGTCCCGGTCCCTTAGGGGCGATCATGATTACGTCCAGATCCTTTGAAGGAACTATCTGGTTGTAATGGATGTTGAAGCCGTGAGCGAATGCCAGAACGTTGCCCGGCTTCATGTGCTTCTCTACCTGCTCTCTGTAGATTTGAGCCTGTAATTCATCCGGCATGAGAATCATAACGATATCGCCTGCTTCTGCCGCTTCTTCGATTCCCATTACCTTGAGTCCTGCCGCCTCTGCCTTGGCAGTATGAGCAGAGCCCGGTCTGAGGCCTACAACTACGTTGGCGCCGCTTTCCTTAAGGTTCATTGCGTGGGCGTGGCCCTGGCTTCCGAATCCCAAGACGGCTACTGTCTTTCCGTCGAGCATTGCGAAGTTACAATCTGAATCATAATACTTATTAACCATTTTTCTGTCTCCTTTAAATATGTGATTATTTATTTATTTTTCGATACCGGTTACTCCGGTTCTGCAAATATCAATTATGTCGTAATCTGTCAGCATGTCTAAAAATGCGTCCAGCTTTTCGGGCGCTCCCGTAAGCTCCAGAACCATCTCGTCCTTTGTCAGGCTGATAATCTTGGCTCTGTAAATGTCTACGATTTCCTTTATCTCTTTTCTCATCTCCTTGCCGGCGGCTACCTTTACCATCAGCAGTTCCCTGAAAAAACTCCTCTTGCCGTCGAGAGTCTTGACGCTCCTGACGACCTCCAGCTTTTCCGTCTGAGACACTATCTGGTGCAGCGTGAGGTTGTCGCCTTCAAAGGTGACGGTTATTCGAGATATGTCCGGATCGTTGGTGGCCGAAACGGTCAGGGAATCTATGTTGAACCCTCGTCTTCCGTAAAGGCTGACCACTCTCGTCAATACATTGGCCTTATTGTCCACGTAGATACTGACTACTTCTTTCTTCATGGTTCTTCCTCCTATTCAAACAGCATGTCATCTATAGTTTTGCCGTTTGGAATCATCGGCAACACCTTGTCGTTTACTGCGATATTGCAGTCTATCCATACAGGGCCTTCTAACTTGAGAGCCTTTTCAAAGGCTGCGGAAAGCTCATCCATGTCGTTTACTCTGAAGCCGTGACCGCCGAAAGCTTCTATCAGCTTGACGAAGTCGGTCTTTCTCTCAGGAGTGGTGTTGGAATAGCGTTTTCCGTAGAAAGCCGTCTGCCACTGGTATACCATGCCCAGAACCGTATTGTTGAATATTACGGTTATTATAGGCAGGTTGTTGGAAACGGCGGTACAGGCCTCGTTGAGGTTCATATGGAAGGAGCCGTCGCCTGTAAGGTGAATTACTCTCTTGTCCGGATTGCCCATCTGAGCACCTATGGCGGCTCCGTAGCCGAAGCCCATGGTACCCAAGCCTCCGCTGGATAAGAAGTTTCTAGGGGCAGTCTGCTTTACGTACTGGGCCGCCCACATCTGATGCTGGCCTACGTCTGTAACGAAAATCGTCTCTTTGTCGGTGTTGTCGCACAGATGCTCTATTATCTCCTGCGGGTTCATCTTGCCGTTGGCGTCATTTACCTTGAGCGGCCTCTCCTGATTCCAATTTCTTATCTGATTCATCCAGTCGCTGCGCTCCGCCTTTTCTACCATAGGTGTCAGAACTTTCAGCACGTCCTTGCAGTCGCCTACGATGTGATCCGCCACGGATACGTTCTTTCCTATTTCGCTCTTGTCTATGTCCACCTGTAATATTCTGGCGTTTTTGCCGAACTGGTCAGGCTTGAGAGCCACCCTGTCGCTGAACCTGCATCCGAGAGTCAGGATAAGGTCTGCCTCCGCGATGGCCCTGTTGGCCGCATAGGAGCCGTGCATTCCCAGCATGCCGAAGTATCTCTCGTTGGAGGACGGAACTGCGCCCATTCCCATAAGCGTGGTTACCATAGGAATATCCGCTTTTTCTGCCAGCTCCATTACTTCTTTGCAGCTTTCGGAGGCTATTATGCCGCCTCCCACCTGTATCACAGGCTTCTTGGCTTCGTTTATGTACTTGGCGAACTTTGCCGCCTTGGCCTCGCAGTTTTCCGCCTCGGCGTTGCGGATAGGATACGGCTCTGCCGGCTCATAATCTATCATGGCTTCGGTAACGTCCTTTGTGATATCGACCAGTACAGGACCCTTTCGTCCTTCGTTGGCAATTCTGAAAGCGTTTCTCAGAGCGTCCGCCAGATCCTCCTTATCGTTTACAAAATAATTATGCTTTGTTATCGGGAAAGTCACGCCTGTTATACAGATTTCTTGGAACGCGTCCCTTCCTATCAGATGCTTTCCTACGTTGGCTGTGATGAACACCGTAGGTATGCTGTCCATGTAAGCCGTGGCGATTCCCGTTACCAGATTTGTGGCTCCCGGTCCGCTGGTGGAAAAGGCGACTCCCGTCTTTCCCGTGGCTCTCGCATATCCGTCGGCGGCGTGAGCTCCTCCCTGCTCGTGGGCCACCAGAACGTGCTTTATCTTGTCGCTGTACTTATAAAGCTCGTCATACAGAAACAACGCCGTCCCCCCGGGGTAGCCGAACACGGTGTCGACGCCGTGTTCCAGCAGTATGTTCATTACCAGCTGCGCACCTGTCATTTTCATTTTAATATTCCCTCCGTTCCCTTTATGTAATCGATGAATTGACGGGCGCTTCTTCCCGAAACACCGCCGTGACGCACTTCCCACTTGTTTGCTTCGCTGTGAAGCACGTCGGAATCGATCTTTACCTTTTCTTTTATAGCTAAGACTTCTACTATATGATGAAATTCTTCTCTGGTAGGCTTACCGTAATAAATCTGTACTCCGAATCTGTCCGCCAGACTTAATTTTTCTTCTATGGAGTCGCTTCTGTGGAGATCGCCTATGTGCTCCATGTCATCCCTGTCTTTCCAGGTTTCTTTTATCAGATGCCTTCGATTTGAAGTCGCATATATGAGTACGTTTTCAGGCCTCTGTTCAAGACCGCCTTCGATTACGGCTTTCAGATATTTGTATTCCGTCTCGAAGTCCTCAAAGGACAAGTCGTCCATGTATATTATGAATCTGTAATTTCTGGCTTTCACGGCGGAAATAATCCTGCCCAGATACTGCATCTGATGCCTGTAGACCTGTATTATCCTGAGGCCGTCGTCATAGTACTGATTGGCCAGAGCTCTTATGCTGGTGCTCTTGCCCGTGCCTCCATCTCCGAAGAGCAGGACGTTGTTGGCCGGCCGCCGTTTAAGGAATGCCTCGGTATTGCCCGTCAGCTTTTCTTTCTGCACCTGATAGCCTATGAGGTCGGAAAGCCTTATGTCAGCCAGCACTCTTACAGGCGTAAAAGAAGCCTTTCCTCCTTCTGTATCCACGGAAAAAGCTTTATTAAGGCCCAGGGTACCTACTCCGTTTTTCATGTAAAATTCCGAGATGTCCTTGAAAAAGTCCTGAGAATCACAGAGTTTTTTCCTGAGACTTTCCACTACTCTTCCGGAGTCCGACAGGGGCTGTATACTGCTGTAGTTCTTCAGCAGGCAGAAACAGTCGTTTCCCAGTTTTTCATCTAACACTGCCGGATCATAGCAGAATATTTTCTCGAGAAGCCTGCAGTCTCTCCTAGCAAAGATATCGTCTTTTTCCTCTTCTGCTCTCTCGGCAGAAAGGGAAAAGGGATTCTCGTTATAGGCTATATATAAGGCTACAACGCTCTGCCACAGATTGCCCGAAAACCCGTACTTTGACGAAAGTTTCAGGATATGTCTTATGGTATTATATGCTTTGGCTCTGAAGTCTTCTGAGACGCTGTCGGCTTCTCTGCACAGATCTGCCATCTCGGCCATGATATCCGCGCCTTCTCCTTCGGAAAATATGATCAGATCTTCCAATAATCTATACATGTATTCTACCTCAGTTTATCTGCTATCAGACTGCCCATCTCAGAAGTAGCAACTTGTTTCTTTCCCTCTGTCATTATGTCAGGAGTCCTGTAATCGTCTGAGAGGACTGATTTAACAGCCGCCTCGATCATATCGGCTTCTTTTGTAAGTCCAAAGGTATATCTGAGCATCATAGCTGCGGAAAGTATTGCCGCAATAGGATTGGCTTTTCCCGTGCCTGCTATGTCGGGAGCAGAGCCATGTACAGGCTCATACATTCCGAAGGCTCCCTCTGCCAGACTGGCCGACGGAAGCATCCCTATGGAGCCTGTTATCATGCTGGCCTCATCAGAGAGAATATCGCCGAATATATTGCTGGTCACTATCACATCAAACTGTTTTGGATCATATACCAGCTGCATGGCGGCATTATCCACATAAAAGTTTTCCAGTGTGACTTCAGGATATTTCTCGGCTACCTTAGCTACTGTCTTTCTCCACAGTCTGGAACTTTCCAGCACGTTAGCTTTGTCTACGCTGGTGACTTTCTTATTTCTCTTCATGGCCATGGAAAATGCGATTTCCGCCACTCTCTCCACTTCTTTTTCAGAATAGAGTTCCACATCATAAGCGGCCTTTCCCATGTCTTGTGTATCTTTCACGCCTCTCTCGCCGAAATATATGCCTCCCGTCAGCTCTCTCACTACCAGAAGGTCCAGCCCGCCCCGGACTTTTTCTTCTTTGAGAGGACAGGCGTCCTTAAGCTGATCGAACATTATGGCAGGCCTCAGGTTGGCAAACAGTCCCAGCGCCTTTCTAAGCCCCAGCAGCGCTTTTTC
>FR882601.1:150291-156402 GCA_000435715.1 Firmicutes bacterium CAG:145
GAAGTCCATCCCATTTAGGGCCGCCCACTGCTCCCAAAAGCACAGCGTCGCTGTTCTTGGCGGCCTCCACCGTTTCGTCCGGAAGACATTTGCCCGTCTCGTCTATGGCCGCTCCGCCGGCCAGAAGATATTCGTATTCAAAATTATGACCGAACGCAGATGCTGCCGCGTCCAAAATTTTAACGGCTTCAGCTGTAACCTCAGGGCCTATACCGTCTCCCGGTATAACGGCTATTTTATAATTCATTTTTGTATCTCCTTTCGCTCTCACATTATGACGCTGATCAATTTAGGATTGTATCCTGCGTCCTCAAGAGCTTTGCAGATCCTCTTCTTATGATCGGTTCCAAATGCTTCGATAGTAATCTTCAGTTCTACAGCAGCAGTACGATTGGTAGTGACGAACTGGTTATGCTCCAGTTTTACCACATTGCCCTGTTCTCCCGCTATTATAGACGCTACCCTTACCAGCTCGCCCGGCTTGTCAGGCAGTCTGGTGGATACTGTAAATATTCTGTCTCTCATTATCAGTCCCAGCTGGACTACCGAGGACATGGTTATGATGTCCATGTTGCCGCCGCTGAGGATAGATACAATTTTTTTATCCTTTACGTCCAGGTGCTTGAGCGCCGCTACCGAAAGCAGTCCGGAATTCTCTACTATCAGCTTGTGGTTTTCCACCATGTCGAGAAATGCCACCACCAGCTCGTCGTCCTCCACCGTTATCACGTCGTCGAGACCTTGTTGCAGATACGGAAAGATGTTTTGTCCCGGCGTCTTGACGGCCGTGCCGTCGGCTATGGTGGAAACCTTGTCGAGAGTTACAGGTTTGCCCTTTTTCAATGAGGCTTTGAGACATGCCGCTCCTGCAGGTTCTACGCCGATTACCTTTATCTTAGGGTTGAGAAGCTTAGCCAGAGTAGAGACTCCTGTGGCAAGTCCGCCTCCGCCTATGGGGACCAGTATGTAATCCACCAGAGGAAGTTCTTTGATTATCTCCATGGCTATGGTTCCCTGCCCCGTGGCTACCGCCGGATCGTCGAAAGGATGTATGAATGTATATCCCTTTTCTTCTGCCAGCTTAGCCGCATATGCTGCTGACTCGTCATATACGTCGCCGTGAAGAACCACTTCTGCTCCGTAACTCTTGGTCCTGTCCACCTTCATCAAAGGCGTAGTCGTAGGCATCACTATGACAGCCTTGCAACCGTAAGCTTTGGCCGCATAGGCTACTCCCTGAGCGTGGTTGCCGGCAGAAGCCGTAACCAGGCCTTTAGCTCTCTCTTCATCTGTAAGGGTACTTATCTTGTAATAAGCACCTCTCAACTTGTATGCCCCCGTTATCTGCAGGTTTTCCGGTTTGAGATATACTTTATTTCCGGTCTGGTCGCTGAGAAAACCGCTGTATATCAGCTCTGTCTCTATAGCTACTTTTTTTACTACTTCGACGGCTTCTTCAAAAGCTTTTAGTGTAAGCATATTACTCTCTCTTTCTCGTTGGTCTATTTTATGGAATTGAGCAGTCCGCCCTTTTTAATTATGTTGTCTATAAATTCAGGGAAAGGCATGGCCTTATATTCCCTGTTTTTAGTCATGTTCTGTATGATTCCAGTTTCAAAATCCACACAAACTTTGTCTCCGGCTTCTATATCGTCAGCCGCCTCAGGACATTCCATTATGGCAAGACCGATGTTTATGGCGTTGCGGTAGAATATTCTGGCAAAAGATTTTGCTATGACGCATGAGATGCCGCACTCCTTTATGGCAATAGGCGCATGCTCTCTGGAGGAGCCGCACCCGAAGTTGAATCCGCCTACCATTATATCACCTTCTTTGACATTTTTAAAGAAGTCTTCGTCCACAGGTTCCATGCAGTGGGCGGCCAGTTCTCTGCTGTCGCTGGTATTAAGATATCTGGCGGGGATTATTATATCGGTATCTATGTTGTCTCCGTACTTGAAGACCGTTCCTTGTGCTTTCATGTTTTACATTACCTCCTCTGGGTCGGTTATCTTTCCCGTTACGGCCGAAGCTGCCGCTACCGACGGATTGGCCAGATACACTTCCGAAAGGTTGTGTCCCATTCTGCCGATAAAATTTCTGTTGGTGGTGGCCACGCACCTTTCGTGCTCTGCCAGGATTCCCATGTATCCCCCGAGGCACGGTCCGCAGGTCGGAGTGGACACTGCGCAGCCTGCGTCGATGAAGATATCCATGTAGCCTCTCTTGATACATTCCTTGTATATGGTCTGAGTGGCAGGTATCACTATGCACCTGACGTCCTTGGCTATTTTCTTGCCCTTGAGGATTTCCGCCGCAGCCTTCATGTCTTCGAGGCGTCCGTTGGTGCAGGAGCCTATTACAACCTGATCTATCTTGACTTCTCCAACCTGATCTATGGTCTTGGTGTTTTCAGGAAGATGAGGGAAAGCCACCGTAGGCTTGAGGGACGAAAGGTCTATCGTTATAGTCTCGTCGTATTGGGCGTCGCTGTCCGGCTCGAAGACCTTGTATTCTCTGTCTACCCTGCCCTTCATGTATTCTCTCGTAGTGTCGTCGACCATGAATATGCCGTTCTTGGCTCCGGCTTCTATGGCCATGTTGGAAATGCAGAGTCTGTCGTCCATGGACAGGTGAGCCAGACCCTCTCCCATGAATTCAAGTGACTTGTATAAAGCTCCGTCGACGCCTATCTTTCCAATCAGGTGAAGTATCACGTCTTTTCCCGAAACGTATTTGCTCGGCTTTCCTTTCAGCTCTACTTTAATAGCAGACGGGACTTTAAACCACGCTTTGCCGGTAGCCATGCCGGCCGCCATGTCGGTGCTTCCCACTCCGGTGGAAAAAGCGCCCAAGGCTCCGTAGGTGCACGTATGGGAGTCTGCTCCGATTATACATTCTCCTGCCGCTACCAGTCCCATCTCGGGAAGCAGAGCGTGTTCAACGCCCATGTTGCCCACGTCGAAAAAGTTATCGATGTCGAACTTTCTGGCGAAGGTTCTTGTCTGCTTGCACTGCTGGGCCGCCTTTATGTCCTTGTTAGGCGTAAAGTGGTCCATTACCAGCGAAATCTTGGATTTGTCGAACACGTCTTCAAACCCTGCCTTTTCAAATTCGTTGATGGCCACGGGAGACGTTATGTCGTTTCCCAGCACCATGTCCAGTCTGGCCTCTATAAGCTGACCGGCCTTTACCTCTTTCAGACCGGCGTGATCGGCCAGTATCTTTTGCGTCATTGTCATACTCATATAATCACCTCTTTGTAAATGCTCTGTTGATAGCTGACATCAGCGCGTTAAGGGACGCATATATGATGTCGTTGTGGACTCCGACGCCCCAGTAAACGCTGCCGCTCTTGTCTTTCATGGCTACGTAAGCGGCGGCTCTTGCGTTGGACTCTGATTCAAGAGCGTGCTCCTCATAAGTCACGAACTCGCAGTCTATCTTGTTTGGGCCTTTTCTCAGGGCGTTCATTATGGCGTCCATACGGCCGTTTCCTGTTCCCGTGAGCTGATAAGTCTTGCCGTCTATCACGGCCTCCACATCGGCCTCTATGCCGTTGTCTCCCAGGCTTTCAGACTGCGGAAGCCTCTTAAAAGTGGCATCCTTAAGGGCATACTTGTCTGTTCTGTTTATATATTCGCTGCTGAAGATATCGTATATCTTCTCAGCGGAAAGTTCCTTGTGATTCACGTCGGAAACGTGCTTCATCATGTATCCGATCTCTTCTCTCATGGCGGCAGGTATATGGAAGCCGTAGTTTGTCTCCAGTATATAAGCCACGCCGCCCTTACCCGACTGGCTGTTTATCCTTATGACATCAGCCTCGTACACTCTGTTGATGTCATGAGGATCGATAGGAATATACGGAACGTTCCACTTGTCAGGCTCGAACTCTTCTCTGTAGTGCATTCCCTTGGCGATGGCGTCCTGATGAGATCCGGAGAAAGCCGCGAAGACCAATTCACCGCCGTACGGCTGTCTCGGAGGAACTTTCATATCGGTAAATTCTTCGTATTTCTCCACCAGATAAGGCATATCGCTGAAATCAAGCTCAGGATCTACTCCGTGAGAATAAAGGTTCATAGCCACGGTGATTATATCTGCGTTTCCGGTTCTCTCTCCGTTTCCGAACAGAGTGCCTTCTATTCTGTCGCCTCCTGCCAGAAGACCCAGTTCACAGTCGGCTACGGCAGTTCCTCTGTCGTTATGAGGGTGAAGGGACAGTACTACATTCTCTCTGTATTTGAGGTTTTTACTCATATACTCTATCTGAGAAGCGTATACGTGAGGCATGGACATGGATACTGTAGCCGGAAGATTGATGATAGTCTTTCTGTCTTTGCGAGGTTTCCATATGTCTATGACTGCGTTGCATATCTCCAGAGCATAGTCGATCTCTGTGCCGGTGAAGCTTTCCGGAGAGTACTCGAAGGTAAAGTGAGTATCAGGCATAGCGTCGGCATATTTTACTATCATTTCTGCTCCTGTGGTAGCTATGGCCTTTATTTCATCCTTGCTCTTTTTAAACACCTGCTCCCTCTGCGCCACCGAGGTGGAATTGTAGAGATGGATTACAACGTTCTTAGCGCCCTTTACGGCTTCAAAGGTCTTATTTATTATGTGTTCTCTGGACTGGGTGAGTACCTGAATGGTTACGTCCTCCGGTATGAGATCTTCTTCTATAAGTTTTCTCAGAAATTCGTATTCGGTCTCGGAAGCCGCAGGAAACCCTACTTCTATTTCCTTAAATCCGATGTCGCATAGCAGTTTGAAGAAATCCAGCTTTTCTGTAAGGCTCATGGGAACGACCAGGGCCTGGTTTCCGTCTCTAAGGTCTACGCTGCACCATATAGGAGCTTTGTCGAGGTGATCTTTCTTCACCCACTCGGTGGATTCTGCCGGCGGCATAAAGTAACCTATGCTGTATTTCGTATGGTTCTTCATACCTGCTTTACTGCTTATTTCTGTTGTCATTTCAAAGATTCCTTTCTTTTTTGTAAGTACGGATGAGATATTTCTCATGTATTAAAAAGACCCTGCTCCTACCTAAAATTAGAAGCAAGGTCAGTCTAACATCATATAAAAGTTTGCTTACTCGGTTCAAAGGCAGAATATCAGTTTTTAATTATTCTATTTGAGACGATTAGTTCTAGACCGAGTATAATAATGACGTTCATCATCGCTGATATTCTTCTCCTTCGATTTTGTATACATTTATATTAACGTCCACAGAGAAGAATGTCAATAGATTTTTTGTGTTTATTTACAATTTTTTTGGAAATTTAATGATTTGTTTACACAAAATCTGTTTAGGTGTGGCTGTCGTGTCGAAATTCGAACTGTACCACTGCTTCTCCAGCCGATTATATCTCAGCCGTCTTGCCGCACAGAATCTCCCCATGCTGCAATACAGCAGCTTGACAGCCGGAAAATACAGCATTTGCAGTCAAGAGTCAGACTCAATATTGCCCATGTTGTATTTTCCGAAAAAAATAACGGATTTTACAACCGTTTTTGAGAAACTTGTTGTAAAATCCGTGTTATAATTCAACTTTTACAGCATGAGCCCTTTGCACGGCCTGATTATGGCATATTCTGCCTAAAGATGCTGTATAATCAGCAAAAGCAGCAATATAAATACAGCATGATGACATGCTCACGTCCCCTTATCCTATTCCGTCAGGTAGATCTTCAGCTTGTTCATGGCCTTTTCTACGGCGGAATCAAGGGTTTCGTCGCCGTTGCCGTAGTCCGCCGCTCCTGTGAGGATTATTTCCATCAGGTAAGCATCGCTGTAGATCTCGTACTCCAGATTTTCTATCGCTTTCATGATCTCGTCTATCTCTGTTTCCGCCAAAGGCTTCAGAATAGCTCCCACGCCGTTTATGTTAGCGTTCACTTCGCCGCAGTTTTCAAGCTCGTCTCTTAGAACTTTTTCGTTGACAGGCAGATAACCGCCGTTTTGTGCTACATCCCTCTGCCCTTCCTCAGATAACATGTATTTCACCATTTCGAGGGCGGCCTCTTTGTTCTTGCTGTTGTTGTTTACTGCGATTATGCAGTTTGGAATATATACAGTCTCACCGCCGGCCTTGCCATAGCTGAACT
>FR882601.1:156435-162397 GCA_000435715.1 Firmicutes bacterium CAG:145
GAACTCCAGCTTTCCTTCGTTTTTGGCGTGATATAACTGCTGAAAATCACTTATTCCTGTTATATAGCTTCTTGCCGCACCGATTTTATCGCTATATATATCCCAATATTCGTTGAGAGGATTCACCATAAAAGTTCCCGGATACAACGAAGCTCTTGCGGGAGTTCTTCCGTACCATTCCGTCACCCTCATCAGCTCTTTGACTTTTTCATAAAACCCTGCGAGTTCCTCTCTGCTCAGATTATTTTTCTCTCTTATTATCGGTTCTATTTCGGTCTTATACCAGATAACAACGGTGTTTTCAAAGTTTCCCGACTTAAGGCCGGAGGCTTTCAAGGAAGATATATACTCTTTCATATCTTCAAATTCCACCGACGCGCCGGCGCTTTTCGAGTCTGCTATCACGCCGAAAGAAAGAGGGACGTAATACATCTCTTTGTCCTGCTCCGTCAGAGGCTCTATAAGATCTTTGCTTTCGCTTATTATGCCGCTGAGGTCCGCCAGCTGCCCCGACTCCATGTATCCGTCGGCATTTATGTCGTCCATCACTATGACGTCAGGCCCGTCGTCGCTCATAAGCCGTGTGTTCAGCAGCTTAAGCACGTCGCCGACCTCCATGTCGGGGTTAGTCATTCCCATCTCCACATTAGTGGTGACGCATCCGTCTTCTCCGCTGTAAGAAGATAAGAAGCTCTCCATATACATATCGGGGTTCATCATAAATACGTCCAGCTCTGTTTCCTCGTTGCCGCCTGCCCCTGCAGAACCGCAGCCTGCCAGGCCTATAATAAGAATGAACGTCATGAGCAACGCAAGTATTTTTTTCATAGTCTTTGCCCCCTTCTATTACTGGTTGTCGGTGATTTTGAGAAGCTTCGTTTCACCGTCCTCCGGTGCAGCTGTAAAATATACGGTTCCGTTTTCTACTGTAAGATAATTCAAATAATATATTTCTTTCAGCCAGTTTTCTTCTTTATAGATTAAAGTCTCGCCATTTTTATCTATCCGCCAAAGTCCGGAATCATTAAGGATGTAATATCTCTCTTCTTCAGAGCAGGTGTCTGCTGCATACATTGAATAGTTTTGATCGTCATTGCTCTCGACGCTGTTCCAGAGCATCGCCTTTTTCGCCAGTACGTCGAGAATCTCCGATTGATGAACTTTATTCTCTTTCATGTCGTATCTTATACAGTGTCCGTTCTCCTTTATTTCTTTTTCCATCAGCTTTAGTCCTGCTGAAAAGGTGGCGGCCTCCTCCTCAATTTCCGGATAATACATCACATATACATATCTGCCGTCATTCCCCATGTAGTCCGGACCTGTTATCTCGGGCAGCTGTACCTGCTCGATTTGTCTGTCTCTTATATTCATGCGGTAAAGTTCAGTTTTCTCTCCATACTCGCCCCACAGTTTCATGCCGTAGGATTCTTCAAAGTCTATGTAATTTACATCGTCTATAATAAAATCTGTCCAGCTGAAATCGAACTCCTCGGGTTCGCTATCAAAGTCTCTCAGATAATAACGCTTTTTGACAGAATTTCTCAAGTCTTCAGTATCCCAGTCGCCTACTTCAAAGTAACTTCCCGAATCTCCCAAGTACAGATATGCTTCAGCAAAGTGATTTTCTCTTTCTTCAATCGAGACTTCTCGTTGGTACAGAGTCTCCCACGACTCTCCGTCATTCTCAGTTTTTGAAATGCTGATTACACAATTGTAATCTCCCTTTCTCTCATAAGCTGCCAACGTGATACAGCCGTTCTCATCCACTTTCATGTCGGTAATGTAGTCGATTGCTTCCGGCAGCTTTATTTCTGACGCTTCTTTGGTCAATTCTCCGGCTTCAGAGCCATCCGAGCCGCAGCTTGCAAGTCCCATAATAAGAATGAATGTCATGAGCATCGCGAGTATTTTTTTCATGCTGTTACACCTCCCATCGGTGAAGTTTATCATCGGGTAAGTTGAGCCGAAGCCGGCTGCCTTTCTGTACCGGCGCCGGGCTAAAGGCAGTCATCATCGTTTTCTCCGTCTCAACCTTTATTACCCAGCGGTCGCCGCCGTAATACTGTTCATTCACTATTCCAGGGACTCCGTCTTCTTCGTAATCTGAAATTATGACATCCTCAGGTCTGATACCCAGCGTCCGTCCGGACTCCCTCCAGATGTTCATGGCCGGCTGTCCGAAGAAGCCTGCCACCAACGGGTCTACAGGATTCTCATATATCTCTGTCGGCGTTCCTGTCTGCCTTATTCTTCCGCCGTCCATGACGATTATAGTGTCGGCTATACTCATGGCCTCTTCCTGATCGTGGGTTACATAAATCGTAGTCGTCCCCAGTTCTCTCTGTATCCTCTTTATTTCTTCCCTCAGCTCCATCTTGAGGCGAGCGTCCAGATTGGAAAGGGGTTCGTCCATCAGGAATAGCTTAGGGCTTCTCACGAGGGCTCTGCCCATGGCGACACGCTGCTTTTCGCCTCCCGAAAGTGTCTTAGGCCGCCTGTCCAGCAAGTCCTCTATTTTGAGAATCTTGGATATATCTGTCACCTTTTCTCTTATCTTTTCCTTTTCTTCTTTGCGGATTTTAAGAGGAAAAGCGATGTTTCCGAAGACGGTCATGTTCTCATATAGGGCGTAGTTTTGAAATACCATCGCAATGTCCCGGTCTCTCGTGCTTACCTCGCTTATATCTCTGCCGTCCAGTATTATCCGGCCGGAAGTCGCCGGTACCAGCCCCGCTATCATTCTTAAGGTGGTAGACTTTCCGCAGCCCGAAGGCCCTACTATGACCGCCAGCTCGCCGTCCCGTATAGTAAGAGTGAACTCATCTACCGCTGTTTTACCCTTTTCGTATTCTTTTTTCAGATTCGATATTTTAAGCTTTGCCATCAGTCTGCCCTCCTTACCCTGTCTCCGTCGCTTATGCCGACAGACGCATCTTTTATATAAGGCAGATGAGACATGCTCTCGGCCCCCTCGCAGGTTATTTCTTCTCCCTGTTCTTTTAGTATCTCTACATTGATTTTGTGGGCGGCCTCTACCGTACCCAATATGCTTTTTTCTTCTACAATCGCATATACGCAGCTGTTGCCCCACTGATCCGTGTAGACGGCAGCCGCCGGAAAGGTAACGCCGTCCTCTGCATAGACGGCTTCCACCCGAGGAAGAAGCTCAATTGCGGTCTTACGGGATATAAATGTAAAGGCCAGCATCACGATGAAGAAGACAATCGTTACGGCGGTGAGTATTTTCTTTTCCATGACGATTCCTCCTATCTTTTGAAAGTGGTAGCCGAAATTCCTGCCTCCAGCGAGTCCTGACCCAGCCTAAATATCAGCAGCGACGGCACCAGCGATATGAACGCAGCCGCCAAAGATACGGACAGACTTTCCATGCCGGCAGACGGAAGATACAGCGACAGGGGCCATGTTTCTTCTTTAGCAAGAAAAATCATGGGCTGCTCCACCGCATTCCAATACTCTAAAAACTGTAAGACCATGGAAGCTGCTATGCCGAAGGCCCCGGCAGGGACTCCTATTTTCAGGAATACGGCAAATTCACTCGCCCCGTCCATTCTTGCGGCTTCGATTACAGACTTCGGAATTCCCCTGAAGAAGTTATACATTATGAACACCGGAAAGGTCGAAAATGCTCCCGGCAGTATGACAGCCCACAGCGTGTTTATGAGTCCGAGGTTTTTAAGTACCATATATTCGGGCAGCATCAGCACCTGAAACGGCATCATCATGAAGATGATGTATATTGTAAACAATGTTTTTTTGAACTTGAATTCGTACATGGCAAAGCCGTAGGCGCAGGGTACTGCGAATATTGCGTGTCCTGCGAGAACTCCGGCACATATCTTGATGGAATTCCAGAACAGCACAAAAAATCCCGGCTCATACAGAAACAGAGCTCTGTAGCTTTCCCACGTCGGGTCTTCCGGCAGAAGCGCCCACCGGGCATAGCCGCCGGCCTGGTCGTTCATTATGGCCGAAAGATTGCTCTGAAGCTCTCCCTCGCTCATCAGTGAGCCTATCAGTATAAACAGCGCCGGATAACATACGGCAAAACCTAAAACCGCCAGCAGAGTGAATAGGATTTTCTTCATCTGTCGTCACCCCGCCTTTCCCAGAACCTTTGCAGAAGCAGCACGAGGACGATAAGAACCAGTGAATTTATCACGGCTCCCGCCGCCAGCTTGTCTATTTCGAGGTTTCTGAACCAGTTGTTGAATATGTGCTGCACCATGTAAATACTGTCGTGAGGATATTCTCCGGCCACCAGATACGCTTCTCTGAACACCTTGAAAGAGCTGAGCGCAGCCAGCACGATTATGACGAAAGCTCCGTTTTTGGCGGCAGGTAAGGTTACTCTCGTCAGCCGCTGCCAGCCGCCGGCTCCGTCTATTCTGGCCGCCTCGCCTATGGCCGGGTCGATGGCCGAAAGCGCCGCCAGCCACAGAATTATGTTGTACCCTAAATTCTTCCAGACATAGCTGAGAACCAATATCCAAAAAGCCGCTCTGGTGTTCATCCAGTTTACCGTATCCATGCCGCAGGCATTTAGAACGCCGTTTATTATGCCGTTATCGTCGAACAAAAACCGCCACATCAAGACTACGGAAGTGACAGGTATGGCCATTGGGATCAGAAAGCTTGTTTTGAGACATCCCGCCAGACGCGGATTCTCATAGATGTATACTGAAATCAGGAGCGACAATGCAAGAATGACAGGCACGCTGACTGCCATAAAGAGAGCCGTGTTGCCCATAGCAGTCATAAAAGCCTCGCTGCCAAGGACAGCCCCATAATTGTCAAGGCCTGCGAAGCTGCCGCTTCCCGTCTTTATAAAGGAGTTTACGACGACGTAAGCATACGGAAGCAGCAGGAAAACTCCTGTGCCTATGAGGCTTGCCGCTATGAAATATTTTGCCGTCTTATCGGTAGTCATCGGCCGTCTCCTTACCTATACTTATTTTAAAAAGATGGTTACGGTAATCCCCCTTCTTTTCAAAAGCTTGTATATATACATCGTTATCATCTATGTACAGAATATCCAACTCACTATATCTTTTTTTCCATTGATTATCTTTATAGAGCAAACTTTCTCCGTCTTCGTCAAATGCAAAAAGGCCTTCATCATATAAGAAGTAATACTTATCTTCTTCCGGAGCCGCAGCACACACGGCAAACATACTTGCTCCGTTTTTATCCACATGCATGATTTCTCTTATTTTAACCATCGGAACAAACGATCTGTAATGTCTGAGTATCGTAGCTAAACACGCTACTCCGCAGTCTCTCATGTCGTGCTGCCTGATCCCGTTCATAAAACACTTCCGTTCTCAACATGAAATTGCGTATTCTTATTCTGCTTATATTATATATCAATTCATAACAATATCAAGTTTATTTGTTAAATTCTTTTCAATATGGTTGCCCTCCCTGTTTTGCCTTGGCCCAGCGTTTATCTGGCGGATGTTTTTTGAAAATCCAATTGCATGTTGGCAGTTCCTTTGATTGTGCTTTACATGTTTTGCGTTGATAGAGATACATCTGACTCTTCAATGTTAGAAGCTTCGGATGTATCTGTCGGAGGCGCCGCCGCTTCGTCCTCCTTGACATCTTTTTGTTCTTCCGATGTCTTGTTGTCAGGCGTTGCAAGGGCGAATTGGCTGAAGGTGTTTCCCAACACCACAGAGCCTTCATTGGCTATGTTTTCCCCTGCCGATGAATCCGGTGTCCCCATGCCGGTGTGAAGGTGGCCGTCACAGCTGCAGCGCCGGTTTTTATTTGGAATGTATATTCGCTCGTATCTATTTTATCCGTATAATAGCTGGCAGTTCCAATCGTGATTAGGGCATACCCGGAAGCAGTAGAAGATTCGGCTTTCTTAATCGTGACGGTGTAGTCCTTGCCGGCCGCCAATCACCCACGACCGCCGCCTCGGCACCCACAACAAACC
>FR882601.1:162423-217510 GCA_000435715.1 Firmicutes bacterium CAG:145
CCCCGCCTCAGATGAGGCGGGGTTTGAACATCTCAATTATTAAGCTGTTGGGTTTGCAGGCTTAGGCAGTCTCTGCATTATTATCTGCATCAGGCTGTCTGTGCAAGGCAGTTCCTCTACCACAGGGCCGTCGGCTACAGCTACCAGAGCCGCGCCGTCAGCAGGCTTCAGAACTCCGCCCAGCACTTCGTTCAGCTGAGCATATTTGTATGCGTCTACGGTGTCGGACATTTCGTCGGAGATGTCGTCTGTTCCCTCCCACTCGAAGTCTACTTCGAATACGTGGGCGATTTCTGCGGCAACTTCCCAGTTGCTGAACAGTATGTCTTCGTCGATAGCCGCCTCTACCAGCTGCATTCTTCTCTCCGTGTTGGTGAAAGTACCGTCTACAGAAGCGAAGCCTGTTCCCGGTATCACTACGTCGGCCTTAGCGCCCAGCTCAGTCATGTGAGTGTCGCATACGGCTAAGAACTCGAGAGCCTCGGTGTCAATGTCGGCGTTTTCTCCGAATACTACTAGAGCCTTGACTCCTTCGAGAGCCTCCTTGCCGGCAGTGATTCCCATGTCTATGAGACCCTGAGAATTGTTCTTGGCCTTAACCTGGAGTATACCGTCTCTCGGAGTTCCGATGTGGCCCGAAAGCATCGCTATGTCGGCTATCAGAGTAGCGCCGGCCACCGTCAGGAAGTTCTGCTGATATACTATCATAGCCTTCTTCGCTGCCAGATACTGGTCTGCGATGGCCTTGGCCTCATCGCTTACCTTGACGGAAGCTACGGAAGCTGCAAACTCGTCGTAGCCTGCAACCTTCTTAGCCTTGCCGCTGTCTATGATAGCCTTGGCAATCTCCTTGAGAAATCCCACGCTGTTTTCACCGCTACACAGGTTGATAACCTTTGCGCCGGCTTCCTCGGCCTGTTTCATCTTAAGGGTGATTACTCTTGAGTCTTCGTCTTTGAAGCCAATCCTCAAAATCAAATTTGTGGAAAGTAGCTCGTCTATGGTGTTCGGAGAAGCATCCAGACCGGTAACCGCCTTAAGGCCGCTGGCCCTGTTGTTCATGCAGAGGACCTTGGCGCCCATGGCCTCGGCCATTTTCTTCATGGCGTAAGCTTCTTCGTTGGTATATCTGTCGGATATGGCTACCGCGATGGAGTCCTTGCCGTATTTTGCAGCTACGGACTGGCATTTCTTGGCAACCAGCACGAATGCTTCGTGATAATCAGCATCTCTGAAAGTTCCGTCTTCCTTTACAAGCGGATCTTCCAGCTTGTCTTCCAGCATGGAGCAGTCGAAGCCCCACTTACCCTTGCCGCAGGCAAGACCCTTGTTGACAGTGCCGTCCTTGTCAGGATTTGCCTTGATCAGCATATCTCCGCAAGTTTCCAGCTTGAGGCTGCATCCTACCGAGCAGTAAGAGCAGGTGGTGTCGGTGACTTCCGTCTCCACAGGAGTTTCCTTAATCATGGTAGTTCTCTCCTGAAGAGCACCCGTAGGGCATACGCTGACGCACTGTCCGCAGGAAATACATCCCGACTCTATCAGAGGTTTTTCCATGTTAGGCTTAACCACTGTATCGAATCCTCTGTGAACCAGTCCCAGAGCTCCTACTCCCATTACCTCGTCGCAGACTCTTACGCATAGGCCGCAGAGGATACACTTGTTCGGATCTCTGACGATAAACGGATGATCGTCTTCGAATTCTATGGTGCTCTTCTCACCTGCAAATCTTTCAGGATGAACGTCATATTGGTTAGCGAAGTCTATCAGCTTACATTCAAAGTAATCGTGACATCCGCACTCCAGACATCTCGAAGCCTCTGCAACGGCCTGTTCTTCTGTGAATCCTTCAGGTATTACTTCGCTGAAATTGTCCTTTCTTTCTTCCGGAGAAAGCTGAGGAATCTCAGGTCTGCACATTCTCTCTCTGTCTTCAAAAGTCTTTTCGGTGATGTCGTCTCTTTCGACTACGTAAGGCTTTTCATATTTGAGAACTTCGCCGTACAGATAAGCGTCTATGCTGTCAGCGGCCTTCCTGGCGTCTGCGATGGCTTCGATGGCTATGGAAATCTTGTCATTTCCGCAGTCTCCGCCGGCAAATACGCCCGGTATGCTGGTCATGAAGGTGTCAGGATCGTATGCGATGGCATTCTTTCTGGTCTTGTCGCAGTCGAATACAGTAGCGTCTACAGCCTGACCGATAGCCAGAATCATGGTGTCGATGGCTAAAGTCTCGGTCTTTCCTTCTACAGGAACAGGCTTTCTTCTGCCGGAAGCGTCAGGCTCGCCCAGTTCCATCACCTGGAGAACTACTTCTTTGACGTGGCCGTTTTCATCCTTCACCACTTCGATAGGGTTGGTCAGGTTCTTGAAGATAACTCCTTCTTCCTCCGCCTCTTCTATCTCAACCATGTCGGCCGGCATCTCGTCTTTGGTTCTTCTGTAGATGTTGTAAACTTCCTCGGCGCCCAGTCTTACTGCTGTTCTGCAAGCATCCATGGCGGTATTTCCGCCTCCGACGATGGCAACCTTTCTGCCCATGCCGATTTCTTCGTTTCTGACTACTCTTCTCAGGAAGTCGATACCGCCGATGACGCCTTCTGCGTCTTCGCCTTTGCAGCCTACTCCCGTGGATACCCATGCGCCGATTCCTAAGAGAACAGCGTCATAGTCGCTTCTTACCGTCTCGAACGGAATGTCAACGCCAACCTTGGTGTTGGTGATGATTTCCACTCCCATGCTTTCGATGGTAGCGATTTCTTCGTCCAGAACTGCCTTAGGAAGTCTGTATTCAGGAATTCCGTATCTCAGCATACCGCCTGCATTAGGCATGGACTCGAATATTGTAACATCATGTCCCATCTGTCTCAGGAAGTAAGCGGCAGACAAGCCCATAGGGCCGCCGCCTATGATAGCCACGCTCTTGCCTGTGTCTTCTTCACATTCAGGCACGAACACTTCGCCTTCAAGATCTACGTCGGCGGCGAATCTCTTCAGTTGCTGAATGGAGATAGGCTCGTCTATGAGACCTCTTCTGCAGGCTTCTTCGCAAGGATGAGGACAAACTCTTCCAAGCGCCGCAGGAAGCGGAATCTTATCCTTTATCAGCTCGAGAGCCTTTTCGTACTCTCCGTTGGCAATCAGTCCTACGTATCCCTGGCAGTCGGTCTGTCCCGGACAAGCCAGTACGCACGGAGGTCTGCAGTCGCCTGTATGATTTGAAAGCAAAAGTTCAAGGTTGGTCTTTCTCGATTCGATTACTCTCTCGGTATTTGTTCTTATAACCATTCCCGGAGCGATTTCTGTAGCGCAGGCCTTGCAGAGTTTAGGGTTGCCTTCTACTTCGCACATACAAAGACCGCAGGAACCGTATATCTTAGTTCTTTCGTCATAGCAAAGAGTCGGAATAAAAATGTCGTTTTCTCTTGCAACTTCCAGAATGGTCTGGCCGGCAACGCCTGTTACTTCTTTGCCGTTTATATTAAGTCTAAACTTATTCATGTTTTTTCCTCCTCCCCTATTTCTTTTCTATGGCGCCAAATCTACATGTCTCAAGACACTTGCCGCATTTTATGCACTTTTCTTTGTCGATAACGTGCTGGTTCTTGACCGTTCCCGTGATTGCGCCTACAGGGCACTTTCTGGAACATGCTGTACAGCCCGTACATTTGTCCGTAATAGTGTAAGTCACCAGAGCCTTGCAGGAGGCTGCGGTACACTTATGATTATAGATATGGTCCTCATACTCGTTTCTGAAGTATTTTAATGTAGTCAAAACAGGGTTAGGGGCAGTCTGTCCCAGTCCGCACAGGGAACCGTCCTTGATCTTGACAGCCAGTTCCTCAAGCTTTTCGATATCTCCGTCTCTTCCCTCGCCTTTAGTGATTCTTTCGAGGATCTCCAGCATCCGCTTGGTGCCGATACGGCAGTAATTACACTTACCGCAGGACTCGTCACGGGTGAAGTTTAAGAAGTATCTTGCCATGTCTACCATGCAGGTATCTTCGTCCATGACTATCATACCTCCGGAACCTACGATGGCGCCGGTCTTGTTGATGTCTTCATAAGTTACAGGAGTATCTATCAGCTCGGCAGGGATACATCCTCCGGAAGGTCCTCCCATCTGAACAGCCTTGAACTTTCTGTCGTTCTTGATGCCGCCGCCGATGCCGTATAATACTTCTCTGAGGGTCATGCCCATAGGAACTTCCACCAGGCCGCCCTTCTTGATCTTTCCGGCCAGAGCGAATACTTTTGTGCCTTTGCTCTGCTCCGTTCCCATAGCGCCGAAAGCAGCGCCGCCGTTATATATTATCCAAGGTACGTTTGCAAGTGTTTCCACATTGTTGATGTCTGTAGGCTTCTGCCAGAATCCCTTGGCCGCAGGGAAAGGAGGTTTGAGTCTAGGCATACCTCTTTCGCCTTCGAGGGAAGCTATCAGAGCAGTTTCCTCTCCGCATACGAATGCTCCGGCTCCTGCTTTGATATAGATGTCAAAGTCGAATCCGCTACCGAAGATATTTTTGCCCAAGAATCCTTTTTCTCTGGCCTGAGCCATGGCTATTTCAAGTCTCTTGATAGCCAGAGGATATTCGGCACGGCAGTAGATGACGCCCTGAGAAGCTCCCATAGCGTATCCGCCTATTATCATGCCTTCTATCAGAGAATGAGGGTCTCCCTCCAGGACCGAACGGTCCATGAAAGCGCCCGGATCTCCTTCGTCGGCGTTGCATACCAGATATTTTTCTTTTCCCGGGCTCTGCTTTGCAGCGTTCCATTTGAACCACGTAGGGAAACCGGCGCCGCCTCTTCCGCGGAGCCCCGATATCTTTATCTCTTCTATTACTTCTTCAGGTTTCATGGAACCAAGGACTTTTTCTATGGCCTTGTATCCGTCTACAGCTATGTAATCCTCGATGTCCTCAGGATTGATGATTCCGCAGTTTCTCAAAACTACTCTCTGCTGTTTTGCAACGAACTGCTGATCCTCCTCGGAGATGGATTTATCTTCCGCAACCTTTTTGTTTATCAGATGACTCTCAACTATTTCATTTACGTCTGCAGGCTGTACTTTGACGTATCTGGTCATCTTTCCCTCGTCATCGTAGATATCGACTATAGGTTCCAAGTAACAGGTGCCTACGCAGCCTGTAGTCTCAACGTTTATGCCGAGGTTTCTGTCCGCAATCTGTTTTTCAAATTCGGCAGCGGTCTTCTTAGCGCCTGAAGCTATTCCGCAGCTGCCTTGTCCTACTACTACTCTCATGCTTGCCTCCTATGCTCTTTCTCTTATCTCATCGAGGATCTGCTTTACTTTATCTTTCGTCAGACTTCCGTAAGTCTCATCCCCGTCAGCGCTCTTGACCATCATAACAGGAGCCAATGAGCAGCAGCCCAGACAGGCAACGTTGTTAAGCGTAAAGAGGCCGTCTTCAGTAGTTTCACCGTCTTTGATGTTCAGATGTTCGCATACGGCTTCTTCTATCATCTCAGAGCCGTTTACGTGACATGCGGTGCCCTGGCAGAGCATTACAAGATACTTGCCTATAGGCTGCAGTCTGAACTGTGCATAGAAAGTCGCTACACCATAAATTTTAGCAGGTTTGATACCTGTAGCTTCGGATATGTAGTTTATAGTATCTATAGAAAGATAACCATAAATATCCTGAGCTTTCTGCAGGATAGTGATCAAGCTACCCGGCACCTTTGCATACTGGTCTAAAACAGGCTGCAGTTCTTTGAACTGTTCCTTTCTGTTTTCGGCACAATTGCAGTTACATACTTTTTCACTCATATTAGTACCTCTCAAAAAATAAAATACATCCATTTCGTCCCCGCAATATCAAGGACACAGTACATCAATATAATTTTATCAAATAGAACATTGAAAATCAACAAATCTTTTTTTTATCAAGCATGTAGATTTTGACTCTTTCTATTCTTCTCTCTTTTACGGACATGATCTTGAATTTGTAATCTTCAAATTCTATGATCCTGCCGATATCGCTTTCGTCAGGTATTTCTCCCAATATATCTATCAAAAATCCTCCGATGGTTTCGCTGTTGTCAGATTTAAGGTCTATCCCCAGCTCCTCGTCCAGGTCGTCCAGGTCCACATCCCCGTCTACCAGATAAGTGTTATCGTCAATCTTATCTATTATCTCTTCTTCTTCATCGTATTCGTCGTCGATATCTCCCATGACCTGTTCGATGATGTCCTCCATGGTGACGATGCCGCTGAATCCGCCGTATTCGTCTATGAGGACGGCTATCTGCTGTTTTGACATCTGAAGTTCAAAGAAGAGAGAATCTATATTCTTGGTGTCGGGCACAAAGTAGGCTTTTCTGAGTATGGCTTCTATATCCACATTTTCGTAACTGCTCTCTCTGGCCTTTATGAGATAATCCTTTATGTGGAGTATGCCGATGATGTTGTCGTTATCACCTCTGTACACAGGTATCCTGGAATATCTCAGCTTCATCAGCTCGTCCAGATACTCTTCCGGCGAGTCTTCTATATCTATGAGAAACACATCTGTCCTCGGCGTCATTATCTCGTATGCCAGCTTGTCGTCGAAGGCGAAGATGGAATTTATCATCTTGGTACCTTCTTCTTTTAAAGCTCCCGATTCTTTTCCCGCCTTTAGCATGGACATCACGTCTTCCTCGGAAAAAGCTTCGTCTTCTACGTGAGTCTTTTGTTTGAATATTTTCAGTACGAGATTAGCTGCAAACATCAAAACGGCAGTCAGAGGCCTCAGCACAGCAGACAAAGCTTCGATGAATCCCGCCGTCTTTTCCGTTATTCCCTGGTCGTGCTGCAGTCCTATCTTGTGAGGAAAATATTGCCCCAGCACTGTAAACAGAACAAGATAGACAAAGACAAGCCATGCATCACCGGCAGAAAGCCATGCGCCGCCTGCGCATGTCAGAATCTGCAGCAATCTTATGGCTGCCTGATACTTTTCTATGATTCGGCCTGCTGAACTCATGGCTGTATTGACTGCAGTAAAAAAGCCGTGAATACCTATCATGAGCCCTATTATACACAATCGTACAGGCAAACTGCCCGGGTCTGTCAACATCTTTTTTCTTCCTTTCCCATCTTCGATAATCTATAGATTGATCCTATTCTCTCCTCTTTCTTAGCATGAAAAACGGTTCTACCGGGTTCTCCATCTTAATCTTGATGATCTGCTGAGGATGAGGCGCAGAAGAAACAGCCGCTCCTTCCTCATCGTACATTTCACTTATCTCCTGCTCGAAAAAATCAGTCATAGGTCCAAATACTTCTACCCGGTCTCCCAAAACCATCTTATTTCTCTGTTCAACCTTAGCATATCCCGTATCGGGATCATAGCTTTTTACTATGCCCACAAAAGAATAATCTCTCGTATAATCGCTGGTTCTGTAATTCTGATCGAGATTATCGGGCTTATGAAAATAGAATCCTGTGGTGAACTCCCTGTGACTGGCTTTGCACAGATCTTCCATCCACTGCTGCCTGAAGCTGTAGGACTGAGGATCTTTAAAATAAGAATCTATGGCTTTTCTATACGCCGACACTACTGTAGCCACATAGAACACGCTCTTCATCCTTCCCTCAATTTTAAAGGAAGAGATACCTGCGTCTATGAGCTCCGGAATGTGTTCTATCAGGCACAGATCTTTTGAATTCATTATATAGGTGCCTCTGTCGTCCTCTTCGACCGGATAATACTCTCCGGGACGCTGCTGTTCCACAAGAGCATATTTCCACCTGCAGGGGTGGGCGCACATTCCTCTGTTGGCGTCTCTTTCTATCATGAAATTGCTCAGAAGACATCTTCCCGAGTAAGATATGCACATGGCGCCGTGAACAAAGGCTTCAAGCTCCATATCCGGCGGAATATTCTCCCGTATTTCTCTTATCTCCTCTAAAGTAAGTTCTCTTGCCAGAACAAGCCGCCTTATACCTCTGTCATGCCAGAATTTGGCGGTCCTGTAATTAGTCATGTTGGCCTGAGTAGAAAGGTGAATTTCGGCGTCCGGCATCACTTCCCATATCATGTCTATAACTCCGGGATCTGCGGCGATAAAAGCGTCTATACCCAGATCTTTTACATTTCTGAGATATTCCTTAAACGGACCAATATCTTCATTATGTGCAAATATATTCAAAGCCATATGACATTTTACACCTCTTTCATGGCAGAAAGCTATTCCCTCTTTCATCTCATCCAGAGTGAAATTGCCTGCTCCTGCCCGAAGAGAAAAGTGTTCTCCGCCGAAATACACGGCGTCAGCGCCGTACATGACGGCAATCTTCAGTTTTTCCAAATCCCCTGCCGGGGCTAATAATTCTACTTTTTTCATTTCTTATACCTGCTCAGCGCAAGCCCGTCCCCGCACGCCAAGATGACCGTGTCCAGATCAGGATGCTGCGAAATATAATTTATATACCGGCGCATATTCTTTATGTTTGTCTTGAATCTGCCGGCCGGATCAAAGTCATCGGAGGCAGTCGCCGCTTTCAGCAATACATTGTCTGATATTATGAGCGCGCCCTTTTTGCATAAGGGAAGAGATGCGTCGAGAAATCTCTTATAATGGCTTTTTGCCGCATCTATGAATATCAGATCAAAAGGATCTTCCCCTTGCAGTTTTTCTCTGAGGACAGTCTCCCCGTCTCCTGTCATCACGCTGATCTTGTGATCCAGACCCATCGCGCTTATATTTCTTTCGGCCTCCTTCGCAGTCTCGATATCTTTTTCAATCGTTACTACCTTTTGGGCTCCCGACCGAATGAAAAAAGCTGCGGAATACCCTACGGCTGTGCCTATCTCCAGAACTCTCTCAGGTTTCAAAAGCCTGAAGATGAATCCCAATAAGCTTTCCGTCTCCCTGAGTATGACGGGTACTTTGCGTTCTTCCGCCGATTTTCTCAGTTCTGAAAGATCCTCATCAATAGGAAAATAAAATCCGTTTATATATTCGGTGACTAAATCATTTGTAATGTTCATATCAATACCATGCGTTTTCTTTAGCTGCCTTTTCGTGCTCTTCCAAAGTCTTTGAAAAGATCACAGTCCCGTCTTCTTTTGCAAAGAAGAACAGATAATCGGATTTCTCATAGTCCAGGACGTCATCCATGGCCGGCGCCGAAGGAGAGCATACCGGGCCTATAGGAAGCCCTGAATACTTGTATGTATTATATCCGGAATCCACTTCAAGATCCTTATATGTTACATCTACCCTCTTCTCCTGCAGAGCATACAGAACAGTTATATCACTCTGAAGAGGCATTCCACGTTCAAGTCTGTTTATGAAGACCCCTGCGATCACCGGCCTGTCCTTCTGGAAGAGAGATTCGTTTTCCACTACTGACGTAAGAGCGAGGAACTGATGAACGGTACGTCCGCTATTCTCTATGGCCCCTCTTCGCTGGGAGAGTTTTTCGTCAGTCATGGCAAGGATGACTTGAGTAATTTCCTGGATAGTAGCATCTTCGTCAGTTATTATATAAGTCTCCGGATACAGATACCCTTCGAGCGGGTACATTATGCCTTCCCGGAGTATTTCGTCTGTCAAAAACCAATAATCGTCGATGAGAGCAGAGAGATATTCTCTGTCATTCCATACAGCCAGTATGTCTTCGGCAGAATAAGAGAATTTTTCGGCGATGGCTGCTGCATACTGAGGTACAGTAGACCCCTCCACGAGGGTGAACTGATTCTTCGAAAGATAATTGAAATCTCCGGTATCTATAGCCTTCAATATCTCTTTCAGACCCATGTCTTTGGAAAAGATATACGTATTAGCCTGCAGAGAATCATATCCGCCCAGTTTCATATGTATCTTAGCCATAGTCTTGTTCTTCACAAGCCCCGTCTCATCTAAAATATCTATTATATTCATAGCTCCGCTGCCCTGGGGTATGGTAACCGTTATCGGCTCATCGTCGTTTTTATCGACCGGTCCAAGACCGCTGCCGTATACTGCAAGTCCTGCCAAAAGCAAGATGACTGCCGCAGCTATCGCTATCACTATAGTCCTGATTTTCTTGTCTGATTTTATGGATTCAAAGTTTATCATCTGTTACCTCGTCATCTGCCTCGCAACAAATACGGGGCGAAACTTCGCCCCGCCTGTCACCTATTTCGAACGGCCAAGATACTCGCCTGTTCTGGTATCGATCTGAATGATTTCGCCTTCCTCTATGAAGATAGGGACCTGTATGACTGCTCCCGTTTCAACTGTCGCTGCCTTTGTAACGTTAGTAGCTGTATTTCCCTTTACTCCCGGTTCGGTTTCTATGACCTTAAGATCTACGAAATTAGGAGCTTCCACCAGAAAAGCATTGCCTTTGTAGAATTTGATTGTGGCCTCATCGTTTTCTCTCAGATACTTCATGGCCTCCTCTACCTGCTCCTGCATCAGAGGAACCTGTTCGTAAGTTTCCTGGTCCATAAAGTAATACAGTTCTCCGTCGTTGTACAGATACTGCATCACTTTAGTGTCTATGTGAGCCTTTGGGAACTTGTCATCCGGGTTGAAAGCCTCTTCTCTGGTAGCTCCGGTGAGTATGTTTCTGTACTTGGTTCTTACGAACGCAGCTCCTTTTCCAGGCTTTACATGCTGGAAGTCTAAAACTACATGAGGTTCTCCATTGATCTCAAAAGTAATACCTTTTCTAAAATCACTTGCGTAAATCATCTTATCTCTCCATTCTTAACAAAATTTCGTTTTAAATCGCAGCGCAGTTTTTAGGGTTTCGACGGGGTTTGCCGCAATCGCTGTCCGCCAAAATCCAAAATGCGTCAGCCCTCCGCCTATAGAGACGAAGATGCCCGGCGTTTGTTATATCAGAGTATTATCAACTCTTTTTTTGATTTAGTACAATTTATTATACCAAAATTCGTTACGATTGCCAAGTCTTCTATGCGCACTCCGAACTTTTCAGGCAGATAGATTCCGGGCTCTACCGTCACGGCCTGATTTTCCTGCAAGATCTCCTCGCTTCTGGCATTGAGAGTAGGAGGCTGGTGTACCTCTCTGCCTACTCCGTGGCCAGTGCCGTGGATATAGAAATCTCCGTAACCGGCTTCTTCTATTATGCTTCTTGAGGCTCTGTCCACATCGCGGCAGCTCACGCCTGCCTTTACGGCCGCAAGGCCGGCCAGCTGAGACCTGAGGACTATATCATAGATCTCTTTCATCTCGTCTGTGGCGTATCCTATGGCTACAGTTCTGGTCATATCTCCGCAGTAGCCTTTATACAGGGCTCCCAGATCCATGGTAAAAAATTCGCCTTCTTCTATCTTCTTTTCAGACGGCACGCCGTGAGGCTGATTGGAATTCACACCCGATACGGCTATGGTCTCAAAAGACAGCCCCTCTGCACCCAGGGCTCTCAGCACTCTTTCTATCTCATCTGCGATCTGTATCTCTGTCATTCCGGGCTTGATAAAATCAAGCATATGCTCAAAAGCTATGTCTCCCATGGCCTCGGCCTTCATTATCAGCAGAAGTTCCTCAGGCGTTCTTATAGTAGTATTCTTATCCAAGCATATCCCCCATTCCTGTAGCTTCTCCCAGTATCTCATATACATCTTTCATCATCAGGGAAAAGCGCATCTCAGCTTCTATATAACTGGCAGCTAAAGGATCTTTAAGAAGAATAGCATAAAGCTGCTGCACTCCGGCCATATCCTCAGGCGTAAGCTGTCCGCCGGACAGATGTTTAGCCTGCATCTCAAACTGTTTCGATTGAAAATCCTTTATCATATTTTCAAGTTCTTCATTATCCTTGATCTTTTTCTTGGCCTGGTCGTACTGTTTATATTCTTCCGACGCTTTTATGGCCTGAGCAAGTCCGTGAGCCTGATCATATACATTCATAATTAAACCTCCAAGAATATAGGCAGGATTATCGGAGTTCTCTTTGTTCTGTCGTAGATATACGACCCCAGAGAATCTCTTACCTGCGATTTCATGTTGTTCCAATCTTTGATCTTCTTATTCTGACATTTTTCAAGAGCCTTTTCGGCAACCTTTCTGGCTTCGTCCATGAGAGGTTCATTTTCTCTCACATATACGAATCCCCTTGATATTATATCCGGGCCGGAAACTACCGTCTGGCTTTCCTTCTCTATAGCAGCCACCACTATTATGAGTCCCGATTCGGAAAGCATCTTTCTGTCCCTTAAGACTATATTGCCTACGTCTCCTACTCCGAGTCCGTCTACCAATATGGCGTCAGCCTCTGCTTTCTCTTTCAGCATATGGGCGCTTCGCTTAGTTACATCCAATATATCTCCGTTCTCGAGAATGAAGATGTTCTCTTTTTTCATCCCCAGGCCTTCTGCCAGTCTGGCATGGCGTATGAGATGTCTGTATTCTCCGTGAACCGGCATGAAGAACTTAGGCTTTATAAGAGAGTGAAGCAGCTTGAGTTCCTCCTGGCACGCATGACCCGAAACGTGAATATCCGCTATATCTGAATATATGACTTCGGCGCCCTTTTCAAACAGCTTGTTGACTACGTTTGATACAGTCTTCTCGTTGCCGGGAACAGGAGTCGAGGACAAAACCACCATGTCGCCTTTCTTTAGCTTCACCGATCTGTGTTCTCCCGCCGCTATCCTGGAGAGAGCTGACATAGGCTCTCCCTGGCTTCCTGTAGTTATGATTACAAGCTTATCGTCGGGAATATTTCTTATCATCTTGAGGTCTACCAGAGTTCCTTCCGGTATATTCAGATATCCCAGCTCTATGGCCAGCGCCACCACATTCTCCATGCTTCGTCCGGATATGGCAACTTTTCGGCCTACCTTGACTGCGTTTTCTATTATCTTCTGAACTCTGTGGACATTGGATGAGAAAGTCGCTATTATGATTCTCGTCTTAGCCGTCCTGAATATATTTTCTATAGTTTCGCCCACCACTTTTTCGGAAGCGGTGAATCCCGGTCTCAGGGAATTGGTGCTGTCACAGAGCATCAGCGTAACTCCTCTCTTGCCCAGTTCCGCCAGCCTGCAAAAATCTATAGGTTCTCCGTCTACAGGAGTATAGTCTATCTTGAAGTCTCCGGAGTGAAAGACTATTCCGGCAGGTGTATCTATAGCCAGGCATATGGCGTCGGCTATGGAGTGAGTGGTTCTTATGGTCTCGATGTCAAAGCAGCCCAGCTTTATCTTGTCTCCGGCCTCTATAGTTCTCAGATCCCCCTTTATGCGATGTTCTTTGAGCTTATTTTCCACCAGCCCAAGAGTGAGCCTGGTTCCGTAAATAGGAAGTTTAAGTTTCTTCAGGAGATAAGGTATAGCTCCTATATGGTCTTCGTGTCCGTGAGTTATCACCATTCCCACTATCTTTTCACTGTTTTCTATCAGATAAGTGAAGTCTGGAATGACGATGTCGATTCCGTACATTTCATCTTCCGGGAAGCTCAGTCCGCAGTCCACTATCAATATCTGGCCGTCACACTCCAGGAGCGTCATATTCTTTCCGATCTCATTGAGTCCTCCTATGGGAATGACTTTAAGATGCGGCATCGATCTTCTCGGTTTAGTTATTTTTCTTCTCATAAATTATTTCCGTCCTTTTCATTCATATTTATGAAAAGATAACTGTTGGTCTATATTTTGTTGTCTTTATTATCTTACTACAATATTTATCAGTCTTCCCGGCACTGCAACTACCTTTACGACTGTCTTTCCGTCCAATAAGTGTTTAATCCTATCGTTCTCCAACGCTATCTTTTCAAGTTCTTGTTTATCTGCGTCTGCGGCCACTACAAGTTTTTCTTTTACTTTTCCGTTTATCTGCACTACTATTTCAACGGAGTCTCTCACGAGAGCTCCCTCGTCATATTCCGGCCAACGCATAGTAGTTACGGATTGTTTCTGGCCCATGTGTTCCCACATTTCTTCGCAGATGTGAGGTACAAACGGAGACAGCATCAGGATGAGATCTTTTGCGGCCTTGCCAAGAAGGCCGGGATTCACGTCGTCTCTCTCCTTATATTTGTACATTTCGTTCACCAGTTCCATAACGGAACTTATGGCAGTATTGAAGTTGAACCTTCCTCCGACATCTTCGCTCACTTTCTTTATGGAGAAGTTAAGCGCATAGTTCAGAGCCTTGTCAGCTTCTGTCCCGATTTCAAAGGCGTCCGGCACGTTTGGATACTTGGCCTTTATCTCGTACACCAGGCGGTATACTCTGCTGAGGAATCTGTAACTTCCCTCTACGCCTTTGTCCGACCAGTCCAGTTCTCTGTCAGGCGGAGCCGCAAATAGTATAAAGAGTCTGGCGGTATCTGCGCCGTACTTGGCTATTATCTCCTCAGGGCTCACTACATTTCCCAGGGATTTGCTCATTTTCTTTCCGTCTTTGTTGACCATTCCCTGAGTAAGCAAGTTGCGGAAAGGTTCTTCATCTTCGACAAGCCCCATATCGTAAAACGCCATCTGGAAAAATCTCGCATACATCAGGTGGAGTATGGCATGTTCTACTCCCCCTATATATTGATCCACGTTCATCCAGTAGGCGGCTTTCTTCGGATCGAAAGGAGCCTTGTCGTTCTTAGGATCGCAATATCTGAGGAAGTACCAGGATGAATCAAGAAAAGTATCCATGGTGTCCATCTCTCTTCTGGCAGGTCTTCCGCATACGGGACATTTTACATCGGCAAAAGTCTTTGAAGTAGTCAGAGGAGATTCGCCTTTTCCTGTAAATTCTACGTCTGTAGGGAGCATTACGGGAAGATTTTCTTCTTTCTCCGGCACCCATCCGCAGGTATCGCAGTATATCATAGGTATAGGGCAGCCCCAGTATCTCTGTCTGGATATGAGCCAGTCTCTGAGTCTGTAATTTACAGTCTTCTTTCCTATTCCCTCTTTTTCTACCAAGTCTATGAACCTGTCGATGGCCACTCTGTTGTTCAGGCCGCTAAACTCTCCGGAATTTATAAGAGTTCCCTCGGCGGCGCAGGCCTCCTTGAGGTTGTTAAGATCTATGGATGGATCTCCCGGATCCACTACAGGAGTTATATCTATGCCAAACTTGGTCGCAAAGTCGAAGTCTCTCTGATCGTGAGCCGGCACGCCCATCACAGCTCCCGTTCCGTATCCCATGAGAACATAGTCCGAGATGTAGATCGGAATTTCCTTCTTGTTGAAAGGGTTGACGGCATATTTCCCGATAAATACTCCCGTCTTCTCATTGGCGGTGGAAGTTCTCTCTATGTCGTTCATGTGCTCTACTTTTTCAATATATTCTTTTACCGGCTTTTCATACTCCGTTCCCTGTACCATAGAAAGTACTGAAGGATATTCCGGAGCCAGCACCATATAGGTGGTTCCGTAGATGGTGTCCACCCTGGTAGTAAACACCGTAAGAGTCTGGTCCGTATCCTTTATCTTGAAATCAACTTCGGCTCCCACCGATTTGCCTATCCAGTTTCTCTGCATTATCTTTACTTTGTTGGGCCAGCCTTCGAGAGTATCGAGATTATCCAAGAGTCTGTCTGCGTAATCTGTTATCTTGAGATACCACTGCGAAAGGTTCTTTTTCCCTACGGGGCTCTTGCATCTCTCGCAGCAGCCGTCAACTACCTGTTCGTTGGCTAAAACAGTCTGACAGCTGGGGCACCAGTTTACGGGGTTTTCTTTCTTATATGCAAGTCCTCTCTTGTAAAACTGGATAAATATCCACTGCATCCACTTATAATAATCGGGATGACAAGTGGCTACCTCTCTATTCCAGTCATAAGAAAGACCAAGCTCTTTAAGCTGCAGGCGCATTTCTTTTATATTATCCCAGGTCCAGATATTAGGATGTATTCCGTGCTTTATAGCTGCGTTTTCGGCAGGAAGGCCAAAAGAGTCCCATCCCATGGGATGCAGGACGTTATATCCGTCCATCTTTTTAAACCTTGCCACCACGTCTCCTATAGAGTAATTTCTTACATGCCCCATATGGAGCTTTCCCGAAGGATACGGGAACATCTCGAGGCAGTAATATTTTTTCTTGGACTCATCTTCTTCGGTGTGGAAGCAGTCGTTTTCCTCCCAATATTTCTGCCATTTCTTTTCTATCTCTTTGAAACTGTATCTTTCATTCATTTTTAAATCTATTCCTCCACTTCGATAAATTGACAGTCTCCCCAAACTTTTTCTATGCTGTACCTCTCCCTCATTTCTCTTGTAAACAAGTTTACGATGATGTCGCCGAAGTCCATGAGTATCCAGCCGGAACCGTGTCTGCCTTCTATCGATTTGATCGGCAGTCCTTCCTCGGCAAGGCGGTCTTCCATTTCGTCAGCCAAAGTGGTTATCTGCCTTTCCGAATTTCCGGAGCATATCACGAAATAATCGGCAAAAGCGGCCTTTTCCTGAATATCGATAATAACGATATCCTCCGCCTTTTTATCAGAAAGGACTTTTCCGGCAAGCAATGCGTATTCCTTATTTGTCATCTGATTTCTCCTTTTTATTTATCTTTTCTTCCAAGTCTTTTTCCGCCTCGACAGTAAGTCTGTCGAGAAAATTTCCCTCGGAAGAAACAAAGTCTATAGTCTTTTTCAGGGAATCAAGACATGCTTTGTCGATATCCGATTCGGCTTCCCTGCGCAGTTCTTCTACTCCGGGATAGCTTCTTCCCGGCTCTGTAGCGTCGGCTATATATATTATTTTATCAAGCATAGTCATACACGGACGTCCCGTAGTATGATATCTTACTGCGTCTATTATTTCTTTATCATCTACGCCGAAGTCCTTTGTTATCATTTCTGCGGCCACAGGTCCATGGGCGAGATTGGGGTTGTTCAGATATTTCTTATCAAGACCCAAGTGTCTGACGTAGTAGTTGAGAACATCCTCGCCGGCTCCTCTGTAAAGATCGTGGAGCAGCGCAGCAACCTCCGTCTTGTAAAGATCGCACCCGTATTTTTCCGCAAGGTGAAGAGCTGTCTTCCTGACTCCGTAGGTATGCGTCCTTCTTTTATCGGAAAAATTTTTATCTATATACTCTTCTATCTTATTTATAGAGTTCATTGGCTGTTATATACCTTTCTACCTGAGGAGGTACCAAGTCTTCGACAGAATCGCCCGCCCCTATGCGCTGTCTTACCATGGTGGAAGATATGGCCGGCATTTGAGCATTTATTCTGATGACCGGGCAGCCATATTTTCGGCCATACTCAAGTATCTTCTCTCTGAGTTCTTCTTCTCTGTATCCCGGCCTGACGCTGACGGCAAAAGAAAAGTTCTCTAATATCTCGCCGCCCCTGTACCATTTGTCTATCTCCAGAAAAGAATCAGTTCCCGATATGAAATAGATCTCATCGCCGGGATATTGCTGCCTGAGATATGTAAGAGTCTTTATCGTATAGGATAAAGAGGGGTCCTCCATCTCATAATCAGATACTTCGACCTTGTCGTTTCCTATAAAGGCAAGTCTCGTCATGGCTTTGCGATGAATATCTTCCGCAGTCTTTTTGTCTTGTTTAAAAGGCTGAACCCGTGCAGGCATCACTATCAGCTTTCGGAGGCCGGCTTCTTTTATGGCGGCCTCGCCCAGAGCTATATGGGCGTAATGTACGGGATCAAAAGTTCCTCCTAATACTCCTATCCTATTTATACAGGATAGGTCTTCTTTTTCATCAGAAACGCTGCGGCTTATACATTTTTTGACCATGAAAACCTCCGGTTTCTACTGGCAGTCTTTCTTAATTCCAAGCTCTTCCATCTGAGCTTCGTCTATAGGAGAAGGCGCGTCGCTTACCAGGCACTGTGCATTCTGATTTTTAGGAAATGCCATGACTTCTCTTATGGACGGCTCGCCCAGAAGCAGCATCACCATTCTGTCAAGGCCGTATGCTAATCCTCCGTGAGGCGGAGCGCCGTATTTAAAGGCTTCTATGAGGAACCCGAATTTTTCGCTACATTCTTCGGGAGTAAGTCCCAGAACTTCAAACATCTTTGACTGAAGCTTTCTGTCGTGTATTCTTATGGATCCTCCCCCCAGCTCCACTCCGTTGAGAACTATATCATAGGCGTCTGCCATGACATTTTCCGGTTCGCTATCAAGAAGTGATATATGCTCAGCTTTCGGTGAAGTAAAAGGATGATGCATAGCTTTAAGCTGTCCCGTCTCATCGTCCTTCTCAAACAGAGGGAAATCTACGACCCATAAAAGGTTGTAGACTTTATCGTCTAAAAGTCCCATCCTTTTGGCTATCTCTCTTCTTAAAAATCCCAAAGTATCGAAGACCACTTTCGGCCTGTCTGAAACTATAAGGATCAGGTCTCCGGCCTTGCTGCCGAATACGGAAGCTATCTCTGCAAGCTGCTGCTGAGTAAAGAACTTGTTCACAGAAGAATTGAATTCTTCCTCGCCTGCTCTGATCCACACCAGCCCCTTGGCTCCATAGCTTTTTGCAGATTCTGTAAGCTTATCTATATCTTTTCTGCTGAATTTATCGCTTCCTCCATCTATACAGATACCTCTCACATCTCCCCCGGCGGCAAGAGCGTCAGTAAATACCTTGAAGCCGCAGTCTGCCACTACGTCGTTGAGCTTTTTCAGCTCAAATCCAAACCTGATATCAGGCTTATCGGAGCCATATCTTTCCATGGCCTCCTTCCATGTAAGACGCGGCAGCGGAGTCTTTATTTCAACATTCATCAGCTCTTTGAACAATCTCTTCAAAAAGCCTTCCTGCATGTCTATCACATCGTCCATATCCACAAAAGACATTTCCAGATCTATCTGGGTGAATTCCGGTTGCCTGTCGGCCCTCAGATCTTCGTCTCTGAAACATTTTACTATCTGCATATACCTGTCACAGCCTGCCACCATGAGCAGCTGCTTGAATAATTGCGGAGACTGCGGAAGAGCGTAAAAAGAACCGGGATAGACTCTGCTGGGTACCACATAGTCTCTGGCTCCCTCGGGAGTAGACTTTATCAGCATAGGAGTCTCTATCTCGGTGAACCCGCTTTCATCGAAATAATCTCTGGCAAGTTTAGTTACTTTGTGGCGGAATGCCATATTTCTCTGCATTTTAAGCTTTCTGAGATCTAAATATCTGTATTTAAGTCGCAGATTATCATCTACGTTGTCATCATCTTTTACGTAGATAGGAGGCGTATCCGATTCTGAGTATATTATCAGATCATCTGCAAAGACTTCTATATCTCCGGTGGAGAGATTCTCGTTTTTAGCAGTTCTCTCTCTGACAGTGCCTTTGACGCCTATTACATATTCGCTTCTGAGGCCGTCTGCTTTCTCAAACAGTTCCGCAGGGATACTGTCGTCAAAAGTAACTTGCACTATGCCGGTCTTATCTCTCAGATCAACGAAGATAAGCCCTCCCAGATTTCTGCGTTTAGCCACCCAGCCGTTGAGTGTCACCTGTTGTCCCGCCTCAGACAGGCTCAGTCTTCCGCACATGTGGGTTCTTTTAAATAAATTGCTCATATTATATCTGTTTACTCCTATTTAACGATTTCTTCGAATATATCTTCTATTTTTATCTCTCTCTGCTGAGACATAGACATATCTTTCAGAGACACCACGCCCTTATCCAGCTCGTTTTCTCCTATGACGAGAGTATACTTGGCGTTGAGTCTGTCCGCATATTTGAACTGGCCCTTTATATTTCTGGCTAAAGTGTCCATCTCTGCAGCTACGCCGCTCTGTCTCAATTCTCTGCACAGCTTAAGACCAAAAGCTTTGGCCCTCTCTCCCATGACGGCGATAAACACGTCCACGCTGTTGTCAGCCGGAAACTGAGCTCCACAGGCGTCCATCAGCATCAGCAGCCTTTCTATTCCTAGTCCGAAGCCCACTCCCGGAATAGGAGGTCCTCCCAGTTCTTCGATGAGGTGATCATATCTTCCTCCGCCGCATACGGTTCCCTGAGCTCCTATACTGGTAGTAACGAATTCAAAGGCCGTCTTCGTATAATAGTCCAGGCCCCTTACTATATTGGGGTCTACTTTATATTCTATACCCATGGCAGTAAGGTTGGCCTTGAGTTCTTCAAAAGCGTCTCTGCAATCATCACACAGATAATCGAGCATCCTTGGAGCGTCTTTGACTATTTCCTGGCATGTCTCCGATTTGCAGTCGAGTATTCTCATGGGGTTGCGGTCATATCTTTCTTTACATGTGTTGCAGAGTTCATCATATCTCGGTCTCAGAAACTCTTTTAAAGCTTCTCTGTGCTTCTTTCTGCATTCCGGACAGCCCACGCTGTTGATCCTCAGTTCTATCTCGGTGATACCAAGCTGGTTGAGAAAATCGTTGGCCAGACATATCACTTCCGAGTCGGCAAGCATATTGGGAGTTCCAAATACTTCTATACCGAACTGGTGAAAATGTCTGAGACGTCCAGACTGAGGCTTCTCATACCGGAAGCAGTCCGTGTCGTAATAATATTTTGTAGGCTGGACTTCTGCGTACTGTTTATGTTCTATAAAAGCTCTCACCGCTCCTGAAGTTCCTTCGGGCTTAAGGGTGATGCTCCTGTTTCCGTGATCGTTGAAGGTATACATTTCTTTCTGGACTACGTCGGTAGTATCGCCTATTCCGCGGGCAAAGACTTCGGTATGTTCGAACATAGGCGTCCTTATCTCTTTAAAGCCGTAGTTTTTACAAATTTCTGCGAATTTCCTCTCGACATAGTGCCATTTATACGCCTGAGCAGGTAATAAATCTTTTGTTCCTTTAGGTGCGTTAGTTAACACTTTTATACCTCCTTAAAAAAGTTCTTTTCCTTTCTCTGTGTCATTTCGTCCAGTCTCTCTATATAGACGCTGTAATTTGATACGTTAGGTATTCTTTCCAGTCTGTTTTCCTCCGGATAATATCTCTTGCTTATGCCTCCTGCTCCGAGAGCCAGAATACTTTGATTTTCATCCATTATCCTTATATTGTATATACATGGCGTATCGCCCTTACAGTAACCTGTGTTCTCCATGGCTCCCGCCATATGCTTCTGTCTGTATAAATAATACGGTCTGTATCCGGCAGCTTTGAGAATATCCCCCGACGATTTCAGCATCCGCTCTACGGTCTTTGCCTGTCTGTAATGATATGAAGCATCGCTTTCTATGAGCCTGGAGGCTCTTTTTACTGCCAAAGTATGCACTGTTATATTGGCGGGGTCAAGGGAGATGATCTCACTGAGAGTGTTTTCAAAATCTTCGGGAGTCTCTTCCGGAAGGCCGGCTATGACGTCGGCATTTATCAGGAAATCTCCCGTCTCTTTCGCTGCCCTGAAGGCCTGTCTTATATCCTCTACGCTGTGTGAACGTCCTATCAGCTTTAGAGTGCTGTCCTTCATAGTCTGAGGATTTATGCTTATTCTCTTTATTCCGTGATCCGCTATCACTCTGAGTTTTTCCTTCGTTATGGTATCAGGACGCCCTGCTTCTACGGTAAATTCTCTCAGCGCAGAAAGGTCAAAGGCTTCTTCTGTCTTAGAAAGAAGAGCATCCAGCTGCTCTGCTCTCAGGGTAGTCGGAGTCCCTCCTCCTATGTATATGGATTCTGTCAGGCTCCCGGATTTTCTGAGCGCGTCCCCGGCATATTCTATCTCTCTCATGAGAGCCTCCATATACTTTTCTATTTCTTCAGGTCCTTTCTGATTGGAAGTAAAAGAGCAGTAGAGGCATCTGCTGGGGCAGAAAGGGATTCCTATATAGACGCTTTGAGACCTATGTGCGGCTTTTCCCAGCGCGCTCTGCTGATATTTGTAGATCTCTGTCAGCAACCGTACTTTTTCTTCGCTCAAAAGGTAAAACCTCCGCAGCTTTTCTGCCGCGCGGTCAGAAGAAGCGTATTTCTCGGAAAGCTCTCTCATCAGTTTCACCGGCCTTACTCCTGTGAGTATTCCCCAGGGAGGAGAAGTTTTGGTGATCTGGCTTAGTCCCTGATATATCTCGCGCTTTATCTGATTCTTATCTTTGAATCCCTCAGAGTTGAATTCTATTAAAGTGTCTTCCTCTGAGGAAGGTCCTTCATATTCCTGTCCGGCAAATAACCTGTAATCTTCGGGCCTTAAAAATATCTTTATCAGCTCGTTGTAGTCATATTTATCCTGTATATTATTTATTATTATATTATACAAACGGGTTTCCTCTTTTTTCATCTCCGATGGTGGTAGCTCCCATATGTCCCGGAAGCACCGCCGTGTCGTCAGGAAGCACATAGAGTCTGTCCTTTATGGAATTCTTTATTATCCTGTAGTCTCCTCCGTAAAAGTCTGTTCTGCCTATAGAATATCTGAAAAGAGTATCCCCGCTGAACAGATGGCCGCACGTATATATGCACATGCCGCCTTTTGTATGTCCCGGAGTATGAAGAAATGTCAGGGTCATATCACCTACTTTTAGTTCCTGATTGTCTCTGACCCAGATATCGGCTTCCACCGTTACAGGATGGCCGAACATTTCTGTCGAGCTGTTGAGAGACGGGTTATTTAGCATCTCTTTTTCTTCACAATATGCCACGACAGCGGCAGACGGAAAGTCCTGCTTGAATCTCGAAACTCCTCCGATATGATCTCCGTGTCCGTGAGTAAGTATGATATATTTCACTTCTATATGTTCTTTTTCCGCATCGTCAGTAAGGCGGCTCTCATATCCGCCCGGATCCACGATAAAACCTTTTTTCGTAGCCTCGTCATATGCAAGATATGTGTTTACCTGCAAAGGTCCCGTCAAATAATGTTTTACTTTCATCTTTAAATCTCCTAAAACAATTTTTTACTGTCCAGCAGGATAGTCACCGGACCGTCGTTTAAGATCCTCACCATCATCTCTGCCTGAAAGATTCCTTCTTGAACTTCTATATCGCCTTCTGATAGAAGATCTATAAAATATCTGTATAGTCTGCGCGCTTCTTCCGGCCTGGCAGCTTTCGAAAAGCTTGGTCTCTTACCTTTTCTGACATCTCCTAAGAGAGTGAATTGTGATACCGCCAGAATCTTTCCGAAGACATCTTTTACGGAGAGATTCATCTTTCCGTCGGAATCTTCAAATATCCTGAGACCCGAGATCTTATCCGCCATATATCTTGCGTCGCTTTCGTCGTCTCCGTATTCGACGCCCAAAAGAACCATAAGTCCTCTCTCTATGGCTCCCGTAACGCTGCCCTCTACCGTCACATCAGCTTCTCTTACTCTCTGTACTACCGCCCTCATCTTTCACCTATGCCTTAGCTCTGTATACCTGGGTTACGCCTTCTATATTTCTCAGATTTCGAAGTACTTTCTGCATCTCCTGAGTACTTGAGATAGACAGCGTTATAGTCATGGTAAGACTTCCGTCTCGTCCTGTCTTGGCGTTGACTCCGGAGAGATGAATGTCCATATCTTCACACGCTCTTGAGATGTCAGACAATATGCCTTTTCTGTCGCTGCCTACTATACATATTTCCGCATCGTAGGACTTGCCTGCTTTAAGGTCCTCCCACTCTACCTCGATAAACCTCGCCTTTTCATGATCGGGAAGATTAACTACATTGGAACAGTCTCTGCGGTGGACCGAGATGCCTCTTCCCTTGGTTATAAAGCCCACTATGTCGTCTCCCGGTACAGGGTTGCAGCATCTGGCCAGCTTTATCATCAAATTGTCCGTTCCCTTTACTATTACTCCGGGACTGTCCTTTTTCTTATGTTCAGCCGCCTTCTGACGTTTAGCCTCCGCAGCCTTTATGTCTTCCATGACCGCTTCGTCTGTCTTAATATCTGCTTTATTGTCCTCGTTATAATAAGAGAAAAGCAGATTACAGAACTTGCTCATCAGAGAACCGCCGCTTGCCAGCTGAGCGAATCCCTCGTCGCTGCTGGCAAAGTTCATAGCTTTCATCGCTCTGTTGATATAAGCTGACTTGGCGCAGAGAACGGGATCGTATCCTTTTTTCCTGATGGATTTATCTAAAAGATCTTTACCTTTATCTATATTATCAGACTTATTTTCTTTTTTTAGCCATCCTCTTATCTTGTTTCTGGCGTTGGAGCTCTTGGCTATCTTAAGCCAGTCTACGCTGGGACCGCTGGAATTTGAAGAGGTTACTATCTCGACGATATCTCCGTTCTGAAGAGTGTGATCTATAGTAACCATTTTACCGTTAACTTTAGCTCCGACGCACTTGCATCCTATGGCCGAATGAATCTTAAATGCGAAATCCAGAGGAGTAGATCCTGCCGGAAGTTCTATCACATCTCCCCTAGGGGTGAACACGAATACCTGAGTCGCAAACAGATCCATCTTCATAGTCTCTAAAAATACCTTGGGATCATTGATGTCCTGCTGCCACTCGAGAGACTGTCTAAGCCATGCAAGCTTTATATCATCAGAAGAAGCCTTGCCGGACGTATCTCCCTCCTTGTATTTCCAGTGAGCCGCTATACCGTATTCAGCCACTTCGTGCATCTCATGAGTCCTTATCTGAATTTCAAAAGGCTCTCCGTTGTCTCCTATCACCGTGGTATGGAGGGACTGATACATATTCGGCTTAGGCATGGCGATATAGTCCTTGAATCTTCCCGGTATAGGTTTCCACATGGTGTGGACTATGCCTAAGACGGCATAGCAGTCTTTTACGGTATCTACGATAATTCTTACAGCTATAAGGTCGAAGATCTCATCTATCTGTTTTTTCTGGTACTTCATCTTCTTATATATGCTGTAAAAATGCTTGGCTCTTCCGTATATTTCATAGTGAAGATCCATGTCGTCCAGAGACTCTTTTATCTCTCCGATGACAGTATTTATAGTGTCCTCTCTCTGAGACCTTCTCAAGCTGACTTTCTCCTGCAGATCTTTAAATTCCTTAGGATGAAGGTATTTAAGAGCTATATCCTCCAGCTCGAACTTTACCGTGGAAATACCCAGTCTGCTGGCCAAAGGCGCATATATCTCCAGCGTCTCTTTACATTTTTCTTCTATCTTGGCTGGCTTCATGAATTCTATGGTGCGCATGTTATGAAGTCTGTCGGCCAATTTTATTATGAGGACTCTTATATCCTTGGACATGGCCAGAAACATCTTGCGGAAATTTTCTGCCTGTATTTCTTCTTTGGATTCAAATTTGATGGTTCCCAGTTTAGTGACGCCGTCTACCAGGAGAGCTATCTCTTCTCCGAAATCGGCTACCAACTCTTCTCTCGTATAATCGGTATCCTCGACAGCGTCATGCAGAAGCCCACCGATGATAGTCGCCTCGTCCATTCCTAGTCTGGCCAGTATGAGCGCCACGTTGATCGGATGGATAAAGTAAGGTTCTCCGCTCTTTCTGAGCTGTCCGTCGTGAAGTTCCCTTCCCTTATCGTAAGCCTTTCCTATCAGTTCGGTGTCGTATTTAGAGTTTATATTCAGCAATTCTTGTAAAAATTCTTCTCTGTTTTCCATCAAATAAAACTCCTGTGCTGCTTCTGATTTTTATTTCTTTTTATTCTTTCTCTTTATCTGTTTAGTATATTTAGATTCCTCTCCGCTCTTGCATAAATCATAATAAAGAGGGCTGCATACGAATATAGACGAATAGCATCCAACGATTATGCCTACCATCAGAGGGATTATAAATTCCCTGATGGAAGACGAGACCATTATACACAGAGGAATCATCACTACGAGGGTGGTGAGAGACGTCATTATGGTTCTGTTGAGAGTGCTGTTTATACTGTTGTCTATATTGGCCTCAAGGCCTGCTTTTCTATATAACCCAGTATTTTCTCTTATCCTGTCAAAAATAACTATAGTATCGTTTATGGAATAGCCTACTAACGTAAGTATTGCCGCAATGAAAGGATTGTTTACCGTAAATCCGAAAATACCGTAAAAAGCTATCACTAACAGCACGTCATGAACTACTCCTGCGATAGCTGAAAGGCCGTATTTCCATGACTTGAATCGGAAAATGATATATATGAGCATTCCCACGGAGGCGATGGCTACCGCTTTTACCGCATTGAGCTTAAGTTCGTCTCCTACAGAAGGTCCAAACTGCTCCGAAGCTAATACATCTTCATCGGTTATTCCGAAGTTTTCTTCGAGAGTCTTTACAACTTCTGCCCTCTGATCAGTATCAAGAGCTTCTATAGTCTTTATGACTACCTGCTCGTTTCCTTCTCCCGAGTAGATTATCGACGGATTGAGATCATACTCTTTTACAGCTTCTTCCACTTCAGATATGGCTACCTGTTCATGCAGATCAACCTGTATCATGGTTCCGCCTGTGAAATCGATTCCGTAATTCATTCCTCTGACAAAGGTAACCGCAAAACCTATGATTATTATTCCAGCGCTGATGATATAAAATACTTTTCTATGTCTGATGAATGAAAAAGTCTTGTGAAGAAACTGCTTCGGAGTTCCGTCTTCATTGACTCCGAAGTACTTGTTTTTAGAAAACTTTTTGCTCTCTGCCAGAAGCGAAATAAACAGCTGCGTTATTATCACCGCCGTAAATATACTTATGATGATACCTATCATCAGAGTGAGGGCAAAACCTTTTACTGACGTGGTTCCCACCTCATATAATACGACCGCCGCAATCAAGGTCGTGATCTGAGCGTCTAAAACAGTGGATAAAGCGTTTTTAAAGCCCGCCTGAACAGAAACTCTTATACTCTTTCCTGCGCATATCTCTTCTTTTATCCTGGCGAAAATTATTACGTTGGCGTCTACCGCCATACCTATGGACAGTATGAGGGCCGCAATTCCCGGAAGTGTGAGGACAACATTGAAAAGAGACATGGACCATATGAACATGGCTATATAAAGCATGAGAGCAATATCGGCCACCAGACCCAGCAGTCCGTAAAAGACTATCATCAATATGAATATTATTCCTATGCCGATGGCGCCTGCTATTATGGACTTATCCAAAGCATCGGCCCCGATAGAAGCCGCCTGTACAGACGACTGTACTTCCACCAGGTCTACAGGCAGAGCGCCTCCCCTGATGAGAGCGGCTGTAGTAGACGCTTCCTCTTTTGTATAGCCTCCGGTAACTTCACACTGTCCTCCGGAAATCACCTGCTGTACGTTAGGATGAACGATTATTTCATCATCCAGCACTATAGCTATCTGGTCTGCAGTCATCCCCTCTATGGACGGTGTAACGGTTTTATTAAGAGCAGTTCTGGTTCCCTCTTCAAAGAGGGAAGCTCCTTCGCTGTCAAACTCCAGTTCTATCTTGTAGTGGGAACCGTCTGTGGCTATCTGGGCGTCTTTTACGTGACTTCCGTCTACTACCAGGCTGCCGTCAGCCAATACGAATTTGAGCTGAGCAGTCTTGCCCACTGCCTTTATCGCCTCATCTGCGTCTTCTGCTCCCGGTATCTCCACTCTTATTCTGTCGCTGCCTTCTATGGTGACAGACGACTCTGCGACTCCCATCTGATTGACACGATTATCTATGACGGCTCTGGTCTGCTCCATGAGACTTCTGAGTTCTTCTCCTTCAAGATCTGTCTGGGCTTCCATTACTACATATACGCCTCCGTTTATATCGAGACCATACTTTAAAGCATCTTTGGCAGAATTCATGGATCCTATCCCAAATATGCTGACATACCAGGCAAAAAACGTTATTATCAGTACCAGCCCTGCCAGTACCCTCTTGAATGATTGACTCATAATTTCAAAACCTCTTTTCTTACGTTTCCGGTCGTTCCTATATTTTAACAATCCTCCGCTTTGTCTCAGACAAGCAAACCTGCTGAAAGCTGTGCTCTGATTCAAAATTGTCTTTTATACATAATACAGGCATTTTATTTTACATTATATTGTACTACTTTTTGTGTCGGTTTACAAGGAAAATACTGCATTTTGTGACTTTTTATGAACGAAGTAAGGTTCTGTTTTCAGATAGCAAAAAAGCCTGCTCTCCCTCTTGTAATGGAAAGCAGGCTTTCGGTCGTATAAGCTGTTTTTACTTCTTTTTGGCGACAATTCCATACAGAGTACTTCCTATGATGAAGAACCACACCACCGCCCTGTACCATTGAAACATCGTATAACCCATGCCGAAGTATTGAGGCATGCCTATGCTCATAAACACGACGCTGTTTATTGCAAGGTTGGTAAGCAGTATAGTCGGCGCCGCCATATAGCCATACTTCCCCGCCCTTGTGAAGTCTTTTACCGCATAAATAATTAAAAGGCACATGGCTACAAGGATTATAGCTTCTGGTATATAGTCGACATACAGCGGTAATCGAAGGAAGTTTTCCTCATTTATCTGTCGCTTAAGGACGAGCAACCAGTTAAAAGCATAGTACGCTGCATTAGGCATTATGAGTATGGCCAACGCAAGGAAAAATCCATGTGCATGTTTCATACGACTCTCACCTCTTTTAGTTAACATTTACATATGTTGCAAATGATGCTTCTCCCGGATATTTTCCATTTAATACATATGCAATGCTATGAGTAAATTTAACAGTTGCGGAATCATCTGCCAAATAATAATAGTCCTGTAAACCTGTAACAGAACTGAATTGTTCTGTCCAATTTAGTGCATAAGCATAATTTCTTACTTGATAAGGTCCGTTTATAGGAGAATTAGAAGTCGGGTATTTATATGCTACACCTTGTAATTCTAAAGAGCCTCTATGCTTTGTGAGCTGAGTACCTGATGGTGACTCTACTATATGGGAAGCCACCTTATATGGTTTAACGCCAACAAAGGTGCTGGATATTCCTGTTCCCTTTAACTTATAAAACTGAATCGTCCCTTTTAGAACATGTCTTCCTGTAACTCTTTCGGAATCGGAAACACTTCCTGTTGATGCTGTTGAACGAACAACAACATTATCTATTACAGCATAAGAGGTTGTCGCATACATCTCTATATCAGTATCTTTACCCATTTGAATAAGATCATTATATTCTTTGGCTGAAATTAAACTGGCAGATCTTAACGATTCAATTGTTCCTAAACTTTCTTCAATTATATAATAATTCACATCTCCATCAATTGAAATACTATTATTATGTGTTTCAAATTTAAAAAATCATCTAAATTCTTCTAAATTTTAGTCACAATTTTGCCATCAATATTTTGTGATGGTGCGCCGGAATTATCATACTGAGAAATAACTACATCACAATCTTTCCCAAATTCAACAGTTTTTGTAGAAAGATCTGCACCAGCTTCATTTGCCCAAGTAAATATAGTGGTGGACAAAATCAAAAGCATTACCATACATATTACTGCTAATCTTTTCATTTTTCTACCACCCTTTCTTTTTATTGTTTGTTGTTTATTTAACACATAATATCATTATTATCCCATTATTGCAATATACTTTACTTATGTATCAAAAATATGATATATATTACTCAATAAGAAAGATTGCCGCTTTTGGTATGGCGGTCCAGTCCTAAGTACATAGTATGAGCCGTCAAACTTTGAGTTTGGCGGTTTTGCTTTACTTATCGCTTTTCATAAGAAGCGTGATAAGCGCTATAACGAAATCTGTGGTGTTATTATACATTCTTTAATCTTTACTGTCAATATTTTACATTAAGCTCCCCTTAGCTTCACAAATTAAAACTCCCTCTCAGGACAGGATAAGACACCGTCTGCACACAAAAAGAACCGCTGAAAGCGGTTCTTCTCGGTAATCATTGAATTAGATGGCACGGTTTACTTTATTTGATTTAAGACACTTTGTACATACATTAGCTTTTCTTACTGCGCCATTCTCCTCAGCAATTCTTACAGTCTGGATATTAGCATTCCATTTTCTTCTGGTATGTCTGTTGGAGTGGGATACAGCGTTACCTGATACCTGTCCCTTACCGCAAACTTCGCACTTTCTTGACATCTACCGCACCTCCTCTTAGTATATTAAGCATGCTCTTTTCGCATTTTCTTCTCGGTTTTGATTTGTTCAAACTCGAACGAATGTCATTATACCATATGGGAAGCGTTGATTCAAGCATTTTTTCCCGGCAGATATATTTTTCTGTAATATTAAGCTAAAATCAGAATCTGATCTTTGCAGCAGGAAATCCTATGTCAATGATCATATGTCGTTTCTGCACAGATCCTCAAGAGATTCCCTTTTCACTGTGACATAGCTCTCTCCGTTTCTCAGCATCACGATAGGAGGTCTGGGCAGCCTGTTGTAGTTTGAAGCCATAGAATAATTGTATGCTCCTGTCGTACATACGGACACTATATCTCCTCTCCTCATGCTGCCGGGGAGAAGAACATTTTCCTGAATTATATCCCCACTTTCACAGCAGCGTCCTACTACAGAACACTTGAAATCGGCCTCTTCGTTCATTTTGTTTGCCGCAAGGCAGGTATACGAAGACTTATACAGCGCATACCGAGGGTTATCCGGCATTCCGCCGTCTATTGAAACATAATTTTTATATCCTGTTATTTTTTTTACGGTTCCCACCGTATAGAGGGTCATGCCCGCATCAGCGATTATACCTCTTCCCGGCTCCATATGTATCTCAGGCATTTCGATTCCGAGACGGTTACAAGCCTCCTTAACTGCCGCTGCGACTTCTCCGACTTTTTGGTCAATGTCCAAGACAGGATCAGACTCGGTGTATCTTACCCCATAGCCTCCTCCAAGGTCGAGCTGCAGGGCCGTATAATCGTGCTTTTTCTTCATATCTGCAATAAACTCCAGCATTACTACCGCGGCGCGCTCAAACACATCCTCGGCAAAAACCTGAGAACCTATATGACAGTGGAAGCCTACCAACTCTACGTTTGGCATATCTAATGTCAGAAGCGTAATCTCTTCTGCCTGACCTGTTTCTATAGCAGTTCCGAATTTAGAATCTACTTCGCCTGTAGAAATAGCTTCATAGGTATGAGGGTCAATTCCCGGCGAAAGCCTGAGAAGGAGTTTTTGACGTATTCCCCGTTTTGCCGCTTCTCTGTCTACAGCTTTAACTTCTTCTATATTATCGGCGACAAAATAGCCTATGCCATTTTCAATGGCGTAGCTTATATCCTCATCAGTCTTATTGTTGCTGTGAAAATACGCTTTAGATATGTCGTAGCCTGCTTTGAGGGCTGTATATATCTCGCCCGAAGATACTACATCTATGCCCATATCTTCTTCAGTCATTATCTCATAGATACGTTTAAAGCAGTTAGCCTTACTGGCATATAACGGTTTTGAGCCTTCTCCGAAATGTTTTTTGAAGGCTTCCTTATAAATCCTGCATTTTTCCCTGATTTTATTTTCGTCCAGCAAATATAGCGGAGTGCCATATTTATGAGCCAAATCTACAGTATCACAGCCTGCAAATACTAGTCTTCCTTCCTTGGATACCGCAATATTATCACAAATCATCTCTATTTTCCTTTCGTTTTTTGTACCACCCGTGAGGGAGGGATTTTCCATAAGCTACCCGCACGGACGATTTCATTTTCTGGAATATACTCTTATATAATATTCTTCCTCACATTCAGATCTCTGAAACCTTATTCTTTTTTGACTCTATAGCTTTATTGAGCCATTCTTTTCCATCTGTAAAGCGAGCGACTGCGTAGGAAATCACATAATCTCCTGCAGAGTTTATCATAGTGGCAGGCGGATCTACGAGGTTTCCGATAGCTACCAGAATAGGGAAAGCCAGTTCCATCTGCGTAGGGAAGAAAATTGAACAGATTATATACTCCCCTATGTATCCGCCTCCCGGTACTCCCGACATACCTACCGAGGAAAGAACTGCTACGAGTATAACAGGTACAAGCTGGCTCCATTCAAGAGGCTGACCGAAAACGCCTAAAACAAAGGCTATTTTAAGTACGCACGAGAAACAGGATCCGTCCATATGCATCGTTGCTCCCAGTGGAACTACCATCTCGCTTACATCTTTAGGAATACCGGTCTCCTCGGCAACCTCAAGATTGGTAGGAATAGTTGCTACCGATGAGCAGGTTCCCAGCGAAACTATGGCAGGACGTGCAACATGCCTAAACATTGTTCTGACTCCGTTCTTGCCTCCTCCAAACCATGCAAACAGAGGAAAAGCGGTAAACAGATAGACAAAGCAAAGCGGATAGTATACTATCATTGCGCGGCCATAGGACTCGGTGATGGCGCTTCCGTAATTTGCTACTAAGTCAGCGAATATTGCAAAGAAGGCTATCGGAGCATAATAAGTAATTATTTTTACGAACTTCATCATCACTTCTGTCAAGCTGTTCAAAAATTTAGCTACTGGCGTTTCAGGTCCTCCCGCCAAGCTGGTGGCAAAACCGAACAGTATAGAAAATACGATCAACGGCAGCATTGCTTTTCTGCTCAAAAGTCCCACAAAGTCTTCTACAGTAAAGAAATTTACTACCATATCAGCCATAGTTGCATGCTCTCCGACAGCTTCCGCCTCCATATCCGTCCATGCGCTTAAAACAGGCGGGTACAGTTTCATTAATACGAACATTATTAACGCTGCGATGGCTCCCGTAATCACGAAAGTGAGAACGGTCGTTCCCATGATTTTTCCCGCTCTCTTGCGGCTCTTCATATTAGCCACTGAGCTGGATAACGAAGCGAATACCAAAGGTACTACTACACAGAACATCATGTTTATAAACACAGTTCCAAAAGGTTTTAGTTTCGGTCCGAAGTCAGGCGCAAACCATCCGACAAGTCCGCCTGCTATCATCGCGCCCAGCATTATAGCCAGAAAACGATAATTTTTTACAATTGAACTCTTTTCCATGTTGAATTCCTCCTAAATAATTTGTTGTAAAATAACGTCTTTATGTTAAGTTCTTTTTTGAACTAACAATCTCATATATTTAGATCCTCGTCTTCTACGATACCTTTTGCGACTATATTAGTAGGGCCTGTCAAATAAAGATCCGTGATATTCCCCTCATCCCTTTCTATGTCTATTATGAGCTTGCCTCCTGCCATATTTACACAAACATTCCTGCCGCTCACTTCTCCCTTTAGGGTCAGGACAGTAACTACAGATCCCGTGCCTGTGCCGCATGCATATGTAAAATCTTCTACTCCTCTCTCGTACGTTCTTTCATATACTGCGTCGTTTCCGATTATTTCATAAAAATTGACATTGGCTCCTTTTGGAAAGGCCTTGCAATATCTTATCTTTCTTCCGAGATCAAACAATTCTCTTGACGGATATTCTCTGAGGTTTTTTACCGGAACGACTGCATGAGGTATTCCTGGGTTTCCCAGTTCTACATATGCGCATTCATATCTTTTTCCGTCTATTTCTACATCGCTTTTTAATTTTACGATCGACGGGTCATTGAGCCTAACCTTATACAATCTCTTATCTACTCTATATCCTTTTACCAGGCCGGCCATCGTCTCCACCGTCTGGGCGCTTCCTGCAAGGCCATTCTCATAACCGTATCTGGCGATACATCTGGCCCCATTGCCGCACATTTCCCCCACAGAACCGTCGGAATTGTAGAAGTTCATCTTGTAGTCAGCCTCTCCCTCTGCTCTTTCAACTGCCATGAGTCCGTCCGCTCCGATGGACATATGACGGTGGCATAGAGTTTTAGCTATATATGGCCATCTATCGGCAGATATGCTGCTATCCATATTATTTATAATTATGAAATCGTTGCCTGCTCCGTTCATCTTCCAGAATTCCATATGCACCATCCTTTCTTTAAAACTATTTTTCTTTTACAACGCTGTTTTAAGAGCAAAAATCATGCCATAATTATATGAAGCGCATTTTCTCATTATGTTCTATAGTATTTCGCCTGTTGAAAAATGGACACATAATAATTTTACCAAAATAAAAAAGGCGATAATTTCTCGCCTGAATTTTTACATAATTATCATTATCGATAAAAACATTTCAATTTCGAGTCCGTTTCTACGAACTGCAATTCCGCAAAACCGAACTCTTTTTTGAGCGCTCTACTTTATGCTATACTCTTTAAGTTTTTCGTAGAATATTGTTTTTGTAATTCCTAATTCTCTCATCGCAGCGCTTCTGTTCCCCTTAGCTTTCGGCAAAGCCGCCTCAATTATGCGCTTCTCCTCCTTTTTGAGTCTGTCTCGCAGAGTTAGGTGACTGATGCCTTCTTCTATATGTAAGTGCTCCGGATATATTATTTCAGAGTCCGTAAGAGCCACTGCTCTCTCGAGAACGTTTTCCAGTTCTCTTATATTCCCCGGCCACTCATAACTCAGCAGCTTTTGAAAGGCTTCTCCGGATAAATATTTCTCTGAAGTACCATATTTTTTTCTCATTTCTCCCATCAGGCTGTCGATGAGAAATATGATATCCTCGCTGCACTCCCGTAGAGGCGGCAGCTCAATAGTAAAGGCGCTGAGTCTGTAATACAGATCCGTCCTGAACCATCCTTCACTCACTCCTTTTCTCAAATCCCTGTTTGTAGCCGCTATTATACGTACGTCCACTGGTATGGGCCTGGTCGAACCTACCCGATATACTGTTTTATTCTGTATCACATTTAAAAGTTTTGCCTGTATATCGGGAGGCAGTTCTCCTATCTCATCTAAAAATATAGTTCCGCCGTCTGCCTCTTCAAAGAAGCCTGCTTTTCCCTTGGGATTTGCTCCTGTAAACGCGCCGCTGACATATCCGAACATCTCGCTTTCAAACAGTGTAGGCGCTATAGTCGAACAGTCTACATGTATAAACGGTCCCTTTCTAATCTGTACAGAACTTATGGCCTTTGCCATGCGAGTCTTACCGGTACCGCTTTCACCTGTTATAAGTATGCTGCAAGAAAGACGCGCCAGCTTATAGGCGCTGCGCTTTATGTCCATCATATCACGGCCGTGAGTTGATAGCCGTTGACTTCGTACTCTCTGTTCTCGCATTTTTGTATATCGCCATCTATGATGGCTCTAAGATCGCTTTCAAATTGCTTTCCTTCAAAGAATTCACTGAAATGATAGCCGATCACCTGAACTTTAAAATTGGGGCTTTTTGCAATAAAAGAACCGCCCTCTCTCAGAAGACTTCCTATGCCTTCCTTCCTGGCGGAATATCCTTTTTCATTCCAAAATTTTACCTGATGAGTTTTTCCATCCAATATCACAGTCTGTACTATCGACTGAAAATAACTTATACTATAACAGATTCCGTGTACTTTAACGTCTGCAGTCCTGCCATTTATCGATACGGTTATATCTGTTCCATCTATATTCGTCTCAAGATGGAGAAAATCCGAGTCGCCTCTCTTTATGGATTTCCACATCGCAGGTCTTCTGTTCTTCTCTGTTCCAAACTCTGCTACGGCTACCAACATATCGCCATATCTGATAAACTTATCCGAAATACCCAAAGACTCAAGCTGCTCAAGGGTAAAATTATCGTCATCTCTGCCTAATGCAGTATCGGCAATTATAACTATGTCGCCCTCTTCTATCCGGCCTGCCGGGTGAGAATAAGAGCTATGGTTTATAAGGCCGAACCTCTCCATAGCCTAGCTATTGATATGAGTTATTATACCCTCTGCATCCATAGTTAAGATAGCATGGGAAGAGGATTCAAGCAAAGTTTCAATGATTCCCATATTTTTCCTCTTTCATACATATTTTTCTGCCAGAACTACTCTTCCTTCCCGCCTGGTGGCGTTCATATCTATGATCCTCTGATTGCTGCTTCCTCTGAACAGGAGAGTCAGATCTCTCTTATCCGCCACGTACCTCCCGTCTACCAGAAGGTCAAGCTGCGACAGCAGTTTATCCACCGCCTCGCTTTTAAGCGATAGCAGCTCCTCATAAGTATATCCGCTGTATGCCATCAGATTGAGGTCTCTCTTCTTAAGTTCAGTGGCCAGATTATAAAAGGCTTCCGGCTGACAGAAAGGTTCTCCGCCGCTGAAAGTCACGCCGTCCAGGAGAGGATCCTGATCAACGGCGGCTAGGATCTTAGATATATGGCAGTCATAACCTCCGTCAAAATCATGTGTTTCCTGATTATGACAGCCGGCGCAGCCGTGAGGGCACCCCTGGCAAAAGACTGCGAAGCGCAGGCCGGGGCCGTCTACGATGGACTCGCGGACGACTCCTGCCATTCTTATAGTATCAAAGTTTTTCAAATCCTGTCTGGACATCGTGTTTTACCCTGTCTCTTTCTTCGGCAGACTTTGCGCTGTTCCAGTGATCCATGGTTCCCACGAGATAACCGGTTATCCTGCGTATTCTTTCAAAGCCGACGTCTCCCTCCTCTTCTTTCCTGTGGCAAAGAGGACATTCGTTATCTATGATTCCGGTGTAACCGCAGCAAGGATCTCTGTCTACCGGATGATTTATAGAGCCGTAACCTACTCCGGCGTCTTTCATATATCTGACTACCTTTTCGAAGGCGTCAAGATTCTTAAGAGGATCTCCGTCCAGCTCTATATAGGAAATATGTCCTCCGTTGGTGAGTTCATGATAAGGAGCTTCTATCTTTATCTTGTCAAAGGCGTTTATATCGTAATATACGGGAACGTGGAAACTGTTGGTATAATAGTCTCTATCCGTAACTCCCTCTATGACGCCGTACTTTTCTTTATCTATCCTCACGAATCTTCCCGAGAGGCCTTCTGCCGGAGTCGCTATGAGAGACCAGTTGAGGCCTGTCTTCCTCGACATTTCATCCATGCGTTTTCTCATATAGCCTATTATCTCAAGACCCAGTATCTGAGATTCTTTTGACTCGCCGTGATGCTTGCCGGTAAGAGCCTTGAGACATTCCGCCAGTCCTATGAAGCCCACCGTAAGAGTACCGTGCTTTATCACTTCTTCTATAGTATCGTCAGGACCCAGTTTGTCGGAGTCCAGCCATATGCCCTGTCCCATCAGGAACGGGAAGTTCTTTACCTTCTTCTGCGACTGTATCTTGAATCTGTCGTACAGCTGATCACAGGCGATGTCTATCATGTGATCCAGTCCCTCAAAGAACATATCCAGATCTCCCTTTGCCTTTATGGCAAGTCTCGGCAGATTTACAGATGTGAAACTGAGGTTTCCTCTTCCTGTAACGATTTCTCTCGTCGGGTCGTAAGTGTTTCCTATCACTCTCGTCCTGCATCCCATGTAGGCACATTCGGTATTCGGATCGCCCTCCACATAATACTGCTTGTTGAACGGAGCGTCCAGAAATGAGAAGTTAGGGAACAGTCTCTTGGCTGATACTCTGCACGCTAATTTAAACAGATCATAGTTAGGATCTTCCGGATTATAGCTTACACCCTCTTTCACCTTGAATATCTGTATAGGGAATATAGGCGTCTCGCCGTTGCCGAGCCCTGCTTCTGTCGTAAGCATTATGGATTCCATGACCAATCTTCCCTCGGGGCTGGTGTCGGTACCGTAGTTTATGGAACTGAACGGTACCTGCGCTCCGGCCCTTGAATGCATGGTATTGAGGTTGTGTATGAGCGCTTCCATAGCCTGATAAGTCTTTCTTCTTATTTCCTTATCGGCAAACTTGGCTGCCCTTTCCTGCATCTTCCGAGCTTCCTCCTCGGAGACTATCTTTTTCAGCTCCTCAAGTTCAAGTTCTCTGTAATTGTTGTCCCAGGCCATGCACGGATAGACTCCGTGTTCGTCTTCGATCTGTTTTTCGAGAGTCTTCATCTTTTCCACGCCGTCGTCTATATCTTCCAAGAAGTCCAGCATCTTGCCCAGATTAGTATAATAAAGCTTTTTATAAGTCTTCTTGACTCCGGGAGCCATGCCGTAATCAAAATTAGGTACCGACTGGCCGCCGTGCTGATCGTTCTGGTTGGACTGGATAGCTATACAGGCTAAAGCAGCGTAGCTCTCTATATCGTTAGGTTCTCTTAAATGGCCGTGACCGGTGGAAAAACCGCCTTTGAGCAGCTTTACCAGATCTATCTGACAGCAGGTCATGGTGAGAGTATAGAAGTCCATGTCGTGGATATGTATATCTCCTCCTTCATGGGCTTTAACATGCTTGGGATCTATAACGTACATCTTATAGAACTCCTTCGCACCTTCCGAACCGTACTTGAGCATGGTGCCCATGGCCGTATTTCCGTCTATATTGGCATTTTCACGTTTGATTTCGTTTTCTTTTGCCTCCTTGAACGTCAAATCCTCATATATCCTCATGAGTTTGGTGTTCATATCGCGGGCTCTGGTCCTCTCGGCACGGTAAAGTATGTATTCTTTTGCTGTACGAGCATGTCCGTTTTCGATAAGAATCTTTTCGACAGCATCTTGAATCTGCTCTACTGTAGGCACCTGATTATGACAGACTTCAAGAAGATACAGTTCAGTCTGCTTGGCCAGATACATGGCCATCTCCCTGTCTCTGCCGCCCAGAACCTGAGCTGCTTTGAATATCGCTTCTGCTATTTTATTGACGTCAAACTCTACTGTCCGTCCATCTCTTTTCGTTATTTTCTTAATGCTGTTCATCATTCTCCCTGCCTTTTGATTTTTCTCCCAAAACACAATATATTGTGTTCGCATTAAGAATCTACCACTAATTAGAGCGTATGTCAATATTTTTTTGATAATTTGTTCCGCCTTTAAATATCTCCTAATATCCTGCCTTGGCTCTCAAAATATTCTTCTCTGAGCATGGACCTCAGGCACATGTCTATGTACCTGCCGTTTTTCTTTCCGCCGTGCCGCATGACGCCCTCCCGAGCAAATCCCAGTTTGTCATACAGCGACGCTGCTATGATGTTATCTTCGAAATGGTCGAGGGTCACTCTCTCAGCTTTCATCTCTTCAAAGGCCCATCTCAGAATCAGAAGAAGCGCCTCCTCGCCGTATCCTTTACCCCTGTTTTCTCTGCCGGCTATATATATCCTGGTCACATCGAGAGAATCGTAATGATGATTTATGTCGCTCACATATATTCTGCCGATAGCTTCTCCGGTCTCTTTAAGGCATATGGTAAACTGTCTCTTGGTATCGTCTCTCTGGCGTTCAGAAAATTCTCTGATTATCTCTTCTCTGTCCCTGCCGTCATCGATAGTAAAAAAAGTGCTGACATAAGGATCTGTCTCCCATATGGCAAATTTTTCGCAGTCCTCATAGCTGCTTTCTCTTATGAACAATCTTTCTTCTCTCATATAAATACGTTTGATCTCACCGCCCTCTTTCTGGGGAGATGGATCTTCCTCCTTTCTGCTGCTGGGTTGAGTATTCTCATACCTATCATTTCTCCGGTCAAATTAACTCTCTGCCATGAGTCTGGGTAAACATATGCAGTATTTTCATGGTCTTAGATATCGAAAACCTCTAACGTGTTATGTGAATTTTCTATGAAGTTCTGTCATAAAACAAAATTTTATGATATTATATTATATATTTTTCTGATGAAAAATTAAATACTTATATGATAGAAAAATAAGGACAAAACGATATGAAAAACAAGAAAAAGATCATCATAACAGCGGCTGTGGTTATCGTCATCTTAGCAATAGCCGCAGCGGCCTTCTACTTCGTAAACAAGAATAAGGCGCAAAAGCCTCCGTCTCTTCAGGAAGCCGTGGAAAGCCGCATATCTGCATATGATACCGATCTCAAAGATTCTCTGACTTCCATGACCGATCAGGACCAAGTAAGAAAATATCTCTCCAACTGGGCAGAGAATAAGGGTATCGATGTAAAGACCGACAAATACAACAACGTAATATTTTCTGTAAAAGCTACCGAAGGCCTTGAAGACAAGGCGCCGGCGGTTATAATCTGCGGCTATGACTATACATGTATGAGCACTTACAGCAACAGCATAGTTTCAGCCCTTACTATCGCAAAAAATGATCAGCCCCACGGAGCTTATAAAGTAATCTTCGTTTCCGAAGAAGGCGGCAGTATGTCCTCGGCTGAAAACTTATCGTCTCAATATTTTGAAGACGGAGCCGATGTCTTCTATCTGGGAAGTTCCGTATCTTCCAGAGTCGCCAATATGACAGGAGGACTTGAGGAGTATTCGCTGAGCAAAGCTCTCTCTCATAAAAGCCCTTCTTACACGAAGGCTTACAAGATTTCCATATCCGGACTCCCCGCCCAAAAATTCGGAACAGAGTCGGCTTATGTGCCAAATCCTATAAAGACTCTGGGCAATCAGCTGGCCAATCTTAAGTCCGGGTCCATATGGTTTGAGCTTGCGTCTTTTGACGGCGGCAGCCGGGCAGGCGTCACTCCTTCGGAGGCCACGGCGACGATAGTGGTAAGCGAAGATATATCTGAAAAACTTGAGAGAAAGCTGGACAGCGCTATCGAGAAATTTATCGATAAATACGGAGCCGATTATCCTTCCGCACAGTATACTTATGAGATTGTCGATACTCCTTCCTCTGTCATGAGCTCTGAGAATACAGACGCTATAGTCAGTCTGATGTATACTGCCATGAACGGCGTCCATTATAAAGACGACAACGGAGATATCGCTTCTCTGACCAACATCGGATATGTGAATACCTCTGATAAGGAGTTCGTCATGAACGTAGCCGCCTCATCGTGGGATCAGAATCTCCTTGCAGAGATATCTGAAGCATATCAGACTGCAGGAGGCCTGTCTGGATTTGAATATTCTGTGACCTCTCAGTATGCCCCTTTTGCGCTGGACGAATCGAATCAGCCTTTTGAAATGGACTTCAGAAACGCCTATTCAGATTACCAGAATATCAAGCTGGACAGCATCAATATTCCTGAACTGACGCCTTGTGGCATAATAAAAAGTAAAAATGAAAACACGCATATGATAATCCTGGGAGTCACAGAAAAGACAAAAGATAACTTTGCCGGAGGTATCATAACTTATCTCATGACCCCTTCGGAAACCGACGGACATCAGTAATGAGAATATAAATGACAATGATAAAGGAGCTTGGAAAACCAAGCTCCTTTTTTTATCGTTTAAGCTACTTATTCTTCAACCGGCTGTTTATCCTGTTCCATGGTGGCTCCCTGAACCATATGGTTCTTCACGTCATGTACAGTTATGCTGTAGTCCTTCCACCTGCATACAAAGGATTCTCCTTCTTCCGGTATCCTTCCCAGTATGCCGCACACGAAGCCGCTGAAAGTATCATAGACGTCTATCGGCATATCGGTCTTTATCTCTTCTTCTACATCTTCAAGGTCGGCATACCCTTGGATTATCCATTTTCCTTCTTCTACATTTTCTATATCTTTAGGTCTTTGAACGCCCTCTTCTTCGCTCAGTTCCCCAAGCAGCGTCTCCATTATGTCTCTTAACGTTGCGATTCCCGTCATTCCGCCGTATTCGTCTATGACTACGGCAAAATATTCGCCCCTTTCTCTCATCTTATTAAAGAGAGTATTGGCCTTCATCGTCTCAGGCACCAGAAGGGCTTTCTTGATCATAGAATCCCTGTCTGCATCAGGATCCTTATAATAATCCATAACGTCTAATACGCCCCTAACATCGTCCTGGCTGTCTTCACATACGGGATATTTATGATATCTTGTCTCTTTTATCGTCTTTTCCCACTCCTGAGAATCGTCGGCCAGATCCAGCCATTCGACATCTCTTCTGTGAGTACATAACTCTTCTGCCGTGATATCGTCAAATTCAAAAATATTCTGAATAAGCTCATCTTCCTCAGGCTGTATAGTTCCCTTCTCTTTTCCTTCTGCAAGCATCATCCTGATGGATTCTTCAGTAACTTCACTCTCTTCTTCCTCCGGATTTATTCTCAGGAGTTTAAGTATACAGTTAGTGGAAACAGTCAGGAGCCATACTATAGGAGCGAAAATCTTCGCCACCCAGTACAATATTCCGGACATGCCCAGGGCTATCCCCTCGGATTTTTTCATCGCCACCCTCTTAGGTACCAGTTCTCCGAACACTAGGGTGAAGTATGCCAGTATCAGAGTGATGACCACTACGGAAACAACTTTAAGTATCATAGGAGAAACGGTTACTCCCATAGCTATGAATTTAGCCACTATCACGTCCGCAAAGCTTTCCGCCGCAACTGCACTCTGCAGCAGGTTAGCCAAAGTTATGGCCACCTGTATCGTCGCCAGAAACTTAGCGGGCTGTACCGTAAGGCTGACCAGTCTCTTGGCTCTCTTATCTCCGTCGTCTGCCATCTTTCTCAATTTGACGTCATTCATGGATATCACCGCTATCTCAGTGGCGGCGAACATAGCGTTCAAGCCTATCAGGATAACGAGTAAAATTATAGCGTTCATATTTTTGTCTTCAACTCCATTCGATTTAATAGTAAAATTTTATCACAAAAAGGCACAGAAACCGCTCATCGCCATAAATTTCTGTACCTTTTTAAAACATTTGAATATAAGATTATTTTGTCCTTATAAAATAAGTTCCCTCGGCTTTCGGGACCGTCTTCCATCTCAACTTTCCTCACTAACAATTAAAAGTTATATGATATGATATCATATGTTTCGCTTTTTAGTCAACTTCTTTTTAGCTTTAATCGTATACGCAGTTTCTCTCAATGCACAGTACTTATCTGCAGCGCATACTATCCATGCTTCTTTGCACATCGGAGGTCTCAGGGTAAGAGGAAACATATGTCTTGATATGATATCCTCCTCTACCCTTGTCAGTTCAAAGTCGTTTCTGGCATTTTTGAGGGCTGTCGCCGGATGTCTGAAACCATGCCATGAATGGCTCCTGTCCTTTTCGTGCCAGTCGTAGAGAAAATAGTCGTGAAGCAAGGCACCGCGTATCAGTTCTCTCCTGTTTACCCTGATACCTGCTGCGTTTAATTTTTCTGACAGTCTGAGGCTGGTTATGGCCACGTTTACGCTGTGATCAAAGACTGTAGTAGTTCCGTGCTGAATATGGTTTTTCTGAATATCAGACCTGCCTTCTTTCGCTATATGCTCTATGATTTTTCTGACGTCCTCTTCCATCAGAGCAGCACCCTCTTTACTTCTTCGAGATTTTCACGTATCTTTATGTGCTGAGAGCAGGCCTCTTCACATTTTCCGCATTTTATACATTGGTCTGCCCTCTTTCTTCCATGTTTTCCTACCAGCCAGTTTTCCTGACCTAATGCAGCGTCCTTATCTCCGTAAAGTGTCAGATAATTCATGGCGGTAAACGAGCCGGATATACCTATATCCATAGGACATACCTTAGCGCAGTAGTTACATGTAGTGCAAGGGATCAGAGGAATCTTTGCCAGTTCTTCCTGAGCGCTTTTTATTACTCGCCGCTGTTCTTCTGTAAGTCCCGTAAAATCTGTCATATATGACAGATTATCTCTCATCTGAGCTATGCTGCTCATGCCGGATAAGACTGTTATCACGCCCTCCTTATCCGCTGCAAAACGTATTCCCCACGAAGCCGCAGATGAGCCGGGTTCAGCCTCTTTTAAGATGTTCACCACGCTCTGAGGCGGCGTAGCAAGCATGCCTCCTTTTACAGGTTCCATGACTATTATGGGTTTTTCGTATTTTCTTGCGATCTCATAGCACTTTCTTGACTGAACAGCAGGATTCTCCCAATCTGCATAGTTGATCTGCAGCTGGACGAAGTCCATCTCCGGATGAGCTGTTAGAAGTTCCTCAAGTTCTTCCGGTGTGGAATGGAAAGAGAATCCGGCATTTTTTACCAGCCCTTCTCTCTTCTTTTCCTGTATCCACTCCCACATATCGAAATCATAAAAATATTTCGTTCTGCCCTCTCCCAGATTATGCAGAAGATAATAATCAAAATAGCCGGCTCCTGTCTGTCTGAGAGAAGTCTCAAACTGTGACACTGCGTCCTCTTTAGTCTTGCAGTCTATCCATGCGGCATTCTTAGTAGCTATAGTAAATTTATCTCTGGGATATCTCTCTACCAAGGCCTGCCTTATGGCATCTTCGCTGCCCGGATAAGCCCATGCCGTATCAAAATATGTAAATCCCGCTTCCAGAAACATATCCACCATCTGTTTAGTCTCCTCGATATCTATCTGTCCATCCTTCTGCGGCAGTCTCATCAATCCGAAACCGAGTTTTTTCATGTTTTTCACCCTTTTTGTCTCTAAATGTAAATATAGATATCCTTTATGAACATCTATAATTATATCTCAAATCCCACAAAATGTTAAATGCTTATATTTTATATTGCTTTATGCGATAAATGTATTTCTCAGATGAGACTCTCCGGTGACAGCTCATTACGGCAAAGGACAGTGGCTTTTAGTTTCTCACAGACTCGTTAACTGTCGCTTGCTTACCTGAATTTAATGGGACTTCCATAGATCCATATCTCCTTTTCCTTGTATTTCCTGCTGTCAGGCTGATCTTCATCCGTCGCTGAAAGAACGTTTATTACAGAATCCCGATCTCTGGCATTTTTTCTTTCCAGCAGCGCTTCTGTGACAGATAGCACCGGCTCTACGCAGGCGTCAACGTTGGCGAAGATCTTGGTCCAATAATCTCTCGTTTTGCTCTCGAATTCTTTACGCAGAATAGCTTTTTTCTCGCGGAAGTCAGGACAGGCGCATCCTGCTTCGATCCAGTCCTCATGCCCCATGACTCTGCAAAAGGCCTCCCAGAACTTCGGCTCAAGAGCGCCGACGCTCATATACCCTCCGTCAGAGGTGGGATAAAAGTCATACAGGCTGCCGCCGTTGAGCAGTTGTTCTTCCCTCTTGGGATCTCGTCCGCTGAGCATGGCTCCCACTCCGCTCATAGCGTTGAACGGAATTGCGCTGTCCAAGATAGCAACATCGACGTGAGCTCCTTTTCCTGTAAGCTGCCTCTGATTATGGGCAGCCAAAACCCCTATGACCGAATTCTGGCTGGCGGCGATATCTGCAACCTGCATCCCGTAGAGAGCAGGTCCGAAGGCTTCCCTGCCGGAATAACTCATATTGCCTGACAAGGCCAGATAGTTTATATCATGGCCGGCTCTCATGGCATATTCGCCTTCCTGTCCGTAACCTGAAATGCTCACATACACGATATCAGGCGCTATTTCTTTCACCGTTTTATAACCGAGACCCAGCTTATCCATGACTCCCGGCCTGAACTGCTCGAAAATGCAGTTATACTGCCCTGATTCAATAAGCTTTAGTATTTTTCTCAGGCCTTCCTTATTTTTTAAATCTACAAAGATCTCGTCCTTATTATGATGAAGCCAGATTCTGTTCGCAGTTTCCCCCGTACTTGCCCGCGGTCCGCTTTCAAGAACCAGATCTATCTTTCCGGGAGCAGAAACCTTAGTCACTTTTGCACCCATGGAAGCCAGCAGGAAAGTCGCATAAGGTCCCGGAAGCAACGTCGTAAAGTCCAGAACTTTTAAGTTTTCAAGCATAGGGATATCCTCCTAAAAGATTTCGCAATTATTTTGTCATCAGCGCTACGCATTCTGTATGGCTCGAAATGTCCGTTTTGATGTCAACCATGCCCTGTCTGTAAACGGGAATTGCTCCAAGGGCATTTTTACCCGAAAATCGCCGTTTTCACGACCGCGCTTGTTTGAGAAAACAGGTCAACAGCAAAAGTTAGCAAAAAAATTAGCTTTCTTAGTTTGAGAGATCTGGTCTTATATCTTGAAATGATATTTCCCTTTACCGTATCCCGATACCGATTCAATGATGTTTTGCTCCATCATTTCCTTCAAAAGCTCAGATGCTCTGGACGATTTAATATCAATTACTTTCATAACGTCAGAACGTCCGAAGATCACCTGACCCAGAAAAGCCTCTCGCAGCTTCAATATATGACTTGCTGTCTTTGGCTGGAAGTTTTTTTCAATGTCCGCTTTCAAAACTTCAATATCCGGTTTTGAGATTTCAATATCCGGTTTTTCGGTCTCTGTGAACGCTCCGCTGATGTGCAATGTCCGGTTATGCAGCGGATTCTTCTCATCAAGCAGTAGGTTCCTTAAAAACAGTTCCAAATATTCTGTCGTCTCATGGATGCCGTTTTTCAAATCATTGTAATTTGCCCTAACCAGCGAATTACGGAAATACCATGCGTTCTTGGCAAAAATATCGTTGGTTACATCAAAGCCCAACGTGCGCAGATACTTAATGAAGAACACCGCTGTCGTTCGTGTGTTGCCCTCGCCGAATACATGGATCTGCCACAGTCTTGAAATGAATACGGCAAGGTGATGGATGATTTCGTCCATCGACAAGTCTTTATAGGAAAATTGCTTTTCCTGTGAAAAGTCATAGTCAAGAGTTGATCTCAATTCCGTGGCGCTGCCGTAAAGTACGGTCTCACCGTTCAATACCCACTCCCTCTTTGTGATGTTGTAATCACGAACTTTCCCGGCGTGGGAATAGATGCCCATGAACAGTTTTCTGTGGATAGATAAATATTCGTTTGGAGTAAAGCTAAATGCTTTTTCAGACAAAATTGTCGCTATCCTCACTGATACCTTATCAGCTTCTTCTGTGCGGTCTGTGGCATCACGAACAGGATTCTCCTCATAATAAGTCTGGAGGAGTTCGTTTGCCTCTTTCATAGTAATCTCACCCTCAATATTGCGGACGGCAGTATAAAAGAGGTACTCAGACGTTTTGAGCCCGTCGACAGCCTGCAGGCCGATGGCCGTATACCAGGCATAACCCTTGTCACGCTTATCAGGCTCGGATTCTCTTATATATTCCTTGAATGGATCGTTATTCATATTGCTTCACTCCTTGCCCCTTGTCATCAGCGCTACGCACTCTGTATGCTTCGTAAAAGGGAAATTGTCATAAGGTTTAAGATACTGGCACCGGTATCCATAGCCTTCCATAAACTTGATGTTGTCTGCAAGAGTCTTAGGATTGCATGAAACATATACTATCTGCTCCACTCCGTACTCCAGAATCTTCCCCAAGGCCTTGGTCTGTATCCCCACTCGCGGCGGGTCTACCACGATGACATCCGGCTTTTCTTCTACGGTTTTTAAGACCTCAAAAACATCTCCGGCTATGAAGCGGCAATTATCAAGTCCATTGAGCCTCGCGTTTTCTGTTGCGGCCGCAACAGCTTCCGGCACCAGCTCTATTCCCAGTACGCTTTTGGCCTTTAGAGCCATTATCTGACTTATGGTTCCTGTGCCGCAGTAAAGATCAAAGACATTCTTTCCCGTAAGACATCCGGCCAGATTAAGAGCCTCGGCATACAGTCTTTCTACCGCCTCTATATTCGTCTGAAAGAAAGAAAATGCGCTGACTTTAAATGAGAGTCCCAAGAGATTTTCCATATAATAATCTCTTCCCCAGAGGGTTTTGAGGGAATCGCAGACTACAGCGTCAGCCAGCCTGTCGTTGAAAGTCCTCAGCACTCCCACCACCTCATTATCGAGTTCAAGCGCCAGAAGGCCTGAAACGAATCCGTCTTCGTCAAAATCCTCTTGGGAGGACGTTACTATATTCACCAGCAGCTGGCCTGTCCTTACACCCTTTCTGACTATCAGATTCCGAAGGAGCCCCTTGTGACTTTTCTTGTGATAAAACTTATATTCTCTTTTTTCGGCGAAATTTAGGGTATATGAGAGAATCCTGTTAAAATCTTGATCCACCAGCTGACACTCGTCGACAGTTATAATGGACATATAGTTTCCTTTTTTGTGCATACCTAAAGTCATCGGGCCGTCCTTTACCAGGTCGCCGAAAGTATACTCCATCTTATTTCTATATCGGTAAGCGCCGGGACATCCTTCTATCCCATCCATTTTTAAGACCTGCGCGTCCTTGTCTTTGAGCAGCTGAATCACCTGGTTTTCTTTGATTTTAAGCTGCTCTTCGTATGGTACTCCCTGGTATATGCAGCCTCCGCAATATTCATCATGTTTACAGATATTCAATTATCGTAAACCTCCTTAAAATTTAATATAACGGTACTCTCGGCAGAATCAAAATTCGCCGTACTTGCCGTAGAATTCCTCTTTATACTCGCCGAATCTGTCTTCTTCTATGGATTTTCTGATATTCTCCATCATCTTAATCAGGAAGTGAAGATTGTGATTAGACAGCAGCATAGCCGAAAGCATTTCTCCCGATTTGAATAAATGTCTCAGATAAGCTTTCGAGTAATTTCGGCATGTATAGCAGTCACATTCACTGTCTAAAGGCTCAAAGTCCTTTTCATACTTCGCATTTTTTATATTTACCTTTCCTCGGGAGGTCATCGCAAGCCCGTGGCGCGCAATCCTTGTGGGAAGCACGCAGTCAAACATGTCCACCCCCCGCTGGACGCCTTCAAACAGATAATCGGGTGTACCCACTCCCATCAGATATCTGGCCTTATGGCCGGGAAGATATTCCACGCAGTCATCCAGCACCTCCAGCATGAGCTCTTTAGGCTCCCCTACAGATAACCCTCCTATGGCATAGCCCGGAAGATCAAGATCTACTATCTCCTCTGCGCTCTGGCGGCGAAGATCTTTGTACATACCGCCCTGCATTATGCCAAACAGAGATTGTCTCTCCCAGTCTTTGTGAAAGTCTCTGCAGCGGCGCAGCCATCTGGTAGTCCTCTCCAGAGAATTCTTGACATAACTTCTGTCTGCCGGATAAGGCGCACACTCGTCAAAAGCCATCATTATGTCAGAGCCGAGGGCATTCTGTATTTCTATGGATTTCTCCGGAGTGATAAAATGAGCCGAACCGTCTATATGAGATCTGAAACTGACGCCTTCTTCGGTGATTTTTCTGAGGGGACCCAGAGAAAACACCTGAAAACCTCCGCTGTCTGTCAGAATGGCCCTGTCCCAATTCATGAATTTATGAAGGCCTCCCGCCTCTTTCACCAATTCATGACCGGGGCGGAGATATAAGTGATAAGTGTTTGAAAGTATTATATCTGCTCCCATAGCCTTTACCTCTTCAGGCTTCATGGCCTTTACGGTAGCCTGAGTTCCTACCGGCATAAATACGGGAGTCTGAATATCGCCGTGAGGTGTGTGAAGAACTCCCCTTCTGGCGCCTGTTTTTTTATCTTTTTTAATAAGTTCATAAGTTACGGCGTGTTTCATAATATTCCTCTCTTCTGCCATTTGTATAAGACTATAATAACATACAAAGGAAAGATTCGCAAAGCGCGAATCTCGCTCTTTTGTATTGTACAAATTTCGGATTTATGCTAAATTATATCTTAACAGGCACATATCATCATTACATAAAGGAGTCAAACATGATTAACATTAAAGACATCGAAGCGGCTTACGAGAGAATTGAAAAATATGTTTGGAGAACAAGACTCGAAAAAAGCCTCTATCTCAGCGACAAAGATACAGAGGCCTACATGAAGCTTGAGTGCGAGCAGCCTATCGTCAAAAACTTCAAGCTCAGAGGAGTTCTCGGAAAACTGACTCTTCTGACAGACCAACAGCTTAAGAAGGGCTATGGGACTATTTCCTCAGGAAACCAGGGAGTTTCTGTGGCGTATGCTTCTCAGCTTTTAAACTTAGACAGACCTTACATAGTAGTTCCTGAAACTACTCCAAAGCCTAAGCTGGAAAAAATGGAGAAGTTCGGAGCAGATATCCACTTCTTCGGAAAAAGTTTTGATGAAGCCAACGGACTCGGCGAAGCCGTATTCGAAGAGAAAGGTATCGTAAAGATAGACGCCAGAGAAGATGTGGAGGGTCTTTACGGCACGGGCACCATCGGTATGGAAATACTTCAGCAGCTGCCGGACGTAGACGTTGTCCTGATTCCCAAGGGAAGCGGCGGAAACTGTATCGCCAACGGTTCATATTTCAGGCAGGCAAAACCTGATGTGAAAATTATAGCAGTAGAGCCTGAAAACTCTCCTGCCCTCACCACTAATTTGAAGACGGGAGTCTGGACCAAGTTCTTCGACACTCCCGAGGACGCTATCATGCAGAGCCTCGTGGGCGGATGCGCCAAGAATACTTTTGATAACGCCAAAGACTGTATAGACGAAATACTCCTCGTCTCAGACGCCGAAGTAAAAGATGCCATCTATGAGATGGCTCAGAACGAGAAGGTTATAGCCGAACCTGACAGCGCAGCGGTCTACGCAGCATATAAAAAATACCGCCACATGTTCGAAGGCAAGAAGACTGCCATGATAATAACCGGTGGAAATATTTCAAAAGAACTGTTCAGGGAAATCATGTCTGATCACTAACGATGTCCGCCTTCTCTGTCCGATAAAAAGACGGATACGATATACTCGTATCCGTCTTTTCTCATCATATTATCAGCATGGCGTCGCCATAACTGAAAAATCTGTATTTTTCTCTCACAGCTAAAGCATAGGCTTTCAATATCTCATCTCTGTCATAGAGAGCCGAAATAAGCATCAGAAGAGTGGACTTGGGAAGATGAAAGTTAGTTATCAGGCCGTCCACCAGCTTGAACTCATACCCCGGATATATGAATATCCCTGTGCTGCCGTCTCCTGCCCTTAGAATATATCTTCCGCTTTTCTCATCGAACACCGCCGCGCTCTCAAGGGTTCTGCATGAAGTAGTACCTACCGATATTACTCTGCCGCCTTTTGCTATAGTATCGTTGATTATACCGGCAGTCTCCTCGCTCACCGAATATTCTTCGAAATGCATATGATGATCTTCTATGTTCTCCGCTTTGACCGGTCTGAAAGTACCGATACCCACATGTAGAGTGACATATGCCAGTCGCACGCCCCTTTTGCCTGCAGCCCGGAGAAGTTCATCTGTAAAATGAAGGCCGGCTGTCGGAGCCGCTACGGAGCCCTCCTGTCTGCAATAGACAGTCTGGTACATATCTTTATCATCATCGTCGCTTTGGCGTTCTATATAAGGAGGGAGAGGCATGCTGCCTATCTCCTCAAGCCTCTCAAGAAAGACTCCCTCATATACAAACCGGGCATGTCTGGTACCGTCTTGTCCATAACCTTCTATCACAGCTCTGAAACTTCCGTCGTCGGTAAAAGAAACCCAGTCTCCCACTTTCAATCTCTTTCCCGGCCGCACCATGGTCTCCCACAGATCGCCTTCTATCCTCTTTATCAGGAGAAATTCTATTTTAGCTCCCGTGCTCTCCTTCACTCCGAAGATTCTGGCAGGTATCACCTTAGAGTCATTCATCACTATGCAGTCCCCAGGGTTCAGGTACTCCAGCACATCGTAAAATTTCTTCTGTTCTATTGACTTTTCCTGTCTGTCAAGGATCATCAGCCTGCACTGATCTCTGTCCTTTAAAGGACGCTGAGCTATCAGTTCTTTTGGAAGCTGATAATCGAATTCATTTATGTTCATAAGTTCTCCTGTCCGTATCCCTGCCTGAGGAATCGGGCCTGTCTCATTTTTTTATTCTTCATCCGGAGGCGTAAGTCCCAGGTGCCTATAAGCAAGGGCGGTAACCGTACGGCCCTTAGGCGTTCTGCTCAGGAAACCTATCTGAAGCAGATACGGTTCATAAGCTTCTTCTATGGTGACTCTCTCCTCTCCTATGGAAGCGGCTATAGTATCGATACCTACAGGGCCACCGCCGAATCTCTCTATTATAGCCGTCAATATCTCCCGGTCCAGCCTTTCAAGGCCCATAGAGTCTATCTGCAAAGCGCAGAGTCCCTCTCTGGTTATCTCACCGTTGATAATTCCATCTCCCTTTACCTGAGAAAAATCTCTCACTCTTTTGAGTATTCTGTTGGCTACTCTCGGAGTTCCTCTGGAACGCCTGGCCATCTCGAGGACTGATTCATCATCGGCAGCAATGCCCAGGATGCCGGCAGATCTCTTTATTATCTCAGAAAGTTCTTCTTCGTCATACAGTTCAAACTTGCTCATGACTCCGAACCGATCTCTGAGAGGCGCCGAAAGGCTGCCCGCCCTCGTAGTAGCTCCTATGAGAGTAAATTTAGACAGATCAAGCCTGATGGATCTGGCCGAAGGCCCCTTACCTATTATGATGTCCAGCGCAAAGTCCTCCATCGCCGAATAGAGCACCTCTTCGACAGATCTGTTGAGGCGGTGTATTTCGTCAATGAAAAGTACGTCGTTTTCATTGAGATTTGTCAGTATCGCCGCCAGATCCCCCGCTCTGTCTATGGCAGGTCCTGAAGTTATCTTTATATCTACCCCCAGTTCATTGGCGATTATACCAGCCAAAGTAGTCTTGCCAAGTCCCGGCGGACCATAAAACAACACGTGATCAAGGGGTTCTCCTCTCAGCTTTGCCGCTTCGATAAAAACCTTGAGGTTATCCTTGGCGCTCTTTTGCCCTATGTAGTCGTCCAAACGCTGAGGTCTGAGATTAGTCTCCTGTCTCAGCTCTCCTGGACTTATATTGGCAGATGTTATTCTTTCATTATCCATGGTTTACCTTCTCAGAATAGATTTTTAAGGGCCTTTTTTATGTATTCCTGGCTTGAAAGTCCCTCGTCGTTCACAGAAGAAACTGCTCCAAAGGCCTCTGACTTGGTATAGCCGAGAGTAATTAAAGCATTTATAGCCTCTGTCCTTTCGTCTTCTGCAACCTTCAGGTTCTCAGGCAGGTCAAAAGACGGCTTATTGATGTCTTCATCGATTCTGCCTATCTTATCCTTGAGCTCGAGGATTATTCTCTCTGCAGTCTTTTTTCCTATGCCGTTGGCTCTGGCTATCTCCTTAGCGTCTTCAAAAGCTACGGCTCTTTTCAGCTGATCGGTATCCAAAGTGCCTACTATAGACATGGCTCCCTTTGCTCCTACTCCGCTGACTGTTATAAGATTCTCAAAGAGGTCCAGGCTCTCTCTGTTATGAAACCCGTACAGGCGTATATCATCCTCTTTTACTATCATGGAGGTGTACACCTTTATGGTCTCTCCTTCTCCGTATCTGTAAATAGGTGAATTCACCGGCAAAAAAATCTCCAGTCCAAGTCCCGACTGAATCTCTACTACTATCCCTCCGTTTACGTTCATGCTGTACACGCCTTTTACATATCTTATCATCTTATCTTGCCTTTCAATATATCTCTTCTGCCTTTAGAATGAGCATGGCAAATGGCAGCAGCCAGCGCGTCCGCAGTATCATCAGGTTTAGGCACTGACTCAAGTCCCAGCATGGTCTTGACCATGAACTGTACTTGCTTCTTGTCGGCTCTGCCGTAACCTACCAGCGCCTGCTTTATCTGCAGAGGCGTATATTCTCCTATGGGAAGGCCTCCGTCAGCACAGGCCAAAACGGCTACGCCTCTGGCCTCTCCCACTAAAATAGCCGTCTTTGCGTTATTATTAAAAAACAGTTCTTCGATAGATGCTTCATCCGGCTCATATTTTCGTATGAGCTGAGCAAGGCTGCCGTATAATGTCTTAAGCCGCCGGGGCATGTCCATCGAAGCCTCAGTCAGGACAGCTCCGTAATCCACAGGAGAAAACTTGTTGCCCTTGACGTCTATTATGCCGTACCCGAGAATAGCATATCCCGGGTCTATGCCTAAAATGCGCATTTTTACCCTCTTCATCATCAGTATTTCCAAAAAATTATAACACACAAACATCTGTTTGTCATCCTTTCCGTGTTGACTTTTTTCGGAAATCTTATTATAATAAGGCACGGTCAGTACGTGAAGTTTATTTTTATTTTTTGGAGAAAGGAGGGATAGATTAAAGTGAACACAACTCACATCAAATCATTTTTATATGTTTCAAAGTACAACAGTATTTCTAAAGCGGCAGATAAGCTCAACTACTCTACATCCACTATCTATGAGCATCTAAAGTCTCTCGAAAATGAAGTCGGCGTTACTCTGTACAACAAGGCCAACAGAGGTATCTATCTGACTGAAAACGGAGAGATCTTTTTAGAATATGCCAACAAGATTTTAGATATAGTAGATGATATCCACCGCAGATTTTACAAGTCCAGCGAGACGCTTCGAATCACGGCCAGCGAATCCAGCGACTTTTTCGTCATGAAACCGCTTATGGATAAGTTCATCATCAAATATCCGGATATCGAGATCGATTATACTAAGGCTACTACTGATGTTGCCATAGAGAAGATTCTCAACGGTCTCTGCGACGTAGGCGTCATCTCTGAACCGGGATTCAGTACTTCGAAAGTAAAATGTGATTTTCTGTGTAAGCTTCCTCTTTCCTTTGTTGCTTCCCCGAAACACATATGTTTTAAAAACGGTATCGTCGATTCGAGAGAAGATAATACGCTCCTGTCCACTATGGGATTCACAGTAGTATCAAATCTTCTCGTTTCAAAAGGCCTTCTGTTCTCCGATTACTTTTCTTCAAAGAAAAATATAGGAGACCTCCAGACTCTTAGGGAATTGGCATATGAAGGTATAGGAATCTCTCTTCTGCCTACTTTTCTGGTGGAAGACGATATAGCTCAGGGAAAACTCAAGTTGATCCCGGAGTTTAATGAAGAGTTTTCTTCCAGAATTTATATCCTCACCGAGCTAAACAATAAAAAGGTGAATAAATCAGTAAACAATTTTGTACAGCTGGCTCATTCGCTGCTTGCAAATTATATCACATAAACCGGATCTTTAAAGACAGAGGCTGCCGGGCCTCTATCTTTTTTTGTATAAGAGAGCCCCGTGTTAGACACGGGAAATGAGGGGGGATCTTTTTGTTTTCTCTTAAGGTCAGCCATATCATCGCGACTGCGATCTCAGTGACGAGTCCCTGACAAACCGTCGATACTTAAATAAGCGCAGCTGATTTTTCCCTCCACTCGTTTTAAAAAAATTACAGTCCAAGTGTATCCTGCCCCACTCTATTTAAAGAAAAATAGCAATTTGAGTGGGGTTCGGCCCACTCGTTTACAGAAAAACTATCTCTTCGAGTGGGGTCCGACCCACTCGTTTACACAAAAACCGTCAATTCGAGTGGGTCTCGGCCCACTCGTTTTACGTAAAAGCAAAGGTTCGAGTGGGGTAAAATTCCCGCCTCAACGCTAAAAAAGGCTAATTCATCGCATTCATTTACATTATATGTAATTTTGCGAAGGGAGTATACCCACTCGTTTAAAGAAAAAATAGTAGTTTGAGTGGAGTCTGCCCCACTCTATTTAAAAAAAATAGCAATTTGAGTGGGACCCAGACCCCTCGTTTACACAAAAACAGTCCATTCCGAGTGGAACCCAGCCTACTCGTTTTCTATCAAAAACAAAGGTTCGAGTGGATCATCCTTAAACTAAACGTAACATAAACAATCATAACCATCAGTTGAAGCTGGTGGTTATGATTGTCACTAAAAGCGCACAAAAAT
>FR882601.1:217552-235705 GCA_000435715.1 Firmicutes bacterium CAG:145
CCCCTGCCTTCTTCACTATTCCCTATATATTATTCAGCCTTAATTGCTTTGATGGATTCTATCAGCTGAGGCACCACCTTATATAAATCTCCCGTGATACCGTAGTCGGCTACCTCAAAGATAGGAGCCGATTCGTTCTTATTTACGGCTATGATGCACTCTGAATCCTGCATTCCGGCCTTGTGCTGAATCGCTCCGGAGATTCCCAGGGCGACGTAAATCTTAGGATGCACCGTCTTTCCGGTCTGTCCCACCTGATGGTCTGCGCCTATCCAGCCGGCGTCCACGCAGGCCCTCGAGGATCCTACGACGCCGCCCAGCACGTCGGCCAGCTCTTCGGCCAGCTTTATTCCCTTTTCCACGTCCTTGCTGATTCCGCGGCCGACAGATACCACCACTTCCGCTCCTATAAGGTCCACCATCTTCTTGGCAGCCTTAACTACGTCGGCTACCTCCGTCTTGATGTCCTCCGCAGCCAGTGAAAATTCCGGATGGATTATCTCCGTCTTTTCGGCGGCGGCAGGGTCGAAGACGCCCTTCTTCATTACGCCTGGTCTGACTGTGGCCATGGCCGGACGAAATCTCGGGCATATGATGGAAGCCATCAGATGTCCTCCGAAAGCAGGTCTGGTCATCTTCAGGTCTCTGGAAACATCGTGCTCCTCCCCTGAAAGCTTGACCTTGCCAATCTTCTCTATTCTCTCGTCGGCAAGTGTAGAAGCCTCCCTCAGAAACTCCTTGTAATTTGCCATATCTATGTCCAGATGGGTGCAGTCGGCGCAAAGACCGGTATGAAGCCTTGCTGCGCATCTCGGCGCCAAGTCTCTGCCTATATTTGAAGCGCCTATAAGAAGGACCTCCGGCTTATATTCCATTACCGCTTCTGTAAGTACCTTAGTATATCCGTCTGTAGTATAATTTTTCAAAAGAGGGCTGTCGTATACGAGAACGGTGTCTGCGCCATATCCGCCCAGCTCCTTTGCAAGTCCGTCCACATCATCTCCCAGAAGCACTCCGCAGAGCTTGACTCCCAGCTGGTCGGCCAGCTTGCGGCCTTCTGAAATCAATTCAAGAGTAGTAGGCATCATTTTGCTGTTTCTCTGTTCGCAAAATACCCATACATTTTTGAATGCAGCAATATCTGCACTGTTGTAAACCATTTCTACCTCTCCTTTCCCTAAATCAAATGCTTAGCCGAAAGAATACCGGCCAGTTTATCGGTTGCTGCTTTTCCGTCGCCTTCCAGCATAACTCCGGCTCCCTTGAGAGGCGGTGTAAAAGACGTCAGAATGTTAGTCGGAGAGCCCTGAAGACCGATGGTCGTCTTGTCTATCAGCGGATGATCTTTTAATTTTTCAAAATCCATGACGGTAAGAGGCTTCTCATATGCGGAGAGAATCTGGTCGATAAACATGTAACGAGGCCGGTTCAGCTCCTTTATGCAGGTTATCATACACGGAGTATCCACCTTTACAGTCATATATCCGTCTTCCAGCATCCTCTTTACCGTAAGAGTTTTACCGTCTTTTCTTATTTCTCCGGCATATGTCACCTGAGGTATGCCCAGTTTCTCGGCCATCTGAGGTCCTACCTGAGCCGTATCGCCGTCTATGGCCTGACGGCCCGCGAAGATTATGTCATCCTCGCCCAGTCCGTAAGTCTCGACGGCCGCAGCTAATATCTGAGAGGTAGCGTATGTATCTGATCCTCCGAACTCTCTGGCTGTTACGAGAACGCCCTCGTCAACGCCCATGGCCATCAGCTCACGGAGCATGCCCTCTGCCGGAGGAGGCCCCATGGTGAAGGCCACCACCTGGCAGCCGTACTCATCTTTTAAACTTAGCGCCGCTTCTACGGCGTTCAAATCGTCCGGATTTATTATAGTCTTCATGGAACCGCGGTCTAAAGTTCCGTCCGGTTTTACGGAAACCTTGCCGGACGTGTCCGGTACTTGCTTTACAGTTACTAATATTTTCATAATTTTGCGATTGTCCTCCTGCCTAACGATTTAAAACATTTCCTGAAATAACCATGCGCTGTACTTCGGAGGTTCCTTCGTATATCTCCGTTATCTTGGCGTCTCTCATCATTCTTTCCACAGGATAATCGTTGGTATATCCGTATCCTCCCAAGAACTGAACCGCCTGCGTAGTTATCTTCATGGAAGCCTCGGAGGCGAACAGCTTAGCCATAGCCGCCTCTTTTGCATAGTTTTCGCCTTTAGTCTTTAAAGCTGCGGCGTTGTATGTGAGGAGTCTGGCTGCGCACACGGCAACTTCCATGTCGGCGATGGCAAACTGGGTGTTCTGGAACTTGGCTATAGGTTTTCCGAACTGAACTCTTCCCTTGGTATAAGTCACCACTTCGTCCATGGCTCCCTCAGCAATGCCCAGAGCCTGCGCTGCGATGCCTATTCTGCCGCCGTTCAGCGTGTTCATGGCGATGTTGAATCCCTTGCCCAGCTTTCCGAGGAGGTTTTCTTTAGGTATTATGCAGTCCTGAAATACTATTTCCGCCGTAGGGGAGCCGTGAAGACCCATCTTCACCTCGTGCTTTCCCACTGAAAATCCCGGGAATCCGCTTTCTACTATAAATGCCGATATTCCCTTGGTTCCCTGAGACTTGTCTGTCATGGCGAACACGACGAAGATGTCCGCCACGTAGCCGTTGGTGATAAATATCTTGGAACCGTTCATGACCCAGTGGTCTCCCATGTCGACCGCTTCTGTGGTTCCCTTTGAAGCGTCTGACCCTGCATTGGGCTCCGTAAGGCAGAAAGCGCCTATCTTATGTCCTTTTGTCAGCATGGGAAGATATTTCTGCTTCTGTTCTTCGCTGCCGTATTCTATGATTGGGCCGCAGCACAGTCCGTTATGGGTAGCCACTATGTCGCCTGTGGAAGCGCACTGTTTGCTCAGTTCTTCTACCGCAATGGCGCAGGAAATATCATCGGCTCCGGCGCCTCCGTACTCCTTGGGAACTCCCATTCCCATGACTCCGTAGTGGAAAAGCTTTTCTATGTTTTCCGCAGGAAACTGTGCAGTGCGATCCGTCTCCGCAGCTATAGGCTTTACTTCATTTTCGGTAAAGTCTGCCATCATCTTGCGGATCAAAAGCTGCTCTTTTGTCAAATTGAAATCCATCTTGTTCTCCTTATATCTATTTGTTTTCAAAGGAAGCCGGCCGTTTCTCCAGAAAAGCCTTCATGCCTTCCTTCTGATCCCCGGTGGCGAAGCACATGGCAAACAGTTCGTTTTCCATGGCTATACCTTCGTCTATGCCCGTCTCCATACCTCTGTCTATGCACGCCTTTGAATATCTTACGGCTATCTGAGCATTCTTTGCAAAAGCTTCTGCCATCTCCATGGCTTTATCCATCAGCTCGTCGGCAGGATATACGTGATTTGCCAGGCCTATTCTCTCCGCCTCTACTGCGCTTATCATCTTTCCCGAGAAGATAAGCTCCTTGGCCATGGCTGCTCCAACTCTGCGGGGCAGCCGCTGAGTGCCCGAGAATCCGGGCGTTATGCCCAGTCCCACCTCAGGCTGTCCGAATTTTGCTTTTTCGGAAGCCAATATTATATCGCAGGCCATGGCAATCTCGCAGCCTCCGCCTAATGCGAAGCCGTTTACGGCGGCTATGGTCGGTATCGCAAGCTTCTCTATGCGCCGCATTACGGCGCTTCCCCGCTGTCCCCACTCGCGTCCCCGGCTGAGGTCGAGAGGGTACTGCTCTCCGATATCTGCTCCTGCCACGAAGGATCTTCCTTCGCCCGTCAATATCATCGCAGACAGATCGGAGTTCTTTTCAATCATTTCCACAGTCTGCTCAAGCTCGGCTATCACCTGAGTGTTGAGGGCGTTCAGAGCCTCCGGGCGGCTTATGGTAACTATCGCTATCTTGTTTTCCGTTATTTCATATCTAATGGTATTCATATGGCCATGACTCCTTAATAACTTATATTTTCAGACCAGCTCTTGTACTTCTCATAACGGGCCTTTGCCTCTCTTACAGACTGAGCGTAAAGATCGTCTGCCTTTTCAGGGAAGTTGTTTTTAAGGGAAGCGTATCTGTTTTCTCCCTTGAGGTAATCAAGCATCTTCGAGAAGTCCGGCTCAGGAGAATCCAGCTGGAACGGGTTCTTTCCCTCTTCCTTGAGGCGAGGGTCGTATCTGTACAGGTGCCAGTATCCGGCCTCGACAGCCATCTTCATTTCATCCTGAGTGCAGCTCATTCCGGCCTTGATGCCGTGCTCCAGACAAGGACAGTAAGCGATTACTATAGCCGGTCCCGGATATTCCTCTGCTTCCCTCATAGCCTTGAGGGTCTGGGCCTGATCGTATCCCATGGCCACCTGAGCCACATATACATAGCCGTAATTCATCAGTATGGCTCCCAAGTCTTTCTTAGCTATGTGCTTGCCGTCTGCGGCAAACTTGGCTACTGCTCCCGACGGAGTAGCCTTTGACGACTGTCCTCCGGTATTCGAGTATACCTCGGTATCCAGCACCAGAAGATTGACGTCTCTGTTCTGAGCCATCACATGATCTATTCCGCCAAATCCTATATCATAGGCCCATCCGTCTCCTCCGACGGCCCATACGGATTTCTTAGTGAGATACTCTTTATTGTCCAGGACGTATTCGATGTCCTGATTTTTCTCTTCTTTCTCGAGAGCCTCTATCAGCTCGTCGGAAACCTGTCTTGAAATTTCTCTCTTATCCCAGTTATTTATATAATTATCTATGGCTTCCTTTGCGATGCCTGCGTCTTTTATAGCCGTCAGATGATCTATGATCTCCTTGCGTATCACGTCCTGAGCGTGGAAGAAGCCGTATGCGAACTCGGCGTTGTCTTCAAACAGCGAATGTTCCCACGCAGGGCCGAAGCCTCTCTCGTCGCGGCAGTACGGCAGTATAGGCGCGCCTCCGCTGTAAGCTGACGAACATCCTGCGGCGTTGCCCACATACAAGTGGTCTCCGGCTATCTGGCTCAGCAGCTTGATATACGTGGTCTCGGCGCAGCCTGCGCAGGCGGCTGAGAACTGGAAGTATGGCTTTGCAAACTGTATGGACTTGACATTCTTGGTGCTGATGACGTCCTTCTTGAGGTACTTTTCATTCATTGCAACCTTGTCGAAGTTTTCCTGCTCCGGCTTCATGTCTTCAAACGGAACCATTTCCAAAGCTCCCGCCGACGGACAAGCCGTCAGGCATACTTTGCAGCCGAGGCAGTCATAAGGAGATACCTGGATGCGGAACTGATATTCAGGGGAGTTCTTGCCCAGTCCTTTTGCAGGCACAGTCTCAAATGATTCAGGAACCTGTGCCTTCTCCTCTGCCGAAAGCAGCACGGGGCGTATGGCTGCATGAGGGCACACCATGGAACACCTGTTGCACTGCACGCACTTCTCCTTGTTCCACTTAGGAACGGCGGTGGCCACTCCCCTCTTCAAGTAGGCGGAAGTTCCGTTTTCCCACGTTCCGTCTATCATTCCGTGTTTCTTGAATACTGATACAGGGAGCTTGTCGCCTTGCTGTCTGTCCAGAGGGAATACGATCTCCTTGACGAAAGGAGTAGCTTCTCTCTCCGGCGCCGGCTCGTCCTCTGCTCTTGCCCAGCTTTCAGGAATGTCTATCTTTACAGGAGCCGTGATTCCTATATCGACGGCAGTATTATTCAAGTCGACTATTTTCTGTCCTGCCTTTTTAAAATAGGAATTGTAGTTGTTCTTCTTCATGTCTTCCACGGCAGTGTCCAGCGGTATTACCTTTGTCAGGGCGAAGAAGGCGGCCTGCAATATATTGTTTATGCGTTTTCCCAGTCCGATCTCCGCCGCCAGCTTAGCAGCGTCAATCACGTAAAACTGAGCGTGCTTATTATAGAGGTCTCTCTTCATAAAAGCAGGTATATGCTCTGCAATCTCCTCTACCTCTGTCCACGGGCAGTTGAGAAGATATATGCCTCCGTCTTTAAGATCTGACGTAGTGTCGTATTTATTGACATAAGTAGGCGCATGTACGGCCACAAAGTCTGCGGAAGAAACGAGATAAGTGGATCTTATCGGCGTATCTCCGAACCTGAGGTGAGACTGAGTGAGTCCGCCTGATTTCATGGTGTCGTAAGAAAAATATGCCTGAGCGTATTTCTCCGCCACCAGACCGATGGTGGTTATGGCGTTCTTGTTTGCTCCCACGGTACCGTCGCCGCCCAGACCCCATATCTTGCATGAAATCTGATCCTTTGGCGCCAAGTCTATCTCGTCGTAATCGAGGGAAGTCCCTGTCACGTCGTCCACGATTCCTACGGTAAAGTTGTTCTTAGGCTCTTCCTTACTGAGATTGTCGAAGACGGCCTTAAACTGTCCCGGAGTGGTATCTTTAGATGACAGGCCGTATCTTCCGCCTACCACCTTGATGTCGCCTCTTCCTGCCTTGTTCAGGGCGGTTACGACGTCCAGATAGAGAGGCTCTCCCACCGAGCCTATCTCTTTGGAACGGTCCAGCACGGCTATCTTCTTACAAGTCTTGGGTATAGCTCCCACGAAATGATCTACCGAGAAAGGTCTGTAAAGATGAACCTGAATGAGTCCCGTCTTTCTTCCCTGGGCGTTCATATGATCTACCGTCTCTTTGAGGGCCTCCGCTCCCGAGCACATTATGACCGTCACCTCTTCTGCATCCGGCGCGCCGTAGTAATCGAAGAGCTTATATTTTCTTCCCGTCACCTCGCCTATCTTATCCATGTAATACTGAACTATGCCCGGAACGGCGTCGCTCTTTTCATTGGCGCCTTCCTTGCACTGGAAATATACGTCGGGATTTGTGTTATTTCCTCTGTTGGTAGGATGCTCCGGATTGAGAGAATCGCGGCGGAAATCCTTTACCGCCTGATAGTCCATCAGGCCTCTCAAATCTTCATAATCTATGGTCTCTATGCGCTGCATCTCGTGAGATGTTCTGAATCCGTCGAAGCAGTGCATGAAAGCATACTTGGCTTTTATGGCCGAAAGATGGGCCACTGCGGCCATATCCATGGCCTCCTGCGGAGAAGATGACATGAGCATGGCATATCCCGTCATACGGCACGTCATAAAGTCCGAATGGTCTCCGAATATGGAATGGTGGTTGGACGTCACTACTCTGGACGCTATGTGCATGACGTTAGGCAAGAACTGTCCTCCCATGGCGTACATCACCGGTATCATCAGCATTAGGCCCTGAGCCGATGTGAAAGTCGTAGTCAACGCTCCGGCCTGTAATGCGCCGTGACACGTTCCGGCTGCTCCCGCCTCGGACTGCATCTGAATCACGTCTACCGTATGTCCGAACAGATTTTTTCTGCCCTTGGCCGACCATTCGTCGACCTTTTCCGCCATCGGCGACGACGGCGTGATGGGATAAATGGCGGCGACCTCCGTAAATGCGTACGCCACGTGGGCGGCTGCCGTATTTCCATCCATAACTTGCAAATTTTTCTTCATATATTTCACTCCTCTGTAATCGCGTTACGTTTTGGGATATTCGGATCGTATTTTTTAGTCGAAGCGTATCTTTTCCGCAAGTCCTGCTGCTAAAAAAGAACGGACGACTATCAACAAACACCGGCAATTTTACAGGTGACTGCCGCCTGTCTGTAAAGGCAGGCGCCGTCCGGTGTTTATTATATATTGATCAAAATAAGAGCTGCCGCTACCATAACGGTAGATATCTTCTCCTGTTTTGAAAGATTTTCCTTGAACAAAAAATAATTTACTACATTGACTACCAATATCACACCTGCGCTGTAGGCCGGGAATACTATGTATGCCGGCAGATGTTCTACCGCCTTCAGGCTGAAATACAGTATAAATGTGTTGGGAACGCCGGTAAACGCACCTATAAGTACATCCTTTCCGCTGAAATTTCTGTCTTCTTTAAGCATTATCAAAAGACTTACCAGTACGCAGAATACGAATGTCATAAAGATATAATAGTCGTTCAGTTCAGCATCCCCATATCTCTCAAAGATCTTGGTATTGAGATCTATAAGCCCCCCGACCAGAAAGATGGCTATGAGAAGCTTCATCGATTTTATATGGTTCTGACTCTTAGCTTCCTTGCCGGAATTTATGTAAATGATTGCTGAAACGGCAAGGGCTATACCCGCAATCTGCACGATCTGAGGTCTCTCTCCGAACAGAAGGATCGAAAAGACTGTCGGTATCAGCACGCCAAGTCTGTTAAAGGTCGTCGAGATAGGCGTTCCGTTCTTTCCCATGCTCAATCTGCAAAGGATCATTCCCATCGTCATGCACACGCCGTTATATGCAGCCATCAGGAGCGTATATACGGCTCTAGGTTCTGTTCTTATCAGCGTATATTCATCCATCATGAAAAAAGCAATCACAGCGCCTACTACATACGTAGCCACTGTCGCCGCATATCTGTTGCCGCTGTTTGCCTCCGTAAATCTCATGGCGAACATGACGAGAGAATGAGCTGCGATAGTCAAAATCAAAAATATCAAATCTAATCCTTCCTTTCCTTCGGCGAGTACATTTCTAATGCCCCTGCCGTTCTTTATTTTACAGTTTGTCTTCTCTCATGAACTGAGCGTTGGTTCCGTTGATTTCCGTAAACTCTTTCTCAGCTCTCTTGCCTACTCCTTCAGGCAGTTTTTCTACTTCGTCCTTGATCTGCTCCACATCTATATTTAAGAGCTGCTGGTCTTTCATTATCACTTTTCCTGCTACTACAGAGAGGACTACTTCGTTTCCTCTGGCGCTGTATACCAAGTTCGGCACTATGTTCCTCATAGGATGAGTATATACAGGCATCATGGAAGGGCTCCTCAAGTCTACAGCGATAAAGTCAGCCTGTTTTCCCGGTTCCAGAGATCCCACTATGTCGTCTACTCCCACCGCTTTGGCTCCCTCGATGGTAGCCATACGCAGAGCGCGCCATGCCGGCATCATCTCAGGATTGCCGTATTTTATCTTGTTGAACAGGCAGACGTTTTTCATCTCATGGATGATATTGTGGCAGTTGTTTCCCGGGGCCTGGTCAGAACCCAGGGCCACATTTCCTCCGGCCTGCTGGAACTCCACGCTAGGACATACTATACCGTCTATTATGCCTATGGAAGCCGGATTGACTATCATTCCCGCTCCTCTCTTGGCTATGAGCGCTGCCTCGTCAGCGTTGCAGTCGGTCAGGTGAACAGCGATGAGGGTGCTGTCCAGATATCCCAGATCGTCCAAAAATGCCGTAGGTCTCTTGCCGTATCTCTTCTCTATCTGATAAGTCTCTCTGTCTCCCTGCTGTACATGCATATGGATCTTGGTATTTCTTTCCTTTGCCACCTTCTGTATCTTGAGAAGGAGTTCAGGTGACACAAAGTCAGCTCCCTGAGGTCCGAAGAGTACTCTCATTCTGCCGTCTTTGTTATGCCATCTCTCATAGAGTTCTATGTTTTCTTTAAGTCCTTTTTCTCCGTCTTCATCGTCGAACTCATACAGTTCTCCCGGCTTATACACTTTCTGTTTAGCCGCGCGTATCATCTGCGTGATATTTCCTCTGGCTCCCGTCTTATGGATGAACTGACAAGTAGTCTCCATCTCATAATGGTAATCTCCGAGAGTAGTAGTTCCGGCCTTGATCGCCTCTACTATAGCCAGTCTTCCGGCGCTGACTCTCTCATCCCACTTTCCTGCGTTGGCAAAAGGCTGCAGGCCGTACATCATCCAGCTGTTGGTGTCCTGCGCAAGTCCTCTGAAAAGATTGTCCGACGTATGCATATGTCCGTCGATAAATCCCGGAAATACAGCGTGATGATCCATATTCAGGACTTCCTCCGCCTGATACATCTCATCTACGTCCTTAAGGGGAACGAAGTCTATTATCTTGCTTCCGTCTACGACCATGGCCACATCGGATTTAAATCCTACGCCTTCTCCCTCCATGGTATAAAAAAACGGTGCTTTAACGATCATATCTACTTTTTTCATGTTTTCCTCCCAATCTACTATCATAGAAGCAGCGGAAAACAAGTTCCCACTGCTTCTATAATTGATCATCTGGATTGTTTTTTATGATAATTATGCAGCCGCAGTATCCGACTCTTTCGTCTTTCTGTGAAGAAGCTTCAGTCCTATGAGAGCCACCAGAAGAACTACGAAAGTAACACCGATACTCAGTATGAACTGACCGGTCAGACCTCCGAACAAGTAGCCGATGAATGCTGAAACTCCTACTGTCACACCGTAAGGTATCTGAGTCATAACGTGTACTATGTGGTTGCAGCTTGCACCTGTGGACGACAGGATAGTCGTATCCGAAATAGGCGAGCACTGGTCTCCGAACAGACCTGATGAAATTACACATCCGACGATGTATGCTTCAGGAATACCGAATTCTACTGCCATAGGGAATGCGATCGGCATAAGCAGCGACCAAGTTCCCCAGGATGAACCTGTAGCGAAAGAAATCAGCGCGCCTGCCAGGAAGATCAGTCCAGGAACCAGACCTGGCGTCAGGTACTGTTCAACTACTCCTGCCATGAAGTTTCCTGTGTTCATAGCCGAAACTACGCTTCCCAGTGACCATGCGCATACCAGTATGAAAGGAACGTTGATCAGTTCGATCATACCGTCTATGAATGTCTGGAACGCGCTGGTAGGTTTCCAGCGTCCCTTTACGCATCCTACGATACCTGCAACTACGCCTGTCATAACGAAAGCTATCATTATAGCTACAGTTATATTAGCGTTTCTGAAAGCTCCTAAAACGCCGTTTGATCCTATGTCTCCTGTGTAGAATATAACTCCGAACAGTGAAACGAACAGAGCTACCATAGGCAGTACGAAAGCGCTGATAGTAGGTTCATATCCGTCCGGGAAGTCAGCCTTCTTTTCAGGTACCAGAGGCTGTACTCCGTCTGCTAAGAGCTTTCCTTCTCTTCTTGCACGCATTTCTTCCTTATACATAGGTCCGATATTGATGTCACCGATAGCAACGATGAATACAGTCAGGATAGCGAACAGCGCGTACATGTTGTACTTTAACATTCCTGCCCATACTCCCCATTCATTGTCGGAAAGTCCAAGCAGCGCTACCTGAGTACCGATAAGTCCTGTGATGAACGGTCCGTAGCTGCTGATAGGCGAGAACGACGCCAAGTTGCATCCCAGAGAGTCGAGTATATAGGATAATTTTGCTCTTGAGATTCTTACTGCATCTGTTACAGGACGCATGATAGTACCAAGGATCAGGCAAGGTTCTGTATAGCAGAATGCGATGGCTGAAACGCTGGTGAGGATCTGTCCCTTTGCCGGAGTGTTGATCTTCTTCGACAGCAGTTTAGCAAAGGCGTAAGCGCCTCCCGTTTCTCTCAGCATGATGATCATGCCTCCTGCCAGAGTAACCAGCAGGATGATTCCGTTTCCTAATGACGGTATCATGAAATCATTGAAAACATTGATAAATCCGGAGAGCGGATTCCAACCGGCTATGATTGTAGCTCCGACCCAAACTCCGAGAAAAAGTGATAATATGGTGTTCTTCGTTACGAGGGCCAATATTATCGTGATGATTGGCGGAATCAAACACAAGATTCCAAAATCTACATTTTCCATAATTCCTCCTAAATAAAGTTATAAAAAATTGCAATGTGTAACGTGTAAAATGTGGACCTCTACCCTCCTTATCGTAATATGTTTATGATTTACACACCTTGCAGTCCGGCAAGATATGCCGGGCCGCAAAATGTATATTCATCACTATTTGTTTATACATTCAGTAAAGAGACTCTCGTCTATGTTGCCTCCGCTGCATATGAGAACCGTCTTCTTATCAAGCAGTTCTTTGTCCTCCAGGATAGCTGCAAGGGGCATAGCGCCTGCGGCTTCGAGAACTACTTTTCCATACACGGCTGCAGTCTTGATAGCCTTCTTCATCGACTCTTCGCTTACAGTCCTGATCTCATCCACGTATTTTTCGATATACGGGAAGAGATATTCCTCGCCGCATCTTCTGACTACAGCGTCCGCTATAGAATGAGGATTCTCTATGGTGACGAGTTTTCCGGCTTCTCTGCTCTTGACGTAAACGTCGGAACCCTCAGGCATTACTGAAATTATATTTACATCAGGCTTAAGGTTCTTGATGGCAAACGCTATGCCGGAGGACAGTCCGCCTCCTCCCAGCGGTATGACCACCTGCTCTGCGTCTTCAAGCTGTTCCAATATTTCAAGACCGATAGTTCCCTGAGCTGCCACCACGTCTACGTCTGATACAGGGTGAACGTAGTTAAGTTCCTGAGACTTCTCTGCTTCTTCACAAGCCGATATGAATGACGAGTCGTAGGTTTCTCCCGTCTCCACAAGAGTAGCGCCTAAAGCTCTGATGTTATCTTTTTTTATCTGAGGCGTACTCACAGGAACATATACCTTGGAAGTCATTTTCAAGAGCTTTGAAGCATAAGCGCATGCCAGTCCGTGATTGCCCGAAGAAGCTGTTATGATGGAAACATCGTCGCCGAATTCTTCTTTGAGGCTGAGACATTTGTTTATGGCTCCCCTTATCTTGTAAGAACATGCCGGCTGAAGGTTTTCCAGTTTCAGGTACACTTTTCCGCCCAGATATATGTTGAGGAGTTCGCTGCTGGTAAGGGGCGTCGCTGTCAAATATTTTGCCAGTCTCTTTTTCGCCTTGTGAAGATCAGCTACCTTCACTTCTCTTAAATTCTGTCCACGCATGAACTGCCTCCCTCTAATCTTCGATCTCAAAGATCGATTCTACTTCTACCGTAAGTCCCAAAGGCAGATTGTTGGTTCCTATAGCTGATCTGGCGTGCTTGCCGTTTTCACCGAAAGCAGCGATGAGCACGCTTGAAGCCCCGTTGAGGACTGCGGCCTGCTGAGTAAAGTCGTCTGCTCCCGCTACGAAGCCCAGAATCTTTACTGCCTTCTTTACCTTGTTCAGGTCTCCCAGATAAGTCTCCAGCGCCGCCAGAGTATTGAGCATGCACACTTCCGCCGCATGCTGAGCCTCTTCAACAGTAACGTCGACGCCTACTCTGCCGGTAAGGTTCACTCCGTTTTCTATGCTTCCCTGTCCGGAAAGATAAACGAGATTGCCTGTTCTGTTCACCGGAAGATACATGCCCTTGGCTTCAAGGGGCTTGGGTACTTCTATATTGTTTTTCTTTAGATTTTCATATACGTCCATCTGCTTTTCCTCCTATTTTCTAAGTTCGTATGCAAGTCCGTATGGCTTTCCAGGTACGAATTTACCGAATACAGGCTTATCCAGATATTCTCCGTTTTCAACTACCACTTCTCCACGGAGTATGACGGTATCGGCGCGTCCTATCTGCTCGCATCCCTCATATACGTTGTATTCAACGCCTGTAGGGTTGCTTTCCACAGTAACGGTTCCTCTGTATTCAGGATCGAAGATAACCAGGTCTCCGTCTGTTCCGATGTCTATAGTTCCCTTCTGAGGGAATATTCCGTTCAGTTTGGCAGGCAGAGTAGCATATACGTCTACAAGTTTCTGTCTCGTGATCTTGCCTTTTTCTACTCCGTAAGTCCACAGCGCATTGAGTCTGTCTCCTGCTCCCGGACAGCCGTTAGGGATTTTGCGGAAGTCTCCCTCTCCCCAGTGCTTCTGATAAAGCGGAATAGATGAGTTATCGGAACCTACGATGGAAAGCCAATCGTGATTCAGACATTTCCACAAGTATTCTCTGTCTTCTTCGTCTCTGAGAGGAGGCGAACATACCCATCTTGCAGCCTGATCGAAGTCAGGATCATCCATCTTATGTTTATCGAGAACCAGATAGTGAGGGCAGGTTTCTCCTATTACCAGAGAACCTTTGGCTCTCGCTTCCTGTATAACTTCTGCCGCTTCTATGCAGCTTACGTGTACTACGCACAGAGGGCAGTCCATAGCGTCTGCAAACTTTATTGATCTTGCTACAGCTTCGGCTTCTCCGTAAGGCGGTCTGGTCATATAGTGGTACTTAGGATCAAGACAGCCGGCTTCGGCCATCTTATTTCTCTCGTAATCGAGAACGTCAGGGTTCTCTGCGTGTACCATCATAGTCATTCCTACTTGACTGGCTCTTTCCAAAAAGCGCAGATACTTATAGTCGTCCATGTAAAGAGGTGTAGGCTTATAGGCTAAGAACAGCTTCATGGTAGGCACTCCCGCTTCTACCAGCTTTGGAATCTCATCCAGCGTCTCCTCGCCTCTGAAGTCGGTGCATACCGCATGTATGGCCATATCAGGAGCCAGTTTCCCTTTGGAGCGGACGTTGAGTCTGTATTCGAGAGACTCCATCATGTCCATACCCGGTTCATTGGTGCAGAAGTCGACGATGGTCGTCGTGCCGCCTTTAAGAGCGACCCAAGTCGTATCGTATCCGGCGTTAGTAGTGACGCCGTCGGTATTCAATGCTTCAAAATGTGAGTGGTTGTCGACTCCGCCCGGCAGTACATACTTGCCTGCAGCATCGATTACCGTGTCAGCCTCTACATCTATATGGCTTGCTATCATCGATATCTTTTCATCTTCGATAAGAATATCTGCTGCAAACTCATTGGTAGAAGTGACGATAGTTCCGTTTTTTACGAGAGTTTTCATCTGATTTATCCTCCTAACAGATTTATTTATTTTTTATCCAATTTCAGGATAGTATGCAGTAATACGTTTACACTGTTCTCAACGTCTGACCACTCTGTCCATTCCTGAGGACAGTGGCTGACTCCTCCCTTGCTGGGAGCAAATATCATGCCGGTGTCTCTTATGACGTTAGCTATCATCATAGCGTCATGTCCGGCTCCGCTTTGCATCACCATATCGGACAGTCCCAGTTCTTCTGCCGACTCATGTATGGCTTCCATACACAGTCTGCTCATGACAGTAGGGTTTTGAGTCAGCGTCAGCTCAAAGTCGCAGTCATACTGTACGCACAGTTCTTTCATATGATAGACGAGTTTTCTTATGGACTGTTCATGTACGGATCTTATCTCCACTGTCATCTGTACTTTTCCGGGTATTATGTTCTGTTCGCCTGGGAAAGCCTTTATCCAGCCCACCGTGACTACCATGGTATCGTCTATTTCTTTGCACTTTTCATTGAGAGAAAGCATCATCTTAGACGCTTTTATCAGAGCATCATCGCGGTATTTCATCGGAGTAGTGCCGGCGTGGTTTTCTTTTCCATGAACCGTAACCATATATCTCTCTTCCCCTACGATGCTGCTGACTACGCCTATATCTTTTTTCATGCTTTCAAGGACGCCGCCCTGTTCTATATGTAATTCGAGATATTTTTCAACTTTATCCAGATCCTTATACTTGGCGTTCTTTATATCTTCGGGATATATACCATAATATCCAAGCTTGTCTTCTATAGCGGGGATGGAATCATCCATCTTTCCTACGAAAGATCCGCTACCTATGAGGCCCTTGATCACATTGCCTTCTTCTTCTGCCCAGTTGGCCACCACCACCGTGTGTTCCAGCTCTATACCCTCCCGGTCTATGATTCTGAGCGCTTCTATGGCCCCCAAAACGCCGAGACAGCCGTCGAAGATGCCGCCGTGCTCCACAGTATCTGTATGAGAGCCTATCAGCATCACCTTATCGGTCTTTCCCTTTCTTGTTCCTAAAACGTTATATACCGGATCAGTCACTACAGACAGGGACGCTTCTTCCATCCATTTTTTCACCAGATCTATTCCTCTGTAATATTCTTCAGAGTACGCCAGCCTAGTGATACCTCCCGTCTCATCTCTGCCTATTTTTGCCAAAGTCAGAAGGTTGTCTTTTAATCTTTCTATATCAATGGTCTTCATTATCTGTCTTGCCTCTCTGCTGCATCATCAAAATTTAACGATGTCGCTTAATCCGAGTATAGTCTTTTCTCCCGGGAAATCGCAAAGAGTCCGCTTCGGGATCTTTACTCCCATTTCCACCATGGCCTCGCAGAGCTTGACTGCAGGTACCACTCCGTCGAGAACCAGTATGCCCAGATCCTCTTTCATCTTTTCAGCGAATTGTACATAGCCGGCGCATCCCAGCAGTATACATTCGGCTCCGTCTTCCTCCATGCACGCCCTTCCCTTTTCGGTCAGAGCTTTGAGCAGCCTTTCTTTATCTTCCGATTCGAGGACGCCCAGTCCTATGCTCCTGATAGAGCAACATTCTTTTTCTGCATTGTGAAGTTTTAAAACGTTCTCTATTATCTTTTGCGATTTGTCTAAAACATATAACACCGAAAAATTGGGAGCCATGAGACGAGCTGCCGTAATGGCTGCCTGAGCTATTCCTATCACCGGCTTATCGGTGACTTCTCTGGCCGCCTCGAGTCCCGGGTCTCCAAAACACGCTATGATGAATGCGTCTGCGTTTTCTTCCCGGTCTCCCTTTATCACTTCGGATATGACTCCGGGAGCTGCCAGGGCCTCGTCATACAGGCTTTCTACAGAGTCAGGTCCTGTCGGAGGACTTACGGCATAGACTTCCGTCCCTTCAGACGCATATTTTTTTGCTGCTTCTTCGATTTCTCTTGTCATTCTCAACGTAGTATTTGGATTTATGATCTTTATCTTCATATTTTGTTCCTTTTATTCTCTTATTTGCTTAAATTGTAACATGAGAATCTTTGATCCGAATTCGGTAATAGTAAAAGCGTTTTCGGAAAAAAGGAAACCGATTTTTTTCATCTGACAATTCTCACAGGTCTTGCGAATAGTTTGCTTGCAAAGGCAAATTGCATATGTTAAAATTTTTATGTATAACAAATGCTACGGACTCTGCGCTTTTGAAGGCGTGTAACCTCTATCTCAGATCAACATTCCGAGTATTCAGGGGCTTACGGCATTTGTTCAAATAATTCGTTTCGCCTAAGATAAGCAATAGTATCGAGGTCTTACTCCCCGATTTAAATAATTATGCAAAGGAGACCATTCATGCGTTATTCGAGACAGCATAAAATACTTGAATTGATAAACACCTACGAGATCGGTACTCAAGACGATCTGGTGACCATTCTGAGAAATAACGGATACAACGTGACCCAGGCTACAGTTTCCAGAGATATCAAAGAACTTCAGTTAGTAAAAGTTCTCTCTTCAAAAGGTAAGTATAAATACGTATCTAACCAGTCAAAAGATCTCCCGGCTTCCGACAGGTTTTCCAAGATTTTCAGAGAGACCATAACGTCCTTTAATTCTTCCGGCAATATAGTAGTAGTAAAAACCCTTTCGGGCTGCGGCCCTGCCGCCGGAGAAGCCATGGATAACGGAGGTATAGACCATATCATCGGAAGCGTCGCCGGAGATAATACGATCTTCCTCTTGATAGATTCAGAAGAAAACGTACCTTATGTACTGGAACAGTTCAAAGAAATGCTGAATACGAGGCAAGCAAATGATTAGCCACATAAGTATAAACAATTTTGCTATCATAAAAAATACAGAGATAGACTTTGACCGGGGTCTTAATATAATTACAGGAGAAACAGGCGCAGGAAAATCTATAGTGATAGAAGCTATAAGCCTTGCTCTTGGAAGCAGAGCAGATTCTTCTTATGTGAGGACGGGGGCAGGCAAGGCAGTGATTCAGCTGGTGGGAACTGCAGACGGAGAAGAGATGATCATCACCCGCGAGATCTCCCAGACAGGTAAAAATCTGTGCAAGCTCAACGGTGAGATCGTTACGCTGTCCCAGATAGTGACAGTAGCCTCTAAGATGGCCGATATCCACGGACAATACGATAACCAGTCTCTCCTCAATCCCGATTATCACATAGTACTTCTGGACGCATACAAGCAGGACAAGACTAAATACCTCAAAGATCAGGTTCGTGAAATATTTGAGAAGTATTCAAAGTGCAGATCCGCTCTTACCAGACTTCTTTCCGGAGAGAAAGAAAACCAACGTAAGAAAGACTTCTACAGATACGAATACGACGAAATTGAGAGGGCAAAGCTTACAGCCGGCGAGGACAAGCTTCTGCAAGACCGCATTTCAGTCTTGCAGAACAGTGAGAAAATATACGACAGCCTAAGCAAGGCCTACGGCAGTATGTATGAAGAGTCTCCTTCCGTGATGGAAGGTATGAACATGGCTGTAAAAGCTGTCCTTGATATCAGCGCTTAT
>FR882601.1:235737-236000 GCA_000435715.1 Firmicutes bacterium CAG:145
AATATCTACAGTAAGCGAAGACTTCAGCGATATATATTACAGGCTGGAAGATATCTGCCATGAACTGCGCGCCCTCAGGGATTCCGTCGTCTTTTCGCCTGAGGAACTGGACGAAGCTCTCTCCCGCCTGGATTTAGTCGACAGTCTCAAGAAGAAATACGGAAATACGATAGATGAGATTTTAGAATATCAGGCCAAGCTGGCCGAAGATCTGGCTGTATCAGAAAACTTTGACGAGACAAAGAACTCTCTGATGAGAGAAC
>FR882601.1:236041-244645 GCA_000435715.1 Firmicutes bacterium CAG:145
AGAATTGAAAGTCAGACTGATAGACGCCTGCAAGCTTCTTACACAAGCACGAGAAAAAAAGGCTTCAGAGCTAACCCAGGCTATACAGAAGGAGCTTCACGATCTCAATTTTAACGATTCTTCGGTAAAAATAGCCGTCGAGCCCCTCAAAGAACCTACGGCAGAAGGGATGGACAAGGTGGAAATACTGATAACCACTAATAAGGGAGAACCTCTGAAACCACTTTACAAAATAGTCTCCGGAGGGGAAATGTCCAGGATAATGCTGGCCTTCAAAAATATAATAAGTTCTTACGATAAGATACCTACTCTGATCTTTGACGAGATAGATAACGGTATCAGCGGCATAACTGCAAGTATCGTCGGAAAAAAGCTCAAGGAGACCTCGAATTCTCATCAGGTTATCTGTATAACTCATCTTCCGCAGATAGCCGCAGCCGGCGATCACAACTACAGAATATACAAAGAATCAGATGAAAGCAGCACCTACACTTCTGTAGAAGCTTTAGATGAAGAGAAAAAAGTAGAGGAAATCGCAAGGCTTTTAGGCGGAACTGTCATAACGCAGACTACACTGAAAAGCGCCAGAGAACTCATAGAAGGCATAGAAGGTTAAGATCTATAAAAGAGAGGGCAAGATTTAAAATCCTGCCCTCTCTTAACGTCATTATTCCGTCATCTTAAGATCCCAGCTTTTAAGATCTGTATGCAGTATATGATGAGCTTTATCTGACATCGGACTGCCTATGTACTCCTCATAAGTAAGCTGAACGGCGGAATTTTCGTGAGAGAAACGTATGCTGCTTTCTCTGTCCAGCCGGTACAGTTGTTCTCCCCGTTCTCCCGCCAGCTCAAATCCGTCTTTAAACGGCTGTCCGCCTCCGCCTACGCAGCCTCCGGGGCAAGCCATGATCTCTACGAAATCGTATTGGACGTCTCCTCTTCTAACCGCCTCCATCAGAGTTTTGGCATTGGCCAGGCCGCTGGCAACCGCCACCTTAAGTTTTATGCCCTTTATATCAAAAGTTTCTTCCTTCCATCCTTTCATTCCTCTGACGTCCTTAAAAGCGTCGGCTTTGGGATTTTCGCCTGTCGCAAGATAATACGCGCTCCTCAACGCCGCCTCCATTACTCCGCCTGTAGTTCCGAATATGACCCCTGCGCCTGATCCTTCTCCGAAGATATCATCAAAAGGCATATCTGTCAGATCTTCAGGTTTTATGCTGTCGCTCCTGATAAATCTGTCCAGCTCTCTGGTAGTGAGCACTAAGTCTACATCGTATCCTCCGTCTTTATAGTTCACCTGGGATACGGTCCGTTCATATTTTTTTGCCACGCACGGCATTACAGACACAGAGAAAACTTTGTCAGGATCTACGCCAAGTCTGTGAGCCACGTAAGTCTTAGCTATGGCGCCGAACATCTGCTGAGGAGATTTAGCCGTCGAAAGATTGTCCGTCATATCAGGATATCTGGTCTTGACAAATCTCACCCATCCCGGGCAGCAAGAAGTGAACATAGGCCACTGATAATCATCTCTGTGAGCAAGTCTCTCAAGAAATTCACTGCCCTCTTCCATTATAGTCAGGTCAGCCGAATAGTCTGTGTCGAAAACGTAATCTATACCGATCTTCTTAAGGGCACAGACAAGTTTACCTATCGTGCTTTCCTCATCCGAAAGGCCTATCTGTTCTCCCCAGGCAGTCCTCACCGCCGGGGCGATCTGCGCTATGACTACTTTATCGGGATCGCCCAGAGCGTCGTTGAGAAGGTCTCTGTCATCTCTCTCCCTCAAAGCGCCTACGGGGCAATGAGTTATACATTGGCCGCAGAGAACGCAGCCGGAATCCTGAAAAGATAAATTATCTCTTACTCCTATGGTAGTCCTGTGTCCCGTACCGTGAAGGTCCCATATTCCCAGTCCCTGAATCTTCTCGCATACTTGAATGCAGCGCATACATTTGACACATTTTGAAGCGTCTCTTATGAGCGGTAGATCCTCGTTCCACCTGCTCTTTTCTGCCGTGTTATGCTCAAAAGGACTCCTTATTATTCCTACATCGTTGGAGATAGTCTGAAGCGTGCAGTTGCCGCTCTTTACACAGCTGGTACATTCTGATCTGTGATCGGACAGCAGCAGTTCCACATTCATCTTTCGTATCTTTCTGACTCTCGGACTATTGGTGGAGATCTCCATTCCATCACGACATTCAGTATCGCAGGCAGTGACCAGCTTATCTATGCCGATGAGTTCTACCAGGCATACTCTGCAGGCTGCGATTTCGTTTATATCTTTAAGAAAGCACAGATGCGGGATATGTATTCCAACTTTCTCCGCAGCCTCCATTATGGTAGTTCTTTCGGGGACGCTTATCTGTTGTCCGTTTATAGTTAATGTTACCATTTTGTGTCCCTACCTCCTCTGAATGATCCGAAGCCATGATAGTCGCAGCGTAGGCATCTGGACGCCTCCTGCATGGCTTCCTCATAAGTCATTCCGTACTCTACCTCGTCGAAATCGCTTTCTCTCTGTTTGTCGTAACGTTCTTTCATCTCTACCCTTCCGCACGGCAGCATATCCGAAAGCTCAGGGAGAGGAATATCTATATCTACTTCTATCTCATGGTTGAATCCCAGGTAAGCGTCTATGTTGGCCGCCGCTACTTTACCGGCTGCTACAGCGTTGATGACGGTAGACGGACCTGTAACACAGTCGCCTCCGGCATAAGTTCCGCTGACCGTATCTACGATACTGCTCTTCTCTGCTCTTATGTTTCCTCTGAAGACCGGAATACCGTATTCTTCAAAGAATCCTATATCTGTCGCCTGGCCTATGGCTGAGATTATTATATCACAAGGTATCTTTTCTTCCGGCTGCGAAGAATCTACAGGCCTTGGACGTCCGGATCTGTCTGCCTGACCGGCTATCTGAGGCTTGACCCACAGCGCCTTTACTCTACCTCTCTTATCGGTCTGTATTCTCGAAGGTGCTTTGAGCTGCATGAGGCTGCACCCTTCGCTGACTGCCGCTCCGATCTCCTCCGGCAAAGCTGTCATGTCGTCCCTGCGTCTCCTGTATACTATACTCACATCAGTAGCGCCAAGCCGTTTAGCAGTTCTGGCCACGTCCATGGCGACATTTCCGCCCCCTATCACCACTACTGTCTTATCTTTAAAATCGGGCATAGCGTCATCGCCTATACCTCTTAACATCTCCACAGCAGGAATAACGCCCTTGGCATATTCTCCCGGTATGCCTATGCTTTTAGCATTATGAGATCCGATAGAGATATAAGTGGCGTCATAATTTTCTCTTATCTCAGCTATAGCCTCAGGAGTAGACACATCATAATCGAGTCTACATTCCACTCCGGTAGAAAGTATCGCGTCTATGTCCCACTGAAGTCTTTCTCTCGGAAGCCTGTAGTTAGGTATTCCGTATCTGAGCATTCCCCCAAGCTGAGATCTCTTCTCAAATACTGTTACCTCATGCCCCATTATGGACAGGAAGAATGCGGCCGAAAGACCGGAGGGTCCTCCTCCTATGACGGCTATCTTTTTACCTGTATCATCCATTCTCTCAGGTACAGGTACATCTTTGCAGTTGTCTACGGCGAATCTCTTGAGTCCTCTTATATTTACAGGAGAGTCTACCAGGGTTCTCCTGCACCTGACTTCGCAGGGATGTTCGCATATCAAAGCGCAGACAGTAGGGAACGGATTGTCTTTTCTTATGAGTCTTACGGCGTCATCATATCTGCCTGCTTTCAGGAGAGTTATGTATCCCGGTACGTCTACTCCCGCAGGGCACATGGCAACGCAAGGCACCGGCTGAGCGTGGCTCCTGATAGTCTCGCTGCAGGTATGGTTTATGATATGTGATTCAAAATCTTCCCTGTATCCGTTTATGCCTCTTAAAACCATCTTGGCCGCTTCGGTGCCTATGGCGCAGTCTGCCGAAACACTTATGGCCTCCGCCGTGCTCTGAAGTAAGTTCAGATCGTCTATAGAAGCTTCCCTATCCATGTCAAGTATCTTGTCCAGTATCAGCTGCAGCTGACCAAGACCCACGCGGCAGGGCGTACACTTTCCGCAGCTCTGCGAATGGCACATACGCAGGAATGAGGCCGTCAGATCTGCGGGGCACTGTCCCGGAGGACTTGCGGCTATCCTTCTCTCAAAATCTTTATAAAGTCCTTCAACAGTCTTTTGGGCGAAATCCTGAGACTTGATAAAAAGTCTTTCCACTGTCATACCTCCTCAGCCTTTTTCTTTTTCTTGAGCGTCTTAAAATCTATTTCCATGATAAAAATACTTGCAAGCATCAGCGCAGCCCCAAGATAAGCTTTAAAAGACAGTATCTCGCCGGCGAAGAAATATGCTACGACAGCCGCAAAAACAGGCTCTAACGTAAATATGACGCCTACGTGAGAAGCCGTCGTATATTGCTGGGCCACAGGCTGAAGGACAAAGGCAACTCCCGTACAAAAAACCGACAGGAAGATGACTGCGCTCCAAACCTCCATAGTCTGAGGAGCCTGCGGAGTCTCCACTATCAGCGCCATTATCAGATTGAGAGCGCCTGTAACGCCCAGCTGAAATACTCCCAGGTTATATGCGTCTACTTCCTCGTGACTCACGGCTTTTTCTGTCAGAAGAAGATCGGCGGCGTAAGCTACGGCGCACATCAGGCAGAGAAGATCGCCCTTTAAATGTTCCATATTTATTGAGAAATCATCTCCCAAAGTCAGCAGCGCTATTCCTATAAAACACAGTATCACCACGAAAGTGAGCTTCTTTCCGGGAGCTTTTTTAAAAAACAGCCATGCCAATATGGGAGTGAATACCACTGTCAGCGCACATAGAAATCCCGAGTTGGACAGAGAAGTATATTTTACTCCGAAGGTAGCCCCTATGTAGACGAATACAAGTGCGAAACCTACCAGCAGGCTGTATTTTAAAGTAGTCTTATTGACAGTTCTTATCTTTTTAAAGGACACCAGAGCTGCTATGGCGAAAGCGCCCAAAAATCTGAAGGCGTTCAGCGTGAAAGGATCAAGCTCCTCAAGGCTTATATCCATCAAAAGATATGAAACTCCCCAGCAGAGAGTTACTAAGATCAGAATTCCGTCGGCTCTTACTTGTTTTGACATAATTTACATCCTTCCGATAATAAGCTCAAGGGCCAGATTCTGGTCGATCATTCCTGTCTTGATATTCCTGTCCGCCTGGTAAAACTGGCTTAAAATATCCTTCAGCCTGTTCATGCTGAATTTATCGCCGTAAGCCATGGCTTTTTTAGCTCTGTATGGATTCACTTTCAAGATACGAGGTATTTCCTGACGTTCTTCTCCGCTCTGGTATAGCTCTTTGGCTTCTGTCATCAATTCGAACTGACTGATCAGAAGTCCCAAAACGGAATATATCTCGCCTCCGCTGCCTATGATGTTGTTGAGAAGTCTCAGAGCCTTGTCTTTATGTCCCGAAGTCACCGCATCGAGAAAATCGAAAGCGAACTTGTCCAGATCTCCCTTTATGGTGGCGTCTATATCTTCTTCCGTGATCCTGTTTTCCCCGCTGTAAGCTATGATCTTTTTTATATCGTTTTCGAGATTGAATATCCTGTACTCGCTTTCCCTGTTGAAATAACCCGTCTCATCTATTAGATATCTCAGAACGGCTCTGTCTATATCTTTTCCGGCTGCCGCGAAGCGTTTTTCGGCAAAGGCGGAGAGCTGCGGTCTGTCCAGCTTATCAAAAAAATATATCTTATGCTGTTTTTTCAGTTGTTTTACGAGGCTGCTGCTCTCATCCGGCTTTACGCATGAAAATATCAGTACGGTCTCTTTATTAGGATCCTTTATATAATCAAGCAGCTTTTTAAGCTCACCTTCATCAAAGCCTTTTGCGTTTTTTTTCAGCAGAGGCGGAAAATCCTTAGCCCACACTACTCTCTTTTCCGAAAACATAGAAAATGTGTCGCAGGCAGTCAGAAGCTGATCTGCATCTTCCGCCTCCTCTATTTTTACAAAATCTATTTCTCTCACGGAAGGGTCGACTAAAGCCGCCGCTAAAGAATTGCACGCCCACTCTGTAAGATATTCCTCTTCGCCGTACATGAAGATAACATTTTCAAAATTTTTTTTATTCAGATCCCTGTGAAAAGTCTGAAAAGCGTGCTCTGCCTTAGAATTTTTATAAGCCATACTCAACCTTTTTCTTCTATCATCTTGTGATATTCTATCTGGCCGTCAAAAGAAAATCCCGCTGCGCCGTGAATATCGTTTCTAAATATCATTATACTATTTTCACGGCACTTTTCAATTACTTTCGGGTCGGGATGTCCGTAATTATTTTTGCCCACCTGTATCACGCACATCTTTGGCGACACCGCCTCAAGAAAGCTGTCGCAAGTGCTTCCTGCGCTTCCGTGATGCCCTATCTTGAGTATATCTGCTTTTAGTTTATCGGTACCACGATAGAAGTCCATCATCTCTCTTTCTCCTTTTTCATCAAGGTCTCCTGTGATCAGTATCTTATAGCCGTCATAAGACAACATGAATACAGAACAATTCTCATTCTCGTCCTGTCCTTCGACCACTTTCAGAGGCCAGAGAGTCTCAATCGTAATGTTCTCATCTATTTCAAAAGATGTGCCTGCCGTAAGGCCTGATTTAATCTCGCCGATCATCCCTTCCTCCTCCAGTTCTTCTATACCTCTGTAGTGATCGGTATGCAGATGGGTAGCCACCGCCATATCCACTCTGCTGCACCCGTTTTTGAGGAGGTATGGTTTGAGTGTGTTTTTGCCCACATTATAATTTATATTTCCGCCCCCGTCTATGAGCACATCTGTCTCGTCCGCTCTTATATGTATGCAGTCTCCCTGTCCCACATCGACAAATATAAGATCATCCTCTCCTATGGGGCAGTAAGTGAGGATTCCCGAGAGAAGTGAAGAGATCAGAAATAAACTCATCACTGCTGTTATCCTTTTTTTCTGTCCTCTCAAAAACATGATTTCAAAAGACTCGGAGGCCAGAAAAAAGACTGTCATATAAAACAGTAATATGACAAACAGCGGCGGACTCTTAACATCTATAGCCCCGCTTCCGGAAAGCGCCGAGAATTCATTTATTTTTTCCGTCAATAAGGACAGGGCCGCCGTCACCTGGCCGAGTATTCCTATATCCATGCCTATGCAAAACAGGCAAAAGCCCAAAGCTGCCAGAGGCATCAGGATGCCTACAAGATATACCACCGGAATATTGGCGGCAAAAGAAGTAAGAGAAAAGGAATTGAAGCAATAGATCTGATAAGGTATCAATCCTGCGCTGGCCGCTATCATGACTGCAGCAAAATCAGGTATTTTTTTGCTTATATGAGGGAGAAAAAACGATATGGATAAAGCCGCCATAAAGGACATCTGAAAGCCTGTATTAAATATCACGTATGGGTTGCGAAGTATAAGAATCAGAGCTACTCCGCTCATAGCAGTAACCATGTCATATCTTCTGTCCCAATACTCTGCCGCTGTCTTTATCCCTATCATCCCGGACGCTCTGGCTACAGACGGACTCCACGATGCCAGTGTCCCCGCCGAAAAAAGCACAAAGGCCGTGACGGCTAAACGAATCTTGCCGGGTCTTCTTCCCATGATCTTGCCGATCATGCCGTACAGTATCCCTATATGCAGGCCGCTGACTGCAAGAACGTGGGCAGTTCCGCTGATCCTGAAATTCTCATAGACGCCTTCATCCAAAAGTGAAGTGTCTCCGAAGAGGATCCCGGCCGTAAGGCCCCTGGCCTCTCCGGGAAGGCTTTCGATGAATCTTTCCTTATTTTTCATCAGAGATCTTTCTAATTTATATATCAGGAGATCTCTGCCCCAAACTATCTCAAACGAATCTATATCAGCTACAGCCCATATGCCGCAGCTCTTGAGATATTTTCTGTAATCAAAGCATCCTGGATTTCTGCGTCCCTGAGGATCCTCCATCACAGAGTTAAATTTTATAACGCGCTTATAAAGATCCTGAGGATCATCGATAATCCCGTAATAAGACAACAATACTTTGCTGCCTGCTGCTTCGAATAATCTCACCTCAATCTTATAGCCTTCATTTTTTCTTTCTATAGACTCTATACGTCCCGAATATGACGAGGGACTTCCCATCACCTTCTGTATGTCGTCGTTACCCGGCATCTTACCAGCCATATCGGCAAAACTTATAACTGCCACAGTCAAAAGCACTGTGAAAAACAGTTTTCTTCTCATCAGAACTCCTCTCACGGGCGCCCCATCTTTTTACATTATATTCCATTTCATTTCTTTTTTCAATGTAAAAGTGAAATTTATAAGTGCATTTTGGTTTTTGCTTAACTTTGATACGATTATATGGTATAATGAGAGAGATTATGGCAGAAAGTAGGTGATAATTTGAGTAATTACAAAGATCCAAAGGATTCGAATCAGCCTAAAAACGATGAAACCATTCATAGATCAAGAACTAAAAACAAGAAATCGAAATCCGGACTTTCCGGTAAGTTTTCTTCTAAATCACGTAAAAAACGCAGTGAAAAAAGCGCAGAAGCGGCAGCCGC
>FR882601.1:244676-253435 GCA_000435715.1 Firmicutes bacterium CAG:145
GCCGCCGCATCGGGAGAAGTTGCTGTCAAGAAAACCGATAAGAAAAAAGTCTTAAAGATAATTCTCTGCGTCATCCTCGCGCTGGCCCTGATCGGTATCATATATGTAGCCGCAGTCATAATAACGGCTCCTAAGATAGAGACAGACAATATCTACAGCATGTTGTCTCAGAGTTCCGTTCTGTACGATGACGAAGAGAACATAATAGATACAGCTTACGGCGATCAGAACAGGACTATCGTTGAGATAGATCAAATCCCCGAACACGTTCAAAACGCTTTTATCGCTCTGGAGGACAAGACCTTCAGGACTCACAGCGGCTTTAACATAATAAGAATATTCGGCGCCATAAAAGATTCCATCTTTGGCGGCGGCCAGATCGGCGGAACCAGCACAATAACTCAGCAGCTGGCCAGAAATCTCTATCTCGGAGACGAGATGTACGAAAGATCCATCAACAGAAAAATAAAAGAAGCTTATTATTCTGTCATCCTAGAGAGCAAGCTGAACAAAGATCAGATACTGGAAGCCTATCTCAACACCATATACTTTGGATGCGGCAACGGAATCCAGACTGCTGCCCAGGCTTATTTTTCAAAAGATGTGGACGAGCTGACCATAGCTGAGGCTGCGGCCCTTGCCGCTATGCCTCAGAGGCCTTCGGACTTTGCTCTTGTAGTTACGGTATCATCTTCCGAAGTCACAGAAGAGACTCCTAATCTCATCATGAAAAGCGGAGATTATGCCTATCTGTGGAATGATAGCTGCAAAGAGAGAATGTCCACCTGTCTGATGCTCATGCATGAACAGGGATATATCACAGATGAGGAATATGAAGAAGCTAAGGCAGTAGAGATAAAAGACATCGTAAACCCTAATTTAGACGCTCTGAACACCGTGTCCAACTATTTTGCAGATTATGTCATAGAAGACGTCATAAACGACCTGCAGGAACAGAACGGTTACTCAGAAAAGGAAGCTACCGATCTGGTATATAACGGAGGCCTTCAGATATATACCACTATGGATTCTCAGGCTCAGTCGGTGATAGAAAGTGAATTCAACAATGCGGCTAACTTCCCTAAGTCTTCCGGTTATTCGAAGGACGGCAGCGGCAATATATTAGACGATAACGGAAATCCTATTCTCTACCCTTACTCCTCTTATATAGACGGAGACGGAAGATTTGCCCTCGCCGCAGACGAATACAAAATCAACGACGACGGCTCTATGACCGTATATACCGGAAAACGTCTCAACATATATACTACTACGGTACAGGGCACTACCGATTACAGCGTCGAGTTCAAAAAGATGTATGTCATAGAGGACGGTACCCTGTATGTTATAAACGGCGGATATATCAATATACCTCAGGGATATAAATCAAGAGATAACGATGATAATCTCGTCATTTCAGCCCAATTCTTCGAAGATTATCCTAATTTCTTCGAAGAGTCAGATGGAAAGATGTATACTTCTGAATTCACTCTGAACCAAAAAGTCATACAGCCTCAGGCCGCTATGACTATAATAGACAACGCTACAGGACAGATCAAGGCTATGATAGGAGGACGCAACACGTCCGGAAGAAAGCTGTTCAACCGCGCGACATCGCCTAGACAGCCGGGTTCTTCCCTAAAGCCTATATCCGTATATGCGGCCGCTCTTCAGAAGAGTTTCGATCTTCAGGCGGCAGGCAACACATTTAGCTTTACCGATAACGGCTTCGATCAGCAGGGAGCAGATCTATGGGGAACTTATCTGACCGCAGCGTCCATTGTAGACGACGAGCCTACTACCATAAACGGAAAAGTATGGCCCAAAAACTCATACTCCGGATACCACGGACTCTACACCTTCAGAACTGCTCTTCAGCAGTCGGTAAACGTATGTGCAGTTAAGATACTCTCCCAGGTAGGTACCGATTATTCGGCAGATATAGTTGAAAAGTTCGGAATATCGACTCTAGAAAGAGAAGGCGCTACAAACGATTTAAACCTTTCTGCTCTGGGCATGGGAGGTATGTCGGAAGGAGCTTCCACTCTGGAGATGGCCAGCGCCTATACTACTTTTGTAAACGAAGGAGTTCATAAGAGCTACAGTTCATATACTAAAGTGACTACCAGAACGGGAGATCTTCTCCTGGAACCTGAAACAGAAGAGACTAAGGCTCTCGATGCCGGCGTAGCCTGGATCATGCGTGATGTCCTTCTCAGTGTAGTTTCCCAGGGTATAGGTAGTCCTGCAGCAGTATCGGGAGTTTCTGTCGGAGGAAAGACCGGTACTACAGACGACCGTTATGATATATGGTTCTGCGGTTTCACGCCTACTTACAGCGCCGCTCTCTGGATAGGAAACGACGTGAATATGTCCCTTTCATCTTATTCCAACTCTGCCGCACGGCTGTGGGGAAAGATAATCGGACAAATAGATGGCGCCAAGGGAGGCTCTTATTCGGCAATGCCGGGCAATGTGACCAGCGCTGCCATAGATACAAAGAGCGGGCTCTTAGCCACTGACGCCAGCGGCAGCGATGTACGTACAGAATACTTTACGACAGGAACGCAGCCTACTGCATCCGATACTGTACATCAGACCGTAAATGTCTGCAATACTACAGGTTATCTTGCTACTCCTTCCTGTACAGATGTAAGCAGTCAATCCGGCATAATGAGGCCTTATATTCCAAACAGCAAAGTCGGAGATATAGGTTCAGAGCTGCCTCATTATTACTGTAACGCTCACAACCCCGATCCTGACTCTTACCCTGTGGAGCCGGGAAAAGATGTGACCATAGTCAAGGAGCCTGTAGCCCCTCCGCCTAAAGATGATGATGAAGAAGGCGGTTCCGGCGGAGATTCCGGCGAAGATGGCGGAGGCGATTCCGGCGGTAACAGCGGCGGAAGTACTGAAGGCGGAGGCAACACCGGCGGCAGCGGTTCTGCCACCAAACCAAAAAATTGATTCTGATAAAAGCGGCCTATCAAGGCCGCTTTTTTGACACCTTAAGATGCACAATAAAAAACAGGCCGCATCGGAAAGATGCGGCCAACATATCACAATTTCTTGAATTCCCTAATTCTTTCAACTATATCTTCCGCTCCGAATACGGCAGATCCTGCTACCAGAATATCTGCCCCTGTCTCTATGAGAGAAGCGGCATTTTCTAAATTTACTCCTCCATCTACTTCTATCATAAATCCTGTACCCGTGCTTTTCCTCATTGCTGACAGTCTTCTGATCTTATCGAGAGTTCCTTGGATAAACTTCTGTCCGCCGAAGCCCGGGTTTACCGACATTAACAATATCAGATCCACATCACTGATTATTTCAGTCAAAGTTTCGATGGGTGTAGCCGGGTTCAATGAAACGCCCGCTTTGATTCCGAGGCTCTTTATATGCCCTATCGTTCTGTGAAGATGGCGGCATGCCTCCTGATGGACAGTTATATATTCTGTCTTGTCTGTCAGAAAATCATCTATATAAAGATCAGGTTCTTCAATCATGAGATGAACATCGAAATTCAGGTTCGTGCTTTCCCGGACGGATTTCATCACGGCTGCGCCAAAGCTGATGTTAGGGACGAAATGTCCATCCATCACGTCTACGTGTATCAGGTCAGCCCCGCCTTTTTCTATTAGAGCCACCTGCTTTCCCAGCTGTGAAAAATCTGCCGATAAAATCGACGGCGACAATTTATACATATCTTTTTCTCCTTGTAAGACAGTCAATACCGCTTTCGTCTTTTCAGTTCTTCATAGTTTGAGACATAAGCCTCATATCTCCTGTCGTTTATTCTTCCGCCGGCTACAGCCGCAAGCACTGCGCAATCGGGTTCCCTCAGATGCCTGCAGTCGTCATATCTGCAAAGATCATTAAACTCGGCGAACTCGGGATAATAATATTTGAGTCGGTTCTCTTCTATATCAGGAAGATCGAAGGAGGTGAATCCCGGAGTGTCGAAGAGCATGCCTCCGTCTGCAAGAGAAAATATTTCTACATGTCTGGTGGTATGTCTTCCTCTCATGGTCTTTCTGCTGACTTCTCCCGTCTCCATATCTGCTTTAGGATGCAGAAGATTTATGATGGAGGATTTCCCCGCTCCTGAAGGCCCCGCCAAAGCAGCCCTCCTGCCCTTTATCATAGCACGCAGCTCATCCGTCCCTTCTCCTGTCCTGGCGCTGACAGCAACCGTCTTGTATATTTTCCCGTAGATATCTCTTATCTCATCTATATCTCTTTCCGATACCAGATCCTTTTTATTTATACATATCACAGGCTCTATCCCGTTGAGCTGAGAGTTTATCAGGAATTTATCTATGACCGAATAGTTAGGCCTTGGATTCTTCGCCGCAAACACGACTATGAACATATCCACATTGGATATGGGCGGCCTGGCAAATTGGTTTTTCCTGGGAAATATGCTGTTGATAACACCCTTAGCGTTATCTCGGTCTGTCATCTGAATTTCCACCTCGTCTCCGACTAAGAGGGTTATCTTATCTTTCTTGAATATGCCGCGGCCTTTGGCCTCCACTACCTCGCCCTCTTGGGTCATGACATAATAGAAACCGCCTATTCCCTTGATTATCAATCCCTTCATGAGTTCTTACTGGCCCTCTGAAGGTTCTGTAGGCTCTGCAGGAGTGTCAGGTTCCGTAGGCGTAGTATGCGCGCCCTTGCTTATGACGATATCTATGGTGCTTCCTTCTTCCAGCTCGTCGCCCTTTTTATACTGCTGACTTGTGACTACATTTTTAGCATACTCGCTGCTTTCTTCATACAATATATTTCCTACTTTAAATCCCGAAGATACTATAGTAGATTTAGCCGTGTCCACATCGAGGCCTATGAGCATAGGAACAGTCTTCATCTCCTTGCCCTTGCCGTCACTGACTTCCACGTCTATGGTGGTTCCCACGTCGGCAGTAGTTCCTGCGTCCACAGACTGACTTACAACTGTATCCACCGGTTTGGTACTGGTCACGGTCTTTACTATTCCCAGCTTAAATCCGAAGCTTTCAAGATATTTCTTTGCTTCCTTATAATCCATATCTACTATGCGGGGGACTACGCCGTCTTTCTTACCCTTGCTTATATTTACCGTTACTACCTGCCCCTCGCTCACCTTCTTGCCTGCGCTTGGGCTTTGAGAAGTTATGAGACCCTTTTCCTGATCAGGGCTGTATACTTCTTCTCCTTCTTCTATGACAAGGCCTAATTCTTCTGCCTCCTGCTGAGCTTCCTCGAGAGTTTTTCCCTTAAAATCAGGTACCTTTATCTCTTCCTTGTTTCCGCTGAACCAGCCGCTCATCGCTCCTACGCCGATGACGGCAGCAAGAACTACTATTACGGCTGCTGCAATTATAGCTATCTTCTTTTTATCGGCAGGCTTTTTATCCTTTTTCTTGTTTTTCTTATCATCTGCGTAGAGCATCTCTTCCAGAGACGACGATTTGGTCGAGTCTTGGCCGGTGTGATGCGGCTTCTCGTCACTTTGGTCTATTATAGCTCCGCCCATGACCTTAGTGATGAACTCTATATTATCCAGCTCTTCGATCATTTCATCGGCAGATTTATATCTGTTGCTCTGATATTTGTCGGTCGCTTTTTCTATGACTTTTTCCAGCTGCGGAGGTATGCCCTTTACAGGGGGAATGGGATCGTTTATATGCATCAGAGCGATGGAAATAGGATTATCCCCGTCGAAAGGTACTTTTCCGGTAAGCATCTCGTAAAGTACTATACCCAGAGAATATATATCAGATCTCTCGTCTACATAAGCGCCTCTTGCCTGCTCTGGCGAAAAATAATGAACAGATCCCATGATCTTGTCATTTCCTTCTTCGATGCTGGCGCGGCTCACTGCTCTTGCTATTCCGAAATCTGCCAGCTTGGCAGTGCCGGAAGAAGTTATGAGGATATTGTGAGGTTTTACGTCCCTATGTATTATCTGATTCTTATGAGCCAGACTCAGGGCCGAGGCCACCTGTCTCGTAATGTTTATGGCTTCTTTGTAATTTAGCTTTCCCTTTTCTTCTATCAACTGGCTGAGAGGCTTGCCATCGATCAGCTCCATGACTATAAAATTTATATTTCCTTCTTTTCCTACGTCATAGACATTTACTATGTTAGGATGAGATAATCCTGCCGCCGCCTGAGATTCCTTGCGGAAGTTCTCTATAAACTGGTCGTCCTTCGTAAATTCAGGTCTCAGGATTTTTATCGCCACGTATCTGTTGAGAAGACGGTCTTTGGCCTTATATACTATGGCCATTCCGCCTTCACCGATTTTTTCCAAAATCTCATATCTGCCCAATAACAATTTGCTACTCATAAAGATCTTCCTCCGTAACCCTTAAAGCTATTATAGTAATGTTGTCATGCCCTCCGTTTCTGTTGGCAGCCCCGATCATATCGGCGCACACGTCGGACATGGATGCTTTTTTCTTTAAAATATTTTTCATTTCATTCTCGCTCACCTCGTCGTACAAGCCGTCGGTGCAAAGGATGAATATATCGTCTTTTATTATATCTACCTGGAAAAAATCAGGTTCCACAGTATCTTCGGCCCCCAGCGCCTTAGTTATGACGTTCTTTCTGCTGTCTGAGGCCGCCTGTTCTTCGGATATGATTCCGGCGTTTAGAAGAGTATTCACATAAGTGTGATCTTCTGTGAGCTGAACTAATTTTTCATTCCTGAAAAGGTATACCCTGCTGTCTCCCACATTGGCTATGTACGCTATGCCGCCTCTTGCGTAAACTATAGCGGCGGTAGTGGCCATACCCTTGTTTTCTTCATATTTTCTGGCATTTTCAAATATCTTCTCGTTAGTCTTGTCGAGGCAATCCTGAAGATAATTTACAATAGCGTACTTATTAGTGGCTTTATCTATCGGATGCTGCGATATGTAATTAGCTATCTCGTTCACAGCAGTTCTGCTGGCTATTTCACCGGCGTTGCCCCCTCCGACGCCATCTGCCACCAAATAGACCTTGTCGGTCAAAAGAACAAAGCAAGCGTCTTCGTTGTTGCTTCGCTTCAGCCCTTTATCGGACTTAAATCCAACTTCCATAACTCGTATCCTCACCCCTTTTTCAACATTTTGCAGATATAAAATCCGTCTATATCTTCGGTAGGTAAAAGTTGTCTTTCTTCTATCAATTCAAATTCTCTGTGCTTTTCAAGAAAACGCCTGATCTGGCCGCCGTTTTCTCTGTCTCTTATGGTGCATGTGCTGTAGACTAAAGTTCCTCCTATCTTCAGATACTGCGAAGATTTTTCCAGTATCCTGCCCTGCAAAACCTCAAGATCAGTGAAATCCTGTATTTCCTTATATTTGATCTCAGGTTTTCTCCTTATCACTCCAAGTCCGGAACAAGGCACGTCTGCCAGCAGCTTGTCGGCAGTTTCATAGAGACTTTCTGATCCTTCTGCGCTGTCCATCGTCTCTGCCGTTACTATCTCTATCCCCAGCCTATCAGCCTGCTGTCTTATCAGAGGAAGCTTATGTTCATATATATCAAATGCCTCTATGTGGCCCTCGTTTGCCATCATCTCCCCTATAGCGCAAGTCTTGCCTCCCGGCGCTGCGCACACATCTATGACTCTGTCCCCCGGCGCGGCTCCCAACATATCGGCAGCTAAGGAGGAAGCCTCGTCCTGGATAGAGAATAATCCCATTTCATACTCGCTTAGGCTCAATAGACCCGTTCCTCTGACGTGGAGTATTCTTTCAGAAAACTTCCCTTCTGACACTTCAAAGCCCTTTTCCTTAAGGACATCGGCCAGAGAGGCTCTGTCAGTCTTGAGGAGGTTTACGCGGATTGAAAGCTGCGGCCTCCTGTTTGAAGCCTCAAGCAGCGTCTCACACATACGATCCCCGTACTCTTCTCTCCATAAATCTATTATCCACGGAGGAAATGAATACTTCACCGAAAGAAAATCCTTTCTTTCTTCAGGAAGTCTTATGTTTTTCTTCATATATCCCCGCAGCACGCCGTTTATAAAGCCTTCTCTGCCTCTGCAGAATTTTTTTGCCATGTTAACCGACTCGTTGACGGCCGCATAAGTAGGAACGCTTTCCATAAATATTATCTGATAGAGACCCATCCTGAGGATACAAGCCTCCTTCTTCCTGACTTTTTTAATACCGGAAGGAATGAGATTGTCAAGATAATAATCCAGCAGTATTTTATTCTCAAGCACTCCGTAGACCAATTCTCTTGTAAAAGCGCTGTTTTCAGGCTTGTTTTCCGCTATAAAGCGATTCAGAGTCAAATTGGAATAGGATTTTTCTTTTTCCATATCCAATAAGACGTCAAAAGCCGTCTTTCTCGATGAATCCATCAATCTCTACCTCTCATGGCAAGCAGTCTCAGCAGCTGAGCTACGGCTACAGCCAGCGAAGCCACATAAGTCATGGCGGCTGCCGACAATACTTTCTTTGCTCCCCGCTCCTCATCGCTGTCTATTATCCCGGCCAGTTCCATCTGATCCATAGCTCTCCTGCTGGCGTTGAACTCTACCGGCAGTGTGACAAGGTGAAAAAGTATGACTGCCACAAAGAGAATTATTCCTATATCGAATATCCAGCCGGCCATATAAGTTCCTGCGGCTGAGAGGATTATACCTGCGAATATGAGTATCCAGCAAAACTTAGATGAAAAATTAACTATGGGGACCATTCCGTTTCTCAGTTTAAGAGGCCCATAGTTTTCTGCGTCCTGAAGCGCGTGTCCCGCCTCATGGCAGG
>FR882601.1:253470-270874 GCA_000435715.1 Firmicutes bacterium CAG:145
CACCGCCGCTACTGATTCTCTGCCGTAAACGGTTTCGGAAAGTCTCAAGACCTTCTTCGACGGATCGTAATGGTCGGTGAGGCTTCCCCTGATCTGCTCCACAGCCACGCCGGAAAGGCCGTTAGCGTCCAGAACTCTCCGGGCCGCTTCAGCGCCGGTCATTCCTCTGCGATTTCTTACTGACGAATACTTTCTGAAATTTGAACTGACTCTGGCCTGAGCTATGACAGTCAAAAGAATAGCGGCTATCAAAAGCACATATCTGAGACTGTATATATCATTATAGTAGTAATAAGGCATTTATCCTCCTATTCAAACTTGCTCCCGATCTTCATATCATGACCCCTGAGATAATCCGCAGCCTTCATCCTCTTTTTTCCGGGAGCCTGGATTTCTTTCACAATCAATATTCTGCCACCGCAGCAGATTTTAATTCCGTTTTCATCTGCTCCAATTACAGTTCCGTCTTCAACATCCGTCTCTTCATCGGAAGCTTCTGCCTTCCAAAATTTCACGGTCGCCCCTCCCATGCTGCAAAATGCTCCCGGCCACGGATCGAAACCTCTTATGAGTCTTTCTATTTCTTCCGGGCTCTTCTTAAAGTCAATCTTGCCGTCTTTTTTAGAAATCAAACCGGCGTAAGTGGCCTCATCTTTATTCTGAGGCAGTGGCGTAAGATTTCCTTTTTCCAGCATGTCTAAGGTTTTAAGCAAGAGACTGCTCCCCATAGACGCCAGCCGGTCGTGAAGCTGCTGACCGTTTAAATCACCGATCTCGGTCTCTTCCTGAGTCAGTATATCTCCCGTATCCAGGCCGCTGTCCATCTGCATGATGGTAATACCTGTCTTTTCCTCTCCCCGGACTATAGCCTGCTGTATAGGCGAGGCTCCTCTCAGCTTAGGCAGCAGAGAAGCGTGTACATTTACACATCCGTATTTGGGAAGAGCAAGTATTTCCTCGGGCAGTATCTGTCCGTAAGCGGCTACTACTATGACGTCGGGCGAGATCTGCCGAAGTTTTTCCTTCGTTTCTTCATCGTTTCTTATTTTTTCCGGCTGAAACACCTCAATCCCGTGGCTCTGAGCAAATTCTTTTACAGGCGTAGATCTCACTTTCTTGCCTCTGTCTTTAGCTCTGTCGGGCTGTGTTATAGCCAGACATACGGAATTGCGGCTGTCATACAGAGTCTCCAGTATGACCGCCGCGAAATCCGGCGTTCCCATAAATACAGTCTTCATATATCTATTCTTCTTCCTCCGCTTCTTCGTCTGCAAAAGCGTCTCGTATATCAGTAGCTTTATCTATATATAGGATTCCATCGAGATGATCATACTCGTGGCACATGACTCTCGCGTCAAAATCCCTGAATTCATATACTTTTCTGTTTCCTTCAAGATCTGTAGCCTCTATCTTTATATAGTCGGGACGTTCCACGGTGCCGATCATGCCCGGTACGCTCAGGCACCCCTCGTCGCCCGGCTGGCTTCCGCTCTGAGCAAGAATGACGGGGTCTATCATATTATAGACTCTGTCCGGTTCCGGTTCTGCCACAAACATCCTTCTCATGACTCCTATCTGAGGCGCCGCAATACCTACGCCCATCTCAGCCCTCATGGTCTCTTTCATATCTTCCATGGTCTCTCTTATTCTGTCTGTGACCTGGCCTACTTCTCTGCATTTTTTCCTCAAAATATCGTCGCCTTCGATTACAACCTTCCTTAAGGCCATATATATTTACCTCCCTGTCAATAAGCGCTGTACGGATTTATATCTATATCCATGCTGCATTTTTCACGCTCTTTGATAATTATCTTATTAAACTCTTCTAAATAATATATATATTTATTTCTTAATCCCTTAGGACACTTTATCATCATGTAAAATCTTATGGAATCCTTTCCGCGGAAGCTCATGGAAACTTTCGGTCCCAGAATGCTTGCTTCTTTTTTCCATTCCCCGGAATTCTCCAAATATTTCTTACACCTCTTTGCGGTTCTGAAGGCATTTTCTTCGTCTTCCGCAGTAAAGTTTACCATTATCATATCGGTAAAGGGCGGGTATTCCATGAATTTTCTGAGTTTGATCTCCTGCCGGAAAAATTCCCCGTAATCGTTAGAAGATGCGGCTCTCAGAGCATAATTATCAGGCTCGTATGTCTGAATTATGACTCTTCCTCTTTGCTCTCTTCGGCCTGCCCTACCCGCAGCCTGAGTGATCAGCTGAAAGGTCCTCTCGCAAGATCGGTAATCCGGTATATTTAAGCCTGTATCTGCTGCTATTATACCTACCAATCCGACATTTTCAAAGTCCAGACCTTTAGCTACCAGCTGCGTGCCTATGAGTATGTCTGTCTTTCCGGAAAAAAAATCTCCCAATATCCGATCCAGATCTTTTCTGGTCTTGAGGGCGTCTATATCCAGCCTGCCGCAGGAGGCCGCGGGAAAGAATCGTTTCACCGCTTCTTCGACTTGTTCCGTTCCTATACCGAAATTTTTTATATAAGAACTTCCACATTCCGGACAGACTTTCGGAACGGGAAATCGCCTTCCGCAGTAATGGCATATGAGGCTTTCCTGAGATTTATGATAAGTCAGAGATATCCCGCACTCGGGGCATCTGATGACAGACCCGCATTCTCTGCAGGAAATAAAGTTTGAATATCCTCTCCTGTTCTGCAGAAGTATACATTGCCTGCCGGATGAAAGCTCATCTTCGATCCCCGTAAACAGAGCTTTGCTGAAAATAGTCGTATTTCCTTCTCTGAGTTCTGCTCTCATATCGGCGATCTCAATCTTAGGCAGAGGAGTGTTGTTATACCTCTTATTTAAAGTCAGAAGTCTGTATATGCCCTGACTCACCCTGTAATATGATACGACCGACGGCGTGGCGCTGCCCAGCAGGAGCACTCCGTCGTAATAGCTGATGCGTTTAAGAGCTATATCCACCGTGTCATATTTAGGCGTCATATCGGCCTTATAGCTGGACTCCTGTTCTTCATCCATGACTATGAGGCCTATATCCTTTAGAGGGGCAAATACCGCCATCCTGGCGCCTATCACTATCTTTGCATTTCCTCTTTGTATCCGCCGCCACTCGTCATATCTTTCCCGGGGAGTGAGCTTGCTATGTAAAACCGCTATAGTCTCTTTTCCGAACCTGGCCGCAAAGGTCTCTATCACCTGTTTGGTCAGCGAGATCTCAGGAACCAGCATTATGGCTGTCTTCCCCATGGAAACGGCTTTTTCTATAGATTCCATATATACTTCTGTCTTGCCGCTGGCAGTGACACCATGGAGCAAAAAACTGGTCTGACTGCCGGATTTCATCGCGCCGACAATTTCGCCGACAGCCAAATTCTGCTGGGGCGTTAGACTTTCGGGCCTGATATACTTACACGAAATACCTTTATAAGGTTCTTTTTCTTTTCCTGCTTTTGGAGCCTTTCCCGTCGGGACAAAACATCTGAAGGCATCGTGATATTTTATTCCATATCTCTGTTTCATCCAGACGGCAGTCTTCACAGCCTCTTCTGAAATAAAACCTCTTTCGACCACCTCTGAAACGGTCTTTAATTTATCAGAGGGGCAGTCGATCCTCGTCGGCGTCCCGCAGACGATAGCTTTCTTTTCTTTGTCTCCGTTGCCGAAGGGAACCGTCACCAGATCTCCGGGGCGGATGTCGACAGGCGACTTATATGTAAAAAGTCCGTCTGTATATTTACTTTTATTATCAACTGCAACATCGACGTAAATCATAAGTTTTCCTTACAGAAGATGTATGTTGTTTTCACTGCATATGTCTATCATCTCTTTAGGCCACACGGAGGACTGCACCTCGCCGATATGAGCCTTTCTCAGGAAAAACATGCATAATCTGCTCTGTCCTATTCCCCCACCTATGGTATAAGGAAGTCTGCTTTCTAAGACGGCCTTCTGAAATTCCATCCTGGCTCTGTCCTGGCAGCCTTCGGCTAAAAGTTGTCTTTCCATGGCCTCCGAATCCACCCTTATACCCATGGATGATATCTCAAAAGCCCTGTCGAGAACTTCGTTCCAGAGTATTATATCTCCGTTGAGTTCCCAGTCATCGTAGTCAGGCGAGCGGCCGTCATGCTTTTCTCCCGAAGTTAGCCTTCCTCCTATCTTCATGATGAACACCGCTTTATGTTCTTTAGTGATCGCATCCTCTCTCTGCTTGGGCGTAAGATCAGGATACATATCTTCGAGTTCCTGAGTAGTAACAAAATATATATCGTTTGGTATCTCTGTCTGAATATTTCTGTAAAGCCTGTTTACATAATCACCCAGATTCTTTACTGCGTTATATATAGTGATTACTGTTTCTTTCAGATACTCTTCTGTTCTCTGCTCTTTAGTTATGACCTTCTCCCAGTCCCACTGGTCTACATAGACAGAATGAAGATTATCCAGTTCTTCATCTCTTCTTATGGCGTTCATATCTGTATATATGCCGTGTCCCGGCTGTATTTTGTACTTTCCCAGGGCCATCCTCTTCCATTTGGCCAGAGACTGAACCACCTCCACCTCGAGTTCATCTATGTCTTTCAGAGTAAAGCTTACTCTTCTTTCCACTCCGTTGAGATTATCGTTGAGTCCCGTTTTCGGATCCACGAAGAGGGGCGCTGATACACGCCTCAAGTTGAGCCCGTAAGCCAGTTCCTGCTGAAAGTAATCTTTTATTTTTTTGATCGCTCTCTGACTTTCCATCAGGTCGATCAGAGGGTCGTAATTTTTTGGTAAGATCAAATGTGACATATCGCTTCCTCCTATTTTTTTATTTTTGAGAACTCACATCCGCAATAATTCTGCCTGTAAAGTTCGTATTCTTTAGACATCTGTATGCTTCTCTGAAAACCCGCCTTTTTCTTAAAATCAATATCCAAAAATTCTATATGATATTTGTTTGCCAGTTCACATCCTATGGCTGAAACGAGGCTGTAGTTTTTGTGAGGGCTTACGGTCAGAGTAGTGCCGAATATGGTGTTACCTGTACGGAGCGCCGCCTGCGCAGTTCTTTCAAGGCGCAGCCTGAAACATTCCGTACATCTTGCACCTCCCTCCGGCTCTGCCTCAAGGCCTCCGGCCGCCGTGTAGAACTCTTCCGGCAGGTATTCGCCTTCTATAAATTCTATCTTATCCTCTTTCGGCAGTTTTTTATTATATAGCTCGATGAACTTAATCTGCGCTTCTTTGCGCCTGTCGTATTCGTCCTTTTCGGTTATGTTGGGATTATAAAAAAACACCGTTATCTTATATGTCCCTGCCAGCCTTTCTATACAGGCTGTGCTGCAAGGTCCGCAGCATGAATGTAGGAGAAGCGTATTTTTAGACACTTTAACTTCTGCCTCTTCGTCTATAAAACTCTGAGGTTTACATTCATCTAATATCTCCTGCTGCTGAGGCTGTGTCTTCTTTACCATTACCTTTTCTCCGTTTGCGGCTTGTTTTTAAAAGCCTGATTTGATAATATGTAATTATACCATATTAACATGATTATTTAAAGGATTTAAGAATATATGAACGAAAAAAATAATGACATATTACCTATCAGGTTCAAAGATAAACGCTTCTATTCTGCTGACAGATGGCTTAAGGATAATTTAGGTGAAAAAACCATCAAGCTGGCCATCGACGGAGGTTTTACCTGCCCTAACAGGGACGGCAGCAAGGGAGTCTATGGGTGTTCTTTTTGTTCAGATTCAGGTTCCGGCGAATTCGCCTCATCCATAGATCAGCAGATAGAACTGCTGTCTAAAAAATGGCCTAAAGTTAGATATCTGGCCTATTTTCAGAATCACACCAACACTTATGCGCCGGTAGATGTACTCCGGCTAAAATACCGGTCAGTCCTCGAAAATCCCAAGATAAGCGGTCTTGTAGTAGGGACGAGACCGGATTGTCTTTCTGCTGATGTCCTGGATCTGCTTTCTGAAATCAACAGGGAAAACTTCATGTGGATAGAGCTGGGTCTTCAGACTGTCCATGACGAGACGGCGCTTGCTTTTAACAGGTGTTACGAGACTTCTGTATTCGATATCGCATGTCGTGACCTGGCCAGCCGAAACATAAAGTACGTGGTTCATCTGATCCTGGGGCTTCCCGGTGAGACGGAAGAAATGATGCTGCAATCAGTCAGACATGTGTCGTCAATGCCGGGGCTTTTCGGATTGAAGCTTCATCTTCTGAACATCGTAAAGGGTTCTGTCATGGAAAAAACTCACGGTGATTATCAGCCCTTTGATTCTATAGATTCTTACGTGGATCTCGTAGTCCGCTGTCTTGAAATCATACCGCCCGACGTCACCATACACAGGCTCACTGCAGACGCACCACGCTCTATCTTAATAAACCCACCTTGGAGTTTCAACAAGCGGACTATTTTAAACCGCATAGATCAACAGCTCCATCTTAGAGACACATGGCAAGGTAAAAAATACGGGTATATGGGATCAGATTTTTTCTGATCCCATATACCCGGCTCACTCTATATCAGCTGATTTCTTCCACATAATGTACAGATGATACGGTCAGTATCTCATCCAGTACTTCAGCGTGATCTCGTTTTTTCAGCATATCCAGCTCTACTCTCAAAGCTATATCATCTTCGAGAATAGTCTCATCTTTTCTTCTCTCTATGGAAGTTATGACATACCCAGATTCCTTAAGAAATGTTAGAAATGGTTCGACTCCCTTTCTGTCCATCTCCGCATATATCTCTATAGTTCTGGTATGATTCTCCACATACCTCGCCATATAATACATATAGTAGGTGGTGAGGAAAATCAGCACAAAACACACTATGGCCGCAAAGACAAAGCCGGCGCCTATGGCCATGCCCATAGTGGCCGTGACCCATAATCCCGCAGCGGTAGTCAGGCCTTTTACCTGTTTTCTCTCGGTAACTATGATAGTTCCTGCTCCGAGAAATCCAATTCCGCATAATATCTGAGCAGGTATGCGGCCGACATCTGCTCCTAAAGCGCTGATTTCACCTAAGTAGAGGCCTATCATGGTAGCCAGCGCAGATCCAAGGCACACCAGAGCGAAGGTCCTTATACCTGCGGCATATCTCTTATGAGCCCTTTCCATTCCCACAAAACTTCCCAAAAGCGTAGCCAATATCAGGCGTACTGCCACTGAGGCCATATTCAGCTCTTCAAAAAATCCTTCGATATGATCGAATATGCTCACTGATCTTCCCTTTCAGTATCGGTATAATCGTCTTCAGTTTCATGATCGCTTTGCTGTTGTTCTTCTATATCCATATCTTCATATGACTTTTCGTCTGTTATATCTATTTCTTCTTTGATTTTTTTATTCTTTTTAAGTTTCTTTTTATTTTTATTTATTATTCCTACCTGCAATATAAGGACTAAAGCTGCAAGGGCGGCTACTGTAGCTCCCAATGCAATGATAAGGATCTTATCTTTTTGGTCTGCTTCGCTGTCCTGATCCTCTCCATTCAGCTCTGCCAGCAGTTTCCCGTATTCCATGGCATCTTCGGCAGAAATCTGAGCAGTCTCAGCAAAGGTGTCGCTTTCCTCGTCATAGAAGAACCATGTTTCATCTCCTGTTTCCGGGTCTTTGAGAAGGGCAAACGTGTACTTCAAATTCGCATCCTTTATCACAGGGATATCCTTTTCTCCGTATTGAGCTATGGTCATGACAAACCCTTTGGGGATAGAACTCTCATCATAATTTTCGCAGACGATGTACTCCTTGTCGCCTACAGTTACAGTGATATCCTCGATTTCGCCGTCGGAACCGTCTGAAGGGTCATCAGAAGGATCTTCGGAAGAAGTCCCCCCCTCACCTCTGTTTATAGTTACGGTATATGTCTTGGTGGCCCCGTTTTCTGCAGTCACCGTAACGGTCCTCACGTTTTTGCCCATCGAAAGATTCTTCGATCCTCCTACAGAGACCGTGGCGGCAGAATCCTGCGGAGTAGCGCTTATAGTACATACGCTCACATCTTCGCCTACATTCACCGTATACGAGGTTCTGGAAGGTGAAAAGGAAGGTGAAAGGCTTCCTGCCGAAACTTTAAGGCCGGAAAGGTTCGCATTGCTGGAAGCAGAGGATGATGGATTTGTTACTGAAACAGTAGTGCTCTTGGAAGAAACGCTCAAAGGATTCCCATCATAATCTATTATTCCTTCATCACCACCAGGTGATACGCTGATGTTTGAAGATCCAACTTTTAATGCTTCAAATGTCAATGTGACCGATAGTGATGAATGTGCATTTCCATCTCCTGCATACACATTAATTACTCCTGATGCTGTGGAAGGCGCTGTACCTCCTGAACATCCTTTATAGCTTAGAACAGACGCATCATATACTATTTGTGCCGATGCGCCTGCAATATTCGTTGCAGAAAAAGTATATGTTATCCTTATTGTACTGCCTACTGTGTAACTTCCACCTCCAGATATACTTAATGATGCAGAAGCACCTAACGCATTAGAAGCACTGCAAAATGAGAACATCAAGCATAAAATCAATGTTAAAACAATTAATCTTTTTTTCATCACCAATCCCTATTAATTCTTTATAGTATACGTTCCAATAATATGTCTCTGCATATAAAGAACATCTACAGAACTTACTTTACCGTCGCCATTGATATCTGCGCCGTAAAAATATGCTCCACTCAACGTATAAGTTTTTATTATATGTCTCTGCGTAAAGAGTACATCGGCAGACGTCACCTTGCCGTCACCATTATTATCACCCTTGACAACTACATAATAACTCTTTATCGCTTTTCCGCTTTTATCATACAAGACGGCCTTAGTCCCTGTTCCGACATTGCCTGAAGTCATCTCAGAGCCGCCGGAGCTGATTACTGTTAAAGAGCAGCCTGAAGAAACATTCAAGTTTGATTTAAAAGTTTTCACAGAAGTTTCAAAGTCAACTCCCATTATATAAGTGCCTATCGAATATACCGAACTGGTCAGGCTTCCCTCTGAGGTAGAACCGCTCTCTTTAGCCACGGTGATAGTGTAGGTTTTCTTCACTCCGCTGGTTGAGGTTACCGTAACCTTTATATCGGTAACATTTCCTGTCAGCTGGACATTTCCTGCGCCTTCGACTTTAGCGCCGGAATCGCTGGCAGAAGCGTTGATTTTTACGTGCGACGTATCGCTGGGAACTACCAGTTCATACTCGGAAATATACATATTAAACGCCGGCATCAGATCATATCCGTCCACGCTCAGGCTCTTGAGAAAATAATTATTATTTCCGCTTCCCGGCATCGGAGCGGCAGTTTCCGGCATATTGGAATAAACCGGTATATAGAAAGTTATCGCCCCGCTGGAGCTGTAACCTGCTTTCAGATTTGCGGCTTCGCTGGCCGCCCCGCCGATATTGGTCATATATTGATGAGCGGCCACTGAACTCATACCGTTCATAACATTGAACTTTTTAAGATACAGGGTGTTCTGGTTATTCTTTATGTAATTGCCGGCATAATGAGCCGCTCCGCCTAAGATCGATTTTATGTGAGTGTTCCATCCCTGGCTCTTGGCATACAGCAGCCCATATTCGACCGCATCATATCCGCCGGAAGCATACGCTCTTACATTGAAATAATTATAATACCCTTCAAAGCCGCTTACTTTGCCGGAAATGCTGTTTCCCTTTCCGTCCTTTCCCTGTTCCACGAGGATCATCGAAGCCAGGACATACGGATTGGCTCCCGATTGACTGCCTGCATATATCAAGGCGTCGGAATACGTATCATATCCCGCTTCGGGAAATTTATTTGCAAGGAACGTACCGGCCACCAGCTGCTGGAGGCCTGCCTTGGTCTGAGTCTGAGAATCGTATGAATGGCTCATAAATTGAAATATTCCGCCTTCATTCAAAAAGTTTCTCGGATCCATATAATATTCCACTATAGAACGGGAAGCAGCTATCCAGCCTCCGCTGTCAAATTCTATATAATTGCCATTTGAATCCTTAGCTCCGTAATCATCTGATTTCCATGAGTCGTTCGAACTCTTATGTACGAGGTTTATACCTACTTTGCTCTCTTTATCGATCACATCGATCCAGCTCAGCCCCGTCTTCTGAGATTTAAATATCCATTGAGGGTGAGCGGCATGTAAGATTCTTAAATAATATTTATAGCTTTCCGGAAATCCCTGCTGCGTAAGATAGCTTTCAAAATCCCCGTCATACACATAGTCGGGGCTTTCGTTTATCACTATGTATTCGCTGCTGACATATCCCGTACGTCCGTTATAGCTTATCTGATACCAGTTTCCTGACTTTCCTATGATATCTACAGTGACATTATTATTAAGTGTAAACAGTACTTCGTATCCTGAGCCGGGACCGCTTCTAACGTTCAGTCCTATCGGGCTTTTCACCGTGCCTGTCTTGCCGGTTACGTCCCCGTCGCTGTCTCCCGTCTGCTGAATCACGAGATAATCACCGCTGGCATATCCCGTCTTTCCTTCATAACTTATCTTGTACCAGCTGCCGTCTTTTTCTATCACCGTGACTGTAGTCTTGTCGGGAAGTGCGAAGAGAATACCGTAATCGACGCCGGGGCCGCTTCTGACATTCAATCCCTCTTTGCTGTCTACGGTAGCGGTCGTGGCTGCCGAGGCGCTACCGGCCATGACAAACGCAGCCATGAGAATTAAGAAAGCTGTCAAAATAATAGTCGTTAAATTCTTTCGTCTAAGTCTTACAGTCATTTTTACTCCCTGAATAACAAAGCCTGTTTATTCTCACAAAATCTTCCGTCGTTATAATGCTTGCGGCACAAGGACACATACATATCGTTGCCTCCTATAACTACCTGCTCTCCTTGTTTGACGACTCTTCCGTCGATAACTCTGGCCACCATGGTAGCTTTTCGTCCGCACCAGCATATAGTCTTTATTTCTTCTATCTTATCTGCATATATCAGCATGTAATACGATCCCTCAAAGAGTTCGTTTCTGAAATCATTTTTGAGTCCATAAGCCAGCACGGGAACATCGCAGCTGTCTACTATCTCCACCAATTCCTGTACATGATGCTTTTTGAGAAACTGGCATTCGTCTATCAGTACGCAGTCGATTTTTCTCTTTTCATTTTCACGAATATACAGTTCAAGTATATTAGTATCTTCATTTACTACGAGAGCTTCTCTCTGTATCCCTATTCTCGAGGTTATCACCCCTACCCCATATCTGTCGTCTACCGAGGGAATAAGAGTGAGCACCTGTTTGCCTCTCTCCTCATAGTTGTACGCCACCTTTATCAGTTCTATAGATTTTCCGGCGTTCATCGTACTGTATCTGTAATATAGCTGGGCCATCGCATCCTCCCGTAATTTTATACATGTATATTTTACCGCAAATTTCGCCAAGAATCAATGATTACCTGCAAATTGATAACATAAAACTCCAGGCAAAAACTGCCTGAAAAAGAAAAGTTCCTTTTTCATCGGCCGTACATTCCGAGGCTTTTTACAACGAGCCGAACCACCTCATTAAAGCTCTTTCAAGTCAGAAAAAATCTTCCAAACTCGTCCGATTTATGTTATGATTTTATTTGCAATATCACAGAAAAAAGGAGTATATATGGAAAGTATATTTATTATAATTTTGAAGTGTCTTCTGCTGGGAATAGTCTGGGCCGCCCTTCTCATACCCATACTGTTCAACAGAGGAGGCTGGCTCAAATATCTGATCACCGTGCTGGCAATAGCCGTCTTGTGTTTCCTCCTGCGGAGATGGGCTCTTGTGATCAATAAGATGACGGTGATTGCCTTGATAACTTTAGTCATATCTTGGATAACATCTATGGCCGTCTTCGACAAAGAATCCAAAATCAAATCAAAAGTCATCTCTTTTGCTTGTGTAATGTCTGCCGCGGCTTATCTCATCTCGAGTTGGGTCTCATTTGAAATATTGTAGTCATGGAGGATTAACATGAAAAAGATCATTATCCTGTTATTTACTTTAATTCTGGCATTTTTTCATTGGGATGTCAGAAAAATCAGGGCGACGAGTTTTTCACGGAAGGCAGCGAAGCATATGCTGAAGGGGATTACGAAACTGCCCTCGAGAAATTTGAGAGCGCCCTCGAGGCCGGAATCTCCGATAAGATCAGCTATTCTGATCTGTACGCCTATCTCGGAGGAGCCGAATTGGAACTCGGAAATCTGGAGAAAGCCCAAGAATATTATCAGTCGGCGCTGGATGAGGATGATACCGATGTAAGAAATTACGTAAACCTGGCCATCACCTACAGGCAGGGCGGAGATAACCTGTCTGCCAAAGAGCTCTATTTTCAGGCTCTGGAAATTGACCCGGATTATGCGGAGCTTAACTCCAGTTTAGGATCCCTTTACATATTAGAAGGAGACGCGCCGGCTGCCATAGAATATTTTGAAAAAGCGCTGAAATCTGACCCTGACCTGGCTGTAGCCTGGGGCAACGCAGCTCTGGCCTACGCCCAGACAGGAGATTTTGAAACTGCCGATAAATACCTCGAAGCTTCTGTAAAGAAAGGTTACGAAAACGCGGAAACCATAAGAGAAATGATCGAAAAAGAGAAAAACCGCTGACCTTGCCCCGCCTGCAAGGCGGCGTCTCAAGAATCACAAAGCCGCTGACAACATCAGCGGCTTTTAGAATTGAGAGTTTTTGATATTCTCACCTTGAAACTGTTTTTGATAATGTTAATAGGAACTTGCTCAAGAGCATCAGTTTATCAGCTATTCCCGTCAGCGAGGTTTTGGCTCCTTACCGAGATTTTTCTCTCTGCAAGTCCCGATTTCCTCAAATTACGGAACGTTTGCGGGAATTATTCATCAATTTTCAAAGACAGGGGCTTTTTCGTCGACAGTTTGTCCAAAAAACAAAAGCAATCCCTCGGACTTCTTTGTCAGCAAGGAACTGCCTTTATAAATAAATGGTGCCCAGATCCGGAATCGAACCAGAGACACGGGGATTTTCAGTCCCCTGCTCTACCTACTGAGCTATCTGGGCATACATTTGTTTATTAAAATGTGGTGGGCCTTCAGGGACTTGAACCCGGGACCTGCCGGTTATGAGCCGGATGCTCTGACCAACTGAGCTAAAGGCCCACATTTTAATGGTCGGGGTGGCAGGATTTGAACCCGCGGCCCACTGGTCCCAAACCAGTTGCGCTACCAAACTGCGCTACACCCCGATATAAAATTCTTTGGCAGGGGCAGAAGGACTCGAACCCTCGACACGTGGTTTTGGAGACCACTGCTCTACCAACTGAGCTATACCCCTATGTATGGCGGAGAAGATGGGATTCGAACCCATGCGGCCCGTAATCGAACCCTAACGGTTTAGCAAACCGTCCTCTTCAGCCACTTGAGTACTTCTCCAGGCTTATCACTTATTATGGCGGAGAGGGTGGGATTCGAACCCACGGCCCCTTTCGGAGTCACTGGTTTTCAAGACCAGCTCCTTAAACCACTCGGACACCTCTCCATGTCCGATACTTGCAAAAATCGCCGCGGTGTTTTTATTGGTGACCCATCGGAGATTCGAACTCCGGACACCTTGATTAAAAGTCAAGTGCTCTGCCGACTGAGCTAATGGGTCACGCGTGGCTGGGGTAGCAAGATTCGAACTTACGAATGCTGGGATCAAAACCCAGTGCCTTACCGCTTGGCGATACCCCAAAAAAAATGGTGAGCCCACAGGGATTCGAACCCCGGACACACGGCTTAGAAGGCCGTTGCTCTATCCAACTGAGCTATGAGCCCACAAAATAGTGGAGCGGATGATGAGAATCGAACTCACGCCATCAGCTTGGAAGGCTGAGGTTCTACCATTGAACTACATCCGCACGTTATAAATATTGGAGCGGAAGACGAGATTCGAACTCGCGACCCTCGCCTTGGCAAGGCGATGCTCTACCCCTGAGCCACTTCCGCACAACTATTAAGTTTTAAATTGGTCGAGGGAGATGGATTCGAACCATCGAAAGCTCAGCTAACGGATTTACAGTCCGCCCCCTTTGGCCACTCGGGAATCCCTCGACGTATGCTTGTCTTTTCGGCCATAAAGCCGATCAGACTCCAAGCAATGTTATGGAGCTGGTGGAGGGAATCGAACCCCCAACCTGCTGATTACAAATCAGCTGCTCTACCGTTGAGCCACACCAGCGAAGGAACTGTTAAAAAAGTTGGCGACCTGGAACGGGCTCGAACCGTCGACCTCCAGCGTGACAGGCTGGCATTCTAACCAACTGAACTACCAGGCCATCTTCATGGTGGGCGCTATAGGGCTCGAACCTATGACCCTCTGCTTGTAAGGCAGATGCTCTCCCAGCTGAGCTAAGCGCCCTCGCGTTCGTAACTTGCTCGACACATTTATTTAATATACATTAGTTCATTTAAATTGTCAAGAACTTTTTAAACTTTTTTGCAATTTTTGACTTTTTAAATGATCTTTAATTTGTGAGCCGAAACATATATTAGCATAACTGCGAAGCCATGTCAACGGAAAATTTCAAATTATTGGCATATTATTTACTCAACTTTTTTATCAGTGTTTTTTCCTGTTTTTTCATTCGGCCCCTGCCTGCCGTAATGTTATCGATCAGTTCCTCAAGTTGTTCTGCGTCCTCAGGTTCGCAGGCCAGATCCACTTCCACTTTATCTGAATATCTTATATCCAGAATGGTGAACAAACCGCCCTCTAAACTCTGCAGCTTTGCCAAAAATGTATACTCTAAGCTGTAGGTGGTCGCCATCTGCTCATATACTCCGCAAACACCAGCCGCCGATAGGCCCATTTTAGCCGAAGAAGTATATGCTCTGACTAGACCGCCTGTGCCAAGTTTTATCCCTCCGAAATATCTGGTAACGACGATAACAGTATCTGTTATTTCTTCTGAAGTCAGAAGTTTCACCATAGGCGCCCCGGATGTGCCCTGAGGCTCCCCATCGTCGGAAGCCCACTGCAGCTGCATCTTATCTCCTATTACCATGGCCGGGACGTTGTGAGTAGCGTCTTTATGTTTTTCCTTATTTCTGCTATGAAGGCGTCTGCCTCCTCCTTTGAGGAGACAGGCTTGACATATGTTATGAATTTAGATTTTTCTATGATCTGAGAAGCAGACGCCTCCTTTTCCACAGTTTTATACAACTTCATATTTCTCCAGCCTCTTTCGATCCTCCTGTTTCAAAACTACTTCGAAATAAGTCCCCTCATCTGTATATTCCATTTTTTTAACCTCCGACTGACTGCAGAGATAAGATGAGATATCTCCCCTGTCATACGGAACGAGAAATGCAGCCGGCGTATAATCGCCGAATATCTTCGACTCTATCTTGTTTATGAGGACATCTATATTAGTCCCGCATTTCGCAGAAATCTCCACGTTGTCGCACCCCCGGACAGGTATGATGTCATCATGAGCAAGATCCGTCTTGTTAAAAACCATGATCTTTTCTTTTTCTCCCGCGCCCATCTCCCCCATTACTTTTTCGGTGACCTTTATATGAAAATCGTAATTCTCATATGACGCGTCTACAACGTGCAGGAGCAGGTCAGCATATGTGACCTCCTCGAGAGTAGCTTTAAAAGCCTCTATCAGCGAATGAGGAAGTCTGCTCACGAATCCAACGGTATCTATGAGTATGAATTCTCTTCCGCTTTCCAAAGTGACGTTTCTCTGCTGAACATCTAAAGTCGCAAACAGCATATCTTTCTCCAGCACCGTCTTATCCGCTTTCTGAACATCTGAAAGTATCCTGTTCATAATCGCAGATTTGCCGGAATTGGTATATCCCACAAGAGCTACTACAGGTATGCTGCTCTTCTCTCTTCTGGCCCTCTGAACACTCCTGGTATTTTTAAGATGAGTCAGTTCATCTTTTATGTCCGTCACGCGGCGCTGAATATGGCGCCTGTCCGTCTCCAGCTTCTTTTCTCCGGGACCTCTGGTTCCTATGCCGCCTCCGAGTCTTGACAGAGATTTTCCAAACCCGGTCAGTCTCGGCATCCTATACTTGAGCTGCGCCAGTTCTACCTGGAGTTTTCCTTCTCTGGATGTAGCCCTAGTGGCAAATATATCGAGTATCAATATGGTCCTGTCGATAATTCTTATCCCTATTGTGTCTTCCAGATTTCTCAGCTGCATGCCGGTCAGTTCGTCGTTGAAGATTATCATATCGGCTTCCATGGAATCTGCCAGCTCTTTCAGTTCTTCTACCTTACCCTTTCCAATCAAAGTAGCGGTGTTTGGTCTTTCCATATTCTGGATCATGGTTCCAAGCACCCGGGCGCCTGCCGCTTCTGCAAGGCCTTCGAGCTCTTCCATGGAATAACTTATATCTTCGTCTCTCTGCACTCCCACTAAAATAGCGTTATACCGGTCCTCTCTTAGGACCTTGTTGTCATCAGTAAATCTAAGCATATTTTTATTTTATCACAGATTTCATCATACTGCATCTAAAATACTTCCTTCAGGTACTACTACATAACTGTCCGGTACTTTTCCTACTATGATAGCCTCCGCTATGAGCACTCTTCTGTTTATCTCGGCAGTTTTATCTGTAAACGGCGCTAAAATATGTACCTGGCTGGTTACAGTGCAATAGACATAGTATCTGGTCTGATTTATGCCCTCAGTTTCAAACTCTGTCTCATATTGAAATTTAGTCAGACTGAGGGGCTGTACTTTTACAGTTATATAGAACGGCAGCTGAGACAGTATGCGACTGCCCGTTATGACGCCCAAATTCACCTTGTGTTCTTCCATATCGGACAGACTGTATGTTTCCTCAACATTCTGAGAAAAAGACAGGAGAAGCTTATTTATGACCCTTGAATCAGGTTCTACATACTGAATATTCCCCTCTGCATCCCGCTCTATATGGAGGAGCGACTCTCCCAGGCTTTCATCATAGAATCCCTGTTCCAAACTTTTATTTATTTTTGCCGCAACACTGTTCACCGCAATGGCTTCGGCCGCGGCTTCTATACTTTCTCCGAAAGCGTCCTTGATAAGGACCAGGCTGCCTATTATGACGAGAATGACTCCTATAAGTATTACTACCCATTTCCGCATAAAAATACCCCCTTGATATATTATGCCGGGACATAAAAAAACGACATAAAAAATTACTCGCCGGCCGACTCATGTGAGCAGGCGGCGAGTACGGTCCTGTGTTTGATTTTGCTAAGGAGAGTTCATCTGATTTCTTCAAGCACATCTCTCAGATAAAGGTTATTTATCTGAATCTTCGTTCCTTTCATTCCCATAGAACGTGATGTGAGAACGCCTGCGCTTTCCAGTTTGCGCAGAGCGTTCACCACCAGAGAATTGGTCATCTTGTATTTTTCGGCTACTTTGCTGGTTACTATAGAACCTTCGCAGCCGCTGAA
>FR882601.1:270899-288918 GCA_000435715.1 Firmicutes bacterium CAG:145
AACTCCATTAAGATTTTTTTAACGGCTTCCTTCTCCGAAAAGGAGAGCGTGGCTAATGCCAGATGAATAGCAGATATCTGTCTCTTCTCTCTTTCTTCGGCCAGATTGAGATTTCTCCTGATCTCGAGTCCCGCCACTGCGGCTCCGTATTCGCACAGGGCTATATCTTCTTCGGAAAATTTGCGGTTATATCTGGTCACTATCAGAGTTCCCAGACGGTCGCCTCCGCAAAAGCTGGGCACTATACAATGATATTTATCTGCCATAGCATAACTATCGCCCATTATATCCAGGGCTTGTTTGCCGGTTATATTGGCAGAGGTTGAGTCCATCTTCATGAAATTATCATTGTGGTATTCAGGGATGCGTTCTCCGCCCTTCTCATCTACTTCTGTAGAAGTGTCCTCCGCATTTATATAGCCTGTCCCAAGAACGCTGCCCGCAGCGTCCGTCAGGTAGACGTTGGCATTTATGACTTCGCTCAGAATCTTGCTCAGCTGATCATAAGAAAGGCTGCCAGTGGTGCTTTCGGTAAGAACCCAGTTAAGGCGCCGTATCCTGTCTAATATCTTTTCCGGCATTTTAAAAGCCCCCTATAAATCTTTACAGGATAAATCTGTCCAGATCTTCTTTGTGAACAGTCTCCTGGAACTTCTCCTTGACATATTCGTCAGTTATTTCTATCTTTTCTTCTTCCATCTCAGGAATATTGAAGGAGATCTCCTCCAGCAGCTTCTCAAGTACAGTATGAAGACGTCTTGCTCCGATGTTTTCAGTCTGCTCGTTCATCAGGTATGACATGGTAGCTATCTCATCTATGGCGCCCTCGGTAAAGTCTACTTCTATACCTTCTGTCTCCAGCAACGCCTTATGCTGCTTTATCAAAGCATTTTCGGGCACCGTAAGGATATTTACAAAATCCTCTTTAGTAAGGCTCTCCAGTTCTACCCTTATAGGGAAACGTCCCTGAAGTTCAGGTATCAAATCGGTAGGTTTTGCAGTATGGAAAGCACCTGCGCCGATGAACAGGATATGGTCCGTCTTTACGGGACCGTATTTAGTATTGATGACGCTGCCCTCTACTATAGGAAGAATATCTCTTTGGACTCCTTCTCTTGACACGTCTGCTCCGGAGGTCATACGCGAACCTGAGGCGATCTTATCTATTTCGTCGATAAATACGATTCCGTTCTGCTCTGCGTTTTGTATAGCCTCGTCAGTCACTACGTCCATATCTATGAGCTTCTGCGCTTCCTGTTCCCTCAGTATCTTGCGGGCGTCCTTGACTTTGCAGTTCTTCTTCTTGGTCCTTTCAGGCGCCATATTTCCGAAAATGTTTCCTATGGCTATGGACATGCCTTCATTGCTCATATCAAGCTGATTTCCCTTAGGCGTATCGACTACTTCGATCTCTATATACTGTTCTTCCAGGAGACCCTGTCTGAGCTGCTGTCTCACCTGTTCTCTGGCCATCTCCACGTCCATATCTTCTTTTGTAGGTTCCTGATCTTTGGCTGCCTGTCCGTCGAGATACTGCTGCTTCTGGCTCTGGTATCCGCCGCTGTTCATGATAAAGTCAAAGGGGCTTTTAGCCTGGGAGCCGGATTTCTTTTTCTTTCCCGGAATTATAGCCTCAACTATCTTTTCTTCTACTATCTTATCGGCTATATTATACTTTTCCTCAAGCTTAGTCTGTTTCGTTATCCTCATAGAGGCTTCCACCAGATCTCTTATCATGGAATCCACGTCGCGTCCCACATAGCCCACTTCAGTAAACTTGGTAGCTTCCACTTTTACAAAAGGAGCGTCCATGAGTTTTGCCAGTCTCCTGGCTATCTCGGTCTTTCCGCATCCGGTAGGCCCCATCATCAATATGTTCTTAGGAGTTATCTCCTCCCGCATCTCTTCTGAAAGAAGGCTTCTTCTGTATCTGTTTCTCAGGGCTATGGCTACTGACTTTTTCGCCTCGTCCTGTCCTATTATATACTTATCTAACTCCGCCACTATTTCTTTTGGAGTCATGCTGTAAACTTTACTGGCCATGTTATCCCCTCCTATAATTTCTCAACGGAAATATTGTCATTGGTATATACGCATATGGACGACGCTATTTTCAGCGACTCTCTGACGATCTCCTCTGCCGTCATATTCGTATGATTAAACAGAGCGTTGGCTGCCGAATAAGCGTAGTTTCCGCCCGAACCTATGGCCACGAAATCCTGATCCGGTTCTATGACCTCGCCCGTACCTGAAATGACCAGCATGGATTCTCTATCCGCAACTATCATCAGAGCTTCAAGGTTCCTCATTCCCCTGTCGGAACGCCACATCTGAGCCAAGTCTACCGCTGCGCGTTTGAGATTTCCGGAGTGTTCTTCCAGCTTTCCTTCAAATTTTTCAGTCAGGGCAAAAGCGTCGGCTACGGAGCCTGCGAATCCTGAAATCACAGAATTCTTATATATTTTTCTCACTTTTTTTGCTCCGTTTTTCATTATGGCCGTCTCGCCCATGGTAACCTGTCCGTCGCCTCCGATACAGATATCATCTGGGCCTCTTCTGACTGCACAGATCGTAGTTGCATGAAATTCTACCATTTTTAGTACCTCCTAATCTACTGTTCTTTATACCCACATTTATCATTTGAGCAAACAAATTTAGCATTTTTTGAATTGCGTTCAAGAAGAAGACTTCCACATTCAGGGCACTTTCTATCTACGGGCTTATACCAATACGCCCTCTTGCAAGTCGGATAATTGCTGCATCCGTAGAATAATTTTCCCGATCTGCCTCTCTTGGCCACTATATCTCCCCCGCAGTCCGGACACGTTACTCCTACCTTCTGGACTATGGCCTTAGTGCTCTTACATTCAGGATAGCCGCTGCAGGCCATGAATTCTCCGAATCTGCCTGATTTTATGACCATAGGCCTGCCGCACAGCGGGCACACCTCGTCTGTAGGCTGATCCTCTATCTGCACTTTTTCTATGGCCTCATCTGCCACCGCAAGCTCTTCTTTAAGATTGGCGTAAAAGTCTCTCACTACCTCTTTCCAGTTTAAATCCTTTACCTCCACCTCGTCAAGCTTATCTTCCATACCGGCCGTAAAACCTGTGTCGGCAATCTCCTTAAAATATTCTTCCATCATTCCCGTAACTAAAAATCCCAGATCTGTAGGCGATAAGGTCTTTTTCTGCCGCGTGATATATTTTCTCTCCAGGAGAGTAGCTATGATAGGCGCATAAGTGCTGGGTCTTCCTATATTTTTTTCTTCCAGATCTTTTACGAGGCTGGCCTCGGTGAATCTTGCAGGCGGCTCTGTAAATTTCTGATCGCTCTTTATGTCGTTTGCTTTCAGAGTTTCTCCTTCGCTTAAGTCGGGGAGTATCTTATCTCTGTCCTCTTCCATATTGGAAGAGTATATTTTCTGATATCCGTCGAAGAGAAGTTTTGATCCGTTAGCTCTCAGGCCGTAATCACCGTTTGATATATTGACCTGCATGGAATCGAAGAGGGCAGGAGCCATCTGGCTTGCCAGGAATCTGGTCCATATGAGCTTATACAGCGAATATTGATCCTTGGTAAGCGATTCCTTTATCTGCTGCGGGTCCAGTCTCACATTGCTGGGTCTTATGGCCTCGTGGGCGTCTTGTATGTCCTTTTTCTTATTGGAAAAGACATTGTTCCCCGCATAATCCGGTCCGAAATTATCCAGTATAAATTCTCTTGCAGCCATGCTGGCTTCCTTAGAGATTCTCACCGAGTCCGTTCTGATATAAGTAACAAGTCCCAGAGTACCGTGGCCTTTGATTTCCACGCCTTCGTAGAGCTGCTGAGCCACCATCATGGCTTTTTTAGTAGTAAATCCCAGCTTGTTAGCCGCGTCCTGCTGCAGGCTGCTGGTGGTAAAAGGCGCAAAAGGTTTTCTGCGTCTTTCTTTTTTAATGATTTGAGAAACGACATAGCTTCCCTGCTTTAGTTCTGCTACTGCCTTCTCCGCAGCCTCCCTGTTTTCTACAGAAAGTTTCTTTCCTTTATATTCTATCAGTTTAGCGTCGAATCCCTTTTCGAAATCGACGATTATGTTCCAGTACTCCTGAGGAATGAAATTTTTGATCAGGTTCTCTCTGTCGCAGATTATCTTAAGAGCGGCCGACTGGACTCTCCCGGCGCTGAGACCTCGTCTGATTTTTCTCCACAGCAGAGGGCTGATCTGATATCCTACCAGTCTGTCCAGCACTCTTCTGGCCTGCTGAGCGTCTACCAGTCTGAGATCTATAGGTCTGGGATTCTTCACTGCATTTTTTATAGTATCTTTAGTTATCTCGTTAAATACTATACGGCAGTCGGATGCAGGATCTATCCCCAGCAGATAAGCCAGGTGCCATGATATAGCTTCTCCTTCCCGATCCGGGTCGGTAGCCAGATATATCTTCTGAGCCTGCTTGGCCTCCTTCTTAAGTTCTTTTATGAGGTCGCCTTTTCCTCTTATAGCTATATATTCCGGTTCAAAGTCGTTTTCTATATTTATCCCCAATTTACTCTTTGGCAGGTCTCTTACATGACCTACGGACGCTACGACTTTATAAGACGAACCCAGATACTTTCCTATGGTCTTGGCTTTAGAAGGAGACTCTACTATTATGAGAGTCTTCTTTCTGGCCGTCTTGCCTTTTGATGAAGGTTTGGTTGCTTTAGTTGCCATCTTTCCTCCTGATTATATTTGATTTCCCTTAAGAATCTTTTCGCTTTTATTCTATAAATTAATATGATAGTTCTTTTTTCACATTTTTGCAATAAAAATTTTTCCCATACTGTAAGATAATATGCCTTTAAGCTCCATTACGGCCACAATGCCGCTCACATCTGAAGGGGGTCTTTTAGCCTCCCGAGACAACTCGTCGATGGTAATTTGTCCCCTTTTCATAACGATGTCAAACACTTCCTTCTCGTCTTTTCCCATGTCCCGATCTGTCATATTTGAAGCTGCCTCATCGATTCCCATAGCTCTCAATATATCTTCCGGAGCAGTCAATATGCCGGCCCCGTCTGCGATAAGTCTGTTGGTTCCAAGGCTGAAAGGGCTGCTGATATTTCCCGGGACTGCCAGCACTTCTCTGCCCTGCTCCGCAGCTTTTACGGCCGTTATCAGCGCTCCGCTGGTATCTCCGGCTTCTATGACTGTTACGACTTCTGACAATGCCGAAATTATCCTGTTTCTCATGGGAAATCTCCACGGTCTCGGTTCTGTTCCCGGCGGATACTCTGATACGATGAGTCCTCTGTCGCATATAGTCTTATAAATTTTTTCGCTGCTTCTGGGATAACATATGTCGGGACCGCTGCCCAGGACAGCTATGGTCTTTCCGCCCTGCCTGAGAGCCCCAAGATGCGCCGCGCTGTCTATCCCGCAGGCCATTCCGCTGACTGTCACCACTTCGTTTTTAGCCAGCAGGCTTCCTATTCTTAAGGCTGTCTGCCTGCCGTACTCGCTGCATTTTCGCGCGCCGACTACCGCCGCCGCCCTCTCCTTGAGAAGTGAAGTGTCTCCTATACAATACAGACTTTCAGGGCCGTCTTCCATATCAGAGAGAAACTCGGGGAAAGCTTTGTCCCCTTTTCTTATCACTTTTATATTATTTGAATTTTTCATTATTATTCCTTGGCGCCTCCTTTCAGAAGCCTGGTAAAATGAAAAGCCGCCGCCAGATCGCATGTCTTTATGACTTGTCTCTCCTCAAAGTCGGCCAGCGTTCTGGCTACCTTGAGTATTTTGGAATATCTCCTGGCGCTTATGCCAAAGCTGTCATACGCCCTCTCCATGAACTCTGCGCCGGCCGCGTCCACCGGGCAAAATTTTTCTATTTGTTTATCTGTCATGGCTGCGCTGATACAGCCTCTTTCACTCTGTATTTTTCTTACTCTCAGTATATTTTCTCTCATCATATCCGAAGAAAGCCCTCCCTTTCTTTTTAGATTTTCATGGGATATTCTGTTGACCTCTACGCACATATCTATTCTGTCGGCAAGCGGCCCTGATAGTCTGTTTCTGTATTTATCTATTTCTGTCTGCGTACATGTGCATTGATGCAGATCATCTCCAAGGTATCCGCATCTGCACGGGTTAGCGGCTCCTACCAGCAAAAAATCGGCAGGAAAGACAGACGTATCGCCCTTCCTCGATATTCTGACTTCTCTGTCCTCGATAGGACCCCTGAGAGCCTCCAGTATGCCGGGGCCCAGTTCTAAAAATTCGTCGATGAATAAGACACCGTTATGAGCAAAAGACACTTCTCCCGGCAAAGGTATACTCCCTCCTCCTATCAGTGAAGCCCTGGTTACACCTGAACAGACGTGTCTGAACGGTCTTCTTGCAGGCACCGGGTCTTCTCTCACCGTCATCTGCGCATATGAATATATGCCTGCCGTCTCTATCTGTTCGCAAAGGCTCATAGGCGGCAGTATTCCTGCAATTCTTCTGGCCATCATAGTCTTCCCCGTACCTGGAGGGCCTATCATCAATATATTATGTTTACCCGCCACAGCCGTCATTATTGCCTCTTTCGCTTCTTCGTGGCCTCGCACATCTTCAAAGTCTTCCCGGCATATCTGTTCGTCGGCTGTAAACAAGGTCTCATATGGTTTCTTTTTCTCTCCGCTTATATGAGATACTGCTTCTCTGAGGTTCTTCACCGGGATCAGCTTTTTTTCAGTCTGGCGAGTCATCAGAAAGGCTTCTCTGCAGTTTTCTTCTGCTAAGAGTATTTCTTCGACAGAAGGATCATCTACAATCGCCGCCAGCATAGGCATGAGCCTGGTCACCGGAAGGATACTTCCGTCGAAGGACAGCTCCCCTACCAATATCCTGCTCTCCATGTCTTCTGTTATTATTTGCAGGGCCGACAGTATGCCCAAAGCTATGCCCAAGTCGAAGTGACTTCCCCTTTTATGAATGTAAGCAGGAGATAAGTTCACTGTGATACGGCCCTTCGGATATTCGAATCCGCTGTTTCGTATGGCTCTCCTGACTCTTTCTGATGCCTCTTTTACAGATATATCTGCCAGACCCACTATATTGAAGTAAGGGAGCCCCGGGCTCACGTCTGCTTCTATATCCACCACTACTCCTCTCGTATTTTTTAATGCGAGGGATCTTATCTTTCTTAACATGATTCCCTCCTATAGTTCCAGACCTGTTATGTGTCCTATGCTGATCTCTATGACCTGAAAATTCAGGCTGTCCCATTCTCTGTTATATCTGGACAAAAAGTATCTGGCAGCGTTTCGTATATGCCTCTGTTTCTTCATATCCACAGCTTCGGCCGGACTTCCGTACAGTAAGGACGTTCTGGTCTTGACTTCTATAAAAGAAATCGCCTTGTCTTTAACGGCTATTATATCGACCTCTCCGTAAGGACAGGAAAAATTACGTCTTATTATGTAATAACCCTTACTCTTAAGTAATTCCGCAGCCAGTTCTTCGCCGGCTGCCCCTATTTTCTTTTTATATGTCATCTCGCCTCCTCAGGCAGATTCCGCTTCTTTTGATTATTTTACATTATTTTACATTTACAGTCAAATAAAAAACCCCGGGAAATCAATTTATTCTCCGGGGCATCAGATCTCTTTTTCTATTAAATTTCGATAGCTATGCGCTGCAGTTTTAAAATTCTGCGTAAGTAAATTTAGGAGCATCGGTGCCTACTGCAAATATGACATAAGCATATATCGCCATCATCATGACGAAAAAAAGTCCCGTATACATCCAGAATTCTTTATCTGTCCAGTTTCTGATCTTGCTTAAAAAACTTGTAAGCTTCTTCATTTATTCTCACCCATCCTTTCCCTGCGGGATGTACTACATCTTCAAGAAATCCCGGCGTGTAACACTGGTCAAAGAAATTGCACGTCTTTACTCCGTATTCCTGGGCTACTTTTTCCACCTCTGTTTGAAAGGCTTGCCTGTTTTCTTTGGGAAATCCCGTATAGTCGTACCACCATCCGTTTACAGGCAGCATTATCAGCATTACTTCCACATTCTGCTCTCTGCATACGTCTAAGAACAGTCTGAGGTCGTCGTATTCCGGAGAATCTCCGTAAGTCCTGTTTAAATCGGCGTCTTTCCGGTCCTTCATAGTCGGCTCTACCTTATTTTTGAACAGTTTATCTATCATATGGAACTGGTTGTTAGTCTTCCCCTCGATAGATTGATCCGCTTCTTGGGCCAGTTTATCCCAGTCAGGCTCTTCAACCTGTTCGCCCTGTTGGTATTGAGACTTATTCTTACCTCCCGCTAATTTCCACATCAGGCCTATATTTATATTTTCCTTTTCCTCAGTCACCCACCTATTGGAGGCGAAAGTAACTCTTTCTTCAAGACTGACATTTTCGCTCAAAATGACTTTTTCTGCCGTCTCCGCTCTTTTTTGCGCTCCTGGACTCACCTCGAGAAGCTGCTTGGTTCTCTGAGTTATAGCCTTCTTGGTTTCGTCAGACAGCTGATCGTTTTTTAAAAATGCTTCATACATGCTCTCCGAAAATCTGGCTGCAAAGCCGCTTCCGTCCACTCCTTTTTTTGCAAACCACGAAGGCGATACAATGAGAACCACCTTCTTGTTCTTCATGTCAGGCGCTATGGCGCCCAAAGTAATGGCATGAGAGAGGCTCTGATTCTGAGCTGCCCCCATGCACATCACATTCATATTTAAATCTCTGAAAATATTAGTCGGATGATAAGGCGTCTTATTTCCGTGATGAAACTCAGAAGATCCCATCATCAGGACAGTATCATCTTCTATATTGGAAGTGACAGCCCTGTAAGACAGATCTTTCTTCGTACTTATCCAAGTGCCGAAATCCGCATTGTTAGTCTCGAGTTTTTTGTTCGTGATGACATGGGCAGAAACAGCCACTCCTATAAACAGTACAAAGGCCGTTATAAAAGCTGTTATCTTTTTCATAGATCCTCTCACCTACATTCTGCGAAGAACCTGATCTATTATTTTGTTAGGCGTATCCATCTCTTCTCTCTTGAGTTCAGAGGGAGCCATCACTACTCCCAAAGCGTCCTCTATACCCACCAGAAGTTCGGTATAATCCAGAGAATCTATCAGATCTTCTTCCAGTAAATTCACATCCATATCTTCTCTCACAACATCGTCTCCGCATATTTCTTCCAGTAAATCCAATACTGTCTCCTTAACTCTATCTTCCATATCGATCCTCCTTATATCAATCTTCCTGAAAATATTAAAAATCCAAACATGACTAAGTTAAAAGTGATAACTCCGCTCACTATTTTGTACCACTTCTTTTTCTTATTCTTTTTATAAAACTTTGACTTCTTCTGATAAACTTCCGTCACCGCCAAGAGTATTCCATGGTATACGCCGTACAGTATGTAACACCAGCTGAGGCCATGCCATACGCCCATTAGAGTCATATTTATCATGAATCCTATGGAAGCGCCTGTAAGTTTATTTTTGAACCACTTGCCTCTTATAGAGGCCATCATGAACCTGGAGAAGACAAAGTCCCTGAACCAATGGGAGAGGGTTATATGCCACCTGTCCCAGAAATCTTTTATATCTACGCTTATAAACGGCTTCTTGAAGTTATCGGGAGTGACTATGCCAAATATATAGCCCATTCCTATGGCCATGAGACTGTATCCTGCAAAATCGAAGAACAGATAGAACCCATAGCAGTACATATAAGCAAGAGTCGAACCTGTCCAGTCGGTTCCGGCTATGGGGTTTCCCAGGTATGTCATGCCCTGATAAAAAGCCGCCGCCAGTACAAATTTGTAGACCATGCCAAGGACCATCCTGAAGAGCCCGTCTCCTACGAGGTTTAGATAATCTTCTTTGGGCCTTACGTTGTAAAGATCTTCATTGAACCTCCTGCTCCTGTCTATAGGTCCCGACGACAAGCAGGGGAAAAACAACAGGAAATACATGAAATCAAAAGTCTTTACTTCTTCTATCAGTTCATCGTGAACTTCTATGATGACTTGCAGTGATTTAAATGTCAGGTAGGATATCCCTATGAACCCGAATATACTGCCGCCCAAAAGCCCGCTTATTTTAAAAGTCACAAGAGGCGCCAGGGATAAGAGAACCAAAGCAAAAAAAGTCCATTTGTTTCTTCCCTGACGCTTTTGAAGCTTCACGGCGCCCTTTACAAGTACCAGTTCCCACAGGCAATACAAACCAAGATAAGCCATGGTGATGGGTTTATATACGGTGGCAAAGACTGCGAAAACTATCGTCACAAAGAATCCGTAATATCTTATGGGCTTTTCTTTGACTCCGAGAATAACGGCCGGAATCATCAGTACTGCCGCCCATAAGAAAAAATATAAACTTCCCATCAATGTCATACGAATTCTGCCTCTAATTTCTTTCTGTCTATTTTGCCGTTAGCCGTCATCGGCATATTTTCGATAAATCTTATATTCTTAGGCACCATATATGCCGGCAGCTTCTCTTTGAGCGCCGCCTTGATGCGCCTCGTGTTCACGTCTTCATTTTTGCTCTTTATAAAGGCAATTAGACATCTGATCTTTTCTCCGTCAGACTTGGGGAGTACCACAGCCTGCTCGATTTCAGGAAAGATCATGAGATTCTTTTCTATATCTCCAAGCTCTATCCTATATCCGTGAAGCTTGACCTGAAAGTCCTTTCTGCCGGTACAGAAATAATTTTCCCCGTCAAAATAGCCTCTGTCGCCGGTCTTGTAAGCTCTTATCTTGTTCCCCATCCGGTCTTCCATTTCTATAAAAGCTTCCGCCGTCTTTTCGGGATTCTTGTAATATCCTTTTCCTACGGTATCTCCTGATATAAATATTTCTCCGTCTTTTATAAACAATTCGCTTCCCTTTCGCGGTTTTCCTATAGGAAGCAGATCGTTTTCAGACAAAACTTTTTGATCAATCTCTATAGACGTCACCGCAACCGTCGATTCGGTAGGGCCGTAAGTATTGACTATCCTGGCGTCTGGAAAGCGCTGTGATAGCTTCAAAGCCGTCTCTTTGGTCAGCCTTTCTCCGCAGAACAAAAAGAGTTTAAGCTCCTTCATAAGTTCATGGCAGAAATTATGGTCGGCCAGACACATTTCGGCAAACGAAGGCGTGGAGACCCAGCAGTTTATACCGCTTTCTCTCATCACGCGGAACATAGAAGCCATATCGCTTTGAATTCGCTTATCGAGGCATATCAGAGTTCCTCCTGTGGTCATGGACGTATACAGATCCATGACTGACAAATCAAAGGAAAACGGCGCCTGATTCATAAAGGTCATATGATCCATTCCCGTCTTCTCAGCCAGCTGCCTCGACCACTTTGTAAAATTAGCCAGATTATCCGCCGTAATTTCTACGCCTTTGGGTTTTCCCGTACTTCCCGATGTAAAGATGATGTAATAGACATCGTCTCCCGATACCGGCCTTACATGCAAAGCGTCCTGATCGCTTTCGCATATCAGCCTGACAGCGGAAGATCCGACAACCTCAAAGCTATCCATCTCGAGAGGTTCGGAGGCTAAAATAATTTCATTATCTAAGCTTGCCGCTATCTCCTCTATACGATTTTTGGGCATAGAAATATCCACAGGGCAGTAAGCTCTTCCTGACTTTACACAAGCCAAAAAGCATACTATCATCTGTGGATCTTTATGACCGTAAACCATCACAGGTTTATGGTTGTCTTTGAGTCGTAGACTAAGCCATGCGGCCAAGTTGTCGGACTGTTTCCATAGCTGAGCGTAAGTCAGCTCTCCGGAGGCAGATTTTATCGCCAATCTTTCTCCGTCTGTCTTTGCAACATTTTCAATGATACTTAATACAGATTTACTCATATCTGTACCCCCCCCCTCATATTTTTTTGTGTTTTGAGCAGTTCTGCTCACACAACAGTGTACTACAGCGTGTAGTACACTGTCAAGTACTTCGTATGATTATTATGCCACAAAAAAATGAGCCTGTGTTACGCAAGGGCGTATCGTCAAAAAAAGTTAATAATATCGAAAGATTTTATGCTCTTAGCATGGAACTTAAGAAGGAGATCAGCCTGTCGCTCTTAGGATTATCAAAGATTTCCTGAGGAGTTCCCTCGTCCACTATCACGCCGTTATCCATAAACAGAACCCTGTCGGCTACTTCCTTGGCAAATCCCATCTCATGAGTCACCACTATCATGGTGGTATGCCTTTCGGCCAGCTTCTTCATTACAGTGAGGACTTCTCCCGTAATTTCCGGGTCCAGCGCCGAGGTTGGTTCGTCGAAAAGCATCAGGTCCGGCTCCATAGCCAGCGCTCTCGCTATGGCGATTCTCTGCTTCTGGCCGCCCGAAATCTGGGCCGGATAGACATCCGCCTTGTTGGAAAGCCCCACCATCTTGAGCAAATCCTCGGCTCTCTTCTGGACGTCCGCCTTGTTCTCCTTCTTTACTTTTATAGGCGCATAAGTAATATTGTCTATGCACGTCATGTGCGGGAAGAGGTTGAAATGCTGAAATACCATTCCGGTAGTGCCGTTTAAAATCATGTCGCCTGCCGTTATGCTGTTGAGGCCGTTTATGCACCTGAGCAGCGTACTCTTGCCCGATCCCGACGGCCCTATTATTGCAACAATCTCTCCTTTGCGCATAGAAAAATTCACATCGTCAACCGCGGTAAAATCGCCGTATTTTTTTACGATATGCTTCATCTCGAGTATAATCTCTTTTTCCATTACCACTCCTCCTTAGCGTCATATCTGGAGAAATATTTTTCAAGCCTTCCCGCTATCAGGGTCAGCACGAATGTCATCAACAGATATATTATTGCCGCATAAAAGAACGGCGTAAGGCTGGTAGTCCTGTTTACCGCGCTGTTGGTGGCCTTCATCAGGTCTATGACGGCGAGGGCGGACACGAGAGCAGTATCCTTTACCAGAGTTATCGCCTCGTTTACTACAGGAGGCAGTATGGCCTTCATGGTCTGCGGCAGTATGATGTCAAACATGGTCTGCTTTTTGGAAAGCCCCAGCGCATGGGCCGCCTCATACTGTCCCCTGTCTATGCTGTTGATTCCGCCTCTGTAAATCTCCGCAAAATACGCCGCATAGTTGAGCACATATGTAAGCACGGCTGTAGCCATGGCGTCCAGCACTATCCCGAAATTGAACGGGAAGAAAAAATAGAAAAACCACAGCTGAAGCATCAGCGGTGTTCCTCTGAATATCCAAACGTATATCTTGCACAAAAAGCTCAAGGGTTTAAAACGGCTGTTACTCCCCAGGGCTATTGGAAGCCCCAGGGGTAAGGAGAGGACGAGTGTAAGTACGAATACTTGCACCGTCGTCACCGAACCCTCGAGCATGAATGGCAAGAATTCTCCGATTCTTTCCATTTGCATTTCCTCTGTTTCTCTAAATTATTCTTCACCTTCTATAGGCTCGTAAACCATTATGTCTTTGCCGAACCACTTCTCGCTTATTTCAGTGGCTTTACCGTTGTCAATAAGCTTTTTCAGAGCGTCGTTGATCTTATCTCTGAGCTCGGTATTATCAGAAGCGCATCCTATAGTGTAGAAGTCGTCTCCAAGAGAGTAAGTGCATTCTTTCATCTCTCCCCCTAAGTTATTGTTGGTATATTCGCCCAACACCTGATCCACTGCGATGACATCTACTCTTCCTGCCTTCAGATCCATTATGGCGGTGTCATATTTATCGTATTCGCTGATGTTGTCTTTGAAGGAATCATAAGCTTCGTTGGCCTGGAGCATTTCTAAAGCGGCAGAGCCGGCCTGGGTTCCTATCTTCAGATCTTTGAGCTGATCGGCAGAAGTGACGTCCAGATCCGAGCTTGCCAGCGACATGAGAACGATCTTGTTGTTTAGATATTTGTATGTAAGAGCCATTCCCTCTATTCTGTCAGGTGTTACGGACATTCCGTTCCACAGGCAGTCTACAGTTCCCGCCGAAAGCTCAGCTTCTTTAGCTTTCCAGTCTATAGGCTTGAATTCAACGTTCATGCCCAGTTCCTCAGCTACGGCGCGGGCAAGATCTATGTCGAAACCTACCAATTCTCCGCTCTCATCTCTAAAGCCCATCGGCGCAAATGTATCGTCCAGTCCTACTATTATAGTCTCCTTTGCATCGGCGTCTGCCTCTTTGTCCTTATCGCCGCAGCCTGTCAGTGCGAACATGGTGAATATCAGTACAAACACCATAGCTAAAACAGATAATTTCTTTTTCATTTCAGTCCTCCTCAACTTTGATTTATCGCTTTACTGAATTAAATTGTTAAATTGATTATGTCCTTACTTTACACCAATAAAGTTTACAAGTCAATAGTTTTTTTAAATATTTTCAAGTTATTTTATCTTTCCCCAAAGACGAACTTTTCCACAGCATATGCAACTCCGTCTTCACCGTTGGATAGGGTTATGAAGTCGGCGCAGGCTTTTACCTCTTCTTCGGCGTTTCCCATGGCCACTCCTACGCCTGCAGCTTTTATCATAGCCTCGTCATTAGGGCTGTCTCCCACCGCCATGACGTTTTTCTCTTTTATATTCAAAAGCCGGCACAGCGACGCTATAGCCGACGCTTTGCTGGTGGTTCGTCCGCCTATTTCAAGATTGTGAGGCATTGAAGAAGTGACCGTTATTCCGGAAACTTTCGCCAGCACTTTTTTCAGCTTTGCCTTGTCTTCAAAACTGCTAAAATGTATATTTATATTCTCTATCTGATTCTTATTATCTGTAAGGAATTCATATATATCTGCCACCGGTGTTCTGGTCCTCGCTATATATGACGCGTCCATATAATCCGAGCCGTTTTCTTTTACGTCCTCGTATACTCTCCGATCTATGTAAGCAGCCCCGTCTGTAAATACTTCTATCGGGTATTCCCTTCTTGCAGCCAGTACATCTCTGACTTCTTCCATAGACGTTTCCGAAGGATAGTCTGAATATATTCTCTTCATATCTTTAAGTCTTGTTATATGAGCTCCGTTAGAAGTTATCACATATTCAAGCCCCTCTATATCAAAGATTGATTCAGGGAGAGCAGAAAATACCCTTCCCGTAGCGATAACGACATGGACTCCCCGCTTTATGGCTCTTTCGAGAGTATCTCTTGTTGGCTCTGAAAGTACGGCGCCTTTTTTCAAAGTAGTGCCGTCAAGATCGAGGGCTATTAGTTTTATTTCCGTCCTCTTATCCTTTATACACTGCAAAAATTCTTCGTTGTATTTTCTCACCTGTCTCATAGTAGCGCTGCCGTCATGACCAGGATATATGGTATACGAGTCGGGCCACCGGTCTATGACGTTTATGCAGGTGGCCGCCATCTCGCTGTCCGAACCGTCTTCAAGGTCTGTTCTGCCAAGATCCGTATCGAAGATGGTATCTCCCGTAAATACGAGACTGCTGCCGGGCGCTTCTATACATATTGAACCGCGGGTATGCCCGGGAGTAGCTATAATTTTGAGCTGACGACCGTCGAGATCTATAATATCGCCATCTTTGAGATATACGTCTACCTTTCCCTTGTATAAAAGAGAATCCTCAAAGCTCATCATAACTGGACAGTCTGTGAGATCAGCTATCTTCGCAGCTCCTCCCACATGATCATGATGATGATGCGTAAGGATCACTCCCTTGACGCAAAGCCCTTCGTCCTGAGTATATCTGATAAATTTCAAAGGCTCATAGCCCGGATCTATTATGTAGCAGTCCTTTCCCTTTCCTGTGCTGATGACGTACCCGTTGCTTTCCAGACTGCCGCCTACAAATCTCTTTATTTTCAACTGAATTCTTCCTTTCTTTCTGGTATAAAGATCGCATAAAGGGTTGTAAAAATTTTTCTATATGCTAAAATATATCATACAACATTTTTGCTGAAATGTCTTTTATTTTAAATCTAAAGAGGTAAAAAAATGAAAGTTGCCATAGTCGGCGCGGGAAAATTAGGAATAAAAGTCGCCAACGCTCTTTTAGAGGGCGATCACGAAATAACAGTAATAGATATAAGCGAGGCTGTCCTCTCCAAAATCTCTCAGCAGATGGACGTCATGACTGTCAACGCCAGCGGAAAAAACATAAGATCCCTTAAACAGTGCGGAATAGATAAGTTCGACTTTCTTCTGGCTTCCACCGACAGCGATGAGGACAATATGCTCATCGCGTCTTTCGCAAAGAAGCTGGGCTGTTCCAGAGTCATAGCCAGAATCAGAGATCCTGAGAACATGATGCAGATCGACTTCATAAAAGAAAATCTGGATATAGATCATGTAGTCAATCCCGACTACTCCATAACGATGGAAATATACAAATATCTCGTTGAAAAGTATACGCTTACCAACGGGATATTTTCCAGTGGAAGAGTCTCCATGGTACAGTTTGGCGTCAGAAAGATGAGAAAGCTGGCGGGACTGTCCATGATCGAAGTCCGCAAGATATTTCCCAATATGCTCATAGTGGCAATCTCAAGAAACGGAAAGATAATAATACCTCACGGCCAGACTACTATAGAGGACTGCGACACTCTCTATCTCATCGGAGAGAGGTCGGAGATTCACAATCTTCATAAAAAAGTCTACGAGAAGGGAAAATACACCAACCTGCAAAAGGTCATGATCATAGGCGGCGGAAAGACGGGTTTTTATCTGGCGGACAAGCTTTCCGAATTTGGAATAGCCGTTAAAGTAATAGAAAAAGACAAAGACAGGTGCTACTACCTTTCCACCCATCTGGACGACGTGATGATACTTCACGGGGACGCTACCGATACGTCTCTTCTGGACGAAGAGAATATAGACGAGATGGACGCCTTTGTCACGACTACAGGCCTTGATGAAGAAAATCTCCTGCTGGCGCTCATGGCAAAGCAGCGCGGTATAGAGGACGTGATTTCCAAGGTGAGCCGCCAGAGTTATAAAGATCTCATCGAGAAGCTGGGTATAGATATGGCTTTAAACCCTCTCGATATAGTAGCGAGCATAATACTCCGCTATATTCAGGGGTCGAAGCGAATAGTTTCTTCTCTGCTGATTCAAGGTCAGGCAGAAATAACAGAGATAATCGCCTCTGATACCATGAAATTTACCAATGTTCCTTTAAATGAGCTGGATCTGCCGGACGGAGTCATAATAGCTGCGATACACAGAGGAAACAGCATAATAATTCCCGACGGTACTACCAGCATCTTAGCGGATGACAAGGTCACGATATTCTGCCTTCTATCAGATCTTGCAGAGCTTGAGGCTCTGTTCAAGCCCAAGAAGGGATTTCATATATAACAAATGTCCGGAGTGAAAAGTTCCCGGCGTATGTTGCAATCATCCGCTTCATCCCCCGACAAGAGAGCTTGTGGGGATCTACGCTCCGATTTAAACTTACAGAAAGGTTTTATAATGTTTCAAAAGATTGGAACTGTTCTTAAATTAGAGGGTATAATGCTGCTGATTTTGGGAGCCAGTATGTCAGTTCCCCTTCTGATAGCTTTAATAAACAGCGAAACTTCAGCGGCCAGAGCCTTTGCTATAGTGATATTTCTCTGCATCTTTACAGGATTTATCCTGAGGCGTTTTTTTAATTCCTTCCGCTATAAATTCAAGGGACGGGACGGTTTTTTTATTGTCGCCGTAAGCTGGTTCACCGCATCCGCAGTGGGAGCAGCGCCATTCATGATTTCCGGTGAGATTCCCGGATTTTTTGACGCTTTTTTTGAGTCCGCATCCGGCTTCAGTACCACAGGATCGTCGATTTTAACCGATGTGGAAGCACTTCCTCGTTCCATATTGTTTTGGCGTTCATTCACTCACTGGCTCGGCGGCATGGGGATAATCGTGTTCATTACAGCTCTTATCCCCGCTTTCGGAATAAACGGCCAGATCGTAGCCAGCGCAGAGACTACAGGACCGACCAAGAATAAAATCCTGGCAAAATTTTCGGACAATTCCAAGGAAGTATATCGCGTCTACATAATCATGACCGGCGCCGAGACTCTCCTTCTGATGCTGGGAGGTCTGCCCATATA
>FR882601.1:288948-291315 GCA_000435715.1 Firmicutes bacterium CAG:145
ACGACGCTCTGATCCATACCTTTGGGACTGTAGGTACCGGCGGATTATCGATATATAACGCCAGTATAGGTCATTATAATAATGTATATGTGGAAATAGTGGTAGCCGTGTTCATGTTTCTTGCCGCCATAAATTTCAACTTGTTTTATATGGTAAAGAAGCGCGGAGTACTGCAGATATTCAAAGATGAAGAAACTAAATTCTATACTACGGTGACGATTTCGGCGGGTCTTCTCATCGCCGTATATAATTTCATAAGCGATAGTTTTTCTCAGTTTGGAGAAAAATTACTGAATTCCTTCTTTCAAGTAATCTCCATACTTACGACTACAGGATACGCCACCGATGATTACGATGTGTGGCCTACTTTCTCTAAGATGGTATTATTTACATTATTCTTTATAGGCGGCTGCTCATCGTCTACGGCCGGAGGTATAAAAGGGGTCCGCGTCCTGATAGGTCTCAAGATCATACGGCGCAGTATTTCTCTCAAAGTTCATCCCAGCAGAATAACTCCTATCACTCTCAACGAAAGTGAGCTGAGCAGCGGTACTGCTATCAAGATATCAAATTTTATCTTCACATATCTGTTTGTGTTTTTTGCGGGAACTGTGCTGCTGTCGCTGAACGGATTCGATCTGATGACGAATGTTTCGGCTGCCGCTTCTTGCCTTGGGAACATAGGCCCGGGCTTCAATCTTGTCGGCCCGACTATGAATTTTTCGATGTTCTCCTGGTTTTCCAAATTCGTATGTTCTATACTTATGATAATAGGCAGGCTGGAGCTTTATACAGTGCTGGTATTATTTTCTAAGTACTACTGGAACCCCAACAGGACCAGATAAGATAACAGAGGTTTTAATCATATGGGACTTAATTTCAGAGCTATAATAAAAGTACTTGGCATACTGACCCTTATAGAAGGGTTGTTTATGCTGCCCGCTGTAGTCGCAGGTCTCTATTATGAAGAGTGGAAAGCCGCAGGTTCGCTTTTTACTATCTCTCTTATCTGCATTTCCGTGGGCTTTGTCATCCTTACTCAATTCAGATTCGATAAGATCGCCCTCAGATCCAGAGAGGGATTCTTTATCGCTTTCGTTAGCTGGATATACTGCTCTCTGCTGGGGGCTCTTCCGCTGTACTTATCCGGTCAGAATTTTTCGTTCATGAGTTGTCTTTTCGAGTCGGTGGCCGGATTTTCCACTACAGGATGCAGCGTCCTGGACGTGAGCTCCGTTCCTTTATGTATGCTGATGTGGCGCGCATTATGCCATTGGCTGGGCGGAATGGGAATTCTCGTGCTTCTGATTTCTATCTTCCCTCTATGGGGAATAAATAATCAGTCGCTTGCAATGGCTGAAACACCCAGTTCTGAATCATCCAAGATGGAAGCTAAGTCATCGGATATGGGAAAGTTCCTCTATTCGAGTTATCTGCTGCTTTCTACCCTTGAGTTCATACTGCTTATCGCAGGTCCTATGGACTGGTACAACGCTCTTCTGACCACCTGCAGCAGCATAAGTACCGCAGGACTCATAATAACTCCGGACGCTGCCTGGATGTATGATACTTTATACGTTAAGATAGTCGTGATGATCTTTTCTATACTTTCTTCTCTGAATTATGCTGTGTACTTTCTGGCCTCGAGGAGAAAATGGAGAGAAATATTTAAGAACAACGAGATCAAAGCCTTCTTTAAGATAATGGGAATAGCCACTGTACTCATAGCTTTGAGTCTGCGCTTCAGCGGTACTTACGATAACATCTGGCATGCCGTAAAAGACGGTCTTTTTCAGGTGGTCTCATTCATTTCTACCTCGGGATATTTCGTATGCGATTACACTACCTGGCCCGCTTTTACAACTACAATACTGATGATTATCTTATTCATAGGGGGATGTTCCTTCTCTACTTCCGGTTCGCTGAAAGTGATGAGAGTGACAGTTCTCTTTAAGCTGATAAGGCGAGGTTTTATGCAGCAGATACATCCTCACATGGTCAAGGCAGTGATGCTGGATGACAACACTCCCGTATCTGCTAAGGCAGCTTCTTCCATAGTCTCTCATACGCTGTTATTCTTCGTGATCTTTTTCCTTGGATGTGTGCTGCTTTCCTTTAACAATCTGGACATGGAAACGACCGTGACAACCTCTATAGGGCTTTTTTCCAATACCGGCATGGCATTAGGACTCCCGGGATGTTCAGGATATTTCGGAATGTTTGATGATTTTTCAAAACTGGTCATGTGCTTCTTGATGATCGCAGGAAGGCTGGAGATGTATTCTCTGGTCATAGTCTTTGCAAAATCATTCTGGAAACCGGATAAAGCCGTAATTATCTAAACTTTTTCATTCTGTATTTAGTTTT